>CAZGRP010000181.1:0-1527 GCA_964527995.1 uncultured Cytophagia bacterium | reverse complement strand
GGCTCTTCAGAGGTGGAATCCGCTGGTCACTTTCATCCGCTGGGAATTCGATTGGAGCAGGACTCTTTGCGTTGCGGTTCTGATCTGGCGGCACGCATGGTAGACTCGGGGGAGAGGTGCGACTCACAACGCACTTCTTGTTGGATCGTTCGCTGAGTGGGAACTTGGGGTCCGGTAGGGCGGGCGGCGTTGTTGCTGTAGACAGCTTTCCGGTGTCGGTGCAGATCATGACGTTGCCGTTGCCAGGACAGGATAGCCTGAGGATGGCGAAACTGGATGCCGATGGCAGCGTCACGTTTGCGTTTCGCGACAGCCCGGCCATTCTGCCCGATAGCATTGGCCGACAGGCGCTGGCGTGGCCACCGAATTCGGAGAGTTCACTGTTCGCGACTCGGTCATCGTGATCAACCGGGGGCTCTTAGGAAGGGACAGGATCGAGGTTCCGGACGCGAAGGAACAAACACCGAGACGAAAGTAGAGGTATCTGCCTGGCTTCGGGTGTTTCTTGACCAAGGAAACTCTCCATCCGGGACAATTCGTCCCACCGCTACTGCGGCCACGCTTTTTCGACCACCCGCTCGAGCGGTTGGCGGGTGACGGCGGGCCGGAACGGTTGCCGCGTTTTCAGATTGTAGCGGTCCCCCGGGGCGAGAAAGTAGAATCGGCCACCGGAGTCGAGCATGCGGTTGTGGTCGTAGATGGCCACGTAGCTCCGGCCGATCACCTCGAACTGATCCCCTTGCACGACGATGGCGGTGTTTTCATCCAGGCCGATCCCCAGCAGCTTGGGATGCGTTTGGATCACCTGGATCAAATCGAACTGGCGGTTGCGCTTCAGCAGGTGTTGATCGATGGCGCTGTTGCGCAGGAAACCCATGCCCTCCTGATGATCCCCCATCATGATCATGTTGGTCTTGGTGTCGCCGCGCACCAGAAAGGAGCCCTGGATGGTGGCGCCGGCCGAGGACCCACCGATGACTCCGCCGCGGTTTAGTAGATCCCACAGGGCTTGCTGCACTTTGGTATGAAGGTAGGCATCGGCCAGCCGCCACTGCCGGCCGCCGGTGAACCAGACGCCCCGTGCTTCCTGAATCGGGCGGACGAACTCGTCGGAGTCGGCAACCTTGCGATCCCGGGTGTGCAGGACCGTCAGGTGCTTCGCGCCGGCTTCGCGAAACGGCCTCAGCCCGGGCCAGTAGGCGTCGTAGTGGTTCCGCACACCGGCGGTTGGGATCACCACGATCGGCGCATCCGGGCCGCCCGCCAGCTCGAGGAACCGCTGGATGATGCTCGAGTCCAAATTGCCGCCGCCGGCGATGACCAGAGCCCCGCGCGCCGGACCGACCTCCTGGGCCAGCACCGGACACGCCAGCACCAGGGTCCACAGAATCGATATCCCCGCCTGTTTCCAACGCCTCGGTCTTGTCATACGCATTCCTTCAGTCTCCTTGCTCGATCGCAGCGAACCCCTCGGCGCCCGCACTCACGAAGCTCTTTTCCCCATTTTGCGTTGTGCACTTTTCACTT
>CAZGRP010000180.1:0-1664 GCA_964527995.1 uncultured Cytophagia bacterium | reverse complement strand
ATGAAAGCGGCAACTGCTTCAACGTCCTCAACCGCTTCCGGGGACCAGTCTACTCTAAAGTCCATCTGCTCAAACGCTTTTCGACTTCTTCTTCTGGAATCGTCCCCTCCGACCCTGCTCTTTGGATACCTCGCCGGACCTTTTCCATCACATACAAATGATATCGGAGGTCCTCCAGCGTGCAGTCATTAGGCAGTTCCATCAGCATCGATTGAACCTCAAGTTTTACGCTTTTCATTCTGGCCTCTCCGCAATGGGACCCACGCCTGCAAAGGCATATCACCACCTTCAATATATGCCCCCAATCCTCGAAAGTCAACACCATCGGCCAGCGTCTCGTCAGACTGGCCGCGCCCGAGGTCGAGCGCCTTGCTAAGGACGGGGGGTCTGATACCCGCTTAGATCGTCGTTCAGCGGTCTCCAGGCCCAGGCAAGCCACCGAATGTCGAGCGCCAAGTTACGCCACTCGAAACAGATTCTCCACTGGTCGTTGATACGAATGCTGTACGGCCCCTTTACGTGCGCTTACCTTCCAGCCAGAACGCCACACCAGCGAAGATCAGGTAGAACAGTAGCGCGGAGATGGCGAGCGACAGCACACTGCTGCCAAACGGGGGTCCAAATAAGTTCACCCCATTGACAATCAGCAGAACTCCGGCAAACACCACCATACCGTACTTTCCGGGATAGGTCGCGCCGTGTGTCCCTCGCAGGTAGAGCCACAAGCCAACCAGCAGCAGGCCGGCCTCGAGCAGGTAGGTGGCGACCGGGTGATTCCACAGCCCCAGACCGACTTTGGTTGAGCTGCCACCGAAGAGCGGCAGGTCCGGCGTATGGACGATCAAATCGAAGAACCAGTGGGAGAGAACAGCCAGCGCCATCACCATCGCCACCCTGTTTCGATGACCCGCCCCTGTTGATCCCAGGAATCGAAAGAGGACATACACGACGGCGGCCCACACGAAGGAAGCAACCAGACTGTGAGTATAGGGCATGAAGACGAGCTCGAAATGGGTCGAGGCAGTATAGTTTTCCACGACGTTCAGCCGCTCGATGCCCAGCAGAACAAATAAAAAGAAAAGGATATCTACAAACTGCACAGCCAGGAACAGCATCCCCAGCGATGCCCGTTTTTCCACCCGCTTGAGTGCAAGACTTGCGGCGTAGTGGCCGACAAACATGCGGCGGCACCTCAGGTGGGGTTGGAGATTTCGAGGATCGTGGTGGCGGCTTCCAGAACATCCGGAAGTGGGTCGGTGAACAGCCAGTCGGTGCGCAGCCAGAAGCCAGGCAGCACCTCAGAGCGAAGAACGTTCTTCTTGCCTACCGGAAGTGCACGCCAGCGATTTCGGCGATTTGCCAGAAACTGAATCCTCTGCCGGTAAGGATCTACAAGCCAGTACTCACGCACTCCAGCCTTGCGGTAGAGATCACGCTTCGGACCGAGGTCCAGATCCCGGGAGCTCGGTGAAACGATTTCCACAGCGAGGTCTGGAGCGCCGGCGATGAAGTTCTCATGGATGATTTCAGCGCGATCTGCTGCAACGAACAGAATGTCCGGCTCCGGTGCATCGTAATCAGAGAGACGAACAGCCGTACGCGAGCCAAGCACGAAACCGAGCTGCCTGCGATTGACGAAAGTGCGTAGGAGAACGTAGAGAAAA
>CAZGRP010000179.1:0-1688 GCA_964527995.1 uncultured Cytophagia bacterium | reverse complement strand
GGGCAGGTTTACGTAGCGCGAGGAATAATGCGAAAACAGAACCTCCGGAACATAGCAATTATTGCCCACGTCGATCACGGCAAGACAACCCTCGTCGACGCCATGCTGAAGCAGAGTGGCATTTTCAGGGAGAATCAAGAGGTCGAAGACCGCGTCATGGACTCGATGGATCTCGAGAGAGAGCGCGGCATCACGATCATGGCCAAGAATACGGCCATCTGGTACAACGGCGTGAAGGTCAACATCGTCGACACACCCGGGCATTCCGATTTTGGCGGAGAGGTGGAGAGGAGCCTCAATCTTGTCGATGGTGCCATCCTCCTCGTCGACGCCAGCGAAGGCCCGCTGCCGCAAACCCGCTTCGTCCTGAAAAAGGCGCTCGCCAGGCGCATCCCTGTCATCCTGGTGATCAACAAGATCGACCGTTCCGACGCCCGCATCGCGGAAGTCGTGGACGAGGTGTATGGCCTTTTCATCGATCTCGGTGCCAATGATGAACAGATCGAGTTCCCCATTCTCTACACCAATGCGAAGCTCGGTGTGGCCCACCGGGACCTGGACGACGACTCGAGCGATCTCCGGCCGCTGTTTGAGACGATCCTCTCCGAGATCCCTGCTCCCCTGGCCGACGACGATGAGGTGCCGCAGTTCCTTGTCACCAACCTCGATTATGATCCCTACGTTGGTCAGATCGCCATGGGCAGGCTGGCCAACGGCGTGCTGGAGATGAACAAGAGCTACACGCTTTGCAGTAAGGATCGAGTCGTCCCCGGCGTTGGGTTCTCGGCGCTGTACACTTTTCTGGGTTTGAGAAAAGAAAAGGTGGAGAAGGTTGAAGCCGGTGACATCGTCGCTGTGGCCGGGATCGAGAACGTCTCCATCGGCGACACGATCTCTTCGCTCGAAGACCCCAGGCCGCTGCCCGGCATCCAGGTAGAAGAACCGACGGTTTCGATGATTTTCTACGTCAACAACGGTCCCTTTGCCGGCAGAGAGGGGAAGTACCTGACCTCCCGCCACCTGCGGGCGCGATTGACAAAGGAGACCTTGAGTAATGTGGCACTGCGGGTCAAGCCTCTGGAGCGGGCCGATGCCTTTGAAGTTTGCGGTCGCGGCGAACTACAGATGGCGGTGCTGATTGAAACACTGCGCCGCGAAGGGTACGAGTTCATGGTCTCCAAGCCGCGCGTGATCACGAAGGAGGTCGATGGCAAGCTGCACGAGCCGGTCGAACGCCTCTTCATCGACGTCCCCGAGGAGTTTGTCGGCATTCTGACAGAGCGACTGGCGGCAAGAAAAGGCCGAATGGCCAACCTCAGCAACACCGGCAGCGGTCGCGTGAACTTGGAATTCTTGATTCCGGCCCGCGGCCTGATCGGCTTCCGCAGCCAGTTCCTGACCGACACCAAGGGTGCCGGCGTGATGAATACCCTGTTCGAGGGGTACGAGCCGTGGTGCGGCCCGATTCCACAGCGAGCCAGCGGTGCGTTGGTGGCAGACCGGGCCGGCAGGGTTACGGCCTATGCAAGCTTGGGCATGGTAGACCGCGGCGAGCTGTTTGTCGAAGTCGGCACAGAAGTGTATGGCGGCATGATCATCGGAGAACGCAATCGCAACGGTGACCTGGAAGTGAATATCACCCGGGAAAAGAAGCTCACCAACATGCGGAGCTCGACCTCCGACGCCAC
>CAZGRP010000178.1:0-1725 GCA_964527995.1 uncultured Cytophagia bacterium | reverse complement strand
CTCCTGAACCTGGCCGCCGCCGGTCTCGAGGCAAACGTTCGAGATCACGGCCGGAAACATCAGACGATGTTGGATGCGGTTGCCGCTGCCCTGGAGGCGGCGCAAGTATATCTCGGGTCACGGAAGAAAAAGGAAGACCGCGACGCCTTCATTCGAAGAGCCGTCGACACGATGTTGGAGGCCTTAAGTGGAGTTCAGCAAGGCGGTGGAGGGAGTCCCGAGAGCGGAAGCGCACCTGATCAGGCCCCACCTGATGAGGACGCCGACAGCCTGACGCTCGACGATGCAGCCTCCTGGCTGATTCAACTTGAACCCAGCGACGTGCCCGCGCTGGCACGAGTTGCACGAGCTTTAGAGAAGCTTGCCGGCAAACAACCTGCTGCCTCTGCGGCAGCCAATCTTCTTCAGAGGGCGGCGGAACGAATCACCAACGCCGTCAGCCATCAGGATATTGATACAGACAGTGTGCTTGTCGAGGCAGGTAAGTTGATCCAGGCGGCCATGGATGAGATCGACAATGAACAACAATCCGAAGGGGAAGCGAGGACGACGACGCCTGCGACCAGCGCCGCCCAGGAGAATCATCCAGCCATAAACGGGAATGTGGCGCATGGCCATCCCTCTCCGAAGGAGACGGCGAACAGCGAAGCTGACGTGCCTGAACAAGCCACTGCCTCGGCGGAAACCGATTGCGGCGGAGACCGCGCTATCGTGTTGCCGAGCGACGCCGACCTGGACCTGCTGGGTGAATTTGTTACTGAGAGCATCGACTATATTGAGGCAGCTGAAGCAGCCCTGCTGACCCTGGAGGCAGAGCCCGCAGACACCGAATCTGTAAATACCGTCTTTCGTGCCTTCCACACGATCAAGGGAACCTCTGCCTTTCTGGGTCTCTCCAGCGTCTCCGAGTTTGCCCATCGGGCCGAGTCACTGCTAACCCGCATCCGGGATGGCGAGATCCGCTGTACGGGCGGCTACGCGGATCTGGCGCTGCGTTCGGTCGATATGCTCAAGGAACTCGTCCATGGGGTCAAGAAGGCGCTCGCGGGTGAGCCGGTTGGTCTGCCTGACGGATACGAGGAGCTGAAGCAGATTCTGGAGGACCCCGAGGCGGCCGGCGTGTCGGCCGACGATGGCTCATTCCTGCCACCCCGGCTGGGCAACCTCCTTGTCGCCGAAGGCAAGGCCGAGCGTGATCGAGTTGAAGCGGTCGCCAGGTCGAAGGGGAACGAGCGGATCGGCATAGCCATGGTGCGCTCCGAGACCGCCAGCCTGCCGGATGTCGCCAAGGCCCTGCGAACCCAACGCAAGATGATGGGGGACGAGGCGAGCAAGTCGTCGGTGCGCGTGCGCACCGATCGTTTGGACCGGCTGATCGAGATGGTCGGTGAGCTTGTCATTGCCCACTCGATGGTGGCGCAAGACGAAACCGTGGTGCACGGCGGCCATTATGAGCTGTCACGCAAAGTTGCCCACGCCGGGAAGATCGTCCGCGAGTTGCAGGACCTGAGCATGTCGATGCGCATGGTTCCGCTCAAAGGCACGTTTCAGAAGATGGCGCGTCTGGTTCGGGATCTTTCGCACAAGGGTGGCAAGCTTGTTGAGTTTCGTATTGAAGGGGAGGAGACGGAGATCGACCGTAATATGGTCGACATCCTCAAGGACCCCCTTGTCCATATGGTTCGCAACGCCGTGGACCATGGTATCGAAGCCCCAGAGGTCAGG
>CAZGRP010000177.1:0-1764 GCA_964527995.1 uncultured Cytophagia bacterium | reverse complement strand
CCAACCCATCATCATCGTCTCCGGCCTGCCGCGCTCAGGCACCTCGATGATGATGCGCATGCTCGAAGCCGGCGGCCTGGAACTGGTCACCGACGGCATTCGCAAGGCCGACGACGACAACCCGCGCGGCTACTACGAATACGAGCGCGTCAAGAAAATCGAGGAGGATTCGAGCTGGGTGCCCGATTGCCGCGGCAAAGCCGTGAAAATGGTGTCGATGCTGCTCTACCACCTCCCCAAGGAGTACCACTACAAGGTCATCTTCATGCGCCGCAAGATGCCGGAGGTGCTGGCTTCGCAGCGGCGCATGCTGGAACACCGCGGCGAGCCAGGCGCAAAAGTGGGCGATGAGGAAATGGCCAAGCTTTTCGAGAAGCACCTCAAGCAGATCGGAGAGTGGCTGGCCCAACAACCGAACATCGAAGTGCTTTACGTCAACTACAACGACGTGGTTCAAGACCCCAAACAACACGCCCCCATCGTCAACGAATTTCTGGGGGGGAGCCTGGACACCGAAAAGATGGTCCAGGTGGTCGAACGCCAGCTCTACCGCCAGCGGGCGTGACAGCGACAGCAAGGCGGCAATGTCTACCACAAGGCACGAGGGGAAGCAACGAACCATTTCTTTGAGCCAGGGAGGAGAGTGGAACCCCTGTCATTCCACTTTGTGCGCTTTGTGTCTCTGTGGTTAATCCGGGCCCTTTGTGCTCCCCGTGCCTCTGTGGTTCCTGATCTCTGATACCCACTACCCGATACCCAAGAACAGTGCTCTACCTCGTAACAGGCGGGGCCGGCTTCATCGGTTCCAACATCGTTGTCAAGCTTCTCGAACGCGGAGAGCGCGTTCGTATTCTCGACAACTTCTCCACCGGCAAGCGCGAAACCGTGGCCGAGTTGACGCGATTCGGGCAGGGCCAGGAGGGCGGACAGGCGCGCAAGAAGAGGCGCGGCGAGCTGGAGGTGGTCGAAGGCGACATCCGCTCCTACCATATCGTGCGCGAGGCGGTGGAGGGGGTCGATTTCGTCCTGCACCAGGCGGCCCTGCCTTCGGTGCCCCGTTCGGTCAAAGACCCACTGACCTCCAACGAGGTGAACGTGGTGGGCACCCTCAACATTCTCAATGCGGCCAAAGACGCCGGCGTGCAGCGCATCGTCTACGCCTCGTCTTCTTCCATCTACGGCGATCTGGAGGTCTTGCCCAAGACCGAGGACATGCTTCCCAAGCCGCTTTCCCCCTATGCGGTGTCCAAGCTGGCCGGCGAAAAATACTGCCAGGTCTTTACCCGGCTGTACGGTCTGGAGACGGTGGCGCTGCGCTACTTCAACGTCTTCGGGCCCCGGCAGGACCCGGCATCCCAGTACTCGGCGGTCATCCCGAAATTCATCACGCTGATTGCCGGCGACCAGTCGCCGGTGGTGTACGGCGACGGCGAGCAGTCGCGCGACTTCACCTATGTGGACAATGTGGTGGAGGCCAACCTGCTGGCGTGCGGCAAGGGGTTGGAGGAGCTGTCGGGCGAGGTGTTCAACATCGCCTACGGCAAGCGCGTCACCATCAATGAGCTGGTGCGCCAGATCAACAACATTCTGGGCAAGGACGTGCAGCCCACCTATGCCGACCCGCGCCCGGGCGACGTGAAGCACTCGCTGGCCAACATCGGCAAGGCGCGCCAGTTTCTCGGGTACGAGCCAGGCATCGATTTCGAAGAAGGCCTCCGCCGCACCATCGACTTTTTCGTGGGAGGCGGAACAGCGTGATGGATG
>CAZGRP010000176.1:0-1866 GCA_964527995.1 uncultured Cytophagia bacterium | reverse complement strand
TCGACGAACCTGTACTTCACAAGCGCCCATATCGCCGGAAAAGCATCCAACCAGGTGATCTTCTTGCCTTCACGGTAGTCACGACCGTAGTAGGTGATGGGCACCTCGACAACCCGAAGTCCGCGCTTGAATACTTTCGCCGTAAGCTCAGGTTCAATCTCGAATCCCTTTGACCGAAGGCGCAGATCCTGAAACACTTCACGGCGGAAGGCTTTGAACCCGCACTCCATGTCGGTGAGGTTGGTGTTGTACAACAGGTTGGTCAGCCCCGTCAAGAACCGATTGCCCAGGTAGTGCCACACAAGATAAACTCGATGGATTCCCAAAAATCTCGACCCGTAGACGACATCGGCGCCGCCATCGCGAAGAGGTTTGAGCAAGATCGGGTACTCCTCCGGCTGGTATTCCAGATCCGCATCCTGGATCACCACATATTCACCTCGCACATGCGGCTGAGCCGTCCGGATCGCCGCACCTTTGCCAAGATTCTGCTGGTGAAACAGCACTTTCACCTGTGGGTTGGAGTAGCTGTGGAGGAACTCACTCGTGCCGTCTACGGAACCGTCGTCCACAACGATCACCTCTTTGACAAGGGGTGCCGCCACCACGCGTTCCAAGAGAGCAGGGACTGTAGTGAGTTCGTTGTAGACGGGGATGACAACGGAGAGAACGATGGCCTGATCTTTCTGGGGCATCAACTGGCCTGTGGCAACTCCAACAGAATGGATTTGAAAGAGATACCTGGCTGCGGCATCAGGTACGCCGAATTGATGACAGGGCGAACCTTCCTTACCCAGAGAATACCAGTGAACTTCTCAAAGCAAAAGCGGCAGCCTGGTACATGCCCGTGGACTACACAGCCACGAAGGGAACCGTTTTCGGCCTGCCCTCCATCTGGGCTCGGATGTAATCCGCGATCGCTAGTAACATCTCATCGAGCTTGACGGTGGGCTCCCAACCGATGTAGCGGCGAATCTTGGAAATGTCGGGCACCCGCCGCTTCATGTCTTCGAACCCAGACTCGTAGGCCTCCTCGTAGGGTACAAAGACGATCTCCGACTGACTGTCGAGAAGAGACTTGGCACGCTCAGCAAGGTCACGGATGGCAATCTCTTCGGTGTTCCCGACGTTGAAGATCTGCCCTACTGCGGCATTGTGCTCCATGAGCTGAGTCAGGGCGCGCACCACGTCGGTGACGTAACAGAAGCAGCGCGATTGGGTGCCGTCTCCATAAACGCGAAGCGGTTCGTTGCGGAGTGCCTGGGTCACAAATCGAGGCACGACCATGCCATACTGGCCTGTCTGCCGCGGCCCGATGGTGTTGAACAAACGAACAATGACAACGGGCAGCTTCTTTTCTTTAAAGTAGGCCAGGGCGAGGAACTCATCGATGGCTTTCGATGAAGAGTAGCTCCAGCGGCTCTTGGTCGTCGGCCCGAGGATGCGGTCATCCTCTTCGCTAAAGGGCACTTTGTCGTTCTTGCCGTAAATCTCCGAAGTGGAAGTAATGAGAACCTTGCGCTTGTAACGATTGGCGATCTTCAGCACAACCTCGGTGCCGAGGATGCATCGCTCGATGACTTCCACTGGATGATTGACGATCAGCTCGACGCCGACAGCGGAGGCCAGGTGGTAGATCATGTCGCACTCGCTGACGAGACGATCCATGACCGCTTCGTTCATGATGGTCTCGATGCAGAAGTGAAAATTGGGGAATCGCCGCACGTGGGCAAAGTTCTCCATGCGGCCGGTCGAGAGGTCGTCGATGATTGTGACATCGTGGCCTGCCTGCAGCAGCGCGTCGGTGAGATGCGAGCCGATGAAGCCGGCACCGCCTGTGATGAGGATTCTCACGAAAGCCTCCTG
>CAZGRP010000175.1:0-1909 GCA_964527995.1 uncultured Cytophagia bacterium | reverse complement strand
CAATCCGAAATACTCGGTCAGGGACTGAGTCCCGGACTTGACTTTGGGTTCGGAATGTTGTATGTTTAGCTTGATCAAGCTTACGCTCAAACAAGCATACGCCCAGGAGAGCACAGATGAATCTCTATTTTTATCCCAGCGATCTTCGCCAGCAGTTCGTCGACCGGGAACGAGAGCTTCAGCAACTAGAGCACTACCTGGATCAGTTGCGCAATGGCAGACCTACGCACGTGGCCCTGTTCGGCCTGCGCCGCATCGGCAAGACCCTGCTTCTGAAGGAGGTCATTGCGCGCCTGCTTGAGCCACGCGCTGAGGCTGGCCGAGGCAAAGAGATGGAAGTCATCCCGGTGTACATGGACTTTACTGAGACTTGCGGCAGTCCTGAGCACTTCGCCACTGCCTACATCGGCCTCATCGCCTATTGGTTTCTTACTCGTGGCCAGGCCTTGCCTTTACCCTACTTCGACCCCAGCACCCTCTACACTCACGTAGCCAACGCCGGGGAGCCCATCCTGGAAGAGACGGTACGTCGCCTCAACGAGCAACTCGACAAGGCAAAACCCGACCGCCATCTACTTCTCGAACTGGCTTTTGGCCTTCCAGCCCATCTCGCCCATGAGCGGAGCGTCCGTTTTGTCGTTATCGTGGACGAGTTCCAGGAGATCCGTGCCCTGGAAAACTTTCCCGACACCCGAAACGTGGTTGGTGTGTTTCGCGCCCATCTGCAACACCAGAGTAACGTCGCCTACATCCTGGCTGGCTCGGCGATCACGGCCCTGTCCAGCATGGTGGCCGACTACCGCAGTCCTCTTTTCGTCCATTTGATCCAGATGCCTTTAAGCGGGTTCGACCTCGAAGGAACGGCCGCTCTGCTGGCCCAATGGCTCCCCGAGGCCGGGGACAAGCAGTTCCTGGCCGAGGAGGTGCACAGCCTCACCCAGGGCCATCCTTTCTACATCACTGCCGTGTGCCAGCGCATGCGTGCCTATCACGACACCGGCAACCGCCCCTTCACCCCACAACTGGCACGCGAAGCCTTCGTGGTGGAAACACTCAACCCTCGTGGCGCCATCTACGAACTCTGTCGCTACGTCCACGACGTGGCCCTTCACCGTGCCACGGGGTATGCGTCGATCAAGGCCGTACTGCACATCCTGGCCGGCGAAGAGGCACTCACCGCCTCGGACGTCGCTCGTCGTCTCAGGGTGGCGCCCGGCACCGCGCGCAACTACCTCCGTTGGCTTGTCGAGGTGGATTTGGTCATCGAGCGCCAGAAACGCTACTTCTTCCGAGACCCCGTACTGCGCTACTGGCTGGCCATGGTCGCCCGAGGCATCGAGGTCACACCTGCGACGCCGCCGGTGGACCTGCTGGCACTGGTGGAGGAGCTGGACCTCCTCTATCAGCGGACAGCCAGTGAACTGGGCCTGGCCAAAGAGAGCCAGGTGCGAGAGTTGCTGCGTGCCTTCGCCGGTCAGACGGTGGATGGTGCCCTGTTCGGGCTTTCTGGGGAACTGACCCTGCCGAGGTTTCGCCGGGTTGAGCCCTTCACCGCTCCCGGCAACGCCTACGAGCTGGACGCCCTGGCCGAGAACAGCGAACGCTGGGCCGTCGAGGTCAAGTGGCGCACCCGGCGTGCCGATTACACCGATGTCGCCCGCCTCCACGCCAAGGCGCTCGATCTGAATGCCAGGCCGTGGTTCATCGCCAAAACCGGCCTGACGCCTTCGGCCGCCGAGTATGTCCGCGCCAAGGGAATTCTGGTCAGCACTGAACAGGAGCTCCAAATCCTCGCAGAACGTCTGGGAGTTCGTTTCGGCAGATAGCAAGTAGGTGTCAGGAATCAGGTGCCGGATATCAGAAAGCCGGGCCTCGGTGGTGCCGCCATCCGAAATCCGCAACCCTTGGA
>CAZGRP010000174.1:0-1942 GCA_964527995.1 uncultured Cytophagia bacterium | reverse complement strand
ACCACCGCGTCCGGCAGATCCTCGACGGCATCGCCCTGGTCCTCGAACCCCGGGATATCGAATGAGCCCTCAACCCTCACGTCAGCGCCTCTGCCCCCTCGCGAGCCCGCGCCGGTATCCCTCCGCCCAGTGGCATAACAGTCGGGGGAGCAAAGCATGGCTTACCCGCGCAAAGCTAGTGACGCGACTCGCCGGCCCACGCTTTGACTGGGAGCGAATCCAATCTGCGTGACCACCTCTCCGCGTGTTCACCGCGCAGCACCGACCTCGCAGGAAGGCCGGCCGCCCGGAACGGTCACTCACAATCGATCACTCCGGCGCCAAATGCCCGTTCCGGACAAGTAACTCCCGATATCCTTCGCCCGTCAAAGTGCAATCGACAAAATGCGTGAATTCCGCATTGGTGAGCCTGGCCTGTCTCGCCATCGCCGAACGAATCCTGTCGCTGATATCAGAGGTCCCGTGGCTGATTTTGGTGTAAATGTTGGTTTTCTTACCACAGTGGTAATAGAAATAGAAGCAGTGGTCACGTTTTCTATCTTCTTTAAATCCCTTCTCCAGGAGTGCGCGGCGCACCTCTTTCGCTTTGAGCACCCCGTCACTGACCCTCGACAGCTTCTACAATCTCGCGGAACGACTCTTTCACGCGCCTGGCCTCCGCCGACAACTCCTCGTTCGGCGCCTGAGCGATCTCCTCCCAGAGAACAGCAAAATCCTCCTGGAACGAGTTGAGAGCCTCTTGGATCGAGTCTCCGTACGCAATGATGCCGAAAGCTGGGTTCTCCGCATACCAAACGTCATTCTCGTGATCGAGTCTAACCCACAAACGCCGCTTGAGTCGGAACCGGCGGCCCGCGTAACGGATCTCGCGCATCGATGCCAAATCGGTCGCTGTAGCTTCCTCTGTCGAGTGCGTCCAGGCCGGGAACCCGCTGTCAAGCCGAACCGCGTAAGTCGACAGATCAGCTGTACTGCCTCGGAAGGGTGTCGTTTCACCCCCCTCCGTGGAAATCCACCCGAAGACGCCGGTCCGGCTTCCGGAGGGCGTCATGTCGGCTTGCAACGGCATAGCTACTCTTGCACCTCGGTCACCCGCCGGATTTCTTGAGGGACGGTGGCACCTCGGTATGCGCCACGCCGGACACCTGGAACACGTAGATCGGCTCCCCGTCCGGTTTGTACCGATTCGTCCGAGCGACGCTGACGAGCACGTGCTTCAACTTGAGGATGGTGCCGTCCTCCAAACGATAAACCGCCCACGGCTCTTTTTCGATTTCGAAATCGAGTTCCTCCGCCGGGATTCTCTCGCCCTGGAACTCGACTTCGGTGGCTCTTGACAAGACCGTCCCTCCTCTCTACGCTTTCGCCGCCTACGCCCGATTATACTGTGGGCGGATTGACCACCGGTCAGTTCGCTGCCCCCCGCAGGGTTGGCGCCGCGCCGTCGGTGATCCTGGCGCTCGCGGCTGCTCAGGTTCACTCACACGCCACCACCCCCGTCCGCGCTGCTTCCCGGTAGATCAGGCCCGGGCGATCCTCGAGCGCTTTCCGCTTTGATGCCGGCGCCACCAGGATGTCCATCGGCGTGAAGATACTTCGCAAGGCCCGGCGGATCCGGACCGCCTCCTTCCGGGGATTCTTCACCGCATCGTCCGTCACCGCCAGCACGTCCAGATCGCTGTTGCGGTCCGTTTTCCCTCGAACGGAGGACCCGAACAAGATGATCCGCACCGGCCGGCTGACCTCGACGATCTTGCGGACCACGGCCTCGACCTTCTCCGGGGTCACCGCCCACGCTGCGTCCAGCGTTGCAAACGCTTGGCCTTTTCCTGGCTCCGTTTCCAGGGCTGCCTGGACACCCCGCCCAGTGCCCTTCCGAGCCGCATTCGATGTCCTCTCGCACTCGGCGTACCCATCAGAGGATAATCGCACTCTGGCTCTC
>CAZGRP010000173.1:0-1943 GCA_964527995.1 uncultured Cytophagia bacterium | reverse complement strand
TCGCTTCTGGCCCTGACAACGAGGCGAGCGCTCAAGAGACCCATGTAGTCCAATCCAGCAATAGCGGGTAGCCGTAGTCCTCTGTGATCACTGGACTCCCGTCCCCCGCTCTCGCCAGACCAAAGCCTCGTAGGAAAGACCAATGAACTGCATTCGCTCCTTTGGTATAGCCTCGCCATCCGATAGCGCGGGCCAACGCCCTCGAGTCCCAGGTCAGGCCTGATCACAGGCAGTGCGTTGACTGTCTTGCGGGTTTCCGTCTTCTCGGGAATGGTATGGAGAAGCGGCCCTAAGGGCAGCCCCGGCACCAATCTTGTGCATCACCCTCTCCAGAAAATCGCGCTCAAACTCGTCGTTGCTGCCATAGACGAAGCCGAACGTCTCCTCCCAGATGGATGCCTTCTCCATACACAGGTACATAAAGACCTCCTGCCGCCACGGCCGCAGCGCTTCGACCATCATCCGGAACATCTCGATCTTCACCTTATCAGGATAGGTGAACTTGCCGTGGGGGTCGCGGACCATCTCCATCTGGAGGATCTTCGTGGGGTTGCCGAGCCAGCGGATCTGTTGGATGACCGGCTTGATCAAGGTCACCGAGCCGAAGGACACGAACAGCACCTCGGCAGGAGCAAAACGGGCCAGCAGGGTGGCGGCGATCTGGCGGTACTCTTCCTCCCATCCGTGGTAGTAAATCATCGGATGGAAATGGAAGGCGACGCGGATGCCCCTGTCGGCAATCCGGCGGGCGCTGTCGATGCGCTTCTCCAGGCTGGCTGTGAAGTGCTCCTCGTTGTGAATCACCACGGGCGTGTTGAGCGACCAACTGCAGACAATGTTTGGGGGAATGTCGTTTTCGAGAAGATAGTGGATGTTGTCCGATTTGGTCTTGAACTCCAGCAGGACATTTTGATGCGCTTTCGCGAACCGGCAGAGCGCGTCCAGGATACCATTTCGGTTGCCCCATACCAGCGAGTCAGACGACTGCCCGGTGCAGAAATGATAGAAGCGCCCGGGTTCGGGCCGGATGCCCTCGAGCTTTTGGGGAAACTCAGCGTCGAAGACGAATCGATCCTCATAGAAGGTCTGGATCGTGCAATAGCTGCACCCGAAGGCACAGTTCTCCACAGCGTCGATCGTGCGCAGGTTACAGCAGACGGTCTTCTCCGAGGCGACCGGACAGAGGCCGTCGATCTTCCTCGCCGACTTTTCCGTGACCGCAACACCTCTTGTTCTGCGGGTCGGCCGCGGCAGCCCTTCAGGCGGATAGATCTTCGGGGCGGATCTCAGTTCGCGGGTACGGCCGTGCAGCTCTTGCAGCAGGCGCCTCTTCAAGGTTGGGCCGCGCAATCCGAGGGTCGACGCCCGTCGGCGCCACCAGGCCTCGACTTCCCCCTCACCCCACATGCTCCAGTCACGCACCGTTTCGATGACCTGGCGGAACTCCTGGAATGTGAGGCGATGCTCGAAGGCGATCGACCGCACGAACTGCTGCTGCCGGGAATCCAGCCTCTGGAAGAGCGCCAGCTTCTGGAACGATTCGAACTTGGCCTTGTAGTCGACGTTGGTTGCCATCTGCTGCAATCCGTTCGGCGCAAACTAGAGGGAGTAGCCAGCGACGGCTCGGCGCCGTTGTTGGCGAGAAAATGTACGCCAGGCAAGGGAGAAAGTCAAGGGCCGGGTTCGATTGGGCAGGAGGAACCCGAAAACAGCGATCGCTAAATCGAGCCGGCAACAGGGCAAGAGAGGTGAGGAACAACTACGAACGGATGTGGACGTCAACCCATCAGGCGGGCGGCCGGGCATAGGCTTGCGACATTCTCGACGCTTCCACACCACCCCGATTCGGCCGGCGCCGCCCCTGCCCCCTCTGAATACATTCAGCTCCCTATGCCGCCAGGAGCATCAATGTCATCAAGAGAATCCAAGAGAAGTCAGGTCAG
>CAZGRP010000172.1:0-1960 GCA_964527995.1 uncultured Cytophagia bacterium | reverse complement strand
TGGCAACGAGCCTGGTCTCCCTGTTCTTTGCGTGGGTTGTCTTTCAGCGCTATCGCCAGAAGGGAAAGGGGGCGCATCTCTTGTGGTGGTCCGCAGGCATTTTCATCTATGGCCTCGGCACGTTCACGGAGGGAGTCGTCACCCTGTTCGGCTGGAGCGAAGCGGCCTTTCGCCTTTGGTATATCTCCGGAGCCCTGCTAGGGGGCGCCCCGCTGGCGCAGGGCACGGTCTACCTGCTGTTGCGGCGGAAAACGGCCAATCGCCTGACCATGGTGCTGGTGCCTTTCGTGGTCATTGCTGCGATCTTTGTTCTGCTGGCGCCCGTGGACACAGCTTTGGCCGAACCGCACCGCCTCTCTGGTAGGGTGCTTGGCTGGCCCTGGGTACGCTTGTTCAGTCCTTTTATCAACACTTATGCCTTCTTCTTTCTGGTGGGCGGCGCCGTTCTCTCCGCTTATCGTTTCAAAAAGACCCGGCAGCTCTACCATCGGTTCATCGGCAATGTGTACATCGCCGTGGGGGCTCTGCTGCCCGGTGTGGGAGGAGCATCCACCCGCTTTGGCTACACAGAAGTGCTTTACGTGATGGAGTTTATCGGCATCGTGCTGATCTATGTGGGGTACCGGTACAATGTCCGTGGCAGGGGGCCTTCCAGGACGGCGGTTACCTGAGGTGGTAGGAAGCGAGGGCCAGAGGGCGTTGCGAGGCGTTGGATGTTGCCGGCCGTGTACGGCGGCACTTGCTGGACAGCGCCTGCGGGCAGGTAGGAATGCGGAGCGGGGGCACCCGCTAGCGCCTCGTGCACACGCTCGCGGCCAGTCGAAGGGGATAAGACCAGCCGGCAGAGGTAAACCTATGGCGCCGACGAAATTTCTCAGCCAGCTCGATGAATTTCTTCAGACCCATGGCCGTACGGACCTGGCCATTCTGGGTATCCCCTACGATGGGAATTCCTCCTTTCTGACCGGGAGTGCGCAGGCCCCGCGCGTCATCATGGAGGCATTTACCTCTGAGGCATCCAACCTGTGGAGCGAGTCCGGCATCGATCTGAGCGCTCCGTCTGTCTTCTTCCACGGCGGATACCTGGAACTGGAGAAAGTCGACGATGTCTTCGGTGAGATCGAAGCTGCGGTGGGTTTCCTCCTCGATTCTGCCCTTCGTCCCGTTCTTCTCGGAGGGGACCACTCGATCACTTTTCCCATCATGAAGGCGTTTCGCAGGAGATATCCCAAGCTCAGCCTTCTTCACTTTGATGCCCATCCTGATCTCTATGACGAATTCGATGGCAATCGCTACTCCCACGCCTGCCCCTTTGCCAGGATCATGGAGAACCGCCTTGTCGACAGGCTGGTGCAGGTTGGCATTCGGGCATCCACCGGCCACCAGCGCGAGCAGGCGAAGAGATTCGGTGTGGAGACCATCGAGATGAGGGACTGGGGAGACGGCGCGGTGATGAAATTTGACACCCCGTTGTATATTTCTTTTGACATGGACGCGCTCGATCCAGGCTTCGCGCCGGGTGTCTCCCATCCGGAGGCAGGTGGCTTTTCGACCCGGGAGGTTCTGCGCGTGATTCAGGCCCTGGAGGCGCCCGTGGTCGGCGCGGACATCGTGGAGTTCAACCCCAGACGGGACCCACTGCGCATCACCGCCGCCGCCGGTGCCAAGATTCTGAAGGAGATCTTGGCGAAGATGCTGGAATCGGGATGCCTTCGGGGATGATACCCGGCTAGAGGCAGTCGCTGACCGCCCGCTATTCCCTCGGAAGGGTCCACGGCGAACAAGCGCAAGATAATCCGCTTGATCCGCTGAATCCGCTTACAAGACGTTTTCAAAAGCCTTTGGTACACGGATCGAGCGGATAGGGCGCGCTTGCCGAGACTGCGTTTGGAATAGTTACGGTGAGGGAAAGTCAGCGTGAGGTTGACGCGTCTAGGGCGAACGGAGCTGCTGCACCGAG
>CAZGRP010000171.1:0-1969 GCA_964527995.1 uncultured Cytophagia bacterium | reverse complement strand
GACATGCGAACCGTTCAGGACTTACTTGGGCACAGCAACGCGAAAACAACTATGACCTAGAGATCCGGCCGGAAACGGGGGGCAACGCCGCCGCATTTTCCGGAGATAATTAGCCGGCCACAAGCCTAATGGCCACGCAAGAATACGGCGATCGAAGCCTTGTATGACCGCCAGAGGAATATCAGAGTAACCATGACCCCAAGCCACAAAATCGAAGCACGAAAATCGGGGTTTTGGGCCTGCCAGGTAGCAATTAGGGTGAAATTAGCCACGGCCGCTGCCATCGCTATCTGGAAGGCAGTCTTTTTCCGTCCAAAGTACCGAGACTTTCGACCGCTGAGTTGGATGAGCCGCGCGAGTCGGTGTTCGACCACTGCTCTTTGGCGGTATTGTTCTTTGAATTCTTCGGTCTTTTGAAAGGCGCGGGCTGCCTGCAGAAGCGCCTCGTCGGGGTGAAGGAGGATGGTTCTGCCTCGGCCCTTGGTACTTCGTACACATTGGCTATACAGCGGACATTGGCGACAACACGAGGAGTCAAAGATGAACCTCTTGGTGGGAGCCCGACTCCCGTCACTGCTTCGGTAGGTGGTCCGAATCCAGGTCGTGGTGGTCTGGCCGGCCGGGCAAGTGACCGCCCCCTTGTCCAGATCGATCTTGAACTCGTTCTTGGAGAAGGTACCTCGGTTCGGGATCGCGGGCGCTTTGGCAATCAGGTGTTTGTTGGCCTGGGCAAACTCTTTGCGCCGTTTCGCGGTGCCATAGGCCGTGTCGCCGATGATAACTTCAACTTCTGAACCGGTGTTCCTTTCGCTCTGTTGGACTAACTCCAAGGCATTGTCACTATCATGGGCGTTGCCCGCCATCACATCCACGGCGGTGATCAGTTGCGTCTCCGTATCCACTGCCACGGTGGCCTTGTGGCCGTCGAAGCGTTGGCTCGCGCTCTTCCTTCCATGCCGCATCTCCGGATCATGCACCGACACGATGCGATCTTTGGCAACCCCTTGTTGGATCCGAGGCTCCTTGTCCTGGCTGCCTGCTATATCCTGGGCCATCACATCTCGCAGAAGCTGCGTGGCTTTTCGGAGCCGGTGCCGTTCGGGCTCCTCCAAGGATTTCTCGGTTTGCTGGGCGACTTCCAGAAGCGTGTGGACGTCCTCGACCAGAAGCTTGAGCAGCCGCTGGCGGGCGGTGGGGTCATCCCAGTCGATCTGAGCAGCGCCTTTGAAGCTCTTGCCGAAATAGCGCTGCCGGCGGCCCCGCAGCCAGCTTCGCAGACCTTTCGCAGAGAATTGTTCCAGGGTTCGGACCACTTTACCAATGCCGTCGGCCAAGAGATTGTAGGTGTCCTTGACGGCGCCTTTGCCCAGAATGTGAGTGGTATCCAAGGCCGCTTTCATCTTGCGATTCTTTAGAAAACCAATCTGGCGAGCGTACCGCAGGGAGCGCTCGAAAATCGCTTGCGCCCTGTCGTTGAGGATTAACTTGGCGCGGAAAGCTTGAAAGGTACTCTTGGCGAAGGGCTGTTTTCCGGGTTCGGTGCCCAATGCCACCGCCCAGCGCAGATCGAAAGTGGCTCGCTGGACGACTTCTTCGTCGCTGACTCGGTCATAGGTTTGCAGCAACAACGCAAGGGCCAGAATCGAGGGCGGCACACTGGTCCGACCATTATCCGGACAGTACAGATCAGCAAAATCCTCATCCCGGAAGAGGCGGTCCCGATGCAGAGCCAAAAACCCATAAAAGCTGTCGCGACCGACGTCATCGAGATACTGGACATCCCCCGCCAGCAAGGAGACCTGAGAGCCGCGCTTTCCTATCACAGCGCCTCCATGGCTTGACATATCAATGTATGGTGGGATGCCCATAATATAATCCAACATATGGTAGATTTCAACTACTTTCCGGCCGGATCTCTAGCAGCTCCGGCGCACGCCGAAACGCGGGTCAAAGACTCGCGTTTCCTGGC
>CAZGRP010000170.1:0-2028 GCA_964527995.1 uncultured Cytophagia bacterium | reverse complement strand
TCCTCACCGGCTGGTGGACCACCTGTCTGGAGATCCTGCCCGCCAAGGAGCGCCGTCGCGGCAAGTACTGATTCCCGGGCCCTGCTCCGTTGTCCTCCTTTGTCTTTTCCACCGCCTCGTCGTCCAGGCGCAGGCCGGCTGCCCGAGCTTCTACCGATGCCGGTTGCCCGCCGCTGCAGACGCCCTGCGTGTGGAAAGTCCCCCATTCTGGCGAAAATCAGCACTTGACCTTTTTGAAAAAGTCCGTTAGCTTTGAGAGCAAGATGGCAGAATTTCGGCCGCTGCCAGGGCGGGGAACTCCAGGCCGAGACCCTCTCCTGTGAGGAACAGCAGATGCCTGCCGCAAGACCGGTCCACCGCGACAGCGGCCAGCCGGCGTTTGCCACTTTCGGTCGTGCGAGTCGTTGGAGGTGACCGCTGCCGGACTGCGCGATTCGCCGGATGGTTCGAAGCTAGAGTCTCCTTGTAACCAGTCTTGGTTTCCACGGGCCAAGATCATGAAGCGAGTAAAGCCCGTTCGATTCTTTGTGGCGGTCATCCTTCCGGCACTCCTTTCCATGGCCTGCCAGCACGCCGGGCTGCCCACCGGCCCGGGTGGTCCGGCGGTGGTGCCGCAGCGCGACATCCGGTGGCCGAGCCTGGCGGACTCGCCGTGGCCGATGTTCATGCACGATCCGCAGCACACCGGCCGCAGTCCGTACAAGGGGCCGCGACGGGGCAAGGTAGTCTGGAGTTTCAGGGCCGGAGATGAGATTTTCTCCTCGCCGGTACTCGGCCAGGACGGCACGGTTTACTTCGGAGCGACGGATGGGTACCTCTACGCGGTAGGGCCAGACGGGCAACTGCGCTGGAAGGTGGCGACGCCAGGAAGGCGGCAGATCTACTCGTCGCCGCTGGTGAGTGCGGATGGCAACATCTACGTGGGCACGGGAGGGGGCCTGGATCGCGGCCACCTGGTTGCCTATGATGCCGGGGGCAATCTTGTGTGGGACCGGCTGCTGGAATTCGGTGGCGCGTTGTCGCCGACGATTTCCAGGAGCGGCGATTTGTTGTTTGCCATAGCGAGCGGCTCTCAGGGCGGGGGGCTCTATGCCGTACGGCGCGCGACCGGCCAGGTTGAGTGGACCTTCGTTCCCTCGGCCGGGGGACTGGTCGGATCGCCGGCGCTGAGTCCGGACGGCGCCACCCTGTACGTCAGCGCCGAGAGTCCTCCGGGGCTATGGGCCGTGAGTACAGAAGGGGAGCTTCGCTGGAGCCTCACTCCCACCGTCCAAAGCTCGAGGGCTTCCACGCCCTCCGTCGACTCCGATGGAAATGTCTACGTGAACCTCGGTGACCGCTGTTTCTCGGTGGCGGCCTCTGGGGCAATTCGGTGGACGTTCCCGGTGGTGGAGATACGCTCTGTGAACAGCATCCCAGTGATCACGGCCAAGGGGTGGATCTACATCAACGGGACCTACAACGGAGACAGGCGTCTGCCACCTGGCAACTTGGGAGACAGCTACGTCTACGCCGTCGATGCTGCAGGCAATCTGGTCTGGGGGTTCAACCTGAGTCGGCTCGGTCCCAGCGGGAGCAAGTACTCGGTGAATGCGCCGATCGCAGATCGCGATGGCAGCGTTTTCCTGGGCACCGTGGCACAACCCAGCACCAGCGAGGACACCCTGAATCTGGTAGCGCTCAACCCAAACGGCTATCTCAGATACGCTGTCAGCCTGCGAGGCACCGGAAGCCCGCCGCCCGACATCGATACGAACGTCGCAATTGGCGCCCTGGGAACGCTGTATGTGGGCTCCGGTGAACCGGGTGGGCGCACGCTGTTCCAGGTCAGGTAAGGGCCGGAGAGCACGACGGAGCTCCTCTCTGCCGCTGACCGGCGCAGTCTCACCGCATCAGGCGAGGGTGTCCGCTTGGATCGGTACTCGGATGGCGGTGGCTTCGTATTGTTTGCACTGAAGTGACTCGATGGCGCTTGAGGCCACCCTCCCTGCCAATTCCCCTGCCGAATTTCTTGCATCCGAAAGCCGC
>CAZGRP010000169.1:0-2129 GCA_964527995.1 uncultured Cytophagia bacterium | reverse complement strand
CATCGACCCTACCAGCCACGCCTATCCTCATCATGCATCCGATGACAGCAATGGACGACAACGCCGGCGAGAGGTTCTGCCGGAGGAGGTCAGGATGATCATCTCACAGACGCCTCTTCGCATCAGCTTCGCAGGTGGGGGGACAGACCTCTCCGCCTTCTACGAACAGGACGAAGGCTGGGTCATCAGCTCGGCCATCGACAAGTACGTGTTCGTCATCATCAAGGAGCGGTTTGACGACAAGATCTACGTCAACTACTCCAAGAAGGAGATCGTCGAGCGCGTCGACGACATCGAGCACGGCCTGGTGCGCGAAGCATTGAAGAAGACAGGGATTACCCAGGGCGTCGAAATCACCACCCTGGCGGACATCCCGTCGGAGGGCTCCGGACTGGGCTCATCCAGCAGCATCACCGTGGGGCTGCTGAACGCCTGCTACGCCTACCAGGGGATCGCTCAGCCGGCCGAGGTGCTGGCGCGGGAGGCCTGCGAGATCGAGATCGACATCCTCGGAAAGCCGATCGGCAAACAGGACCAGTACATCGCCGCCTATGGCGGCATCCGCTTCTTCCGCTTTCTCCCGGACGGGTCGGTGCTGGTCGAAAGGGTGCCCCTCGACAACTCCGCCCGGCTGCGCTTCGGCTCCAACCTGCTCCTCTTCTACACCGGGAAGACGCGGGATGCCAATGCCATCCTTACCGAGCAGCGGCAACGCACCATGGACGGCGTCTACCCGGTGCTGCAGCAGATCAAGAGACACGCCGGCGCCGTGCGTGAGTTCTTGCAGAGCGGCCGCTTCGACGATGTTGGTCGCATTCTGCGCGAGACCTGGGAGTTCAAGAAGCAGCTTGCCAGCCGGGTCACCAACGCCATGATCGAGGAGATGTACGAGGCGGCTCTTGCCACCGGGGCCTTTGGCGGCAAGATCTCGGGTGCCGGTGGTGGCGGTTTCCTGCTGCTCTATGTCCCCCGCGAGCGGCAGAACGCGGTCCGCGAGGCGCTCAAGAGCTACCGCGAATTTCCTTTCTTCCTGGAACAGGACGGCAGCAAGATCATCTTCAACTACCGCAGGTATGATTGGAAATGAGTAGCTGTGAGGTGAGAGCGGGCGACCGATCCCGGGGTGGCCGGACTTTCAGCCGGGCGCGCAAAGAACCACAGGGAGCACAGAGAGAACGAACTGAAATGTGGCGCTGGTTGTCAGCCGGGATGACCGAATTCTTTCCGACTTCTGGATCGGGCCGCCGGAGTTTCGGTTCGTGCCTGCGGCGGTGCACGCAGGTGCCGGGCACCCTCGCTGGAGAAAAACACACGGCAGGGAAGGCAGCGAAAAGAGCACCCGCTGGCCGGCTTTTTATGTTGGCCGGCGCAGCCATCGTGCGGCCTTTTTCGCTTTGGTGCATAGATACACCTTGCCGGGACTGATTTCCATCGATGAAGGCTTTTCTACTGGCGGCCGGCAAAGGCACGCGCCTGCGGCCGATCACCGACACCACGCCCAAGTGCCTGGTGCCGATCCAGGGCCGACCCCTGCTCGGCTGGTGGCTGGAGTTGCTGCGGTCTCATGGCGTGCAACAAATCCTCATCAACCTGCACCACCTCCCCGAGCAGGTCGTCCGCTATGTGGATACGGCGGGTTTCGACGACCTCGACGTCCGCTTCAGCGACGAGCCAGAGCTGCTCGGCAGCGCCGGCACGTTGCGGGCCAACCGCCATTTCGTCGACCCGGGTGAGCCTTTTTTCGTCTGCTATGCAGACACCCTGACCAACGCCGATCTTGGGGCCCTTCTTCGGTCGCACCTGCGGGCGGGCCTACCCGCGACGGTGGCTGTTTTCCGGACCGACAAGCCCGAGCAGTGCGGCATTGTGGAGGTGTCGGCCGAAGGGGTTGTTGTGGCTTTCGAGGAGAAGCCGCGCAAACCGAGAAGCAACCTGGCGAACGCCGGCATCCTGGTGCTGGAGCCAGCCGTGCTCGACCTGATCCCTGAGAAGGTGCCGGCCGATATCTCCTATGATCTTCTCCCTCGCCTGATCGGCAAGATGTCGGCCTTCGTGATCGAGGATTTTCTGATGGATATCGGCACGCCCGACAGTTACGAGCAGGCGCAGCGAAGATGGGCCGAGTTGGG
>CAZGRP010000168.1:0-2203 GCA_964527995.1 uncultured Cytophagia bacterium | reverse complement strand
CGATTTGATCGGGCTGAAGAACAAAGTGGCCGTTGTCACAGGGGGCGCCGGCGGCATCGGTCAGGGCATCGCCCGCCGGCTGGCGGCCGACGGCGTCCGGGTGGCGCTGGCGGACCTGCAGGCGGAGGCGGGTCATGAAGTGGTGACGGAGATGCGCGCCGATGGCGCAGAGGTGGAGTTCTTCGGGGTGGACTTGCGGCAGAGCCGCGAGGTCGATCGCATGATAAAAGAGGTTCGGGATCGTTTCGGCCGCATCGACATCCTCATCAATAATGCCGGAGTCCACTTGCAGAAGCTGGTGGTGGAGCTCGAGGACGAGGAGTGGGACACTATCCTCGAAACGAACCTCCGGGGGTGTTTTTTCTGCACGCGCGCGGTTGCGGCAGCGATGATGGCGCAGGAACACGGCCGCATCGTCAACATCGTCACCCGCCTGTTCCCCAATCCTTATTCGAGTGCCTACATCGCTTCCAAGTCCGCGATCTGGGGGTTCACACAATGTGTCGCCATGGAATTGGCGCCTTACGGCATCACGGTCAATGCTGTTGCCCCTGGAGTGATGCTCGGCACTGGCATGGAGAAATGGTTTCGGGAGAAAGGGAAACTCTCCGGAATGGCCTGGGAGGAGTTTCGAACCTTCGTGGAGAAAGGGCTGCCACTGGGGCGCTGGAGCCGGCCGGAAGATGTGGCCGGCACAATTGCGTTCCTGTGCTCCGATGAGGCGGCCTACATCACCGGGGAGCTGGTCAATGTCACCGGCGGCTGGACGGGGTACGCTGTTCCGGTGCGCCGGAAGTCGTGAAAGTGCCAGCGTGCCTGGCAGAAGGCCAACGACATGAGAAAGGAAAGCCGGAGTCGATATGAGTGCGTTGAGCAAATCGGAAATCCTCGGGCGAGAGATCCGCAAGGATGCGCCCGAACAACTGGGAGTGTCCACCCTCACAAGACTGCAGGAGGCCATCGATCGGGGAGATCGCGAAGAGGCGAAACGACTGGCTGAGTATCTCCGCAAGGAAGGGGAGGTGGTCCATGATGTTTACACCAACTGGGTGTGGGGTTTCCTCACCTATGTGGCCAACGAGTTTGGCGAGGAGGAAGTGGAAAACGCCCTGCGCAAGTCGATGGAGCCGTGGTTCAAGTACCGCTATCGCAACTATGTCAAGATGGATGCCGAGGAGCGTCTACAACTGACCCTCGAGGGGATGCGGGGTCATTTCAGCGGGCCCGGGCGGCTTGGTCAGTTCGAGGTGATCGACGAGGGCAAGCGCTGGAAGATGGTGTTCGATCCTTGCGGCAGCGGCGGTGTCATGCGCCGCGGTAACCCGGAGAGCGGCGATCCGCCGCGCACCGAGCCGCCCTACAACTTCGGCGTGACCCGAGAGGGGCATCCGTGGAGCTGGGGCCGCGAGGGGGTCTGCTATTACTGCGCTCACTGTTCGCTGATCAACGAGATCCTCCCTGTCGAGAACTTCGGCGAGATCATGCGGGTGACCGAGTATCCGGATGATCCAAGCGAGCCGTGCGTGTGGTACATCTACAAGAACCCCGAAGACATACCAGAGGAGTACTACGAACGAGTTGGCAAGAAGAAGCCGGCGGCGCAATAACGGGAAACGGCAAATGTCTTCTTCCACCTTCAAAATCGTCCACGTCGATGCCGAGCCTGGGATGGACCTGTCCATTGAGAAGGAGGTCTTTGGCCGCATCGGCGCTGAGTTGGTGGCAGCCGGCGCCAGCAGCGAGGAGGAGCTGGTGGAGGCGGTGGCCGACGCCGATGCCATCCTTGTTGTGTTCGCTCCCGTCAGCCAGCGTGTCATCGAAGCGGCATCGCGCTGCAAGGTTATCGCCCGCTACGGCGTCGGGGTAGACAATGTCGATGTCGAGGCCGCCACCGAACGCGGCATCCCTGTGGTCTATGTCCCCGACTACTGCGTCGAGGAGGTTTCCAATCACGCCCTGATGCTGCTGCTGACTTGTGCCCGTAAATTCCTGTCGTTCCATCGTGCCGTCATGCTCGGCAGCACAAGCTACCTGGCCCTGCAGCCGATCATGTCCGGGGTGCGGAGTGTGTACGGTGAGACCCTGGGTCTGCTCGGCTTCGGCAAGATCGCCCGCAGCCTTGCCCGAAAAGCCAAAGCACTGGATCTGCAGGTGATCGCCCACGACCCCTATGTCGACCCCGCCATCTTCGACCAGCTCGGCG
>CAZGRP010000167.1:0-2289 GCA_964527995.1 uncultured Cytophagia bacterium | reverse complement strand
ATGGTGGCAATGTTGGGATGGTTCAGCGCCGAGGCGGCTTTGGCCTCGTGGATGAAGCGCTTTTTGTTCTCCTCCTCCTGGCTCAGGTGCGGCGGCAGGAACTTCAGGGCGACAAAACGGTCGAGCTTGGTGTCCAGGGCTTTGTAGACCGTGCCCATGCCGCCACGGCCTAACTCCTCCAAGATTTTGTAATGACTTATCTCTTTCCCAACCATATCGCTTGCTTTGGTTCTCCTTTAAATGCGTCCCAACAGGACTTTTTAAAACACTGAGAGCCCCTTATTCCTGGAGAGCGAAATGACTTCCTCGGTTTTTTGAACTTGCTTCGCCCAATATCACTTGTGTCTATTTTTCCTCTGCCAATTCTGCAACCCAGATATCGCTCTTGTGCTCATTAAATACGAGATAGAAGCGTTCGCCATCGCTTGTGACAAAGTTGAGGAACTTTGAAGGGTCGTTTGGGAAATCTGTCAGTTTTCTTATGGCGCCATCAGTGGTGGAAATGGCATAAATATTTCCCGTGGTTTCTGACTCCTTCACTGCAAGGAAGTAGATGGTTTTGCCATCGCGTGCCCAGGCGAATGGGGTGATATTCCGGAAATTGTTTGCCGTAAGCTGCTCGGTTTTGCCGGTTTTAATCGAAATGAGATAAAGCTCCTCCTTTCCGGTTTGGAGAGAAACAAAGGCAATCATGTTCCCTTGCGGTGACCAGGTTCCCGCTTCAAGGCCCTTGCTCTTCTGAAACGTCAGTTGTCGCGGCGCGCTGTTTTCGCTCACTACCCAGATGTCCGCACTGCCGCCACGATAGGAAGTAAATGCGATGTCGGCACTCTTCGGAGACCAGCATGCTTCCCAATCTTTGCTGGGGTCGGTTGTCAACTGTTTCGCAGCACCCCCTGCAATCGGCTTAACCCAGATATCCCGATTGCCGCTTCGCAGAGAGTGAAAAGCAATCTGTTTAGAATCGGGTGACCAGGTGGGCGACCAGTCGTGTGCCAGGTCCGTGGTCACCTGTCTCAGGTCGCTGCCATCCGGCTTCATGATCCAGATGTCGGTGTTGCCGGCACGATTGGAGTCGAATGCCAGCCATCGGCCATCAGGAGAAATCTCAGCCTTTTCAATCAAATCGTTTCCGGCGCTGATCAATTCGGCGTCTTCGAGGGTCAAAAGACCCTTTTTGGTCATTGGCATCGACCAGATGGTCGAGGTTTGTACAATTTTTTCATAAGCCAACTTTGTTCCGTCGCGGGATAGCGCGATGGCGCCAACCCCGACGCCGGTGGTCAGCGCTTTCGCCGGGCCAATGACTTCGCCGTTTGCATCGATGGGAACCCACCAGATGTCGGAGCTACCACCGCGGTCCGATACGAACAGAATTCGTTTACCATCCGCCGACCAGACCGGTTTGTCGTTGAAGCTGGTCGCATCGGTCACAGGACGAGGGTCACTGCCGTCGAGTCTTAGTGTCAAGATCCTGGCCGTGGTAATCCCCGTCCCCATGGCCTCTACAATCGCGAGTCTTTCGCCATCGGGCGACCAGGCCGGATCCTGCAGGCTTAGTCCTTTCAACTGGAAGGGCACCTGCGTTTTTTCTCCGCTTTTAACCGAAACGGTGTAAATCGCAATTGCGCCGAAATACAATTTCGAGGTAACAAAGACCAATTTCGAGGCGTCGGGCGACCAGCTTACCGCATCGATTTCAGTTTCTCCGGATGCCAAAACCTGTCGGGCATTCCCGCCCAGGGAAGGAATTACAAATAGACCCCTTTGTTCACGGTCAGAAGCAAACGCGATCCATTCTCCATCCGGCGACCAGGCAGGGGCTGTATTCTTGCTCCCGGGCTGCCCCCGGGTGAGATTAATGCTCTGTCCGGCTCGAAGTTGGCGGACCCAAATATCTTGCCGGCCGCTTTCGTCCGATGTGTATGCGATACGAGTGCCGTCCGGTGACCAGGTGGGTTGCCCCTCAAATCCGGGAGTGGATGTTATCGGCCGTGTGCTGACGATTTTCAAATCACTCTCGCCGTGTGTCGACAAGAAATATCCAATGGCAGCAACCGTTAGCACGACCAGCGCGAGACTGCCCATCAGCAGGGGGATTTTGCTTGACGGGACTGGCTTCTTCCCACTGGTGCCCTTTGCATCCAACCCTGAGAGGGGGTGGAACCCTGTCACGGCTTTCAGGTCGGTGAGCATCTCCTCAACATTTTGATAGCGCTCTTCGGCTTGCTTTGCCAGCGCTTTTTGCATTACTGGTATGAGGGCTTCCGGAATCATAGAGAAATCTGG
>CAZGRP010000166.1:0-2297 GCA_964527995.1 uncultured Cytophagia bacterium | reverse complement strand
GACCCCGCAGTCCGGCGAAGCCGGACGAGGAGGCCGAAGCGGCCCCAAGAAGAAAACCTCCCGACCCAGCAGCGGGCGACCGGGACCGCATGCGGCGCGGCTCGCTCCGCGGTGCAATGTGAGAAATCGCAATGAGTTCGGTCTTGACTTTTTCCCACCGGCTTGCTATACTCGATCCACCCTTTCAAACCCTCAGGAGAACCCAATGATGAAAAGAACCGCCACCCTCCTGGTCGCGTGGTGCCTGGTGGCTCTGCTTTCCGCAGGCAGCGCCACAGCCGGTACCCCAGCCAACAACGCCACCAATCGGCACCTGCAACTCACCGATGTCTTCCAGCTCGAATTCGCCTCCGACCCGCAGATCTCGCCGGACGGCCGCACAATCGTCTATGTCCGCAATTACATGGACATCATGAAGGACCGCAGGCGATCGAACCTGTGGATCGTCACCTACGACGGCACCGATCACCGGGCTCTGACCACAGGGGTCGAGAACGACTTTTCGCCGCGCTGGTCCCCCGACGGCAGACGGCTCCTGTACGTGTCCAGTGCCGGGAAGTCGAGCCAGATCTACCTGCGCTGGATGGACACCGGCCAGACCGCCATGCTGACCCACCTCACCCAGTCGCCGAGCGGCCTGGCATGGTCACCGGACGGCAAATGGATCGCCTTCTCCATGTTCGTGCCGGAGCGCCCGAAGCCGTTCGTCTCCCTGCCTGGAAAGCCGGAGGGCGCAAAATGGGCCAAGCCGCCGAAGATGATCCACAAATTCCTCTACCGCAGCAACGGCCGGGGCTACCTGAAAGACGGGTACACTCAGCTCTTCGTGCTGCCTGTGGAAGGAGGCACGCCACGCCAGGTCACTTCTGGCCCTTTCAACCACAGCGGCACCCCCGCCTGGAGTGCCGACGGCAAGGCCCTGATCTTCTCGGCCAATCGCCACGAGGACTGGCGCTACGACCCGCTGAACTCGGAGATCTACGAGGTCTCTCTCGACGACGGCACCATCAAGGCACTCACCGACCGGAAAGGGCCGGACAGCAATCCTGTGGTCTCTCCGGACGGCAAGCGCATCGCCTACCTGGGCTTCGACGATCGGCTTCAGGGGTACCAGGTGACCCGTCTCTACGTGATGAATCGTGACGGCAGCGGCAAAAGGGTGCTGACGGCCGACTTCGATCGGGACGTACGCCGGCCGGTCTGGAGCCGCGACGGCAGAGGCATCTACTTCCAGTACGACGATCAGGGCAACACGAAAATCGGCTACGCCCGCCTCGACGGCAAGATCGAGACGCTGGCTGGCGATGTCGGCGGCACATCCCTCGGCCGGCCGTATGCCAGTGGTTCCTTCTCGGTGGCTGCCGACGGCCGCTTCGCCTACACCCACACGCGTCCCGACCATCCTGCCGATGTCGCCGTCGGCCGCCGAGGCTCTTCGGCCGTCCGGCGCCTGACGCACCTGAACGACGATCTTCTCGGCTACAAGAAGCTCGGCAGCGTCGAGGAGATCTGGTTCAGCTCTTCGTACGACGGCCGCAAGATCCAGGGGTGGATCGTCAAGCCGCCGGAGTTCGATCCTGGCCGAAAGTACCCCTTCATCCTGGAAATCCACGGCGGGCCCTTCGCCAACTACGGAGATCGCTTCTCCGCCGAGATCCAGCTCTACGCCGCTGCCGGCTATGTGGTTCTGTACACCAACCCGCGCGGCAGCACCAGCTACGGCGAGGAGTTCGGCAATCTGATCCATCACAACTATCCCGGGCAGGACTACGACGACCTGATGTCGGGCGTCGATGCGGTGATCGCCCGGGGTTACGTCGACAAGGACAACCTGTTCGTCACCGGCGGCAGCGGTGGCGGTGTGCTCACCAGTTGGATCGTCGGCAAGACCGATCGTTTCCGGGCGGCGGTGGTGGCCAAGCCCGTCATCAACTGGACCAGCTTCGTGCTCACCTCCGACGCCTACAACTTCTTCTACAAGTACTGGTTTCCGGGTTTCCCGTGGGACGTTCCCGAGCACTATTGGAAGCGCTCCCCGCTGTCGCTGGCCGGCAACGTCAAGACGCCGACCATGCTGATGACCGGCGAGGTCGACTATCGCACGCCGATCTCCGAGTCGGAGCAGTTCTACCAGGCTCTGAAGCTCCGCAAGGTCGATGCCGCCCTGGTGCGCATCCCCGAAGCCTCGCATGGCATCGCCCAACGGCCGAGCTATCTGATGGCCAAGGTGGCGTACATTCTGAAGTGGTTTGAGGAGCATCGGGCAGGGAAAAATGAAAAGTGAGAAGTGAAAAGTG
>CAZGRP010000165.1:0-2298 GCA_964527995.1 uncultured Cytophagia bacterium | reverse complement strand
CTCAGCTCCCGAATCCAGTGAACTGGCGCCATTTCGACATGCGGTGGCGCTTGCGCTTCTTCCTGCGCTCGCCGCTCTCGCCTTCGCCGTAGTAGTAATAGTAGTGGTAGTAGTAATAGTAGTAGTACGAGCCATAGGTGTTGGCGCGGCTGACGTCGTTGAGCAGCACTCCCAGGATGCGGGCGCGGACGTTTTCGATCAGCTCGACGCCGCGGATGAGGGCGTCCTGGTGCGTCTGCCCCGACTTGACCACCAGAAGCACGCCGTCCACCTCCGAGGCCAGAACGGCGGCATCGGTGACGGCGATGAGAGGCGGGCTATCGAAAAGGCAGACCTCGTAGCGCTCCTCGAGGGCGGCGATCAGCTCCTTCATGCGCCGGGAGCCGAGCATCTCCGCCGGGTTCGGGGGCAGGATGCCACACGTCAGGACGTCGAGACGGCTGATCTCGGTGGCCTGGATGGCCTCCTCCAGGTTGGCTTTGCCCACCAGCACGTTGGACAGGCCGAGTCCTTTCTTCAGGCCGAAGATACGGTGCATCACCGGCCGCCGCAGGTCGGAGTCGACCAGGATCGTGCGCACCCCCTGCTGGCTCAAGGCGATGGCCAGATTGGCCACGGTGGTCGACTTGCCTTCGCCGGGTCCGGCGGAACTCACCAGCACGGTGCGGACTTTCTTGTCGGTGTCGGAGAACTGCAGGTTGGTGCGCAGGGTGCGGTAAGCCTCGCTCACCGGCGACTTCGGCTTGAAGTGGGTCACCAGCCGGCGCCGGGCCTCTTCCCCCTCTTCCAGCCGCAGCGGGGCGTCGCTGGTCATGGCGTGGCCGTTCATGGCGATCGGCTCGATGTCGGGGATGGCACCGAGCACCGGCAGCCCCATGGCCTCGACATCCTCGACCCGGCGCACCGAAGTGTCGAGGTACTCGCGGAAGAAGGCGATGCCCAGCCCGAGCCCCAGCCCCACGACGACGCCGAGGATCAGATTCAGCTTCTTCTTGGGTGAGATGGGATACTCGGGCGGCAAGGCGGTGTCGATGATGCGGGCCTTGCCGATCTGCCCTGCCTCGGTGATGCGCGACTCTTCGTATTTCTCGCGCATCATCATGTAGAGGTTCTCGTCGACTTTGCGGTTGCGCTCCAGCCGGGCAAGCTGGACGTTCTTGTCGGGCAGCGACTCGAGCCGGCGGGTGTACTCATCCACCACCTTCTTGAGCGCCTCAGCACGGGCTTCCAGCGCCGACTGATCGGTCTCGGCCTCGATGATCTTCGCCACCAACTCCTGCGCCTGCGCCAAGGGGTCGTCGGGCGGCAGCCCCTGAACGATGAGCTTGCGGATCTCCTGAGTCAGCCTCTTCTTGATGGCGTTGAGTTTTTCGCGCTCCATCTTGACCTGCTCATCGTCCTCGCCCACCCCCTGCGACAGGTAGACGGCGATGTTGCGCTCGATGTCGGCCATCTCGTTGCGAAGCTGGAGGACAAGAGGACTGGAGACCCTGGAGATTTCCGCTTCCAGGGTTTCTTTGCTTCGACCCAACTGCCCTTTCAGATAGTCGAGCCGCTTCTTGGTGGCCTGGAGGTCGATGAGGGCCTCGCGGTAGAGGCTCTCGAACTGAGCCTCCTGCTCCACCACCTGGGTGGCCTCGTCGCTGAGGGAAGCGATTTTCGCCTTCTGCAGGAAGTTGCGCAGCGCCTCTTCGCTGGCGTGCAGATCCTTGGCTTTGCGCTCGAGCTGTCCCTCGAGAAACCGAACCACCTGGGAGATTTCGCCGCGGCTATAGCTGCGATCCAGCTCCTGGTAGGCCTTCGCGACGCTGTTGGCCAGAAAAGCGGCTTCGAAAGGCGAGGGGGCTTTGACCTGGATCTTGATCAGGTCGGTGTCACGGATGGGCGACACCGAGATGGCCTTACGAAGCTGCTGCATGGCATCGTAGAGGGTCATCTGCGAGCCGATGCCGCGCACAAGTTCCAGCGAGTCTCGTTCCGGAGCGCGCAACAGGCGATTGATGACAGCCCGGGCCAGGGCGCGGCTCTTGAGGATCTCCACCTGGTTGTTGATGAGAGTGCGCTGCTGGGTGAATCCGGTGACATCGAACAGTGTCTCCCCCATGCCCTGCTTCTCGTCGATCATGATGGTGGTGGAGGCCTGGTAGGTGGGCGCCATGGTGAAGGTGGTGAGGACGACGCCTGCCATGGTCGCCAGGAAGACACCGATGATGAGCCAGCGCCCGCGGTAGAGGGTGGCCAGGTAGTCGTGAATGGTGACCTGGCGCATGGGAGCCGGACCGGGGGCAGCGTGGCCGT
>CAZGRP010000164.1:0-2323 GCA_964527995.1 uncultured Cytophagia bacterium | reverse complement strand
AAAGCTCAACCGCTTTGGGCTCTTCATTCAGAATCGAGTAAATCACCGCCTGCTCGTAATCCCCTTCAAAAGGCAGTTCGCCGGTCAGCATTTCATAGAGCACCACCCCAAACGCCCAGAGGTCCGTCCGCTGGTCCGTTTCCAAACCTTGCGCCTGTTCCGGAGACATGTAGGCCGTCGTGCCCAGGGTTGTACCGACCTTTGTCAACTGGGCGCTGCCGCGAATCTTCGCCAGCCCGAAATCCATGATTTTGACCTGGCCCTTCTCGGTGATCATAATGTTTGAGGATTTGATGTCCCGGTGCACGATGCCTTTCTCGTGCGCCGCCTGCAGTCCTTCGGCGATTTGGGTGGCGTAATTTACTACGTCTTCGAGTGGTAAAACACCCCCCGCCCTTCTGGCACCCCCCTCGAGGGGGGTGTTAACAATCTCACGCAATTCCCGACCCTCGATATATTCCATGACAATAAATATTTCATCATCGTGTTCCTCGATGGCATAAATGGTGGCGATATTGGGATGGTTCAGTCCGGCGGCGGCTTTGGCTTCGATCTGGAAACGTTTCCGCTCGGTAGGGCTGGCAGCAATTTGTCGGGGCAAAAATTTGATCGCTACCATCCGATCCAAACTAGTATCCTCAGCTTTGTACACCACGCCCATCCCGCCGGCGCCGAGTTTCTCTACAATCTTGTAATGCGATATGGTTTTATCAAGCATGCTTCAACACACCTTACCATGTTTGAGGATTCAAAACTTCACCGGTCCCAGGGTTTCATCCAGCCAGGCGTTGATCACCGGTACCCGCAGTTCGGCTGCTGGCAAGTGGCCTCCCTCGAGAAGCACAATTTTTTTGGGCTCGCGCAACAGGTTATACAGCGGCAGGCCGCGCGTATACCAGATGTGCTCTTCATCGTACTTGCCGTTCACCATCAATTTGGGCGGTTTGATGTACGGGGCGAAGTTGACGTTGTCCGCCTCCGGTAGCGTCGGCTTTACGCGCTCGTCGATGCCACCGCCGATGAACACCACGGCGCGAAATCGGTCGTCGAGCGCCGCAAAGCCCAGCCGTGAACCAGACCCCCAGCTCAACCCCACGTAGGCCAGCTTGTTCATGTCGATGTCATCGCGCGTCTCGAGATAGTCGATGCCCATGCGCAACTCGGTAGCATGGAGCACCATCTCCTCACGGAAACGCACCGATGTCGGAGGGGGCGGCACGTGCTCAGGCCCCCACTCGCGCTCGGTCATACCTTTCAGCACCACAGACAGTACCGCTCTACCGGATTTAATATGAGGGGCCAGGACAAATTCTACCTCACGAGCCACCGTTTCCCCCACAAACACGCTGCTACTTGGGACATAAATGAGACACTGATAAGGCGTGGCTGCACGTCGGGGCAGATAAAGATAAGCCAGAATGCGATCCCCGCGCGGGCCGGGGAAACTCAGCTTTTGCCGCGTCCAGTCTGATGTTTGTTTCGTTTCGACTATTTCAGCCTGTACGGGTCTCCTGTCATACCTGTAATGGCTCAGGAAACTCCTGAAGGTGCGTTCATCCACCGGCTTGTAAACAGGCGTGCGTTCGTCAAGATCGATGCGCCCTGCCCCCTGCACGCCCGCGCCGTTGGGGCCAATGGCACAACGGAAACCAAGCGCACCCGAAGAATAAAATCCATCGAAAGCGGCAAATTGAGCGAAGAGATAGATGGGATCCTGCCAGGATCCGCCGGTGGCCACATAGCCTCCGGTCATCTCGTTCAGGCACCATTCTTTGACGTTGCCCGCCATGTTGTAACAGCCAAAGGGACTGAGGCCAAATGCAAAGCTATGAACGGGCGCCGGTCCTTGTCCACTAAAATTGGCTCGCCGCTCTGCGGTCTGACCCGGGGCCACGTAGCCCCACGGCATGACCACGCCATCGTGGTGAGTATAGGCGCCGTCTCTGGCTGCTTTCTCCCATTCGAAAATCGTCGGCAGACGTTTACCGGAAAATGCGGCGTAGGCCGCGGCCTCGTACCAGGAAACGTCTGTAACTGGATAGTTGTCCTGGCCGGCTGGATATTCTTGATTGACCCAGGTTCGGGGCCCGGGAAGTCCGGTGCGATCGGTGAAAAACGATTTGGCTTCTTCCCAGGAGAGCGTCCGACCCTTTTTAACAAACGGATATTTCCAGAAGGCACGGTTCGTATATCCGCCCGCCAGAATGAAGTCCCGGAACTGCCGGTTACTGACTTCGTACTTGTCGATGAAATAAGGCTCCAACTGAACCTCGAGGGTGGTCGGAGCACCGTTGCCCACCAGCTTATAAGAGCCGCCTGGTAC
>CAZGRP010000163.1:0-2360 GCA_964527995.1 uncultured Cytophagia bacterium | reverse complement strand
CGAGCGCGACTCGATGGAGCAGGAGCGCATGGGGACGGATCGGTTGCTGGAGTATCTGCGGGAGCGGATTGAAGGGTGTTAGGCGGCGCCGGTGGAGGCGGGTCCTGGGCATGGGGACAGATTAGGGAGGGACTGGCCGCCCTTGGCGGCGGGGTATCCGACCCTTTGGAATTCTAAGGGCTAACGTTTGACCTCAGCCTCAAGAATGACCGCTTCCGGGTGAACTCCAGGTGCTAGGTCCCTCGCATGTGACCGCGCACGACACCGTCGAACCCGTTGCGATCCTTGAACTCGCCCAGGACCTCGGATCCCAGTCCCTCTCGATTGACTCTGGTGACTGCAACCAGATCGTCGGACGGATGGGCGACACGGAGGCGCGCCTTGCTCAGATCGGCAGGTTTGTCGATCAGCTCGGAGCGACATTCTGGTTCAGACGGAAGAAATTGTCCGGGTCGTGCTTGGCCTTCACCTTCGAGAGCCGATCGTAATTTGCGCCGTACGCGCCTTCCACCCGGTCTTCATCTTCGCTGATGAAGTTGACGTACACGCCGCCGGTGGCGAAAGTCTTGGTAGCGTCGTAAAACTCTCGCGCCCACGCGACGCAGGCGTCATCCTGGCGCGCATCGTCCCAGCGTGTGTGCACGTTCATGATGAACTCCACGTCCCGGTGCGGATAAGCGGTGGCCTCAGGCGCCACTCGGTTGGTCGCCCCTCCCATTTGCGCAATGAAGATCTCCGACTGCGGGCTGGGCAGCCTGGAGCCATAGTCCACCAGCTTGTCGATCAGCCCGTCGCTCAGCTCGGTGAAGTTGTGTGACTTCCAGTAATTGCGTGCGCCTGGCGTCAGCAGCGGATCGAAAGCCTGCTGAAACCCGACAAAGGGATGCGGCCCGAAGCCATCAGCGATGGGCCGACCCAGCTCACGCAGCGGGGCCAATGCCTCTTCTCCCGCATCCATGGGACCGTTGTAGAGACCAACCAGGATCAACACTCTCGTCCCATGAACCTCCGGCGCGAGAAAAGGCAGCGGAGGCGCGTCACGCATCACCGCCCATACGGTCAGCTCGTCGGGGCAGCTCGCGCAGAATTCGCGGTACGAATGCAGCACCGACTCAGCCTGGGAGAAGGGAAAGACGATCGGGCCGGACATCAGCTCGGGGCCCACAGGATGCAGCTTGAACTCGAACGACGTCACGACCCCGAAGTTCCCGCCACCCCCACGCGTCGCCCAGAACAGGTCAGCGTGATGATTCTCATCACACCGCAGACGCTCGCCCGCGGCAGTAACCACTTCGGCGGCTATGAGGTTGTCGATGGTCAGGCCGTGCGTTCGACTGAGCCACCCGAAGCCGCCACCCAGAGTCAGCCCTGCAATGCCTGTGGTGGAATTGATCCCAGTGGGTACTGCCAACCCGTAAGCCTGGGTCTCGTGATCCACATCGCCGAGGGTGGCCCCGGGGCCGGCCACAGCCAAGCGTGCTTCCGGGTCGACCCCGACGGAGCCCATAGCGCTCAAGTCGATCAAGAACGCGCCATCGTGCAGCGACTTGCCGGCGATATTGTGACCCGCCCCGCGTATCGACGTCAGCAATTCATGTTGCCGGGCAAACCGTACTGCGTGCAGCACGTCGGCCGTCCCGGTGCAGCGCACGATAACAGCCGGACGACGATCGATCATCGCGTTCCATATCCGGCGCACCCCGTCGTAATCGGCGTCGCCAGGCAGCACGACCGGACCACGTACCCGGCCACGAATGTCGTCCAATGCCTCGTCGTTGAGCAGCGTGACTTCGCCGTTGAGCGAGCGAACTGGTAACTCTGTCATAATCTCTCCTCCCTTGTTCTGAACCCCTGCGCCAGGTCTCCAACTTCGAAGCGCAGGAGGAAATCGTTGCGAATAACCTGAACCAAGGACGCGGGGAAAAATCACATCCTTTCATAGATGGTTTCGTCAAGCTTCGATTTAGTTTCAGGTCCTGTTTTTGTTTTGGCGTGACCAATGAGATTGACCACCGTCTCCCTGGTGATCAAGGGTTGGGCGCGCCAATTCTCAGCGACGTAGCTAACCAGGGGATGCTCAATTTTATTCCATTTGCTGGTTCGGGGAGGGAAGTGAGACACACGGACGCTCAGGACTAATTCATAAGCCAGTTTTTGCAGTTCCAGTTTCCACAGACGAACTAGCTATCCATGACTCCCGCGGCCATCGGCCGTCATCAGCAGCCCATGGGCAGAGGAATAGACTGGCTGCCCCATTTCGTACCACCAGCTTCGGGTGGTGTTGACGGCAAATTGGGCCGTATCATGGCTGATGCCAACGCTGACCCAGCCTTGGTTGTGGCCTAGATCGCAGACACCAT
>CAZGRP010000162.1:0-2399 GCA_964527995.1 uncultured Cytophagia bacterium | reverse complement strand
AAAAGGAGCGAACAGCATGGGCACCTATCATCTCATGGGCCTTGGCCGCTCCGCCGGGGCCATCACTGGACCCATCTCCTACCTGGCGCACCGCTACCAGCGCTGGAACGATGACGACCGGCGCTTCTTTGCCCGCTCTGGCGAGGCGAAACAACGGGAGGCTGGCGAGAAGGTCGGCGACATTCAGGCTGTGGTCCTGTTCACGACCAAGGAGGTGTTGGGCGGAGAAATCCCGGCCTTCGACTTCGTGGACAACCCCCCGGGGAGGATCGCCACAGCCCCACGGGTGCAGGCCGGGCCGATGAAAGACATCCTTCGTCGGCTGCTCCGCCGCGAGTGGCCGGCCATCAGTGGCGGTCGGCCCCAGGGTACCGTCTTCTGGTGCGAGGTAGACCGGCGCGACATCCGCACCACTTACGAACGGGTTATCCAGGTGGTGGCGGCCCTGGCTGGGGTGGGCGGCCAGGGCCACGAGATGTGGCTCAACCTCACCGGTGGCAACAACGTCATCAACTTCGCGCTCGAGCTGGCCGCGACGCTCTCCGGCGACGTGGCCCGCCTGTATTACGTCCAGGCCGAGAACCCGAATGCCGAGAAGTGCGTGCGCTTCACCGCGGAGAACGGCTACTGGGTGGATCTGCCGGTGATGCCCCTGGCGTTGGGTCGCCTGAGCCAAGCCGTCATTGACCTACTTGCGCAAAGAGGTCCTGTTGCCCTGGCCGAGCTATGCAGCATCTTGCGGAACGAGTACTGGGACCTGAGCCGGGGGCTTACATCTGAAGAGGTGCTTCGGGAGGAGTACCTGGCCCCGCTCTGGAAACAGGGCCTCATCGCCGAGGCGCCCGGCGGCTACGTCGTTGGGCCGCAGTGGAAGCTCATCCAACCCTACCAGGAGTTGCTGGCACAGGTAAAGAAAGACCACCGCTCTCTCGAACGGCTCGCAAGAGACGCCCAGTGGATCAGCAGCGAAGTGATCGAACTCATAGTGTGATGGAATCTTGGCAATATTTTTCCCAGGAGTCCCCACCCATGCTCATCAACCTCTCTAACCACCCGTCGACAGACTGGCCCGCCTCCCAGCGGCAACGGGCGCTGGCCCAGTACGGGGAGATCGTCGATCTCGCTTTTCCCGACATCCCGCCGGACTGGCCGCTCGAGCGCATCCAGGAGCTGGCAGCCGAGTTCCTGCAAGCCTGCCTGCAAACCGTCGGCGACTCGTCGCGGGCCGCAACAGTCCACGTCATGGGTGAGATGACCTTCGTCTACCAATTCGTCCGGCTGGCCGAAGACCGCGGCATTCCCTGCGTCGCCTCGACCACCCGGCGTATCGTCGAGGATCGTGAAGATGGCGCCCGCATCAGCCGTTTCGAATTCGTCCGCTTCCGGCCGTACTTCGACGGGGATCGCGCCGAAAAGCGGTGTCGAGCCGCAACCGATGAGTGAGACCGTGCACCGGCTCGAGGCGACCACTGCCGGACGCTGGCGGATGGAGCTCCGCGAAGTGGCACAGAGGACCACGCAACAACGAAAGTTCTGCCCTTGTCATCCGGGCCCAGACAAGAGTCCTGGCTCCGGTGCAGCTGCGAGCGGACCAATTCCCAATTTCTAAACCCCGGGGATAGAGACCATGCGCATCCGACTTACCCTGCACCCCGAAAAGCGGCACGCCTCCGTGCCCGTCAACTACCAGTACCCGCTGTCGGCCGCCATCTATAAGATCCTGTCGCAGGCGTCGCCGGCCTATGCCGAGTTTCTCCACGATCGCGGCTACCCGGCACCCAGCGGCCGGCTGATGAAGCTGTTCACTTTCTCGCGGCTGTGGATTCCGGGGGCGCGCTTCGAAGACGGCCGCCTGATCGGCACCCGGCCCGGGCCGTGGAGCCTGCAGATCGCCAGCCCGATGATGGAGGACTTTGTCCAGTATTTCGTCATGGGCCTGTTTCAGGACACTCGGCTGGAGATTGCTGCCATGGGTGTGCGTGCCGGCTTCGTCATCCACCAGGTCGAGGCGCTCGAGATGCCGCGCTTTTCCGAAGAAACGCGCTTCAAGACCCTCTCGCCCATCGTCGTCAGCACGGCGCGAGAGTATGGTGGAAAGATGAGCAAATACTACTATCGCCCCGGCGATGCCGAGCTCTCCGAAGCCATTCGGCAAAACCTGCTGCAGAAGCACGCCATCATCCACGGACGAGCCCCTGGCGACGACCGCCTGCAGTTTCTCCTCGATCCGGAGGAGCGGCCGAAGTCGAAGAAGATCACCCTCAAGGAGGGCACGCCGCAGGCCACTGAGGTCAAGGGGTTCGAGACCAGGTTTACGCTGCGCGGCAGCATCGAGCTGATGAGGGTGGCCTGGGAGTGCGGCCTGGGCGATCACAACAGCCAGGGGTTTGGGATGGTGG
>CAZGRP010000161.1:0-2462 GCA_964527995.1 uncultured Cytophagia bacterium | reverse complement strand
GCTACGTCAGACATCACGCCGAAGACGGAGTCTCGACTGACCGAGGTAACTCTTATCCAACGGTCATAGCCTCTGATTCTTACCCAGGCTGGCGCTGCCTCCCACCAGTTCTCTTCGGGGGGCGAAGCCACAATCTTCTTCATGCACCCCACCGATCCTGCGAGTACCCAGAGCAACGCCCCGAGAATCACTAGTTTCCTTGTGAGATTCACAGGCGTCTATCTATCACACCAACGAAGCCTCAGCATCTGCACTGCCCACACTGCTTGGCCGTCAGCGCAACTGACAACTGGGTGTGGTAACTCTGAATTCACCTTCCCGATGTTGACAGTGCTGCCTTCTGGAAAAAGATAGAAGTACAAAGTTCAAACGAAGGGAACAATCACCAGCCTCCATGAGGAAGGCCTTTTCCTCCGCCTGTATCGTCCATCCAGGCCCAAATCGACAACGAGAATCTACCTTTTTATCTCGCTTCTGTCAAGCATTTTTTTCGCAATGTAGTCAGAATTGAGGGAAGCGTGAGGAGCCCAAGCACCCTGGCGACGAGTTCAGCCAGTAGTCGTCATCGTCTATCACCGCCGTAACCGGCTCCAAACAGACGTTCAGGCCGGCACACCAACAAATCGAGACCCACCTTCCAAGCGGTCAAAGCCACTGAGGCGACCATATGCACCGACTATCCAACAGAAGATGGCGGCTAATCTGCCGCAGTTACAGGCTGCAGACCGTCTCGCCGGCCGTCAGGCGACGCAAAAACCCTCCTTGAATCCGGAGAATCACGGCACGACTGGGTCGAGGAAATCCGTGTTCATCCGTGTCTACCCGTGGTAGATTCTCTGTCTACGGACGCACGGGACCTCGTCACCCGGTCCAGGAGGAAGAAACCCAATGAAACCGCAAGGCCGACGTAGATCGGCTCGATCCCGAGCAGGTAGTGACCGGCACCGCCGAGGAGGCTTGCCGACTTTGTCAGCATCCAGAAGCCCGTAATCCCTGCGCTGGCAAGGATGCAGGCCAGGGCCCAGCGCGGCCTCAGGCGGTGGCGCGATGAAAAGCTGGCGGCCAGGGGAACCAGCAGCGCCGGTGTGGTCAGGCTGCCGAGGTCGTGCCACAGGTCGACCACCGACTGCGACCACAGGGCCAAACCAACCGCGGCCGCCGCACTGAGCAGCAGACCCAGGCGAGTGTAGAACGGCAGCCGGTCCGCTGCCGGCTCCCGCCGCAGCCGCCAGATGAAGTCGCGGCCGATAGTGAGCGCCGACACGAAGCTGTAGCTGTCGATGGTGGACATGACCGTGGCCAGCATGCCGACGAAGAAGAGGCCCTTCAGGACCGCCGGCAGGAGCTGGCTGGCGAGGGCCGGGTAGGCCAGAGCGGCATTGTCGAGCGGCGACAGGCTGGCACGGGCGTAGAGGCCGGTGAAGGTGGTCAGAAAGTCGAAGCAGATCCAGAAGAGGACGGAGAGCAGAATGCCGCGGCGCGCAGTACCCTCATCGCGGGCGGCAAAGCAGCGCTGGTAGAACGCCGGCTCCACCAGCGTGCTGGCGGCGATGACGTACCAGACGAAGATGTACTGCGGCGGGTTGCCGCCGTGCCAGGTGAAATGGCTGGCCGGGAGATTGGCTTTGAGGAAGCCAAATCCTCCGTACGTCGCAGCCGCCAGCGGCAGCAGCACCGCAAAGCCGCCGAACATCAAACCGAACTGGAGCAGGTCGGTGCGCACCACCGAGCGCAGGCCGCCGAGGTAGACATAAAACAGGGAGAAGAGCGCCCCCAGGACGACGCCCAGCGTCAGCGGCCAGCCGAACATCACCTGCAGCAGCAGGCCGAGCATGAGCACGTAGGCCGCCGGGATGCTGGTGATAAAGACAAAGAAAGCGCCAGCGATGCTGGCCGACCTGCCGTAGGCCCTGTCGAGCTGGTCGGGGATGGTGTAGAGCCGGGCGCGGCGAGCACGACCGGCGAGAAAGAGGGCAAAGACGACGGCGTACAGGTAGTACGGCACCCCGAAAACGAGCCAGTTCGACAGGCCGTAGCTGTAGGAGTACTCCCCCACTCCGAGGATGCCGCCGTACCAGGTGGAGACCAGCGTGGCCACAAAGGCGGGCAGCGACAAATGCCGGCCAGCGACGAGAAACTCATCCGCCTCGGTCTTGCCCCGCAGCCGCGTGCGCCAGCCAAGAACCACCAGCAGGGCGATGTAGGCAAGGACGAAGGTGGTGTCAATCAAGCCGAGCCGGATCTGCTTTCTCCGTGTCGGTCGTACCTTGTTGTCGACTCAGGGCGGAGGAATGGAGCATTGGAGTGTTGGAGTTCCTCGTAAGACGGGGCTCTCCATCAATCCAGATCTCCACTACTCCTTCGTCTACGGCCCCCGGAGTCATGGAGCAATGGAGGACTGGAGTGTTGGAGTTTCAGCGCCCGTTGCACTCCTACCCTCCATCAATCCAGAACTCCACTAC
>CAZGRP010000160.1:0-2465 GCA_964527995.1 uncultured Cytophagia bacterium | reverse complement strand
GGATGCGCACGCCCACCTTCGAGGCGGAGGCGAACTCGTTCAAGGTGGCTGCCAGCCCGCCGCGGGTGGGGTCGCGCAGGGCGTGCACCGCCTCGCCGCCTGCCTCGAGAATTTCCTCCACCAGCCCGTTCAGTGGCGCGGTGTCGCTCTCGATCGGTGTCTCGAACGCCAGGCCTTCGCGGCGCGACAGGATCGCCATGCCATGATCGCCGATGGTGCCGCTGAGCAGGAGGATGTCGCCCGGCTGCAAGTTGGTCGACGAGACCACCAAGTCGTGCTCGATCAGACCGATGCCGGTGGTGTTGATGAATACCTTGTCGCCCTTGCCCTTGTTGACCACCTTGGTGTCGCCGGTGACGATGGTCACCCCGGCGGCCTTGGCGGCAGCCCGCATCGACTCGACGATCCGGCGTAGCTCGTCCAAAGAAAAACCCTCTTCCAGAACAAAGCCGGCACTCAAGAAAAGCGGCCGGGCGCCGCTCATGCTGACATCGTTCACCGTGCCGTTGACGGCCAGCTCACCGATGTCACCGCCTGGGAAGAAGATCGGATCCACGACAAAGGAATCGGTGCTGATCGCCAGCCGTGTGCCGTTCAGCTCGATCACCGCCTGATCGTCCAGCTTGTTGAGATACGGGTTGTCAAAGGCCCACAGAAACAGCTTGCCGATCAGATCGTTCATCATCTTTCCGCCGCTGCCGTGGCTGAGCTGAATGGTATCGTGGGCCCGGATCGGCAACGGACACTGGGCGAAGTCTTCCGGGGCAAGGTCTTGTTTCATGGCATCGTTCTGCGATTTAGTCATGTCAGTCTCTGTTGGGCTGTTGTTCGTCGAGGGTCGAGGGTGGAGCGCGGAGTAATGGAATAATGGAGTGACGGAGTGATGTGGTGCATGTGTTTGCAGTGCTCCAGCGCTCCAGTCTTCCAGTCCTCCACTCTTCACACTCGACTCTCCACACTACACCCTCGACGCCCTACGCTCCACACTCCACACCCTACGCTCCCACCCCATGCCGGCTATACGCATAATACGCCGCGCACGCTCCTTCGGCAGACACCATGGTTGCGCCGAGGGGGGTCTGCGGGGTGCACTGCTTGCCGAAGGCGTCGCATTCGTACGGCTTCTTCAGCCCCTGCAGGATGATACCGCTGATACACTCCGGAGGCTCCTCGACGCGCAGCTCGCCGAGGTCGAACACTGCCTCGGCGTCGTGGGCGCGAAACTCGGGACGCAGGCGCAGACCGCTGGCCGGGATCTCGCCGATGCCGCGCCATTTGCGGTCGGCCAGCTCGAACACCCGCCGGATCAGCTCCTGGGCCGGCCGGTTGCCCTCGCGGCGCACGACGCGGGTGTACTGGTTCTCCACCTTTGCCTCGCCGCGCTCCAGCAGCGTCACCACCATCAGGATGCCTTCGAGGATGTCCATCGGCTCGAAGCCGGTGACGACGATGGGCACCTTGTACTCGGCGGCGATAGGCTCGTACTCCTCCCACCCCATGACGGTGCAGACATGCCCGGCGGCCAGGTAGCCCTGCACCCGGTTGCGCGGCGACGAAAGCAGGGCCTTCATCGCTGGCGGCACCAGAACGTGGGAGACCAGAATGGAGAAGTTGGTGAGCCCCTCCCGGTGCGCCTGCCACACTGCCATGGCATTGTTCGGCGCCGTGGTCTCGAAGCCGACCGCAAAGAACACCACCTTCTTGTCAGGATTCTCGCGGGCGAGCTTCACCGCGTCCAGGGGCGAGTAGACGATGCGGACGTCGCCGCCTTCGGATTTCACCACGAAGAGATCCTTCTCCGAGCCCGGGACGCGCAGCATGTCGCCGAAGGAGGTGAAGATGACGTCCGGGCGCGAGGCGATTCGCACGGCCTTGTCGATCAGCTCCAGGGGCGTGACGCACACCGGGCAGCCCGGCCCGTGCACCAGTTCGATCTCCTTCGGGATCACCTGGTCGATGCCGTTCTTGATGATCGAGTGGGTCTGTCCGCCGCAGATCTCCATGATCACCCACGGCCGGGTGGTGACGGCGCGGATCTCCTCGACGATGCGCCGGGCGATAACCGGATCGCGATATTCATCCAGGTATTTCATGGCTGGTCCTCCCCACTCTGGTCCTCTTTCTTGTCGTCGAGCGGCATGCCGAAGATGTCGGTGCCCTCCTTGGCAGCCGCCTGTACCATCTCCTCCCACACGGCGTACGTCTTCCGCGCCTCCTCCTCATCCACCACGCTGATGGCGAAGCCGGCATGGACGATAGCATACTGGCCCACCTCGATTCCGGGCACGTACTCCAGGCAGGCGGTGTTGACTGTGCCGGCGTAGTCGATGCGCCCCATCTTCAGGCCATTCTCCTCGTAGATTTCGACCACTTTGCCAGGGATCGCAAGACACATGGGTCCTCCGACTGGTTGGTTGGGTATCAGGTATCTGCTATCAGGAATTAGGAGCTGGGAATCGGGAATT
>CAZGRP010000159.1:0-2515 GCA_964527995.1 uncultured Cytophagia bacterium | reverse complement strand
TCGATATTTACGTGGCCAACGACGAGACGCCCAATCAGATGTGGACCTACCGGGACGGCCGCTTCGAAGACATGGCGTTGATGGCGGGGGCGGCTTACAACGACGAGGGCGACACCGAAGCGAGCATGGGCGTCTCCGCCGAGGATTTCGACGGGGACGGGGACATCGACATCTTCCTTGCCCACATCCAGCAGGAGACGCACACGTTGTACCTCAACGACGGGACCGGTAACTTTTTTGACTCGACCGATGTCTATGGCCTGGCTCATACGAGCCGGGGGATCACCGGTTTCGGGGCTTTGTGGTTCGACTACGACAACGACGGGTGGCTGGACATTTTCGTCAACAACGGCCTCGTGATGATGGACGGCGGCTCCGGCGGCGAAAGTTTTCCCTACAAGCAGAAAAACCAGCTCTTCCGCAACGAAGGAGGGCGCCGGTTCGTGGACGTCTCGGCCGGCGCGGGACCTTACTTCCAGGTACGGGAAGTCGGCCGGGGAGCGGCCTTCGGCGACATCGACAACGATGGCGACATCGACATAGTGGTGGCCAACTGCAACGGTCCCATGCGGCTGCTGCTGAATCAGATCGGTAACCGCAACCACTGGCTGGAACTCCGCCTAATAGGCGTGACGGTGAACCGGGACGCGCTCGGTACAAAGGTGGCCCTGCTCCGGAGAGGGAGAAAACCGATGTGGCGCCGGGTTTCGGTGGACGGCAGCTATTTTAGTGCCAACGACCCGCGGGTGCATTTCGGCCTGGGGACAGACGCCGACCTTGACGCGGCGCCAATCGAGGGCGTGTTGGTGGTGTGGCCGAACGGGCGGAGCGAAAGGTGGCCGGCGCCGGAGCCCGACCGCTTCTTCACGCTCAGAGAGGGTGACGGGACGCCGGTCAGTTAAACAAGCGAGAGAGGAATCGGCCCTTCCGACCGGACGGAGTGGCCCTCAGCAGGCTCTGCCACCGAAGAACGGCTGACCCGGGGAAAGGGGCTCACGGGCTGGCTCTCTGGGCTTTTTGCCTCTTCCCTGTGTGCGGCGGGAGGGCCGCGATTCGCCCTGGAAGTGGTTGGGAAGGTTAACTTCTCTGTATCCCTGCAAGGAAGATTCGCGCGGTTCGCCAACTTCCGGACGGTCTCTACAGATTCATCTTGAAATTTTGCGTTGACAAGAGGCCCAAGTTCATGTAGTCTGATCCAGACAGCTGTTGGTACCAACAGATGATGGTCTTGCAGAATCAGGGAACCACCTGTTCAGAAGCAGCTTACTGTCGAACATGCAAGAAAGTGAGGCCTTCCTGGGGTTGCTGCCGGTCGTTCCGCGGCAGTGGAAGGGGGCCAGTGTCATTCAACCCAGGCAAACCAAAGACGAGAGGCTGAAAAGTATGAGAAAAACGCTTTACGGCACGCAACGGCTCGTGGTCGCCGCGCTCTTGGTAACCGGCCTGTTGGCGGCCATTGCGTTTTCCCAGACCGGACTTGGCACGGTCAAGGGAACCGTGATGGATGCCACGGGCGCGGCGATTCCAGGAGCCAAGATCACGCTGACGCATCAAGACACGGGCATCGTCCGTCAGTCGGAGAGCTCCGGGGTCGGGATTTTCGAATTAGGCGCTCTCCCTCTCGGCAAGTACACGCTGACGGTTGAGGCTGCCGGTTTTCGGAAATGGGAAACCAGTTTCGAGCTTCAAGCCGGGCAGATCCTGTCGATCGATCCACAGTTGGAGGTGGGCAGTGTTGACACGGTGGTCGAAGTCACCGGCGCTGCGCCGGTCGTCACAACTGTGGGCATGGATGTGGGAGACGTGAAAGACGCTCAACGGATCCGCGATCTGCCGCTGAACGGGCGATTCGTGACAAACTTATTCACGCTCACAGCCGGTGTAGAGGGTGGCGGCAATCCCCGTGTCAACGGCATGAAAGTTGGTTCGGCGGAGATGACCCTTGACGGTATTTCGTTGGTGGACCGGTTTGGCGGCGGCATGGCTCGAGTCCAGCCCGGACTGGACACGATCCAGGAGTTCCGCATTGAGACCACCGGTTCAAACGCACGCAATTCGCGTCCGGCTACGATCACGCTGGTGACTAAGAGTGGGACGAACGATCTGCACGGGGCCGTGTTCTGGACACACCGGAACAACTTCGGCGGTTTGCGCGCCCGACGTCGCGAAGACGGCAACAAGGCGAGCCAGTTGATCCGCAACGAGTATGGCTTTTCGGCCGGCGGCCCGGTGATCAAGAACAAGACCTTCTGGTTCACCTCTTACGAAGGCTACCGCCTGCGCCAGGCGAGGTTCGCGCGAGGCACGGTGCCGACACTGGCGAACTGGGAGGGCGATTTCAGCAACGCCACAACCCAAGCCGGCGACTTCATCACCATTTACGACCCATTCTCCACGAGGGCAGATGGCACGCGGATGCCGTACCCAAACAACAAGATCCCTGCCAACCAGATGCATCCGTTCCGGGATGGAATGCGGGCGCTTACTCCAGACCCCGCCGGGCCGAATGCGGACC
>CAZGRP010000158.1:0-2535 GCA_964527995.1 uncultured Cytophagia bacterium | reverse complement strand
TCGCGATGATGAACGGCACCCTGCGTCAATGGCTGCGGTTGAACGGCCTGGGGACAAGGCCCCGTGCCCGGTTCGACGAGGTCCTGCAGTCGATGCCCTGTCTGGTCTCTTTTCTGCGGCAGGCGACGGCTCTACCGGCCCATCACCAGGAGGACTATCTCGATCTCGAGCTTGACGGAGTTCGGCGCCAGATTCGCGTGGTAGCCGATCCGATCCCCCTCGACCGCAACCAAAAGCCCCATTGGCTGGTGGTCCTCGAAAACCGCTCACGGGAGGTAGAGCTGCAGCGGAGCAGAACCTGGGGGATGATGGCGCGGCGTGTGGCTCATGACATCAAGAATCCGCTGACCAGCATTCTCCTCACACTGCAGCGTCTGCAGATGGAGTACCGCGAGCGCTATCCGGAGGTGGCGGCCGAATTCGACGGCTACAGTTCACGGATCATTGAACGGATCGAGTACCTGCGGCGTGTGACACGTAATTTCATGAAATTTGTCAACATCGAAAAACCGACTCTGGTCGAAGTGGACCTGAACGCCTTTCTGCGGTCGGTGGGCGAGACCATTGGCCAGGGGCTACCGCCCGATATCCAATTGGAATTTAAATTGGACGCCGAACTGCCGCTGGTACGTATCGACCAGGAGCAGATGCAGTCTGTGCTGGAGAATCTGATCGCCAATGCCGTCAACGCCTTGCCCGATGGCGGGCGCGTGACCATCGCAACACAGGTGGCACAGGACTTGCATATCTCGCCTGATACGCAGTCTCACAGCTATGTGGTGCTCGAAGTACTCGACACCGGTGTCGGCATCCCTGACACTCACCGCGCGCGCCTTTTCGACCTTGACTTCACGGAATCGGAACATGGTACCGGCGTGGGCCTGGCGATCGTAAAGAAGATTGTAGAAGATCACGGCGGCTACGTTGAGGTGGAGAGCGAGGTGGGAGTCGGCTCGGCGTTTTGCATCTACCTTCCCGTCACAAAATAATACACTGATATTATTGGGGTAATGAAGTGATGGGTTGACGAGGTGGTCGAGTCTCGAGGTGCTGGAGTGTTGGGTGAGCCGGGGAATCGCAATTTGTTTCAGGTCCGCCGTCTCTGGAAGAGAAGCGGCTTTCGATCGCTGGCTTTTTGCCGTTCCACCTGCAAGTGAGAGAGATTGACCGCCAGGGGTCCCTGCTCCTATTCTTAAATTCTGTTTCCTAATTTCCAAATACGTTGCAAAAAGGAAACATCATGCCTTCCCAACGTCCCACCGTCCTCATCGTTGACGACGATCCGCATGTACGCGAAAGCCTGAAGGAAATTCTCGACTACGCTGGCCACGCGGCCGAGGAAGCCGGCGACGGCAAAGCCGCCCTCGACCTTCTGTCGCGTAAGCCGGTCGACTTGGTGCTGCTGGATCTCGACTTGCCGCGGGTGCCCGGCTTGGACGTACTGCGGCGGACAGCAGCAGAACATCCCGAGGTGCCGGTGGTCATCATCAGCGGCAAGGGGACCATCCGTACGGCAGTGGAGGCCACCAAACTGGGGGCGTATGATTTTCTGGAGAAGCCCCTGGAGGCGGAGCGCACGCTGCTGACGGTGCGCAATGCCTTGGAGAAAGCGCTTCTGCTGCGCCAGCGAGACCGCCTTCTGGAGGAGGCGCGCGAGCGCTATCGCATGGTCGGTTCCAGCCCGGCAATGCAGGGAATCTATCGGCTCATCGACAAAGCAGCCGGCTCGCAGAGTAAGGTGCTCATTGTTGGAGAACACGGTACCGGCAAGGAGATGATCGCCCGCGCCATCCATCACAACAGCAGCCGGGCGGCCGGTCCGTTTGTGGCTGTCAACTGCGCCGCTATCCCGGAAGCCCTCATCGAGAGCGAACTCTTCGGCCACGAGAAGGGTGCCTTCACCGGAGCGAGCACGTCTCACCGCGGAAAGTTCGAGCAGGCCAACGGCGGCACGCTATTCCTGGACGAAGTCGGCGACATGAGCCTGATGACCCAGGCCAAGACGCTTCGGGCCCTGGCCGAGGGCGTGATCGAGCGCGTCGGTGGCGACCGCCCCATTGAAGTGGATGTGCGTGTCATCGCCGCTACCAACAAGGATTTGGTTGCCGAGATGGCGGAGGGCAATTTCCGTGAGGACCTCTTCTATCGTCTCAACGTCATCACCATCGAGGTGCCGCCCCTGCGGGAACGCCGTGATGATATTCCCGATCTCATCGACCACTTCCTGGCCCTCTTTTGCCAGGAGAACGGCGTGCCGGAAAAGAGGCTGGCTCGCGGTGCCTACTCCGTCCTGGTGAAGCACGCCTGGCCTGGCAACGTGCGCCAGTTACGCAATGTGATCGAACGCCTGGTGGTCCTGAGTGACGGCGCTACCATCAACGCCCGCGAAGCCACGCAGGCGTTGAAGACCCTCCCTTCCCACTCCCAGCCTGCCGGCTACCCCACCCTCCGCGAAGCGCGCGAGGAGTTCGAGCGCGACTTCATCCTGAAGACGTTGGTTTCCCACGACTGGAAGATGCAAGAAACCGCCGCTGC
>CAZGRP010000157.1:0-2750 GCA_964527995.1 uncultured Cytophagia bacterium | reverse complement strand
CCGGCCTGCAAGCCGCTCACAAAAAGGGCGTGGTGCACCGCGATATCAAATCCGCTAACATCATGATTACCGACGATGGCCAGGTGAAAATCATGGACTTCGGCCTGGCCAAGGTGCGTGGCGGAGCGCAATTCACCAAAGTCGGCACCACGCTTGGAACCGCCGCCTACATGTCGCCGGAGCAAACGCGCGGTGAGGAGGTTGACCACCGCACCGACATCTGGGCGTTTGGGGTTGTGCTGTATGAAATGCTGACCGGCGAGCTGCCCTTTAAAGGAGATTACGAGCAGGCGGTGATTTATTCGATCTTGAATGAAGAACCGGAACCCATTTCTGTTCTGTGCCCGGAGATACCGGAAGGGTTGCACCTGGTCTTTGCCGGGTCGCTCGCAAAAGAGCGGGAAGAACGCTATCCATCCACCACTGAACTCCTGGACGATTTACAAGAAGTGGCCTCACCTGTACCCGGGCAAGCAAGGCTTGCTTTCTCAAAACTGATCCGAAAACCAAAGGTTGTTGTTTCGGCTATATTTTTGCTTGTTGCCATAGGCCTTTTAGCGACCTGGTGGGTCCGCCACAACGCCAAAGTGCACTGGGCCCGGCAGGAGATCCTCCCTCAGATTGAAGAGCTGGCCGGACAGATTCCCTGGACCGGCGAAGGACCGGCTGCCTGGCGTGCGTTCACCCTGGCGACCGAGGCGGAGCGTTATCTTTCGGACGACGCCGTTTTGAACAGCCTCTGGCCCAGAGTGTCGCGGATCGTAAAAATCCGTTCGGAGCCGGCAGGCGCCAGAGTCTATGCCAGGCCTTATGCCGATAGCGCAGCGCAGTGGCGGTATTTCGGGCAAACGCCGCTGGACAGCCTGCGTTTCCCGCGTGGATTTTCCTGGCTAAAGTTGGAATTGACAGGCTTTCAAAGCGTCGAGGATCTTTTCTGGGCACAAATTGACAGTCAGTCCTACAAGCTCGTAGACCCTTCGAGCCTACCCGAAGGCATGGTTGTAGTAGAGGGCGCGTCGCGGGAACTTCGTATGCCGGGCCTGGACCACCTGAAAGCAGAACATGTCAATCGCTTCTTGATGGATAAATATGAAGTGACAAACAAAGAATATAAGAGGTTCGTGGACGGTGGGGGCTACGCAGAGCAAACCTACTGGCAACATCCCTTCACTAAAGATGGCCGCGAGATTCCCTGGCAAGAGGCGATGGCCCTGTTCCAGGATAAAACGGGCCGCCCCGGGCCCGCCACCTGGGAAGTTGGCGATTATCCGGACGGCGACGGAGATTATCCGGTCGCTGGCGTCAGTTGGTACGAAGCCGCAGCATATGCGCAATTTGTCGGCAAGAGGTTACCGACTGTTTTTCACTGGAATCTGACCGCGCTCACCTGGGCGAGCGGTGTCGTGATACCCGTGAGCAATCTCGACGGCGTGGGCCCCGCACCTGTGGGCAAGTACCACGGCTTGACCCGCTACGGGACCTATGATATGGCGGGAAACGTACGGGAATGGGTCCTGAACGAAAGCAGCCAGAGAGGACATCGATTCATCTTAGGTGGTGGTTGGAACGACCGGCCCTATGCTTTCAGCGATGCTTATACGCAACAGGCGTTTGACCGCTCCCCCACCAACGGCTTTCGCTGCATGAAATATCTCGAGGTCGAGGAGAATCAGAGCATGCTGACTCGCACCATCGAGCTGCCGTTCCGGGATTTTCGCCGCGAACAACCCGTGCCGCAGCAAACCTTTGACCTCCTGGCGCGGCAGTACGACTACGATAAGACAGCACTCAACGCCCGGGTCGAAACAGCAGACGATTCCCCGGAAGATTGGATAAAGGAAATGGTAACATTGGATGCCGGTTACGGCGGTGACCGGATCATTGCTTATCTGTTTCTGCCCAAACAGGGAATGCCCCCTTATCAAACCGTGGTGTATTTTCCCGGAGATGGCGGGTTTGGCGCGCGTTCCAGTGCCAACATCCGACCTGCCAGCCACTTTCTAAAAAGCGGCCGGGCTTTTCTCTATCCGATTTACAAAGGCATCTTCGAGCGCGGGGACGACCTGCACTCATCGATGCCCAATGAAAGCACCGCCTACAGAGACCATGTCATCATGTGGTCGAAAGACCTGCGACGCTCTATCGACTATCTTGAAACCCGGGATGATATTGACACCGATCGGTTAGCTTACTATGGGGTGAGTTGGGGAGGACGAATGGCTCCCATAATGTTAGCTCTTGAGAAACGATTTAAGAGTGCCATCCTTACCGTGGCCGGGTTGCGATTCCAAAGGACGCGACCGGAAGCAGATCCTTTCAATTTTCTGCCTCGGGTGACTCTTCCGGTGTTGATGTTGAACGGAAAACACGATTTTTATTTCCCGTATGAGACTTCGCAAGAACCTTTTTTTGAATTACTTGGGACACCCGTGAACCAAAAGAAATGGCTGGTTTACGACGGCAGCCATGCTGTCCCCTCCACTGAACTGGTGAAAGAATCGTTGGCTTGGCTGGATACCTACCTGGGCCAGGTGGGTCTGAGCAAGGGACGGCAGAAAGACAAAGCACCAAATTGAATTGGAAAATATGATTGGCAAAAGCATACTTCATTATAAGATCACCGAAAAGCTCGGCGAGGGCGGCATGGGTGTGGTCTACAAAGCCGAGGATGCGAAACTCAAGCGCGACGTCGCGATCAAGTTTCTGCCGCGGCAGATTGCGGCCAGCGCGGAGGAGCGCGAACGGTTCAA
>CAZGRP010000156.1:0-2763 GCA_964527995.1 uncultured Cytophagia bacterium | reverse complement strand
ATATGTGCCGCTGCACCGGCTACATCAAGATTGTGGATGCGATTGAGCGGGTGGCGAGCGCGGGGGTTGAGGAGTAGACGAACGGTCTGGCTGTTCGACGTGGGGGAGTAACATGAAACGACTGTGGTTGTCAATTCTCTTTGCTCTGTTTGCGGGGCCGGCAGTTGGTCAGCGTGCTTCGGTCATCGATGGGTACGATGGCCCGTCTGGATGGGTGTTCGGGAAGGGCGCCTCCTTTGATCCGGATCTAACCGAGTCGTGGGAGTTGCGGTATTTCTCCGGGCGTCACCTTCGTATCCTTGCGCCCAGGCCTCTGTTACTGACCCAAACCTATGCCAGCATTTTGACAAATCCCGGCCAGACAGCTCGCATACTGGACCGCGAGGATGGCGGAACGGGGGTGGACTGGGTGGCTTTCTTCGATGATGTCCAGTCAAGACAGGTCATCCTAAGACTGGTCCGAGACAGCGGCTGGGGATGGCGGGTTTCTTCCATGCCGGTCATCACGAGCCCGTATTTTGACGCACTGCCAGGCCGGACGTCGGACGAAAGGATTATCGATTGGGTGGCGGGGTATCGTGACTATTCGACGCGGGAGTCGAAAATCGTCTTTTATGACTACCGTGACAACGCCTGGCGTGCCGATACCTTGGCCGTTTTACCCGGACTCATCCGGTCGATCCGCATCCTCAAGCACACCCTGGCGAGCCCAACTGTCGCTGTCGCCATGGACGGCGTTTTCTGGACGCGGGTGTGGAGTTCAACCACAGAATGGCAAGACTTCCAAGCGCCGCTCCCTTCGGCCACGAACGAATTACATGGAGCCACTCTCCCAGATGGTAGCCCGATTTGGGTTTATGGCGCAAATCTATTTCAGGTTCGAGGCAATGAGCTTTCCGTAGTCAGCGTCCCCTTTGATTCGACGGTCGATTTGGCCTCGAACCTGGGACTTTCTGTAGATCCTTCAGGCGGCATTCACATTCTTTACCGCGTGCGGGACGCCAACTGGGAGTGGAGTACACGCTACGTCTACCACAAAAACGAGCAGTGGCGGGAAGAAGTTGTTTTGACTCCGGCTCTGCCCTGGCACCTCGGGGCCATCACGGTCGTAGCTGACACTGTCTATGCTGCCATCGTCGATAGGCGCGACGAAGAGGTGCTGTTGGCGCGAAGAAGTTCCGAGGGCGAGTGGCAGGTCACGACGGTTGATCGTGCGGGCGACGTCGGTCAGGAGGTTTCTGCGGCGGAACGCTCGCCGCATCTCTTCGAACACGCAGCCGCTTTCTTCGATCGTACAAGCGGTGATCTGAAAGTTGCCTTCGGAGTCGTAGAGGGTGGCCAGGGAGGCTCCTGGCAGGTGCAGCAAGTGGATACCGCCGGCGTCGTCGGTCGCTTTCCACGGGTGGCGGCCTCTGATAGTCAGACGGATGTCTTTTACTTTGACGAGAGCAGGGGCCTGCTGAAACATGCGCGGCAGTCGCCGTCGGGATATGAGCTTCGTAACTGGGCACCGTGGCAGATCGAGACGGTCGATAGTGTGGGTGCGATGACGCTTCCGCCTGGTTTCCTACAGAGCAGCGACGGCACCTTCAACCTGGCCTACCAGAGCGCCGCTTCGGCCTCGATTCGATATGGACGCCTGTCGTCCTCCGGATGGCAGATCGAGGACGTTACCCAAGTTGCGCTCGAAGCGCCTGGAGAGATTTCCCTGTTTCGCACTCAAGATAGCCTCTTTGTTGGTTTCGTTGACCGAGGCCAACTGACGCTGGCCGTCCGGCGGGTCCCCGGAGAGTGGGAAGTGCGGCAAGTGCCCACACCGTTTGAGCCCGTTTACGCGGCCTGGGCTGCCGATCCCCGGGGAACCCTTCACGTCGTCTATCGGGTGCGGCAGGGCTTTCAGGACGAAATTCGCCATGCTATGCGAACCGGAGGTGCATGGTCCGACGAGGCCATTCTGACCACCATGGGCGCCGGCACCTGGTTGCGGCTGAAGTGGGGTGGCGGCTCGTCCCCGACTTTGATCCTCGTCTTTCGGGATGATGGCCGCGCTCGGGCTTATGCCTACGAAAGCCGGGGGTGGGACCTTGTTGGGAGTGGGCAGCGGTTCATGGGCGACACCGCCATCGACATTACTCTGACAGGCATCTTTACGTTGACTCTCTTCTATCGCGCCCTCAGCCTGCCCCAATACTCCTACGAGCCCGATCCGTATGCGGAGGTAGTAGCCGACGTGGTGATAAGCATCATCGATGACGTCGAGGAGGCGCCCGAGGCAACGCATGAGATGAGCTTGTCCGCCTATCCCAATCCCTTCAATGAGCGGACGACGATTGAGTACACCGTCCCCCGTCGGGGTCGCGTTCAAATCGAACTCTACGACTTGTTGGGCCGGCGCCTGCAGACGTTGAAGGACGAGATACAGCCTGTAGGCCAGTACCGTCTCTCTTTCTCCGGTGCCGGCTACGCCAGTGGTGTCTATTTCTGCCGGTATTCCATCGCAGGAGAGAACGGGGTTCGGAAACTCATTCTGATGAGATGAGCACCTTGTGAGTGAACAGAAGGCAGTCGACGAGTGTGGCTAACCGCTGCGACCCGTGCGCCCTCTTCTCTGAGTCGTCAGCGGTCCATCGATCGTGGGAGTCGTCAAAATGAAGTCCACGAAGCAAAGATCAACCACCGTTGGCGTCCGCACCCCCCTGGTCGACGGTCTCAAGAAGACCACGGGCGAGGGCGTCTACACCGACGACATCAAGCTACCGGGCA
>CAZGRP010000155.1:0-2777 GCA_964527995.1 uncultured Cytophagia bacterium | reverse complement strand
TATGAACCGTTCCCATCCCAGACGCAACAGAGTTCCTACCCCCAAGAGATCTCGGCGGGCCCTTGTGTCTTCATGGTGGTTACGAGCTTATCACCTAATGCGCCCCGCAAGCCTGAGCATCTCGACCAGGTTCGCCAGGCTCTCCGTACACGCCACTGCAGCCGCTGCACGGAGAAGGACCTCGAGGCGGGCTTCGGATCGGTCTTCCCACCCTGCGCCCTTGAAATGCCTAAACGCTGCGACCGAACTTGGCTGGCAGTCGATGGTCCCGGCGTCCTCGATCTCGACCTGCCCTGCAACAGGCGTCCGCAGGGGGCACCACGCCGGTGCCTGCGTGTTGCAAAGGGTCATGAAGGAGGTGCGGCTGAAAGCCGGCATCACCAAGCCCGCGGGCTGTCACAGGAGTTGTTGGGACACAAAGGTGTCAGGACGACCATGACCTATACCCACGTTTTGAACCGAGGCGCCCGGGCATCCTGAGTCCTCGAGATAGCCTTTAACAAATGCCCTGATACGTGGAAGAAGTCGGGCTAGAATGCAAAACCTACTGCTGCAAGGATACTTCTGGAATGTCGTTCTCGCGGTGGTCGCCTCAGCCGCAGGTCTGGCCGCCATGGCTATTTCCATCTTCCGGTGGAATCGCAGGGATAGATCGATGCTGGCTTTCGGTGCCACTTCTTTGCTCTATGGCCTACGGTTGCTTGTAGAAACTCAACTGGGTCTGTATGGTGGTACCGCCCCACCGCAGGCGTTACTATTTCTCACTGCATTCTTTACCTATATCATTGGCGTTCCCCTTTCTGCGTTCTTGTTGGACCTTTTCGGTCCAGGCTGGAGAAACTCAATGCTTTGGGTGTATCGGGCTGCGATACTTTTCGCATGTGCCGGCATCCTCTCCGATCTCATTCTCGCAACACCTTTCTCACTGGACCGCCTCAACAACGTTCTGGTCATCGTCTGGGCTTGCGTGGTCCTCGTAAACGCTTTCCTGCCCGGCGTAAAAAGAACCCAGGAGTTACGGGTCGTGCTGGTCGGATTCCTGGTGTTGGTTGGTTTTGCTGTGAATGAGAACCTCGTTTCCTTGGGTTTTCTGCCGTGGGAGTGGCACGGAGAACCATTAGGCTTCCTGGCCTTTCTCCTGGCCCTTGGATATGTCGCCGGACATCGTTTTTTCAGCAATGAATCACGACTGCTCACCATCGAGCGCGAAATGGAAATCGCTCGACAGATTCAATCTTCCATTCTGCCACGGACCTTACCGACAATTCATGGCTTGGACATAGCCGCCCGGTATGTTCCCATGACCTCCGTGGCCGGTGATTTCTATGATTTGCTGATCGAAGACGAAAAGCGTTTGTGCATCCTTATTGCGGATGTTTCGGGACACGGCGTGGGAGCTGCTCTTATCGCCTCCATGTTGAAGGTCGCCTTTGCCTCCCAGCACCACATCCTTTCCGACCCCGCTCAGGTCCTTGCCGGAATCAACCACGCGCTCTCTGGAAACCTGGAGAATAACTTTGTTACTGCAGGTTGCCTGTTCCTTGATCCCGATGCAGCCACAATGCGATACGCTGGTGCAGGACACCCTCCAGTGATTCTCCATCGAAGAACGGAACACAGACTCTATGAGCTTGACAATAACGGATTGCTCCTGGGTCCTTTCCCCGGGGCCGAGTACCAATCCAAAGCCATGCAGATAGAATCAGGTGACCGGTTGATCCTGTACACGGATGGGATCGTTGAAACATCCAACGCCTCAGGCTCCTTTTTTGGAGACGGATTTTTCAAGACTTTCATCGAAGCACACGCTCACCTTTGCGCGGAAGATTTTGCCGATAAGCTCCTCCGGCATCTTGGTGAATGGTCTGGCAAACCCTCTGGAGAATCACTGGATGACGACCTGACACTTATCGTGGTTGACAGGTCATGACGAAGCAAACCATGCTCCCCGAAGCAGCAGCTCGGCATGGCCGGTATCGCAAGGTGATATTCATGAGCGCCTCCCCCCAAGAGACCGGGATGAACCCGCAAGTCCTTGCAGAGTTGGCATCCGATATTAAAACCGCGAAAATCAAAAACATCCATGCATTATTGATCATGAAGGATGACAAGCTTATCGTCGAGGAATACTTTGACGGCAACCAACGGAATGATCTCCAGTACAGCGCATCGATAACCAAAAGCCTTGCTTCGACTCTGCTGGGGATTGCCATCGACAGGGGGTACTTTAAAGGGAGTGTTCAACGGGCTGATCGATACGGACGGTGGCCTGCATTTAAAACCCATTGACCAGGCAAAGCTGGGGTACCTGTTCCTGAAAAAAGGGCCGCTGGCGTGGCAGGCAGCTTGTTTCTCAAGAATGGGTAAGCGCATCCACGAAAATGCATGTTGATAACGCCGACCGGCCGGACTACGGCTACCAGTGATGGGGCGGTCCTTTTCATTACCAGGATAAAACCTACCGTACCTACTTCGCCTCTGGCCACGGAGGCCAGAAAGTCATTGTCTTTCCGGATTACAATCTGATCGTCGTGATATCCCAGCAGGTCTTTGACAACCCGCTGGGGGATTTGAACTTCATCGCCATCCTGGATAACTATATCATCCCGGCGTTGTCGGGACAGCAGAAGCAGGAGAATATGATCTCTCTGACAGCGGCAGATTTGAACAACTACATCGGCCGGTATTTCTCCGAGGATCGGAGCGAGTTTATCGATGTTGAATCCGACGGCAACAAGCTGATCTTGACAAGCAGCAATGGTGATAGAAATGAATTC
>CAZGRP010000154.1:1485-2788 GCA_964527995.1 uncultured Cytophagia bacterium | reverse complement strand
CGGAGAGCGCGGCGGCGAGGTCGTGTACCAGGGCACCTTCGCAGAGATTGTCTCCGACGGCGCCGCCACCCTCACCGCACAGTATCTCAAGGGCGAGCGCAGCATTCCCATCCCGGAGCGCAGGCGTCCAGGAAACGGCCATTGGTTGCGCATCGTCGGGGCACGCGAGCACAATCTGAAATCGATCGACGTCGAGATTCCGCTGGGGATGCTGGTGGTCGTGACCGGGGTGTCCGGCTCCGGGAAGAGCACGCTGGTGCATGACGTTCTCTATACTGCAGCCGAGCGGCATTTTGGCCGCTGGAAACGGCGCGTCGGTGCTCACGATCGTGTCGAAGGATTGCAGCACCTGGACGGAGTAGAATTGGTGGATCAGTCCCCCATCGGCCGCACACCGCGGTCGAACCCGGCCACCTACACCAAGGCCTTTGACGGCATCCGTCAACTCTTCGCCGGTACTCGCCGGGCCCGTGTCAAGGGCTTCACAGCCGGTAGTTTCTCCTTCAACACCCCCGGCGGGCGTTGCGACGTCTGTGAGGGTGCCGGTGCTGTGAAAGTGGAAATGCAGTTCCTGGCCGATCTCTACCTTACCTGCGAGGCGTGTGGCGGGCGGCGCTATCGGCGCGACGTCCTTGATATCCGCTACCGCGGCAGAAACATTTCGGAAGTCTTGGAGATGACGGTGGCCGAGGCTCTGTCTTTTTTTGCCGATGTACCAAAGGTGGCCGACCGGCTGCGCATTCTGGACGATGTCGGGCTTGGCTATCTTCGGCTCGGCCAGCCGGCGACGACGCTCTCGGGCGGCGAGGCGCAGCGCGTCAAGCTTGCGGCCCATCTGGGCCGGCGGCACGGACAGCGATTGCTCTACATCTTCGATGAGCCGACCACCGGGTTACATTTCGACGATATCGCCAAGCTGCTTCGCAGTTTCGAGGCTCTGATCGAGGCCGGGAACAGCGTCCTTGTCATTGAGCACAACCTGGACGTCATCAAGTGCGCGGATTGGGTGATTGACCTGGGCCCCGAAGGCGGTGAGGCCGGGGGACGTGTCGTGGTCGCCGGCACGCCCGAACAGGTTGCCGCCTGCAGGAAGTCGCATACGGGGCGTTTCCTTCGCCAGGTGCTACGTCCCCGGCGGGTCCGCAGCAAGGCGTAAATCTGTTTGGAAAAGGCACGTTGCTGCCTTATCTTAAATCGATGCTTGCTGATTCTGCGGTCGGATTCGATCACGCCGGGAATCTTACAAGCGTGTCGCGCTGGCTACGGCTGGGATGAAAAAGAATGTTCTGATTACGGGCAGGCC
>CAZGRP010000154.1:0-1385 GCA_964527995.1 uncultured Cytophagia bacterium | reverse complement strand
GAGGTTTATGCCGGCGGTGCTGCGAGCCCTGGACTCGCCGAAGCTGGTCCTGGCGACCGTCATGTGGGACGGCCCGGCAGAAGTGCGGGCCTTGAAGGCGCGGCCGGACGTACTACTCATCCAGATGACTCTGCAGAACCGTCACCGTCTGTTGCAGGAATTGTTGAGGCTCTATCGAGAGGGAAGCGAACAATGAGACGAGCTCTGTCCGGGGTGACAGCCGCACTCGTCGCGGTTGGAAGCATCATCGGCTGCTCGAAAGAAAAACCGACATTTCGCGCCGATCTCCAGTTGCGAGCCAATGCTTTCGACTTGGTCAATTGGTATTCGCCGATGCGGGTCCAGCTAACGGCACAGCCCGGGCGCGAGCTGCGCCTGCCCGACGGTATCGCCGGGCGGAAAAGATTTGGCACGTTGCATCTGGGCACGGGCCCTGACTCGCTCGTCACCGTGATGGTTGCCGAGGACCCGCGGGCCGGCCGATATCAGGTCTACGTCGATGCGAATGCCGATGGTGATTTGACCGATGATGGAGACGGCCGCTGGATGGAAATCAAGCCGACGTATTTGCGCACAGAGGCCGTGGTGCAGGTGTCTTACGCGGCTGGTGACCGTGTCGTGAGAGTCGGCTATCCGTTGACCTTCTACCGGTTCAAGGATCGGCTGCCCGACCATCTGCTCTACTATCGCAACGCCTATCGCATCGGCACGATCGCCCTGGCGGATACGACGCATTTGATTGCTGTTTTCGATGAAGACGCAGACGGTCGTTTCGATGATCTGGACTTCGTTATGTTGGTCATCGACGTCGATGGAGATGGCAAACTGAACGGCTCGCTCGACTCGGCGGAACTATACGAGGCTGCCAAGCCGTTCAATGTGGGCGGTACCACCTATCAGGTGCAGCAGATTTCGGCAATGGGAGACGAGATCGTGCTGGCGATTGCGGATACGACCGTTGCTCCCAAGCCGTATCTTGCTCCGGGTCACCCGGCTCCTGACTTCACCATGACGGGCCTCGACGGCCAGACGATCCGCTTATCGGACTTTCGCGGCAAGGTTGTTCTGCTCGACTTCTGGGCGACATGGTGCAATCCATGCATTGTGGAGCTGCCCAACGTGCTGCGCACCTACAAGGAATACAAGGACCAGGGTTTTGCCATTATCGGGTTGAGCCTGGATGAGAGCCGGCAGCAGCTCTCCGAGTTTGTGAGACAGCGAAACATCGCCTGGCCACAGTTGTTCGATGGCAAGGGATGGAAGATGCGGATCGCCCAACTCTACCGCGTGTCAGCGATTCCGGCGACGTTTCTTCTTGACCGCAGCGGCACCATCCGCTACAAAAATGTCCGCGGACCGGAACTTGCGAGACGTGTCAAAGAGTT
>CAZGRP010000153.1:0-2804 GCA_964527995.1 uncultured Cytophagia bacterium | reverse complement strand
TGTTGATCGAAGGGTACGACAACCTGTGGCGGGTCGACCAGGCCGGCGGCACGGGGGAAAAATGCAAAGGATTTCGCAAACTCAAATTCTAAAGCGGTCCTACGTCCGCCGGGTGGCGCGCGAGTCGATGCAGTACGCCGAGTAGGCGAGGTGGTAGCGTACCGGACGACGAGCCGGGTGAACAATCGCCTTAAGGTCGCCGCACGATTGATGGCCGGCGGTTTCCGCAGCCGCATCTACGTCGTCCAACTCGCCGGCTTCGACACCCAGGCACTCCTCAGCTCAACGTGCACCAAGGCCAAACTCGGCCCAAACCGACTCCCGGTTCTCCCTCGCATCGAGACCAGCGAGTCCGCATCAGCGGACTTCCGCCCTCAGAACCGGATTTCAATCCGGGGCCTCTTCTCATAGACAACCTGATCCAACAGAATTCGTGGCCCGCCGAATCCGCACAATCCGTTCAATCCATGTACGAGAAGCTCTTGTAAGCGGATTCAGCGGATCAAGCGGATTGTCTTGCGCTTCCTCTTTAGCCCAACTTCCGCAGTTAGGTAAGCTAAGTCTTTAATTTGTGTTCAAAATGGGGGTTAGTCTTCACTACATTTTGTCATTTTCTTGTCAGTCGAACGGGCGGATACAGGCCGAGACGTTGGAGCAGGATGCGCTGACCGGTCAAAGGCCCGGCTCCTGACGGGTGGGCGTCCGGTTTGGACACACATCGGAGCTTGATCTCGGTCCCCTCCCGGGTCGGCAGGATCACGTCGGTGAGTTGGAGTCGCCTGATTTCATCAAATACCTTTCGGGGCTCATTGCCCAGTCCATTGCTTTTGCACATCTGGGCCAGTCCTTTCCAGAGCACATAGGCCAGAAAGCAGACCAGAATATGGGCCTGAACCCGCTCTTGTTTCTGATGCCAGATGGGCCGCAGCCCCAGATCGCTTTTCTGAATCCGAAACGCCGCTTCGGCTTCACAAAGTTGGATATAGGCAAACCAAAGTTCTTCGGCTGACCACTCTTGGACGTTCGAACGTAGGATGTAACAACCTTGCGTCTGTTCGGCTCAAGCCAGAGGCTCTTTGCGCTTGCGCCAGGTGAGCTGGAGCTTGCCATCTTCGGGTTGGCGAACCTTGATGTCAAAGAGCCCGGCGGCGCGACTGTTTCGACCAAGAAGACGGCCAACGCGGCGCTCTGCTACGCTGAGCTCCTTGATCCTGCCTTCGGCGCAAGCCTTCTGGATCTTGGTCAGGCCGTCTTCGATCCTTTGCACAAAGCGCTCCTGGATGGCCTGTTCCTTGGCTTTCCGCTCGGCGCTGCGGCAGAGGATCAAGACCTCGTCGGGTCTCGCAGACCGACAGGACTTGACTTCGACTCCGTTCGGAAGGGTCTGCCAGTCGTCATCGGACCCAAGTTCTTTCTCAAACTCTTTGAGCAGGCTCCGGGGCGTGCCGACGATATAGTTTCGGGGCGGGTTGGCCAAGAAGGCCATGTTGGCCTCGCTGACCATGCCCCGATCCAACACCCAGATGCGATCCGCCACCCCGTAGCGCGCTTCCATGGTCTGGACCATCCCTTTGAGCGTGGTGACATCGGGGGTGTTGCCGTCAAAGACTTCATAGCCTAAGGGGATGCCCTCTCGGGTGACCACCAAGCCAATCAACACTTGCTTGCAATCGGGCCGTCGGTCTCGGGAGTAGCCCCGCTTGGCCTGCGGATTCTTTTCGGCCTGGCCTTCAAAGTAGGTAGAGGTGATATCGTACAACAGCAAATCATAGTGAAGGCCGAAAAGACCGCCCATACGTTCCTTCAAATGGGTCTCCAAAGCCTCTTTGTGGGGCAGAAGCTGATCCAGGGCCCGATAGAGGCGATCGTCATTGACCTTGTGGGCCGGAATGCCCAAAAGATCCGCAAGCGCACTGCGAGGATAGAAATGTTCGGCAACATAGAGTTCACTGCTGGGCTCGCAGAGTCGGGCCAACACAAGGATGGCGGCCATATCGGCCCAGGGGATTTCCTCTCGACCTTGCGGCAACACCTCCTGCAAGAACGAGTAAAGACCCAGGTGTTTGAGCAGTTCGAACCCCAGCCAGACCCCGCCAAACTCGCGAGCCCGTTCGGTTCGAACCCCATTGACGTTGACTTCCACCCACCGGGGTTCTATCGCATCGGACAGCGACGGCTGGTAGCTCTGCGCCCCTTCGGCCGCCAAGTGGACGCCCAATCGGCCACCGGCATCCATCTCCCCAAGATAAGCAACGATGCGCTGGCGGGGACCTCGGGCCGTACGATAGGACTCAACCAAAGCCCAGTAGGCATGCGACTTGCCGTCCTTGTGGCGCACGATCTTGCGCAGATACATGCACCAAGAAAGCAAACCCTAGCGCCAAAATCAAGGGGGTAGGTCTTCACTACATTATGTTTTCAAAGAACTTGATCGGAAAAACAGCGGGTTGGCCGCCCACTCTACCCCAAAAAGGCCTGAAAAAAAACTTAGCTGCGGAAGTTGGGTTAGCTCTCCGCGCCAGATCGGCACTGAAGATGAGTTTGGGCACGCAAACAAACCAGATCGAGCGCTCGATTCCCTCGGCCGGGATGAGCGAATGGTTGGATTTCACTTGGATGCCCCCACAATCTTCGCATGGTGCGCGGTGATAGGTGAGATTCAGGTGGGGTCGTGGTTCAGAAAGGCGTGGCCAAGCAAGCAAGAGAGGCTTGCCTTTGACCAACTCTTGTCGCTGGGCTAAGACACCTTGGTCGAAATCAAGCAGCCTCCTGGAGCTTCTTCGTCTTCTGGTCCAGTGATTGAA
>CAZGRP010000152.1:0-2854 GCA_964527995.1 uncultured Cytophagia bacterium | reverse complement strand
CTGCCATCATCGAGGATCCTGAAGAAGATTTCGAAACACTGCTGAAAGAGATCGAAAAGACGTCGAACGAAGGATGAGGCTCGAGATCACAGCGGCATTGAGGACTCCAATCGCAGCAGTGTTTCTGTGTCTGGCCATTTTGGGCTTTGCTCCTTCCCCTGTGCCGGCGCAGGAGCTCAGGCCGATCTCCTACGAAGTGGAGCAAGGCCTCCCCACGAACCTGACGAAGGCCGTATTGCAGGACACAAATGGGCTGCTGTGGGTAGCGACCGACGCCGGGCTTGTCAGGTTCGACGGTCGCAAGTTTGTGGCGTACAAAAACCGTCAGGTCAGCCACTACGTCAAGGACCTGTACGCCCGCAAGAGCGGTCAGATCCTCGCGGTAGGCGATGGCGGGATCAGCATCATCTCCGGCCACGTGGAAGACGTTGCATTTCAGCTTCTGCTGCCGGGAAGCAAGCAGCCCACCGACTCCACCTTATTCTATCCGAAAACCGTGTATGAGGATCGGCAAGGCAACCTGTGGATTGCCGAGCCGAACGCCATCGTCCGATTCAAGGGTGGGCAGCTCAAGCGCTACCATCCCGGAGACGCCTTCAGTGCCTTCAGCTACACGCGCTCGTTCCGGTTTTTCGAAGGTCCATGGGGGCGGCTGATCGCCACGTCGCAGAGAGGCTGCGTGCTGGCATACGACCCGGTGATGGACGCATTCCGGAAGATAGAGGTCCGGGGCAAGCCCAGACCTGGCACCATCGATGCGTTGGTCGTAACTCCGCAGGGGAAGATTCTCGTCGGCGGCAGCAACGGCGTCTATGAGCTGCGGATTCGACAGAGCTTTCAAGGTTGGGAGTTTCAGCGATTGCTGGAGCTCCCCGAGGTTTCGGCGCTGGCCGTCACGCCGGCGGGAAAGCTGTACATCGGGACATGGCGGACCGGCCTTTATGTCTGGCATCCCGGAAGGGTTGAAAGAGCGCCCCAAAGAGTGCCTGGGCTATCACAGGAGGTGATCAACGGCATCTATCTCGCCGACAACGGCAGCATCTGGATCAGCAGCGATGAGGGTATCGCGCTCCTCCAACCCACCTTTTTCCGACGTTACACTTTGCCCTCTTCCCACCCCTATATCAAGGCAGTCATTGCCGAGCCAGGGGGATCGGTTCTTGTATCAGACGGCCGTTCGGTGTTTCGTGTCGTCGAGGCCGGAGGGCAATATCACCACCAGGTGCTTTTCCGGAGCCGGCCGGGGACGATACTCAGCATCGCCAGCGACGGCGATGCCGTGTGGATCGGCCGCGCCGACGCATCGGTGGCCCGGCTGGAGAACGGCCGCATCCGCCGGTGGATGCTTCCAGACAGCGTGAGCCTGCTGGCCACCGACGTGCACGTCGACCACAACACGAACGTGTGGATTTGCCTGGATCGTCTCCAGGGTGTTTTTCGAATGGACACGAGTGGTCGGATCAGGCATTACGGAGTTTCTCAGGGGCTCACTTCGCACATCAATGTCGTTCGCCAGGCCTCAGCGGGCACGTTGTACGCAGGCGGCGTCGGCCGAAGCAGCTACTTGTTTCGCTACGATCCCTCCACCGACCGATTCGTCAACGTAAGCCGGCCTCTGAGCATCGAAGTTGATGACGAGTTTCAAGTCTTCGATCTCGACTTCAGCAACGATGGCAGTATCTGGCTGGGAACCTCTCGGGGGCTGATCAGATACCGTACCGACGTTGTGACCACTGCTGGCGACCTTTTGCCGTATGCCGTCAAGGCAGTGGCAGTGGATTCCTTCCAGAATGTGTGGGTGGGTACGGACTACGGCGTGTTTCGCTACTCCGGCGGGCAGGTGGCGCGTTTCGACCGTAGCGTGGGCCTGCCAAACATGACGGTTGGCTTTCGCGCTCTGGCCGTCGACGCCCGCCAGCGACTCTGGGTAGGCACAGCGAAAGGGTTGGCGGTCTGGCGTGAAGGCGTTAACCTCCAGGAGTTGACACCAACGCCTCTTTTTCTGTCCATCCGGATCAACGGCAAGGACAGAGGCCGTTTGCTGCTGCGGGAGCGCAGTCTTCCGTATCGGAGCAGCTTGAGTGCCTCGTTCGTGGCGCCGACCTATCCCGGTGATGCGGTGCTTTACCAGACTCGCCTGATCGGCCATGACGAAGCCTGGTCTACCCCCAGCCGTGATAACAGCGTGTTGTTTTCGAACCTCCCGGCTGGAAGCTACCGGCTTCAGGTGAAAGCCCAGCAGACGGGTCATCTGTGGAGCCTGCCGGCGGAATTCACTGTAGACGTGCTATCACCCTGGTACCAAACCTGGTGGGCCCAGGCATCTTTCGCTGCTTTTCTTCTCCTGTTCGCGGTCGCCGCGGTGAAACTCAGAGGCGTGGCCGTGGACCACAGGCGGGCAAAGAAAGCACTGCTCGAGAGCGAGGAACGCTACCGCAAGCTGATTGAGCTCTCCCCCGACGCCATCGTCGTGCACAGCCGGGGCAAACTGGTCTTTGTGAACTCAGCCGCCCTTCACCTCCTTGGCGCTGACAGCCGCAAGCAGCTGTTGGGGAGGTCCGTGTTGGAGTTCGTCCATCCTACCCAGCATGAGCTTGTTCGCGAGCGGATAAAAGCTGCACACGAAAAGGGGGATAGGCTGCCTTTCATCGAAGAGAGAATCGTGCGTCTGGATGGCAGCGAGGTCGACGTGGAGGTGGCGGGAGTACCGCTTGTCTACAATGGCATGCCAGCGATGCAAGCCGTACTGAGAGATATCACGGAGCGCAAACGGGCACAGATCAAGCTCAGGGAGGCCAAAGAGGCGGCCGAGGCAGCCAGCCGGGCCAAGAGCGAGTTTTTGGCCAACATGAGC
>CAZGRP010000151.1:0-3157 GCA_964527995.1 uncultured Cytophagia bacterium | reverse complement strand
AGCCGTGTTGATGGACGCCCCTCACGAGGGGGCGCTCCTTACTTCTTCAGATCAGGGAAGACCAAGAGACGTTGACCTTTTTCTCTCGCGCAGCAAGAGCCACAGCGATGGGCGCCTGCGCTCTTGCTCTCCCCCCGACTCCTACTGGCCCCATACAACGCTTCCGCACTGACAGGTCTCACCGGCCATGGCCAAGGTCCACGCTTTATTGCAACGCATCTCGTCTGCAAAGTCACCTGAGAGGGAGGTGATCTGTGAAACCCTCGTACCGCATCTTGCATCTCGAGAGTGATGTCGGGGATGCCGAGCAGGTCCGGTCGGCACTTCAGGAGGCTGGCGTGGCGTGCGACTTCGTTCGCGTCCGTACTCGCTCCGATTTCGTCGCCGCCCTGGAAAAACAAGAGTTCGACATCATCCTGGCAGAGTACACGCTGCCCAGGTTTGACGGGCTCTCAGCGCTGGCAATCGCTCAGCAAAAGTGTCCCAAAGTCCCCTTCTTGTTCGTCTGCAGGGCGCCCGGCGAGCTGAGGGCTGTGGAAGGCCTGAAGAGGGGAGCCGCCGACGTGGTTCTGAAGTCCGAACTTTCACGACTGGCATCCTCGCTACGCGGGGCGTTGGACCAAGCCGCGGAACGACAGGAGCAGCGACGGGCGCTTGCAGCGCTCCGGGAGAGCGAAGAAAGGCATCGCAAACTCATCGAGAGCCTGCACGAAGGCGTGTGGGTGATCGACGACAAAGCGTGCACGACCTACGTGAATCCTCGCATGGCGCAGATGCTGGGCTACAGCGTGCAGGAAATCCAAGGGAAGCGCTGGTTTTCGTTCATGGACGAAGAGAGCGTCCAGATCGCCAAGAGGCACTTGAAACGACGCCGCCGGGGCGTCCAGAAACAACACGAGCTCCAGTTCCTGCGCAAAGACGGAACACCGATCTACACCCTTCTGGCCCTTTCGCCGATTTTCGACGAAGAAGGCCGCTACATTGGAGCTGTCGCCGGCGTGCTCGATATCTCCGACCGCAGGCGAATGGAACAGGCCTTGCGCGAAAGCGAGGCGAAGTACAAGGCCCTGTTTGAGTCCGCCCACGACGCCATCCTGCTCATGGAAAAAGACCGCTTTATCGATTGCAACCCGCAGACACTGGTGATGTTCGGTTGCACACGCGAGCAGATTCTTGGAACCGAACCGTATAAGTTTTCGCCCGATCGGCAGCCCGACGGCCGTGAATCCCGAGAGAAGGCGATCGAAAAAATAGAGCAGGCGCTGGCAGGACAACCGCAAGTCTTCGAGTGGAAACATCGCCGCCTTGACGGCACGCTCTTCGATGCCGAGGTGAGTCTGAACCGAATCGAACTGGGTGGACGGTACTACATTCAGGCGTTCGTTCGCGACATCAGCGAGCGCAAGCGTGCGGAGGGAGAAATCCGCATGCTCGCACACGCCATCCGAAGCATCGGCGAGTGCGTCACAATGACCGACAACGAAGAGCGCATCTTATTTGCGAACGATGCCTTTCTGAGAACCTATGGGTACAAAAGAGAGGAGATTCTGGGGAAGCATATCAGTCTGGTCCGATCTCCCAACAATCCTCCTGAACTGGTGCGACAAATCCTGCCGGAAACCTTACGAGGCGGCTGGCAGGGGGAAGTGCTGAACCGGCGCAAGGATGGCAGCGAGTTCCCCGTTCTTCTCTCCACGTCGGTGGTGGAGGATGAACAGGGCCAGCCGATCGCTCTCATCGGTGTCGCCGTCGATGTGTCTGAGCGCCGGCGGCTGGAGGAACAGTTTCGACAGGCCCAAAAGATGGAGGCCATTGGGCGGCTCGCCGGCGGAGTGGCACACGATTTCAACAATGTGCTTACAGGCATCACCGGATATACGGATCTACTTCTTATGGACCTCAGCCCCAGCGACCCGATTCGCGAGCACCTCGACCAGATCCAAAGAGCGGCCAAGCGAGCCGCGAGCCTGACCCGCCAGCTCCTCGCCTTCAGCCGGCGTCAGGTGTTGAAGCCCGAGGTGCTACTACTCAACGGCGTGGTTGCCGACATGGAGAAAATGCTCCAGCGCCTGATCGGCGAAGACATCGACCTGGTGACGGTTCTGGATCCAGGTCTGGGTGCGGTGAGAGCGGACCCGGGACAGATCGAACAGGTCATCCTCAATCTTGCCATCAACGCCAGGGACGCCATGCCCAACGGGGGCAAACTCACCATCGAGACAGCCAACGTGGAGCTGGATGAAGCATACGTCCGCCGCCATGTCGCTGTCAAGCCCGGCCCGCACGTGATGCTGGCCGTCAGCGACACCGGGCATGGCATGGATGCGGAGACTCAGTCCCACATCTTCGAGCCTTTTTTCACCACCAAGAGGCCGGACAAGGGCACGGGTCTCGGTTTGTCGACGGTTTACGGCATCGTGAAGCAAAGCGGTGGAAATATTTGGGTTTACAGCGAACCTGGTCGGGGCACGACGTTCAAAATCTACCTTCCACGGGTTGAGGCTGCTGTCGAAACCAAGCAGCGAGATCAGACGGTTTCTGCTGCCGTCGGCGGCACTGAGACAGTTTTGTTGGTGGAGGACGATGATATCGTGCGCGATCTGGCTTGTCGGGTCTTGGCCAAACGCGGCTACCAGGTTCTGGAGGCGGCCAGCGGCGGCCAGGCGGTACTCCTCTGCGAACGCCACAGAGGGGAGATCCAGATTCTGATTACCGATGTGGTTTTACCACAGATGAACGGGCGGGAATTGGCAGAGAGGGTACGGCCTCTACAACCCGATATGCGAGTGCTCTATATCTCCGGCTACACCGGCAACGCCATCATCCACCACGGCGTCCTCCGTCCGGGGACGTTCTTCCTGCAAAAGCCGTTCACTCCCGAAACGCTGCTCCTCAAGGTGCGTCAGGTGCTGGAATCCCCGTCGCCTGGCCGTCCCTAGCCTGCTGGTCTCGCTTCCACATCCTGCCCTTGCCTGTGCCCGGCAAAGACCGGGCATTCTTGCAACTATGCCTGTTGCGAGCCGGCCGCCGCGATCTCTTGCAGCGATGCCCGCAAGCGGTCGATTTCGCCCTCCAGGACGCTGTAGGCTTCCTGGCTGGCGCCGAGATCTCCCTCTCTACCGATCTCCTCGAGGCGAAGAGCCGCAGCAACGGCCGA
>CAZGRP010000150.1:0-3239 GCA_964527995.1 uncultured Cytophagia bacterium | reverse complement strand
ACCTGCCCCAGCGCCAGGCCGCCGTCGTTCGTAGGAACCTGGCGATGGGTCAACACCTCGAACCCGTGGCTCTGCAGACGATCGATCACATCCTCAAGAAAAAACACGTTCTGGAAGACGCCGCCGCTCAGGGCCACCTGGTTGATGCGGGTTACCTCCCTGGCGGCCAGCACGGTGCGCACAAACAGTTCGGCCAGGGTGTGATGAAAGCGCGCTGCCACCCGACCAACCTTCTGTCCCCCCTCCAAATCGCGGACTACGGCGCGGATAAGCCACTGCACAGCAATCGGCCCTTTGCCGATCTCTTGGGGGATGGCCGCACCGTAGGTCCCCTCCTCCGACTCCTCCACAGACATCTCCAGCTCGATGGCCGCCTGTGCCTCGTAGTTGACCTCGGAGCGGATCCCCAGCAAAGCGGAGACGGCGTCGAACAGCCTGCCGCAGCTCGACGTCAGCGGCGCGTTCAGGCCGCGATCGATCATCTGCAACAAGATCGGAATCTTTTCCTGCGGCAGATCGCGCAGAAAAGACACATCGAGCTCGAACAGGCCATGGCCGTAGGCCGAGTAAAGATGGCTCAACGCCATGCGCCACGGCTGCCGTACGGCCGCCTCGCCGCCCGGCATAGCGACCGGTTCAAGCCAGGCAAAGCGATCGAAGCAACGAGCATCACCAACGAGAACCTCCCCACCCCAGATCGTACCATCGAGACCATAGCCGGTGCCATCGAGGATAATGCCGATGGCCGGCCCGGCGACACCATTCTCGGCCAGCACCGAGGCCAGGTGGGCGTGGTGATGCTGCACCCCAATGCGGGGGATACCCTCTTGCCGCAACGCCCACTTTGTCGACAGATACTCCGGGTGCAGATCGTAGGCGATGGCCTCCGGCTCAATTTCTAAAATCTTTTCGAGATGCGAAATACTCGCTTCGAAAAAACTCAATGCTGCCGGGTTATCGAGGTCGCCGATATGCTGGCTGAGGAAGACGGCCTTGCCGCGCGACAGGGCGATGGTGTTCTTCAGCTCGCCGCCGCAGGCCAGGATGCGCGTGCGAGTGGGCGCCGGCAGGAAGACCGGGCCGGGCACGTAGCCGCGTGACCGCCGCAGCAGACGGGTCTCCCCTGCCGCCAGCCGAACGATGGAGTCGTCGCAGCGCTGCAGGATGTCGCGGTCGTGCAGGAGCAGGAAGTCGGCCAACGCCGCCAGCCGCTCCAGCGCCTCTTCGTTGCTGATCGCAATGGGCTCCTCGCTGAAATTGCCGCTGGTCATCACCAGGGCATCAAAGTTGTCGCGCAGAAGAAGGTAGTGCAGCGGCGTGTACGGCAGCATGAAGCCGAGGTAGCGGTTTCGCGGCGCCACCGAGGACGCCAGGCCGTGGTCCGGCAAGGCCCGCAAGAGGACGATCGGGCGGGTCGGCTGCAGCAGGACCTGGGCTTCCTGGGGAGAGACCATGCAGAACCTGCGGACTCTCTCCAGGTCAGGCGCCATCAGGGCAAACGGCTTTTCCGCCCGCCCCTTGCGGCGCCGCAGCTCTTGCACCGCGGCATCGTTATGGGCATCGACGGCGAGGTGGAAACCGCCGATGCCGCGAACCGCCACGATCTTCCCCTGGTGCAGAAGTTCCGCCGCAGCGGCGATCGGGTCGTCACACGCCACCCTCTTGCCGGCGGCATCAAGCAGCGTGACCTTCGGGCCGCAGACGGCACAGGCGTTCGGCTGGGCGTGGAAGCGGCGGTTGGCCGGGTCGTGGTATTCGCGCTCGCAATCCGGGCAGAGCGGAAAGACCCGCATCGAGGTGTTCGGGCGGTCGTACGGAATGCCATACACGATGGTATAGCGCGGGCCGCAGTTGGTGCAGTTGATGAACGGGTAGCGATAGCGTCGGTCCGCCGGATCGAACAGCTCGCGCAGGCAGTCGTCGCACAGGGCCACATCCGGGGAGATCAAGGTAACCGGCCGGGCGTCGCGCCGGCTGGCCTTGATGGTGAACTTCCGCTCGCCGATCGGGATGGCATCCTCGACGCTCCAATCCACGATGCGCGCCAGCGGCGGCGCTTCAGCCCGCAGCCGGGTACGGAAGCGCTCCAGGCTGTCGCCCGGGCCCTCGACCTCGATCAGCACGCCGTCGCTGCTGTTGTTGACCGAGCCAGCGAGACCGCACTCGCGCGCCAGCCGGTAAACAAAAGGCCGAAAGCCGACTCCCTGAACGATGCCGTTGATGCGGATTTTCTGCCGACGGATGCGCATGTCGGATTGGACTTGTTGGGACGGAGAGAGAGTGGAGAGTTGGAGGACTGGAGAACTCCATCACTCCATCACTCCATCACTCCATCACTCTACACCCCACGCTCCACGCCCTACGCTCTCCCCGCCACCAACCCCTTGATCCACGAGTACCAGGCGTCGAGCCCTTCGCCGGTTCGGCAGGAGAGCTCGAAGACCTTAAGGTCGCCGTTGATGCGCCAGGCGTTCTCCTTCACCCGGTTGATGTCGAAGTCGGAGGTGCCGAGAAGGTCGATCTTGTTGATCACCATCACGGACGAGCGGCGGAACATGCCGGGATACTTCAGCGGCTTGTCGTCACCTTCTGTGGTGCTTACAAGAACCACTTTCATGTCCTCGCCGAGGTCGTAGCTCGATGGGCACACCAGGTTGCCGACGTTCTCGATGAAGAGGAGATCCAGCGCCTCCAGATCGAACTCGGACAGCACACGCGAGACCATCTTGGCGTCGAGATGGCAGGCACCGCCCGTGGTCAGCGGCTGCACCATCTTGCCGCCGGCACGCAGCAGGCGGTTGGCGTCATTCTCGGTCTGCACGTCGCCAGCGATCAAGCCGATGCGCAGCTCGTCTTTCAAGGCCCCCAGGGTACGCTCCAGCAAACTGGTCTTTCCAGAACCCGGCGAGCTGACCAGATTCAAGGAGGCCACACCGTGCTCTCGCAGCCGGGATCGAATGTCGGCAGCCAGGCGGTCGTTTTCAGAAAGCACCTTTTTCTCGATGGTGATCTTTTCCGTCATGTCTCGACCTCCAGGTAGGCGATATCCAGTTCGAGCCCCTTGGTGACCTCGATCTGTGCCGAGTCGCACCGCGGACAGGCGAAGACCAGATCCTCGACGTTGAATTCGTGACCGCAGGTGCGGCATTTGCCATGCACAGGGACGTTCTCGATTTCGAGCTTGGTGTTCTGGAGCGGGGTATCGAGGGTGATGGCCTCAAAGCTGAACGCCAGGGCGT
>CAZGRP010000149.1:0-3314 GCA_964527995.1 uncultured Cytophagia bacterium | reverse complement strand
GAGCTCGCGGAGCCCGCGGAGTGATCCACTCTGCGTTCTTTGCGATCTCCGCGGTGACAAACTCCGCGCGGTGTCATCCACAAGGGATCCTTTCCGTGTCGAGAAGCGGCTCTCGCCTGTCGAAGGATTCGTCTTACGGTGTAGCGGTACTCCTTCATTGAAAGCTGGCTATCCTTCACAGCCGTTGCCTCTCACATTCCGCCTTTTGCCATTCCCATACTCATCGGCATGCCGACCATGACGCGCTTCCGGATCTGGGCAAATTTCTGGATAATGGCCGACGGGTCGGTTACCTCCGCGTGGAATCCCGGCCCACCGATACGGTCCAGGCTTTCAACTTCTCCACCGTACGCTATGGGCAAGTACTCAACCAATCCGGCGTTTCGGAAGTCCTGCACCCGGCGAATAACGGCGCTTTCACCGGATCTTCCCTGGTAGTCATTCCCCGTGATGCCCTGGTTGTCTTCACCATCGCTGAGAACGATGAGATATGTTTTCGGGGCTTGCTTGTTCCGAATGTTCCGCTGAATATCATCAAGAGCCATATCTACGCACTGGAAGAGTGCGGTGGCTCCGCCCGTCTCAATTCGATTGACGTTCGTAGTCAGATACGACTTCATCATCGAACTGTAGGGCTGTTGCAGAGAACCCAGTAGACTGGCGGGATAGCTATCGAAACTACGTATCGCTACGCGTATGTTGGGGTTCGGCGGAATGTTCTGGAGGAAAGAGAGGACAGCAGCCTTGGCCTGTTCGATCGGTCGACCAGACATCGAGCCTGACGTATCGATCAAGAAATACACCACCCTCACTGAATCATTGACCCGAACCTGCTGAAGGTCGACAGGAGGCACGGCAGCCATCCCCGTCATCTCATCCATGGGCATTTCGCTCATGTCCATTTCTTCCATCCCCATCATAGCATTCGCCATTTCTTCGCACAGCATAGACTCGGCTGTAGCGACAAAGGTACCCGTCATGAGAGGACCATCAAGGTGGTACATATCCCTGGACATCTGGCATTGGAAGGCAAGTTGTCTGCCCTTGCGGAGCCGGAACTCCTGTCCCAGGATATGGATCTTGACGTTCTCCTTGATCTCATACACAACGCTATGGGGGCTGTTGTTCCAGTAGAGCCCTGTATCCTCGATCAGCCCTTGTTCAGTGAGTTGGTCCAGGATGGCGCGAAATTCCAGGTCCATTTCCGACCAATCCTGCATCCTCATAATCTCTGTTTTCAGGTCGCGTTCCAAGTCATCCAAAGTGTAAGAAGAGCCGTCGGGTTTCGTGAACTGGCCGGTTTTGTAATCCTCAACGGCCTTTGGCGACGTGAACAGAAACGGGTCGCTGGCATCATAGGCTGAAGTGTCCGTCGGCTCTTCGAGGATTTTCCAATCCGTGATCCGCCAATCCTCTCCCAAACGGTCCAGCAGTTTTCGCCAGCTTGGACCCTGGGTCGCGTGCAAGATATTCTCGATTTTCTGGAGGGCGGCCTTTTCCTCGGGGCTGATCGTAAACAGCACCCCAAAGGCGCCGCCCGAAGCACGCGCCACGGTTTTGGCCAGGCCAACGGCGTCTTCGGCAGTTTCCTCCACTCCTTCCGGGATGGCGGCCAGGATCAGCGAAAGCAGATGGAGACCCTCTTCGAAAAAGGCTGAAGAGGGCCGTTGAGAGAGCCACTGGCGAAGCAGGGTGGCTTCCTCCTCGCCGACAAGTCCCTGCTCGGTGGCGATTTCCATGATGCTGCTCGACTCTTCTTCGCTGATCTCGCCATCCGACCAGGCGACATAGATCGAAGGCAACAGCATCAAGACCCGGAAGTTCTCACGGCTCAAGCCTAAGTTGGCAAGCTTCGACTGCAAGTCCTCATGCTCGGGTATCTGGGATGGCTCAAAAGTATTCATGGTAGATCTTCTCCTTTGCGCCGGCAGGATGCCATGCGCCGGGTGGTGTCATATGCCAGAAAAGCTGGCCTGGTTGGCAACAGACCTGGGAGCACGTGATTGGCAAACGCCGCAAGGGCTGTCCTGGTTGCAGCCCGGGCTGGACGATTACCCCATCGGTTTCATCCCTCGTCCCATCATCGCGTTGCTCATATCCCCGCACAGTTGGTTCACCCGTTGGGATCGCAGGTCTTCGATCAGAACCGGAGCATCGAGGTTCGCCATATCGCGTGTCATGGGGCAAGCCCAGACAATCTCCTGATCTTTCTTGAAAGGATACCGCTTGCCCCCAAGTCGGATCTCCCCGTCCTTCAGCGCCCGATAGATGGGCGGATGGGGGCTGAGGCTCCAAAAGGACGCTAACTTTCGTACAATCTTTCTTGCCTCGAGAAGTTTTATCTGCTTTAGGACTTCGAGATCCTCCGGGCGCCACGGTTCTCCACGCATGACTTCGTAACGGATATCGTTCTCCAATTTTTCCAGCATTCCTTCCTGCTCATACCGGGCGCGCGCAACAGGGTCCGTCATCAGCCAGACATCATTCGGGTCCATCTCCTCCGTGACAAGCTTCAAAGATTCCGTAATACCCGGACAAACCAACTCTTGTGCAATCAGAAGCCATAAGGAAAAGATTTCGTCAAAGATTTGTGCTGCCCACAAGCAGTTGTCTTGGCTGATCTCAAAGCCATCTCCGACAATAGACTGGACCACGTTTGTTTTGGATTCAAGCCGGGCGAGCAGGTCCTTCAGCATATCGTGTTGCTCACCCGCGAGCGCCAGGTCGATCTGATAATCCTGTTCAAGTTTCTGTGTTATCTGCTGGTAGAGCAGCAACTGTTCCTGGGAGGTTTCGTCAGTGCTTATCAGACCCTCCATATAAAACGGTTGCGGTCGGGCAGATGGCCTGGCCAGCTCGCGGCGGGCTTTCTCGACCACCTGGAGAGCCTCACGGTACAAAGCACAAGCATCCCTGACAAGACCACCCTCGGAAGACTCCGAAATGCCCACGGCAGAGCCTAAAGAGTCTGCAATCACCTTCAAAACACTGGCTGCCGCAACGTAGATCTGAGCCTGTACAAATCGTCCTTTCTCGGAACGATCGAGCAGCTCACCTTTGACGCTGATGACGTCCTTGGCTGCATCTTTCAATCTTTGCAGCATCACCGTTGCTGAGGTCATGGAGTCCGCTTGCTCGAGTTGTTTGGACTCTTGGCCTCCGAGCAGCTTCGCAACTGTCTGCCAGATCTTTTGCATCCTCTACCGTCCTCAATTCTGCTGTATGGTCTCTACAGCATAAACAGAAATTGTGAAAGAATCAACACAAAGTTCCTCAAGGACCCAGACCAGAGAGTTGGCATCCAGCCGACTTCA
>CAZGRP010000148.1:0-3550 GCA_964527995.1 uncultured Cytophagia bacterium | reverse complement strand
GTCCGCGACCGCTGTGGATGGCGGCGGCCGTGGGCCGGTCACGGCGCGGCAAATCAAAGTTTCGGCCGCGCCCTCTGCTCAGCCGGCAGGCGCCGGCAGCCAGGAACCGGCTCTCCAACCTTCCGGCAACGACATCCAGCGAGCCGTGGGGCAAGTCAAGACGGAGGCGCCGCTTTCCTCTACCTACAGCGATCCGCGGCGGCCTCGTCCAAGGCCCAGCCGGCAGAGTGCCCGCTGGACCGAGCGAGTCTCTTCGTTGGTAGATGTCCTGTCAAGTACGCGGGTGGAGAAGATGGAGGTGTCCGTTCCCGGGTCACCCCCAAAGACAGGGCCGGGACCGGCTCAGAGCCTGCCGGGTCAGGGCGCGCCTTCGCGCACCGGGGGCAGCGAGATCGCCGAGCGATCCACCTCGGAGGCCGACGAGACATTCGGGACCGACCGCGCGCAACGTTCCTCCGAACGGGGAAATACCCCCGCCAGAACGTTCGCGGCGGGTTTGGGGCCGCGCGGCCTCGGCGCCGCCTCCGTGCGTTCCTTCGCTCAGGCCGGCAACAGCACCGCTGCGCCCGTGCACCCGCCTCGACAGGCCATTCTTGACCAGGTCGGCCGCAGCTTGCGCATAGCGCTGAGCCAGAACAGCTCCGAGGTCACCCTGCAACTGAAACCGGAGACCCTGGGAACGATCCGTATGCGATTGGCGGTGGAGAATGGGGTGGTGCGGGCGCTCATCCAGGTGGAAAACGCTGAAGTTCGCCGGATCCTGGAGAGCGGGTTGTCAAAACTCGGCGATCGACTCGCAGAACAGGGCATCCATCTGGATCGTGCTCACGTGACGGTTGAGCCTCCCATGACGGACCGCACCGGGCCGTTCTGGGAGCGGCGCGAGCAATCTCTGCCGTTTGGTCAAGGGGATCGGCAGGAACACGGACATGGCCAAGAAGGACGTAAGGACTCCCCATGGCGGCACACAGCCGATGCCCGGGAGTCGGAACGGTTCGAGCTGTTCGGCTAAACTTTTCACATAGGAGGTGATCGACGTGGATGTCACCCAAACCCAGGGGGCCCAAAATGCAGCCGCCTCCACGGCAGCTGCAAACAATCGCCGCACGCTCGGCAAGGAGGATTTTCTCAGGTTGCTCATCGCTCAGTTGAACAACCAGGATCCGCTGACGCCGATGCAGAGCGAGCAGTTCGTGGCGCAACTGGCTCAGTTCAGTTCGCTGGAACAGATGCAGAACATGAACAGCAAGCTGGAAGAGGCGATCCAGTCCGACATGCTGTTGAGCCAGGTGATGAACAACTCGCTGGTGACCACGCTGATCGGCAAAGAGGTGAAGGTGCAGAGCGACACATTCACTCTGGGTGACGATGGTGACGCCGTCGGCGGCTTCCAGACCGGCTCTGCGGCCACCAAAGTCACAGTCGAAATCAGGGACGGTTCGGGGAATGTGGTGCGAACCCTGGAACTGGGAGCTTTGCCCGCCGGTGACCACTCGATCCGGTGGGACGGCAAGAACGAGAAGGGCCAACGGGTGGCTGCGGGCGACTACACCTTCTCCGTGAAAGCCGTCGGCGCCGACGGTGCCGAATTACCAGTTATCCAGTACTTGCGTGGCACGATCACAGGCGTTCGGTATGACCAGGGTTCAGCCTACCTTCTGATGGACGGCATGGCATATCCCTTGGGAAATGTCCTCGAGATCCTGAAACCAGCCTGAGGCGTGGACATGGTCAAGAACACACACCAGGTGGGAAAGGTCCTCCCCGTACAGCCGCGGCGGGTGGATCGCACCCAGCCCGGAGCCGGACCTTCCACCCCGGGGTTCGCGCGACTCCTGAAGAAGGAGCTTGATCGCAGCGCCGAAGTGCGATTCTCGGCTCATGCCCAGCAACGCCTGGCCTCGCGGCACATCGAGCTGTCCGGCACGGATCGGACTTCGCTGGCAGCTGCGGTGGACAAGGCGGCTGCAAAAGGGTCGAAAGACTCGCTCGTGCTGTTGGGGGATCTGGCTCTGGTGGTCAGCATCAAGAACCGAACTGTCGTGACGGCGATGGATGTCGGTGCTATGCAAGACACTGTCGTCACCAACATCGACAGCGCGGTCATCGTCCGATAGGCAACAAATGGAACGGGCAGGACCCGTGGGCGCGATCCGTCGGGTCGCCTCCGGGGTGCCCGGTGCCGTGGAACGACCGAAGCGGCACGAACAATCATAACGGGTACAACCAGGAGGTACGGTACCATGATGCGAGCACTCTTTGCGGGCGTCTCCGGACTCCGCAACAATCAGGTCCGCATGGACGTGATCGGTAACAACATCGCCAATGTGAACACCGTTGCATTCAAGGCCGGCCGGGTGACCTTCAAGGAAGCCCTGGCCATGACCGTCCGCAATGCTACGGCTCCGACCGACGTCCAGGGAGGGCGGAATCCGGTTCAGGTCGGCCTGGGAGTGGCCGTTTCGAGCATCGACACGCTGTTCTCCCAGGGCAACCTGGAAAACACAGGGCAGAAGACCGACCTGGCCATCGATGGCGAGGGGTTCTTCGTCCTCAGCGACGGCACGAACAAGTTGTTTACTCGGGCCGGCAATTTTTCCGTCGACGGCCGCGGCCGCCTGGTGAGCGCGACCGGACTGGCGCTGCAGGGCAAAATGGCCGGCCCCGACGGCAAGATCACGACCGGGAGCATCGTCCAGGACGTCGTCCTGCCGTTCGGCCAGCGCATCCCTGCGCGGGCGACCACCGCTGTCAAGCTCACTGGAAACCTCGATGCCAGCAAGTCTCCGCTCGGCACGATCACGGACTCGCGCAACCTCTACGCCATCGAAGAAGCCGGGGATGACAGCGACATCAACGGCCTCTTTGCACGCGGTCAGGCCAACTCAAAGGTCACGGGCATGGTCGGTGGTGTCACGACGGTGACCGTCGAAGACGGCACGACCACCCAAACCTATACCTACGTCGAGAGCGATCCCGGCGCGTCGGACGGTTTCTTCAACTCGCTCGACGATCTGATCCAGGAGATCAACGCCGACTTTTCCGGGTCGTTCAAAGTCGATCTCGATTCCAACGGGCGACTGGTAATGACCGATCTGTCCGGCTCGGCGCACAAGCTCACCTTCACGAGCACTCATCCAGCGCTGCAGGCAGCTCTCAGTGCAGCCAACGGTGTGGTCGACAGCAGCGCCGGGCTGACGACTCAGTCGGATGAGTTCTCGCATACTGCGACTGCGAATGAGCCGCTGACGAAGCTGAGAAATCCCGTTGGCGAACCGCTCGGGCTCAGCAACGGCGATACGATCACCATCAGCGGCAAAGTGGGAGGCGTGACCAAGAGCGGCACCTTCAACGTGACGTCGTCTTCGACGCTCGGTGATCTTGCGTCATCGATCAACTCTATCCTGGGACTCACCAACAGCACCGGGGTCACGGTCGACAGCGACGGCTCGATCAAGATTCAAGGGGATCCGGGTGAGGATCAGGCGGTGACGGCTGTCGCCATCCGCGAGACCGGCAACGACGTGTTCAACGTCGCCATGACGTTCGT
>CAZGRP010000147.1:0-3677 GCA_964527995.1 uncultured Cytophagia bacterium | reverse complement strand
CTAGTACCTGCAGGACAGCTACCAGGTCATCGAAGCTCCCAATGGGCGCGCTGGCCTGGAGCAAGCGCTGGCCACGATTCCGGACCTGGTGATCAGCGACATCATGATGCCGAAGATGGACGGCTACGCCCTGTGCCGCGCCTTGAAAACCGATGAAAAGACCTGCCACATTCCGGTGATCCTGCTGACCGCCAAGGCGGCCGCGGAAGACAAGCTGGCGGGTCTGGAAATCGGCGCCGATGACTATTTGACCAAGCCCTTTGACGCCAAAGAACTAGCGATTCGGGTCACGAATCTGATTCGGCTGCGGCAGCAACTGCAGCAGAAGTTCAGCTCAGCCGGCTTGTTGGATGTCGGCCCTGCCCTGGAGAACGAACTCGATCAGGCCTTTTTGAAGCGGGTGCAGAAGATCGTCGAAGAAAACCTGGAAGATGAGGCCTTTGGTGTGGAAGAGCTGGCATGGAAGCTCAAGCTCAGCCGGACACAGTTGCACCGAAAGATCAGCGCGCTCACCAACCGGCCGGCTTCGCTGTTCATCCGTTTCGTGCGGCTGCACCACGCCAGGAAGATGCTCGAGCAGAACGAATTGACCGTGAACGAGGTTGCCTACCGTGTCGGCTTCAGCAGCCACGCCTATTTCAGCAAGTGCTTTCGCGAAGAATTCGGGTGCACGCCGAAGCAGTACAAGCAGAAGTACTCCGTGAAGACTTCATGACGCAACCCTGCACGACGCAGGATCAATCTTCCCCACCTCCCTATCAGCAGACTTCCTGCGAACTCTGACAAATCGGTGCGGCCGAGCCAGCTCGAGAGCTATGCGAAAGTGACCCTTCCGGCAGGCCGTGGCCTTAGACCGGGCCGATCTCCACGCCGGTAACGGTTCGGCTTTTTCTCTCCCTCCTGCGGTTTCCGGATGACGTTCCTGCCATTCCTGAGCTCCTGCTTCAAATTCTGCCACAACCGTCCCTCCTCACTGAAGTGCAACCACATTCACAGTCCTGCAACCTGAGTGACAGTTTTCCTGCTCTGCTGTTGACCCATGCAACATTCTTGCAAGCTTTTGGGAACATGGGTGATAGGTACTGCTTTGCGTCGGTTCGTATCTTTTTCCCGTCGCGTTGATTCACGAACCCGAGAAATCAGACAATGCCACGCAAGTCCATCAAGTTCAGCGGGAGCTACATTGACCTGGGCAAGATAGAGCTGGCAAACAACAAGATCCTGAAGTGGTACGACTTGAGTGCCGAAGCGCCGCCTGCCATGCCTTATGGCACCAGGGTCGAGATGACCCTAAGCTACGAGCAGACCGATTACTTCAACGGCGAGAACGGGATTGTGTGGGCAACCCATGACATACACCAGGCCGAGGTCATCTGTGGAACGCTACGGGCCCAAGACATCGCCTGCGAGATACAGGAAAAGCGCTTGAACGAATCGCGCCTGCATCTGATTCGCATTGCTCACTCCGAAAAAATAGCCGCGGCCGTGGATTTCATCTGGCGGGATGACACCGGCCTCAAGCTTCGGCCCGACTGGAACTATCCAGCAGGGACGGCGAACGAGAGCTTCCAGAGATGGGTCAATGAACGATAAGATCGTCACTGCTCGAACTGGTCACGATAGCAAGGAGCGATGTCATGTCGCACAACACGAATCCACCTGCTGCCATCATGCAAGAAGAGCAGAAGATGAGCGGCAGAACTGTAACTCACATCATGTCAAACCAGAGAGGGTATTGTCATGAAATCCATCAACAAAATCCTCATCACTGTCGTTCTCGGGATCGTCTTCGTCATGGTCTCGGCGCCCATGGCAGTGGCACAACTCCCGGACCCGGGCATGCAAATCGATCCAGCCAATACGGCTCTGGTCCTTTCCGATCCACAGAATGACTTCTTGAGTCCCAAGGGCGTGACCTGGGGCGTGGTTGGCGAAAGCGTGACCGAAAACAACACGGTCGAGAACATCGGAAGGTTACTGAAGGCTGCCAAGCGCAACAGTTATCAGGTCTTCGTCTCGCCCCACTACTACTATCCGACCGACTACGGCTGGAAGTTTGGTGGCGCCCTTGAAGTCCTGATGCACAAGATCAGGATGTTCGATCGCAAAGGCGAACTGAACCTGAAGGGCTTCGAGAACTCTGGCGCCGATTTCCTGGCCCAGTACAAACCCTACATCAATGACGGCAAGACCGTCATCACCAGTCCCCATAAGGTGTATGGGCCCGAAAACAACGACCTGATCCTGCAACTGCGCAAGCGTGGGATCGACAAAGTCATCCTGGCCGGCATGTCGGCAAACCTGTGTGTGGAAGCTCACATGCGCGAACTGCTAGAGCAAGGGTTTGAGGTGGCAGTGGTGAAGGATGCCACCGCTGCTGCAAAGGTCCCGGAAGGAGACGGCTATGCCGCGGCGTTGGTCAACTTCCGTTTCATGGCAAACGACGTTTTGACCACCGATGAGGCGGTGCGATCCATCAAAGCGGCTGCCAAGAGCGCATCCAGATAGTCTGTCCGGGAGTCGGGCTGTCCTTGATCGAGCAGGGGGATGGCCCGACACACCGGCACGTGAGCGCAGCGATGTACCGGAAAACACAACCAACTAAGCCACTGATGGAGATCTCGATGGCTGGTATTGGCCCAAAATCCGATCACCCATTCGAGCAGGATGGGGAGTACGGCTCCTGTGAACCCCGCTGGCGGCGCTGTGAAAAGACAAAGCTGTTCACCGTGAAGATCGGAGTCGTGCTGGTCATGGCGCCAACTCTTCTGGCGATCACCGCACTGTTATGGACCGAGACGGTAAGAGAGGCAACTGCGCTCAGCGGCGAAGACCTTGTTGCCGAAATATCTGATCGCGGAAGAGGGCTGTCCGAGAAGGCTTTCGAAGCGATCCTGACAAAGCACAATCGTTTCAAGCCCCGGTTCAAGCTCTGGCGGAACCTTGTGGCCGAACACGCCGGCGCGTTCGCGCGCTTGGTGAAAAGCTTTCCCAATGGCAAGGATCTGAAGACAGAGCACCTTCGTCAGGTATTCTCCGATCCTCAAGGGTCGGCCCACCAGACTACCGGAAGGGAGGTGTTCGCTCCCTGGACGGGCCGCTGGTACGGCACCTGGAGCAATGGCGTCCCACAGTACCACATCTGGAAAGCGGCCTATGTCCGCGATGGCCAATGGATTCAGCCCGTCAGCCTCTCGGAATATGGTTTTACTGGTTTTCATCGGGTTGAGCAAGAGCTGCAAAATGGCCGGGCCGATATCGCCATCAACGTATTCAGCCGTGACATGGGCGTCACCGGCTGGGTTTCCAAATGGCAAAACGGCAGAGAGGAGATGCCGCATATCGGCTATCTCGTGAACGACACGACTCTGGTGTGGTTCAGCCAGATCAAGAGCCCCGACGAGCTGTATACAACGGATCAGCGGTGGTTTCTTTTTCTGGAGACCGTGAACCGAGGGACAACCCCGAAAGAATACCAAATCTACGGTGTATGCCTCGTCGTCGAGAAGACTGGTGCCGTGACCGTCGAGCACGCAGGCAAACACTGCGGCACCTACCGTTCTTTCACAGATCACGATCCAATCACTCAGACCAAGGAGGTAGATCATGGAAATCAACAAGAATGACACCGCGGTGGTAATCACCGACCCGCAGAACGACTTTCTCAGTGAGAAGGG
>CAZGRP010000146.1:0-3834 GCA_964527995.1 uncultured Cytophagia bacterium | reverse complement strand
ATCCTTGATCGCAGCCCCGCAGGGGGATCATCCACCAGCGCAGGGCAACGCCCTGGGCACCTCCTCCCGAAATCCGAAATCCACAATCCGCAATCGTAGAGCACTCACCCCTCGAATCACCCCACCAAATCACCCATTCGAGTGATTTCAACTCCCGGCTGATTCCTTACATTTGCTCTGAAACAACACCGAACTCCTCAAACAAAGAGATCAGCCATGACTGTTGCCATAGAAATCGATTCCGCAGACAAGATCTATCAGAGCGGTAAGAACGCACCGCTGAAAGCTATAGACAGCCTCACTTTATCCATACCCGCTGGCCAGACGGTCTGTCTTGTCGGTCCGAACGGTGCCGGCAAGACGACGGTGCTCAAGTTGATAGGCGGACTGGTGAAGCCTACTTCCGGCCGGGTGCTGGTCAATGGATATGATACTGTTCGTGAACGTCGGCAGGCGCTGCAACAGGTCGGTGTGGCTCTCGAAGACGCTCCCGGGCTGGATCCCCGGCTGACGATCTGGGAAAACCTCCTACGCAGTGCGATACGGCAGGGTCGTTCGGATCCGGGGCCTGCCACCCGCCACGCTCTCCATGAAGAAGCGGAAAAGCTGTTGCGCGAATTCGACCTGTCGGAGCGCCGGGATGATGTCCTGGACGCGCTGTCGCGCGGGACGAACAAAGTCGTGACATTTGCCTGCGCCCTTGTTGCAAACCCACCCATCCTACTGCTCGATGGACCGACGCTCGGACTGGATGAGCAAGCAGAGCGCCTGGTGACAACCTGGATGAAACATCTGCGGCACGATCGACAGAGGACCGTGGTGTTCACCGCCCACCGGTTGCGGCTGGCATATGATCTGTGTGATCGAGTCGCTGTCTTGAGCCAGGGGCGTTTGATCGCAGATGTGGCCATCACCAAGGGTCTCGATCTATCCCAAGAGACCTATTACCAAATCAAAGTAAAAGGTCATCTTCGCAGCCAATGGATCGACTGGTTCGAAGGTATGACCGTGACATCGGAAGGCGGAGAGACCACCATCACGGGTGTGGTTGCGGACCAGGCCGCTCTGCATGGATTGCTCGTTCGAATTCGCGATCAGGGCCTGCCACTTCTCTCCATCACTCGCATCGAACCCAAACTGGAGAGACTATTTACGAAGCAACTGCAGAAGGAAACCCAGGAACAGGACCATCAGAAACCTACCATCACTCAGCCAAGGAGGTAAATCATGAAGTTCTATGAAACGATCTTGAGATACCCTAAGACCGTGATTGGGATCATTCTGTTGACTACGGTCTTTTTCGGGTGGCAGGCGGGGAACGTTGAGATCAACAACTCGATTTTCGAGGTAATGCCTGACGATCATCCTTCGATTCTGCTGGACAAAGAAGTGAAGCAGGTCTTCAACAGCAGCGAGATGATCCTTATCGGCGTGATCAACGAGGAAGGGATATTCAATCCCACCACGCTGCAAAAGGTAAAAGATCTGACCGACAGCGTCTGGCAGATCACGATCGCAGACGCCAAGGATGCGCAGAGGCTCAGGGCATGGGGCGAGACGCTCGGCCGCCGCGATATTCTGGGTATCGTATCCGACGGTCTCACTGTTGAAGATCGCGGGCCAATAAGCAACCTGCTGGTCGAAGCCAAGAGCAGCCCGGAACCGAACCGGGACTTCATCTCCTTCCTTGAAAGCCTGCAGGTCAAGCTTTCGCCCATAAGCGACGTGATCAGCCTTTCCGAGGTGGACAACATCACCAGCACGGAATGGGGACTCAACATCGACCCGCCTATGGAGACCGTACCCCAAACCAAAGAAGAACTGGACAAACTGGCAGCCACCGTATTCGGCAACGAGATGTTCGTCAACGGCCTGGTGTCGCAAGATAGCAGCGGCACGGTCATCCTGGTGGAAATGTCCTTTTTCTATGATGACCATCCGAAAGAGGCCAACAAGCTCTTCAAGAAGCTGGAGACGATGACCGCATCCTTTCAGGGCCCGGAGAAGATCCAGTTGGCCGGCGTGCCGATGGTCAACATCTACACGGCAGAGTACATGAACCGCGATCTGAACACCTTGACGCCCATCGTCATCCTGGTGGTGATGGTGGTCATGTACCTGTCGTTCCGGGTGCTCAAAGGCGTATTCATTCCGCTGTCCGTGGTGTTGGTCGCACTGGTGTGGACTGTGGGACTGATGGGAATCCTCGGCCGGCCGATGACGCTGGTCGTCTCTGCCATGCCTGTCATGCTCATTGCCATCGGTATTGCGGACGGCATCCACCTGTTCTCCGAATACAAGCTCCTCTGGGCCAGGTTCAGAGATCGCGACCGGGCCATCCTTGGCACGATGCAGCAGCTCACAAAGCCCGTGATCTTCACCTCGCTGACCACCATGGCCGGGTTCGCCTCTCTGGCCACCTCGAACATGCCGTCGATTCGAGACTTTGGGTTGTTCACCTCAGTCGGAGTGTTCGCAGCCATGATCTTCTCGCTGACCTTTGTTCCGGCGGCGCTGAAACTCATGAAACCACCCAAAGTGCGGGCGATCAAAGAGATCGGCGGTGATAGCCGGCTGACGCAGGCCTTGCAGCGCCTTGGCGATGCTGTGGTCCGGCGACGACGTTGGGTGTTTGCCGGCACCGTCGCGCTTGCCGCGCTCAGCGTCCTTGCCATCACACGGATCAAAGTGGGCAGCACCATGGTGGGCAGCTTCAAAGAAAGCAGCGAGATTTATCAGGCCAGCGAAATGCTCAACGCGAAATTCGGCGGCACCGAAGTGATGAACATCATCATCAATACGAAATCCAAAGACGGGATCAAAGACCCAGAGATGCTGGGGAAGATCGCGGCGCTTCAGGATACCCTGGAGGCGTATGCTCTGGTCGGATATACGACCTCGCTTGCCGACTACGTCAAGCGCATCAATCTGGTGATGAACGAAAACGATCCCCGTTTCAACAGGGTACCGGGCAAGATCGAGAGAGTGACGGATATGCAATGGGTTGCCCGGAACGGCAGAGAAGTAGAGGTCGAGCGGCAGATAGACATCAGTGGCCGCGATCAGATCGGACAGTATGTCCTGCTCTACGAGAATGCTGGAGGTGACAATCTCGAGAAGCTCACGGATTACGACTACAGCAAGGCCAACATCATCGTCCAGATTCGCACAGATGATACCCCTCGGCTGAGGGAAATCGAGACCGTCGTCGACCGGTTCGCCCGGTCAAACTTCGACAGCGACATCGAGGTGGCCTATGTCGGCTGCGCCAGCCTCTGTGTCGTGGCCGACGATCTCATCATCCCCAACCAGGTTCGAAGTCTCGGCATTGCTCTGCTCGTCGTTTTCGGGCTGCTGGCGGTGATCTTCCGCTCGGCGAAATATGGCCTGATCGGGCTGCTGCCGCTGGTCTTGACCGTCTTGTTCGTATTCGCACTGATGAGTGTGTTTGGCGTGAGTCTGGATGTCGCTACTGCGCTGGTGGCCAGCATCGTGTTGGGAATCGGAGTGGATTACAGCGTACACTTCCTGTCGCGCTACCGCTCGCTTCGCAAGGAAGGCAAAGATTTCCACGAGGCCATTCGCGAGACCTTTGTCACGTCGGGTCGGGCGATCGTTTTCAACTCCCTGGCTGTGGCCACCGGCTTTCTCGTGCTGCTGCTGTCCAGCTTCTGGGGCGTCGTAGATATCGGCTGGCTGGTGTCAGTGAACATGATCTTCAGCGCGATTCTGACGATGGTGCTGGTGCCGGCGGTGTTGAGGGCACGGGAAGGGAAAGAGGCGAGTGTGGAGAGCGAAGAGTGAGGGGTGTGGAGCCTCACAATATCCCGTTAG
>CAZGRP010000145.1:0-3970 GCA_964527995.1 uncultured Cytophagia bacterium | reverse complement strand
TCCGTGGTAAACCCTACGGCACTTCATCCGTGGTCACCGGTTCGAGCCCCAGGGTCTTCCCCTTTTCCGTCGCCGGCACACCCTTCTCCAGCCACACCGGAGCCGGGGCACCCTTCAAATAGTGATCAAAGAATTGTTGCATGCGGATGGCCCAGTCTCTCTTGTTCTGGTACTTGGTGGGCCAGTGCGGCTCGCCGTTGTAGTTGATCAGCCAGACCGGCTTGCCCAGCCGCCGCAGCGCTACGAACAGCTCGATCCCCTGGTACCAGGGCACGGCGGTGTCGTGATCGTTATGCAGGATCAGCAGCGGCGTCTCGATCTTGTCGGCCCAGAAGATCGGTGAGTTCTCGATGTAGCGCAAAGGGAACTGCCACAGCGATCCGCCGATGCGGCTCTGGGAACGTTCGTACTGGAACATGCGGCTCATCCCCGAACCCCATCGAATGCCACCGTAGGCGCTGATCATGTCGGAGACCGGAGCACCGGCCTCGGCAGCCCTGAAGATGTTGGTTCTCGTCACCAAGAAAGCCACCTGATAGCCGCCCCAGCTATGACCCTGCACTCCTATGTGCTCCTCGTCGACGAAACCCTGCCGGATCAGCGAAGTCACGCCCGGCAGCACGGCGTTGACAGCGCTCTCGCCGGGGTAGCCGACTTTGTAAGGGATGTCAGGAATGAACACCAGGTAGCCGCGGCTCACATAGAAGGTGAAGTTGATGATCGAGCGGTGCGGCTCCGGAGCCCAGTGGCGGTGCAGGTTGTCGGAGTTGCGCTCGTAGAAGTAGACCATCATCGGGTACTTCTTGCTGGGGTCGAAGTTGTCCGGTTTGTACAGAATCCCCTGCAGCGGCACGCCATCCAGCGACGTCCACTCGACCAGCTCGGCTGTCCCCCAGAGATACTCCGACTGCTGCGGGTTGGCGTTGCTCACCTTATGCATGTCTTTGAAGTCGAGGTCGCTCACCCACAGGTCGGGAAACTCGACGAAGCTGGAGCGGGTGAAGAGCAGTTCGTCCGCCTTCTTCGCCTTTCGCGGCCGCGAGAAGGCCCGATCCATCATCACCAGCCGCACGGGCTTGCGATCACCGGCCACGGTGTCGCGATAGAAGCCGGCGGCCTTGGTATAGAGCTGGAAGGCTGAAAGCAGCATCGGCTTCCTGGGATCGATCGAGGTCTCTTTGGGATCGAGGCGGATGTAGCGGAAGCGCAGGGTGTCGGCACGGCCGACGCCGTCGGTGATGTTGCGCGGCGCCTTCCGGCCGCTCGGATCGGTGGCCCAGAGGTCGTAGCGGTCGTAAACGAGAAACGCCTTGTCGTCTTGGATCCAGCCGGCACTGCCGTACGGATTCGGTTTGAACGGCCAGTCGTGGAGCTCGTTGTGCACCGGATACGGAATCCGTGCCGTCAGGTTCACCTGCCGGCCGCTCTTCACATCCATGGCGTACCAGGCCAGCTCGTTGCGGTCCCACCAGGCGATATATCTGGCTTTGGGCGACAAATGTGCTTGCGCCTGCACCTTCTTGAGCACCTGGCGGCGGGAACCGGTGTTCACATCGATCAGGTAGACGTCGTAGTACCGGGGGAAGTCCCAGGAAATGAGCTGACGATAGGGCATGTTCGACAGGCCGAGCGCGACGTCGGCGTTGCCCTTGTCGCCTACCGTGACTTCGGGCACCTCCTTGGCTCCCAACTGTACGACGCGGCCCCGGTCCAGGTGGACGACCGCCAGGTAGCTGCGCTTGCGCTCTTTGTCGGCCTGCTTGAGCTGCATCGGCTGCAGGTAGGGATCCTTCCAGTTCCAGATGTCGACCTTGACCTTCTCGTCCTCCGCCTTCTCCTCTTCGGGCTCGGGAGCTGGCCGCGGCGCGGTGCCGAAAAAGAGCCGCTTGCCGTTCTTCGAAAAGAACACCTTGCCGTACTCGCTCACCCACCATCCTTGCGGCAGCCCCGTGGTTCCGTCCGCGGCCACGACCTGCGGCGCTGCACTGCCGATGCGCCAGTGGTACAGCGAGTAGGACGGCTGCTTCTCGCGAACGTGATCTCGATTCGAAACGAAGGCCACCTGCTTGCCGGCCTTGTCGATGGCCACTTGCTTGTAGTCGCCGGGTCCGGTCAGAATCGCGATTCTCCTGCCTGCGGCGACGTCGACGGCGTAGATGCCGTCGGCACTGCTGTCCTTGCTAGAAGCCGTGAAAACCAGCCACTTGCCGTCCTTCGAGAAAAGGTAAGACACGACATGGGCGTAACGTGTCTCGGCCCCGGTGCGGAGATTGCGCAGCACCAGATCGCTGCCCTCCTGCTTCTTCTTTTTCTTCTTGGACTTCTTCTGTTTGGGCTTGGGCTTCTCCTCCTTGGACTTCGTGGCCGCGGTGTCTTTCTTGACAGCGGCCTTTTCGAGGAGGTAAGCCAGCCAGCCGCTGCCCTCCTCCGGCAACTTGAACGACTTCACCCGTGGCACGCGAGTCACCGCCCCGGACTCCAGGTCGACGATGCCGAGGGAGTCTTTGGGCATCTGCTCTTTCTTTCTCTTCTCGCGTTTCGCCTTCTTGACGGAGTCCTTGGGGGCTTTGATCAAGAAGACGCTGAAGCCAGAATCGTAGGAGAACTTCGCCTTCTCGCCACGGGCCACCTGGTAGGCTCGGCCGTCGCTGATGTTCTTGATGCGCAACTCAGCATCCCGATCCAGAGGCCCGAGGGAGAACATCACCCAGTGGCCATCGGTGGAGATGGCGCTCTCTTTGATCCGATTCCAGATGTCGTAGGCATCGTGGGTGAGCGGCTTTTTCTGCTGGCCGCTAGCCGGAACGGTGGCCAGCAGGATCAGTACGGCGATGGCAGGTCGGAACAGCTTCGCAGCAACACGTCTCATGGCGACCTCGGCTGGGTTGTTGGGGATGAAATCGTGATTCTCGAAACGGGGACAAGATAAGGAGTTTTGGTGGGCTTTGCAAGAAATGAGGAGGTTTAAGTCCAGCCGAGAGGTTCGCACCGAATGACACCGAGATCACCGAAGGGCCGGTGTTTGTTCACAGTCTTTGTCAAGTGTAGACATAAATGAGAGAGGTGAGGGGTGGTTTTTGTGAAGCAGCCACGTGCGCGGCTTGAGGTCGGTATCTTAATTATCGGTTATCGCAGGCCAAAGCGCCCAGCCATGGTATGAGAGCCAACCACCCACTGGCTGGTTGACTCCAGCAACCTGCCCGCATTCTCTATAATCCACTCCTCGTGCTACGCAGCCTGGCTGACCGGTGCCTCACAACACATACGGGATCTCCACAAAGTCATGCTTGTCCGGATCAAAATCTTTTCTGTTGCGTGTTGCAAGGTGCACGTTGTAGTGTTGCGCCAGGGCAGCTTGAAAGGCGTCCGGAAGTTTCCACCGGTGAGCGTTACGCAAGCGGGCAGCCAAATCGGCGGTCTCTCGACCGATCAATAACAGAGGGAAACAATCGAGAAAATCTGCCACGGTGCGGAAATGTTCTGCCTCCACACCGGTCAAGACTTCCGCGCGAGTAATTACCGACAGTGCCGCCTCGCTCTGAACCAGTTCGACGTAATCGACCGCTTGTGGAATGTCATTGAGATAGTCAATGATGATGACCGAGTCTAATATCACCCTCATGGCCTATCATCCCATTCCCCGCGGATTTTTTTTTGGTATTCCAGTCCATCTCCCCGTGTCCAGACCCCCTTGACAGCCTTCGCCAGCTCTGCAAATGGTTTGCGGCCCTGACCTGGACCTTGACTCGATTCTTGCAGCGACAGACCGTCGAGATATTTTTCAATCTCCACCCAGTCATCATAATCGATCTGCACCGCGACTGGACGCATCTGCTCGTCATGCACAATCTTCTTGCGAATTCGACGCATCTTCTTTTCCTCCACTCAAATCAAGATTTTCCCGAGTCGCGAAAGATGAAAGCGGCAACTGCTTCAACGTCCTCAACCGCTTCCGGGGACCAGTCTACTC
>CAZGRP010000144.1:0-4117 GCA_964527995.1 uncultured Cytophagia bacterium | reverse complement strand
ACTAGCGAATGTAGCTGCGCATGTCGACGTTGTCCTCGACGACCAGAACGATCTTCGCCTCTTCGCTCTGCTCCAGGACTTCGGCCAGCGTATCCGACTGCTGCGCGGCCTCCTCCTCGTCGAATTCGACGGGCATCTGCGGTGCTTCCATCTGTGCCGTAACCACGGCCGTTTCGACGATCTCGTCTTCTTGCAGATGCGCCCGGCCCAGCGGCAAGTGCACAATCGCTTCGGTGCCCCAGCCTTCTTCGCTCGTAATTTCAATGACGCCGTGATGCAGCTCTACCAGCTCTTTGGCCAGGGACAGGCCAATGCCTGTGCCCTCGAAATCACGGTGGCTCTCGGAGATGCTCCCAACATGACCTTCGGTCACCTGGTAGAAGCGGTCGAAAATATAAGGCAGCTCGTCTTTGGCAATGCCGATGCCGGTGTCCTTGATACGGATCTCCAGCATTCCAGATTCCAGACTTGGGATTTCGGGTCTATTTTCCAAGTTCGAAAGGGGCTTGACTGTCACTGAGACCTTCCCACCGCTGGAAGTGAATTTGACTGCATTGGATAGCAGGTTGTAGAAGATCTTTTCGAATTTCTCCTGATCGAAATAGAGGTCGAGGCTTTCGACCTCACTGTGAAACTGTACGGCGATTTTCTTTTTCTCGGCCATGGATTGAAAAACCGAAGTCACGCCCCTGAGCACAGGAATCACATCTTTGCGACTCACCTGCAAGCGCATTTTGCCCGATTCCAGCTTGGAGAGGTCCAGGAGCTGATTGATCAATTGCAGGAGGCGCCTGGCATGCCGGCGCATGATGCGCAGATTCTTCTTGCCCTGACTGCTCTTCACCGTTTCGAGCAGATTCTCTATGGGGCCGAGAATCAACGTCAGCGGCGTGCGGAACTCATGCGAGATGTTGGCGAAGAAGCGGGACTTCATCGCATCCAGGTCTTTCAGCTTCTCCGCGTAGATCTGTTCGATTTTGAGCCGGTTTTTTAGATGGATTCGATGCAGTTCGGAACGACGGATGCCGTATAAGAGTCCGAGCACGGCCACGGCATAAAGCGTATACGCCCACCACGTTTTCCACGGTGGCGGCGTAATCGTCACTCGGATGGCCGCGCCTTTCTCGTTCCAGACACCGTCGTTGTTGCTGCCCTTCACCCTAAAAACGTATTTTCCGGGTGAGAGATTGACGTAGTTCGCCCGGCGTTCGTTGCCGGCATAGATCCAGTCGTCATCCACACCTTCCATTATGTAGGCGTACTGGTTTTTGTGGGGCGCCGTGAAGTCCAGGGCGGCAAATTCGAAGGAGATCGCATTCTGTTGATAAGAGAGCTTGATTTCCTCCATTTCGGAAACGACCTGCCTGAGCGGCGCAGCGGCCCGGCGATGATCAACCCTTTTATGCGCAACCAGAAGATCGGTGATGACGACCGGCGGCCGATGGCGATTTTCCTGGACGAGTTCGGGATCGAAAGAGGTGATGCCATTGATGCCACCAAAATAGAGCCTGCCACTGGGGCCTTTACAAGAAGACTGATAGTTGAATTCATTGCTTTGCAGCCCGTCATTGACGTCAAAATTCTTGATCTCGACAATGCCCAGCCCGGTTGGATCCCGTGCGATCGCCAGGGAATCGGAGCTCAGGGTGATACGGCACAGCCCGCGGTTGGTGCTCATCCAGAGATTTCCTCTTCCGTCGGACAAAACACCATAGACCACGTTGTTGGGCAGTCCGTCTTTTTCGGTGAAGTGTCGAAAGGTCTTGGTCCGCATATCGAAGCGGTTCAAGCCGCCACCCTTGGTGCCCAGCCAAAGAAAGCGCTCGGGCTGCTCCGGATCCGGCAAGATTGAATAAATGAAGTCGCTGCTCAAACTCAGCGGATCGTTGGGATCGTTGAGGTACCTTTGCAGCGACTGCGAGGCAGGATCGAAGCGGATCAAACCGGCATCCCCTGCCAGCCACAGAACACCGGCCGAGTCCTGGTGCATGGCAAACCGAGTTATGTCGCCTCCAGGCAAGTTCGCGCTCCGAGGGAAGGGATAGTGCTGCCAACGCCCAGTCGCTCGATCATATCGAGCCACATCGATGCGCGTGGCTGCCCAGATGGCGCCGTCGTTGCCTTCCAGGAGCAGAAGAGCAAAAAAGGGATAGCGAATGATTCGTTGTGTCCTCGGATTGTAATGCACCACACCCGCATTGGTCGCCAGCCAAAAGTCGCCGTAGCGATCTTGAATCATGGTTCTCGTCAAGCCTATCCAGGCACTTCTTGGATGCCGTCTAACCTCACCCGTCGTCTGGTTCAGCTCGTAAAACTCGCCTGTCGTGGTCACGAACCATAAATGCCCATCCGGCGCCTCGACCAGTGTGCGTGTACTGACACTCGCAGATTTGAACACCTCTGGATCGCCCTTGTAATGGCGCATGTGATTGACTCTGGGAATGTAAATGTCGATCCCCTTGCCCGAGGTGCCAATCCACATATTGTCGCTGCGGTCGCGGTGAACCGACAGAACGTTATGGTAGCTCAGACCATCGGGTTTCCGGGGATCATGACGCACCAGAAAACGTTGTTTGGTTCTTGGATCGAAAATGGAAAGGTACTTGCCGGTTGCGACCCATAGCCTGCCTTCGGCATCTTCACCGATACTGGTTGTCCAATTCGTGCCCCCCGAAAACTCAAATGGAAACGTCTTGAAACGGAAGGGTTGGCCGGATTCTTCGATCACTTTCGACAATCCGTAGCCCGCGCTGGTCCAGATTGTCCCATGGCGATCTTCATAAACCGCACCCAGGTCGCTGACCGGTTGATTGGGATCGGGTAGATAGCGATTAAAAAGGGTCTCCCCTTTTTTAACCAGTTCGAGGTCGAGCATGTTGAGCCAGTTGCGGGCGGTAACCCACAGCCTGTTTTGGCGATCAATAATGAGTTCATGGACGTAGTCGTCGCTCAGGCTGCTGGGATTCTCCGGATCATGTACAAAACGGGTGAATTTCACGGTCACGAGCTCATAGCCATCTCCAGCAGGCACCCGTATTGCGTTCGTGGTTTCGTTTGGTGAGGAGTCTTGCCCTGCCTGTGGAACGGGAGTCAGGGTCAAGCGGCAAACGCCCCCACCATGAACGCCGATCCAGAGTGTGCCGTCCTGGTCTTCGGCGATGGAGCGAATTTGCCCTTGACTCAAGCTGTTCGGATCGTCTGGATCGTGAACGAATCGCCGAAAGGATTCGGTTTTGCGGTCAAAGAGATTGAGCGATCGCGTCCCCACCCATAACCGGCCGGCATGGTCTTCAAAAATGGAATAAACGACGTCGTTATCGGCAAGCGAGGTGGAGTCGTAGGGATCGTGCTTGAAGACTTTGAAGCGGTAGCCGTCGTAGCGATTCAGTCCGTCACTGGTGCCGAACCAGAGAAAGCCTTTGCTGTCTTGATAGATGGAATAGACCAGGTTCTGTGACAGGCCATCGTCGATGGTGAGGTGGCGGAAGCGCGGGTTGGTAGGCTGCGCGTGTAGATTGGCCAAAGCGCAAAAAGACAGCACGAGGGCCAAGCAAATAGGTACCTTGCGTATCATTTGGCAGAGATATTCTGATTCTGAGCCAGCACTGAGCAGTAGAGACTGCCGCAGGTATCTTCATAAGGGACTTCGACATCGTATACCGATCCCACTCGATTCTCGGTGCTGCGGCTGTAGTGCTTCGTGCGGATGGCGGCGCGCACCCGGTTCAGGAGCATGGGCGGGCAGGCAGGATTGGCTGATGGGGTCGTCTGTGGCATTGGGTACACCTCGATGCGGAGGGAGCCACTGTGCGGGGGAAAAGTAGAACAGTGGAGGCGGGTTCGGGCCCCCCTCGTGCGAGTCTTTCTGCCGTCTTAGCCGGCGCCAGAGCAAGGTCTGGACACGCCGGGAATGGCAGGGGAACGGTGCTAGCAATATAGGCAAGAGGATGCGGCTTGTCAAGAGAGAATCCGAATCCCTCCGGAAAGGGAGCAGTCATCGAGTCGGTGGTCTTATCATCCCCGAACAACCAACTGCAAGGGTCGCCAACAGGACGGTAAACGTGGAGACAGCTTCTCGAGTGGTGTTCGTGGGTGGTGTCGGCTTTGAAAGGTTTGA
>CAZGRP010000143.1:2727-4163 GCA_964527995.1 uncultured Cytophagia bacterium | reverse complement strand
ACCGGGATCACCACCAGCACCAGAAGGGTCGAGCTGGTCAGGCCGCCGATGGTGGCCAGCGCCAGGGCGTACCAGATGCTGGTGTCGCCACCGCTGAAGAGCACCAGCGGCAGCAGCCCGAGAATGGTGGTGGCTGACGTCATCAGGATGGGGCGCAGGCGGTCGGATGCGCCCTTTACCACGGCGTCGAGCAGTGCCCGGCCGCTGCGGCGAAGTTGGTTGATGTGGTGCACCAGGATGATGGAGTTGTTCACCACGATACCGCCGAGCAGAATGACGCCGATGTAGGCCGAGCGGTCGAAGTTGGTGCCGGTCAGGTAGAAGATCAGAAAGACGCCCACCAGCGCCAGCGGCACCGTCAGCATCACCACGAAGGGGTGGAGCAGCGATTCGAACAATCCGGCGGTGACCATGAAGACCAGCAGCAGCGAGAAGGCCAGCACCAGATAGATCTGCCTCTTCTGCTGCTCCGGCAAAAACCAGGCGGGCCGTTCCAGCTTGTAGCCCGGTGGTAGCTGGGTGTTCTTCACCACGCTCTCGACCCAGCGGTTGCCCAGCTTCCACGGTCCCCGATACTCGAATGTCACCCAGCGCTGGTACTGTTGATCGTCGCGGTCGATGCGCGACAGCACCTTGCGTTCGCTCACCTGGGCGATGTCGCGCAGCCGCACGGTCTGGCCCGACGGGGTGTGGAGAAGCAGGCGCCGCAGCTTCTCCATGCTGAAGTCGCGGTAGCCCTTGAACTTCAGCTTGTAGTCGATCTCCCGGCCGTGCAGTTTGATGCGCTGCCACTGCAGGTTCTCCTGCAGGTGGCTCTGAAGCTGGAAGAGCAGCTCCTGGACGGTCATTCCCACCGCCTTCAGCGCCTGGCGGTTGGGGCGCAGGACGATCTCGAACAGGTCCTCGTGCCACCAGTAGCGGGAGCTGGTGGTCTCCACGTCGCGCACGCGGGGGTTGCGCTGCAGCTTGCGGCCCAGATCCTCGGCGATGCGGCGAACCTGGTTGTAGTTGTACCCCAACACCTGAACGTTGAAGCTGGGTGCCGCCCCTCCGCCGCCGAAGAAGCTCGGTCCGAATCCGTAGACTCTCACCTCGCCCCCTCCATGCTGGGTGGCGAGCACGGTGAGCTGCTCCTTCAGCACAAGCGGGTAGGCGGTTCGCTGCACCTCCTCGGGGAAGGTGATGTCGATCCGGGCCCGGTTCGAGTTGACGGTGGTGTACACCCGGCGCAGGTGCGGCAGGCCGACCAACTTCTTCTCGAAAGAGCGTGCGATGCGGTCGGTACGCTCGATCTCGGCGCCGGCCGGCAGGTCGATGAACACCCGCAGGTAGGTCTCCTCCCCCCAGCTCCAGATGCGGCCCTTGGTCACGTATTTGTCGAACAGCCGGTAGCTGGCTGCGAAGATCGCCAGCGTCAGCAGTACCACCGCGGCCCG
>CAZGRP010000143.1:0-2627 GCA_964527995.1 uncultured Cytophagia bacterium | reverse complement strand
CCACCGCCATGGCAAAGGGCAGGTAGTAGATGCGCAATTGGCCGGTCAGGTAGAGGAAGGGGATGAACGCCGCCACGGTGGTGAGGGTGGAGGCAAGGATGGGCAGGGTGACCTCGGTGGTGCCGAGTTCGGCCGCCTGTTTCAGATCCTCACCGAGCTCGCGATGGCGATGGATGTTGTCCAACACCACGATGGCATTGTCCACCAGCATACCGAAGCCCAGAGCCAGACCAGCAAGGGTGAGCAGGTTCAGCCCGATCCCGGCAAAGTAGAACAGGTTGAAGGTCAGGAGGACCGAGAGGAAGATCGTCGACAGGATTATCAGCGGGGTGATCAGGCGGTGCAGGAAGGCGAGAAGAACCAGGAAGATCACCAAGACCGAGAAGGCCGCGCGGGAGGAAAGGTTGGCCAGCTCGCGGCGGATGCGCTCGCTTTGATCGCGCTCTTTGATCAGGCGCAGGCCGGGGGGAAAGCTGTTCTGCAGCTGGGCCAGCCGCCGAAAGACGCGGTCGGCCACCTTGATGACGTTGGTCCCCGGCTCGCGTTCGATGGTGAGCACCACGGCTGGATTGCCGTTGATGCGTGACAGGCTGCGGGGCCGACCGTAGGCAAGCTCGACGCTGGCCACGTCGCTCAGGCGGATCAGGGCTCCTCCGCGGACCGCGACCACCAGATGGCGGATGCGCTCCAGATCCGGAACCGGGCTATCGATGACCAGATCGTATCGAACCCGCGCGTGGCGGTTTCCGCGGACGACAGTGCCGGCGGCGCTCCGCAGATTCAGGTCGGCCAGGGCCTGGCGAACCTGCGTCTGGCCCACACCGAGGGCCTGCATGCGTTCCCGGTCGAGTTCGATCCGCAGTTCGGGATCTTTACCGCCGATCACCTGCACGTCAGCCACCCCTTCGACGGCGAGCAGCGGACCTCGCAGGCGGTCGAGGGCGAAGCGCCGGATCTCCGGCAGCGGCATGGGGCCGGTGAGGTGATAGGAAAGGAAGCGGCCCGTCTGGAACTCCTTGGGCACATATTTGCGGACGCGCGGCGGCAGCGTGCCGTACGGCAGATCCTGGCGCACCAGGGAGAGCTTTTCGTTCAGCTCGAGAGCGGCGAAGTCCATGTCGGTGCCGCGGGCGAACTCGATCTCGACCTCGGACTCGCCCTCGGTGGAGGTGGACCGCACTTTGCGCACCCCGCGGACCGTGTTGGCAGCCGCCTCGATCGGTGAGGTGACGAAGGCCTCGACCGCCTCGGGCGAGCTGTCGGGCCACTGGGTGACGACCGAAAGCCGGGGAAAGCTGACGTCGGGAGTCAGCTCCAGCGGCAGCTCAGCCGCCGAGAACAGCCCGGTGAAGACGACCGCCAGCGCCGCCATGGCGACGGCGGTGGGGCGGTGGATGGCGAGACGAGTCAGTTTCATCGGAATTGGGAACTAGGAACTGGGATTTGGGGTTGCGTGCGCTCGTGGGTGGTTGACCGTGGAGAAAGTTAGTCAACATGGAAGCGGATGTCGACACGACAGTGGCGATATCCGTATCTTTCATAGGTGTCAGTATCAAGGCTTCGGGGACCAAGCTCCAATCTCTAATTTCTGAATTCTGATTCCCAGTTCACTCATCCTTGGGCAATTCAACCCGATACTTCACCATTCTCGGGAACGGCAGATCATACACGACATAGTAATTTCCCTCGCCGTCGAAGGTAGCTCCCCAACTCAAGTTTGGCAGCTTTTTGTGCACGACTAGGCCTTTCTTCACATCGATTACGTCCACGTATGACTCAATTCCCTCTACCAGTCTCTGGAGATATTGGGGGTCTTTGAGTTTCTTTTCAATGTCGGGTGGAATCTCTGCACAACCAACGAGGGAAAAAACAAAACCACCAAAGGAGGAGAGATCTGCTGTCCAAAAAGGCGTAATTGTGGCCCCGCCAGGAAGCAAATACGGTGGTTTGTCGTAGGCCACCTTGTTGACTATCCTATCAATCAGCCTACCCTGCGGGTCATAGAAGTAGAGGGTATAGGGTGCAATGAGAGCAAGAACGATCCTATTATCAGGTAGCAGCGCAATCTCTCCAGCATTCAAATGCTCCCGTAGAGCCATCACGTCGGGTTTGATCTCATCGGCGAATGACAAAAGGTGCGTACCTTTCAAACTAAACTTATGGATCAACTTCCCATTGTATCTGTAGTGGACGTAAACATTGTTACTTTCGTCGACAACACCGTCGTAGAGAAGGCCATTGACTCCGAACGAGGACAGGAAGCGCCCTTTCGGGCTGAAGATCGTTATACGTTCATTCCCTGCATCAAACAGAACCAGGTTCCCTTCTGAATCGACATCGATTTTCCTTGGGAACAACATCTCGCCAGGGCCCTTCCCTTTTCGGCCTATGGATAATTGAAACTTTCCGGCCTTGTCAAACTTCAGGATCTTAAAGCTTCCGGAATCAAGTAGGTATATGTTACCCTCCTTATCCACGACTACATCTCGCAATTTCGAGAAAACGTAGTTCGAATCACCTTCTTGAACACCGATCGCCATCTGTTCGATAAATCCAACGATTTCTTCGCCAGCCTGAGACTGGAATCTTCCAACGTTGCCATCGGCAGGCAACCTTCGCGTGTCGGG
>CAZGRP010000142.1:0-4622 GCA_964527995.1 uncultured Cytophagia bacterium | reverse complement strand
TTTGCCTCTGTGCCTCCGTCAGCTCATCCCAGTATCGGAAAACGTGTCCCTGGCCCGCCTCTTTGGTCTGTTCGATCAGTTGTTTGGGTTCGAGATGCTGCTGCATGCTCATAGCTGCAAACTCCTTGACGAATCTCGAAGCAACGGCGGTCGACCGCTGCAAGTGTTGCCGATGAAAGGAGCCAAAGGCTTCACGGACAAAGGACCAATGCGTTCGTCGACAGTCTTCGTCGAAAGTGCCGCACCGAGCTGAAACGGCACCCGCATGGCTCACGTGATGGACGTCTAAGTGCATTAAATATAACCCTGATAGATGTCAATTGCAAGCGTCATCGTGAAAAGACTCTTGTCCCGAGTTCCTCTTTGCTGGAACCCGATCCTTGTGCCCCTTGACAATCCCGGCGTGATTTCCTATATTGCATACCAGCCATGGGGATCCTCTGCAGAGGGTCGTGAGGGAAGCCGGTGCAAGTCCGGCGCTGCCCCGCAACTGTGAGCAGCTACGAAAGCCGCACGAAGCCACTGTCCGGCGCCAGCCGGATGGGAAGGCGCGGCGAGTAGGCTCGAAGCTGCAAGCCAGGAGACCTGCCCATGGATGAAGTCCTTCGAGGGAAGGCAAAGACTCGACTTGAGACAAGCCGGGCCCGGTCCCCCATCGGAGGATCGGGCTTTTTTTGTTGGTGTCCCGGGCATGAGCCGTAGGGGACGCCGTTGACAAGATGTTGGTTTCGAGCGGTCTGTGCGAAGGGAAGCCGGTGCAAGTCCGGCGCTGCCCCGCAACTGTGAGCAGCTACGAAAGCCGCAGAAGGCCACTGTCCGGTGTCAGCCGGATGGGAAGGAGCGGCCGGTAGATTCGATGCTGCAAGCCAGGAGACCTTGCACAGGTCTGCCCTCGATCAGCTCCTTCGCGGGAAGGAGGGAGGGTGGCCAAGCGACGTATGGCCTCAGTCCCTCGACGGCTGGTCGAGAGGCTGAGGCCTTTTTTTGTTGAGGTGGCTGTGTTGATAAGGCGAACGGGTCGGATAGCGCTGCCGGCCGCTGTGTTTCTGCTGGCGGCGACAGCATTGATGGCGCAGTCGAACGTCAAGGTCGCGGGAGAAGTACTCGATGCCCGAACCCGTGCCCCGCTGATCGGTGCAAACGTGATGGTGCAGGGCACCAATTACGGCGCAGCCACCGATGAGGGCGGCCGATTCGCGCTCCGCGACCTTCCGCCGGGAAGGTATCGGCTCGAGGTGCGCATGCTGGGATACCGGACGGAGAGCCGGCAGGTCGAGGTGGAAGTCGATGTCACCGCCTGGGTGCGGTTCATGCTGGAGCCTCAGCCGATTCGGATGCCCGAAGTGGTCGTGACCGCGGAGCGCCGCAGCGCCTCGAACCCGGCGGCTGCGGTGACGGTGATTACCCGAGAGGAGATTGAGCGGCGGCAGGCCAAGACCCTGGCCGAGGTACTGCAGGATGCTGTCGGGGTGCAGGTGCTGGCTACTGGCGGTTTGGGACGGCCGGCCCGTGTCTCCATCCGTGGCAGCGCCCCGAATCAGGTGCTGGTGCTGCTCGATGGACAGAAGCTGAACACGGCTCAAAGCGGCAGTGTGGATTTGAGCACCATTCCGATCGACTGGGTGGATCGAATTGAAGTGGTTCGAGGGGGGAGCTCGGCGATGCGCGGCGGCGAAGCCATCGGCGGCATCATCAATATTGTCACCCGGCGCGCCCGCCCTGCCAGCGCTGCCAGTTTTCAACTCGCCGGCAGCGTCGGTGCCTTCGGGACCATGTCCGTAACTCCATCCTTCAGCATGTCGCTGGGACCCGTCGGTGTCCGCATGAGCTTTCAGCGACTTGAAACGCAGGGGGACTTCCGCTACTCGACCTTCGCCGATCCACCGAAGAACTCGATTGCGGTGACGCGCGTGCGCGACAACGCCGACGCCACCTCCGACAACGCCTTCGTGAAGCTGTCATGGTCAGGGCCGGCCGGTATCGCCGCAGAGTTGTCCACACAGGTCTACAACGCCCGCATGGGCATCCCAGGGCCGGAGACTCAGTTGACTCCGGAGGCTCGGCAGACGGACCGCCGAACGCTGATGGGTGCATCCTTGCGCCTGCCCCTGGGCAAAAGGCTGCTGGGTGAACTGCTTGCCTACTCGCACCGTTTCGTGCAGGAGTATCAGGCTCCGCCGCCCGGGGTTTATGTGTTCCACAACCGCCATCGTAACCGGGCCGTCGGTGTCGAGGCGCGACTCCATTCTCGCCTCGGGGGGATTCCGGCGACGTTCGGGTATGCCTTCCGCCGAGACCTGCTGCGAAGCGACGACCTGATCCGCCCCAGCCGCAGTCTCGGCCGGCTTCAGCGCACGACCCATAGCCTGTTCCTGCAGGCCGAGATGGAGCTTCTGCGGGCCCGGCGGCGTGCACTCAGGCTCAAAGTCGTTCCGGGTTATCGGGTCGATCGGCCGTCGGATCAGGGTACTGCCTACAGCCCGAAACTGGGAGTCGTGCTCGGCGCCGGCGAAGCTTCCTCGATCACAATCAGAGGCAACATCGGCAAGTCGTACCGGGCGCCGACCCTCAACAGCCTTTTCTGGGTGGCGGACGCTTTCGCCCTGGGCAACCCAAACCTGAGGCCGGAGCGGGCCACCAACTTCGACGTCGGCGCGGCCCTGCGGCTGCCGCTCGCCGGAGAACTGACAGCCGAAGTCGCCTGGTTCGGCAGCGATGTCAAGGACATCGTCGTCTGGCAGAGGCAGTTCGATGGACGCTTCCGGCCGTTCAACGTGGCTCGAGCGCAGATTCGTGGCAGGGAGGATCACCTCCGCTGGCGGCTGGGCCACGGCTGGCTGGTGGCCGAATTGAATCACACCTACCTGAATGCCATCAATCGGAGCGGTGAGCGGGTCACTGACGGCAAGCAACTGGTCTTCAGACCCCGGCACACGACCGCGGCCGCCTTGTCGGTGCAGCTCGGCCGGTTCTATCTTGAAGCACGCCGCCGCTGGGTGAGCAAGCGCTTCATTCGTGAGGCTAATACGAAGTTCCTTGATCCTTACAGCATCACGGATGCCCGCGCGGCCGTGACCCGCACGTCTGGCTCGTGGACCCTCAAGATCGGCATCGAGATCGACAACCTCACCAATGAGAGCTATCGGTTGATTGAGGGCTATCCGATGCCAGGCCGTGAATGGCGGTTGAATCTCGAAGTGGGGCGCTGACGAGAAGTTCAGGGGTGTTCGAGGGGCCCGCCGGCTGGGCGGGTCGGGGCGCAACCGCAGGTGTTGCATCGATCGCTTCGCTCAGGAGGCCTAAGTCGAAAACGTGAGCTCTGGAAGGATCCCAAAAGGTAAGGAGGAGACATGCGCAGAACGGCTCTGGTTTTGCTGTTTGTGCTCACGAGCAGCCTGGCCGCCGGCTGGTCGCAGACGATCCGGCGTGCCTATGTGATCAACGGCACGGCCGAGACTCTTTCCATCATCGATCTGGAGACCGGCTCGGTCGAGAACGATGCGGTGGTTCTCGGCAACATTCCCAATGACCTGGCGCTGTGGCAGGATACCCTGTACGTGGTGAATTCCGGTTCCAACAACCTGCAACTGATCGACCCCGATGCGAAATCCACCATTGCCACCATCGAGCTGGGGCCGGACAACAACCCGTACGATCTGGAGATCACACCCACCGGCACGGCCTATGTCAGCAATTTCGTTTCGAATGTCGTGTTCGAGGTGGACCTGGCCTCGAGAGCCATCGTCGATACGATCGCGGTCGGCCAGTCCCCGGAGGGCCTCCTCCTCGTGGGGGATGAGCTTTACGTGTGCAACACCGCTTTTGATCCGGTCACTTTCGCCTACGGCCAGGGTACGGTATTTGTGATCGACACGCGCACAGCCGCAGTCATCGATACCATCGAGGTCGGCACCAATCCACAGGACCTGGCTCTGGGAGCGGACAGCCTCGTCCATGTGGTGGCGACCGGTGACTTTGCCACCGTACCTGGGGCCGTCTACGTGATCGACCCCCGCGACCATGCCGTCGTCGACACCATCGCCATCGGCGGCCAGCCAGGGGCGATCACAGTATCACCGGACGGCACGGGTTATCTGGCAGCCGGAGGTTGGGCGGACCGCGGCTTCGTGCTCAGCTACGACACCCGCTCCCACCAGGTGCTGCACGGCGTGTCCGACCCGATCGTTGCTCCCAAGGGCGTGCTCGACGTCGCCGCTGCAAGTGATGGTACGCTGCTGGTGGCGAGCTTTTCGGTGGACGAAGCGGCGCAGCTTTCTGCCGACGGCACGGTGCTGGCCACTTGGGGCGTGGGCGATGGTCCTTCCGATCTCCTCATCGACGAGCGCTCGCCGACGTCGGTTCAGGATGAAGGCGTAGAGCAGCATCTGCCGTCACGTTTCGTGCTACATCAGAACTACCCGAATCCGTTCCTGGCTGCCGGGGCACGTGCTTCCGGCAAGTCCGGAACCAAGATCACCATCGATCTCTCCGCAGCCGCCGACGTCGACCTCGTCGTCTACGATCTCCTCGGCAGAGAGGTGGCGCGGCTCTACCACGGCGCTCTGACCGCAGGCCGGCACAGCTTCCTTTTTGACGCTGCCGGACTGCCGTCAGGAGTCTAC
>CAZGRP010000141.1:2320-4714 GCA_964527995.1 uncultured Cytophagia bacterium | reverse complement strand
ATTACCAATATCGAGATCGCCCGCGAGCTGGGCGTGTCCCCGGTGAATGTCCACGGGGTGATCTACGGCAAGTGGAGCAGTCGGCGGGTCGCCGTGACGATAGCCCGCAAGTTGGGAAAACCGCTGGAGCAGGTTTTTCCGAAATATGCCGCGTGACAGCTAGACAGTACCAAATCAATTAAGGTGCCGCAATGACTAGAAGGGGAAAAAGAATCGTCAACGATCCTAACCAGCTGAGCCTGCTCGACCTGCTGCAGCAGGACCGCGAAGAGCGGCTTGCCCAGGCACCAGGACGGCTGTGTGTGTCGGCCAGGCTGCAGGCGGCGATAAGGGCGGCGGTCAAGGCCGCGCCGAAGAGCCGGGAGACGATCGCGGATGAGATGGCCGAGCTGACAGGCAGCGCGATCAGCGTGCACCAGATCAACAACTGGACCGCCGAGAGCCATCCGCACCGGATGCCTGCCGAGCTGGTGCCGGCGTTCTGCGAGGCGACCGGCAGCATCGAGCCGCTGCGGGTGCTGGCCGAGGCGGCCGGGGTGTTCACCCTGCCGGGCGCAGATGCCCTGCGGGCCGAGGTGCAGAAGCTGGACGAGCAGGCCAAGCGGATCGCCGCCGAGAAGCGCAAGCGTCTGCTGTTTTTACAGGAAATGGAAGCTCGATAACCACATGAAGGAGGTCAAGTGATGCACGGACAAGAGAACCACATTGACATGCGTGAGGATTACACCTGGTTTCTTACGCAGGCCCACTCAAAGCCGAGTCGTTTCAACGGTTTTATGGTTGCCGAAGAAACGGAAAGAATCAGGCATCTGCGCAGCGCAGATGGAACCTTTTTCCTGATAGGAGTCGACGCGACAATTACAGGAAAATTCCCAATCGGCGGTGTTGTAGAAGATTGCACATTTATCGCGTTTCCGGCCACACGGGAAGGTTTTCGGAAGGCATACAGGGTTGCTCGTTGTCTCGTAAAGACCGGCCGCGCATCAATGCTGAAGATCGGGGCGCCCGACGTTTTTGTTCAGCCATCTATTTATCATCAGATCCATTAGCAACACGCAAACTGCAATCAACCGACCCACCAACACCGAGGCCAACTATGGCGACACAGGAGTGGTACACAGCACAAGAAGCGGCCGGTCTGCCGGGGATGCCTGGTACCGAGCGCGGGGTTCGTGACAAGCTCAAACGCGAACGCGTTCGGCGGCGCAAGCGCGCCGGACGCGGCGGCGGATGGGAATATCACAAAAGCGGCTTCCCCAAAGAGACACAGGACTACCTGCTCGACGCTGCCATCGCCGCCCTGCCCGAGCCGAGCTGTCCCCTTCCCGCCACCAGCCAGGCGCTGCCGCCTGCCGAACTCGAAGCCCTGCCCGCCCCGGCCACGCTGGCCAGGTGGCAGCGCGACACCATGGATGCCCGGCTGACGATCCTTGCCCTGGTCGACCAGCTGGCGCAGACCGTCAGTCTCAACAAGGCGATCGACAGGGTTGTCGCCCAGGCGAAAGCCGAGCTGCTGCCGCCCCACATTCAGGCGCTGATCCCGGTCGCCAATGCCCGCAGCGGCAAAGGTGGCGGTAAGCGTACCCTGTCGCGTCGCACCCTGTTCCGCTGGCGCGAACTGCGCACCCTCGGCAGCACTGCTCTGGCCCCGACCGAGGCCCGCAAGAAGCCCGTGCCGCCTTGGGCCGTCTACTTTTTGAAGTGCTACCAGATCCCCAGCAAACCCTCGGTGCCGCTGGCGTTGGAAGAGACGGAGAAGATCCTGCCCGAGGGCATCGACCTGCCGAGCGAGTCACAGGCGCGCCGGTTTTTGTCCAAGATGAGTGCCGTCGAGCGCGAAAAAGGGCGCCGCAGTCCGAAGGAACTGAAATCCATCAAGTTATACCGCAAGCGCGACACCAGCGACCTGGTCCCGCTTGAAGTCGTGCAGTGCGACGGTCACAGCTTCAAGGCCCGGATCGCTCACCCGCGGCACGGCAAGCCCTTCCGTCCTGAGGTCTGCGCCGTCATCGACGCCGCCACCCGCCTGGTGGTCGGCTGGTCCGCGGGCCTGGCCGAATCCGCCGAAACCGTCGCCGACGCCCTGCGTCACTGCATCAGCACCGGCCCCGACAAAGAGCGCGGCGGCATCCCGGCGATCTTCTACACCGACCCCGGCAGCGGCAACAAGGCCAAGGTCAACGCCGACCCGGTGTTCGGTCGCTACGCCAGACTCGGCATCACCTTTAAGACCGGCATCGTCGGCAACAGTCAGGCGCGCGGTCTGGTCGAGCGACTGCAGCAGTCGCTGTGGATCCGCACCGCCAAGCTGCTGCCGACCTACACCGGCAAGGACATGGACAGCAGCGTCGAGCACAAGGCTTACCGGCTGCTGATGCAGGATGTCCGGCAACG
>CAZGRP010000141.1:0-2220 GCA_964527995.1 uncultured Cytophagia bacterium | reverse complement strand
CGCTACGTCTACGTGCGTGATATGGACGAGCGCCTGATCTGCAAGGCCGGGTTTGAGTCCAACAAGAGCCGCATGTACCCGGTCAGCGCCACCGACGCCGCCATGGACAAGCGCGCCGACGCCCGGCGCAAGCGCCTGGAACAAAAACTGATCGAGGTTGAGGAGGAACGCCGCGGCGTGGTGGAAATCCTGCGCGAAGGCGAGACCCTGGTGCTGGGCAACAACGACGAAAAGGTCGAGCGCCTGCAGCAGGTCCGCCGCCAGATCGAGCACGAGATGCAGCAGACAAATGTCGTCGAGATCCCGCAGGACGATGGCGGCCGCTACCGCTACTGGTGCCAACTGGAGCGAAGGGTCGAGGCAGGAGAGAGTTTAAGCGAGCGTGAACAGAGGTTTTACAAGGGGTTTGCGCGGACCGACATCTTCCGGTCGTTCCGCGAGATGGAGCAGGAACTGGCGATCAAATAAGCAGACGCCGTGCTGCAACACGGCGTCCAGGAGGGGCTTTTGCCCGAACAACAACCAACAGGAGGAAGCATGACACACGGAACCGAAACCGTCAACACCGTCGCCCCGCTGGCCAACGTCGGCCTTTGCGCCGGCGCCCTGGAGCGGGCCATCAACCGCCCGGCGCACCTGCCCGGCATGAGCTGCCTGTACGGCCCGTCCGGCTGGGGCAAGAGCACCGCCGCCAGCTACGCCGCCAACAAGCACCGCGCCTACTACATTGAATGCAAGAGCACCTGGACCCGCAAGGCGGTGCTGCTGGCGATCATCAAAGAGATCGGCCTGCCGCCGGCCAAGACCATCTACGAAATGACCGACCAGATCTGCGAGCAGCTGGCCCTCTCTGGACGGCCGCTGATCGTTGATGAGATGGACCACCTGGTCGACAAGGCTGCCGTTGAGATCATCCGCGACATCTACGAGGGCAGCGGCGCCGCCATCCTGCTGATCGGCGAAGAACGGCTGCCGGCCAAACTGCAGAAGTGGGAGCGTTTCCACGGGCGGATCATGGACTGGGTTCCCGCACAGCCCGCCGACATGGATGATACCCAGCACCTGGCCCACCTCTACTGTCGCGGTCTGGACATCGCCGACGACCTGCTGCAGGCGCTGCTCGAAGCCTCGCACGGCTCGGTGCGGCGGATCTGCGTCAATCTGCAGGCGGTCCAGATGGAGGCCCAGGCCCAGGGCCTCGACCGCATCACCCTGGCCGACTGGGGCAAGCGCCCCTTCTTCACCGGCCAGGCACCGGCACGGAGGATCGCCTGATGTCGCTCAAGCCTGTTGATCAGAGATCTCCGGACGAAAAGCGTGAGGCGATCTGGGCCGCGATCCGCGAGCTGCAGACCTTTACCCTCAACCGGCTTTTCTGGAAGGTCCGCATGGAGCGTAACTCGATCCGCGACTATGTCCTCGGCCTGAAGAACGCCGGCTACATTGAGGATATCGGCGTCGTCGTCGAAAACACACGCCAGGCCAAGCAGTACCGGCTGATCAAGGACATCGGTCTCGATGCCCCCAGGGTGCGCCGGGACGGCACCCCGGTCACCCAGGGACTGGCCCGCGAACAGATGTGGCGGACCATGCGCATCCTCAAGGACTTCACTCCGGAGGAGCTCGCCATCAACGCCAGTACCGAGGCCTGCGAGGTCAAGGTCTCCGACGCCAAGAAATACTGCCAGGCTCTCAATAAGGCCAGTTACCTGATCGCCACGCAACCGGGCCGGGGCCTCCACCAGTCCCGCTACCGGTTCCTGCCGAGCCGTTTCACCGGCCCGAAACCGCCGCAGATCCAGCGTACCAAGCATGTCTACGATCCCAACCTCGGCGAGGTGGTGTGGAGCAGCCGGGAGGTGACCTCATGACCGCGAACGACCGCATGAAACTGCTGCGCGAAAAGATCACCGAGCGCGGCCAGGCACAGGTTGCCCGCGAGCTGGGATACTCGGCCTCCGCCATCAACCAGGTGCTGCACGACAAGTACCAGGGGAGCCTTGACAACCTGCTCGAACGGGTCGCCGAGGTGTACGGCAGTGAGTCTGTCGATTGCCCGATGCAGGGCGAGATCCCGCTCGGCAAATGTGCCGCCGAACGCCGCCGCCCTTTTGCCGCGACCAATGCCCAGCGGGTGCGCCAGTGGCGTGCCTGCCGCAACTGCCCGCTTAACAAGCGATAGGAGGCTCCATGGACTTTTACACCGGATTTTTTGTCGGC
>CAZGRP010000140.1:0-4739 GCA_964527995.1 uncultured Cytophagia bacterium | reverse complement strand
TCCGTGGTAGACATCCCCGGCCTACCCGTCATCCCAGCGCTTCAGGATCATGCAGGCGTTGACGTCGCCGAAGCCGAAACTGGCCTTGGCCTGAATCCGCAGCTCCGGCATTTCGCGGGTCTGGTGGACGACGCTTTCGGCATACGGCTCCAGGCGTTCGTGCAGGTCTTCGCAGTTGGCCGAGCCGTGCACGAATCCTTTGTAGAGCTGCAGCACGCAGGCGACCGCCTCGAGCCCGCCGGCCGCGCCCAACGCGTGGCCGATGAGCGACTTGGTGGAGTTGATGGCCGGGAAGCGCTCCGGCGGCACCTCCAGCGCCTTCGACCAGTTCTCGACCTCGTACGGATCGGCGAAGGTGGCGGTGAGATGGCCGTTGATGGCGTCCACCTCGTCGCCGCGAATTCCGGCGTCCTCGAGCGCCTGCCGGATGCAGCGTTGCACCCCCACCGGGTTGGGCGCCGTCATGCTGCCACCCATGCGATGGCCGCCGCAGTTGATCGAGCCGCCGAGCACCTCGGCGTAGATGCGGGCCCCGCGCTCGAGCGCCGAGTCCAGGCTCTCCAGAAGCAGGATTCCGGCGCCGGAGCCGGGCACGAACCCGGCGGCCGTAGCGCTCATCGGCCGCGACGCCGCCTGCGGCTCGTCGTTGCGCGTGCGGTTGAGCACCCGCATGGCGTCGAAACCGGCCCAGATGTACTCCGACGGCTCCTCGGAACCGCCGGCCAGCATCCGCCGGGCCAGACCGCGGCGAATGCGGTCGGCCGCCATCAGGATCGCCTCGGTGCCGGTGGTGCAGGCACTGCTGTTGGTGGTCACCTGATTGCCAAGCCCGAGCACGCCGGCGAGCTTGGCCGACACACTGCTGGACATCACCTGTTCGACGATGGTGCTTCCCAGCCGCCGCACCTTGCCCGCCCGCGTCATCGGCACGAGTCGATCTCCGACCGTCTGAATGCCACCGACGCCGGTGCCGACAATGGCGCCCGTGTCCCAGTCCACCGCTCCGTCCTCTTCGTCCGGCACCTCGAAGCCGGCATCCCGCCAGGCGTCGATGGCGGCGGCGTTGGCGAACACCATGTTGTCCGTCATCGCCAGCAGCGCCTCCTCGGAAAAGTAGCTCCGCCGGATCTCTTCGATCTTCTCGGGGACGCCGGCCACCTGACAGCCGAACTTCAACTCCTGCAGCAGCGGCTGAAACCGGATGCCCGATCGCCCCTGCCGCAGCGCCGCTTCGTACTCCTCCAATCCGTGACCGTTCGGAGCGATCACTCCCATGCCGGTCACGACAACCCTAGTTGCCATTCTGCTTGACTCCTATTCCTGCGATGGTGCCGCTGCAAACCACGGTGCCATCATCCAGTGTCATTTCCACTTCGGACTTCAATTTCAGACGCCGGAAGTAGACCTTCTTTGCGCGGATCGTCACCCGGTCGCCGGGTTTCACCATCCCGGTGAACTCCACCTGTGCCTCGGTGAACACCGTCAGCGTGTTTTGGATTTCCGCGGGCGTGAGCTGCTGCGACGCCAGATAGATGCCGAAGGCCACCACCCCGGTCTGCGCCATGGTTTCGAGCAGGATCACCCCGGGTGTGATCGGATTGCCCGGGAAATGGCCGGCGTAGAACACCTCGTCCGGCCGAAACCGATAGGTGGCCACGATGCCGTCTTCATCGAGCTCGAGGATCTCGTCGATGAAGCGGAAGGGGCGGCGCTGCGGCACCAGTTCGAGCACCTGCTGCGGGGTCATGCCGATCTCTCCAGAATTCCGCCCACCGAATTCTTCGACCGCTTCGGGTAGTCCGGGTAGGCGATGCCGGTGAAGATGCCCACCTTGGCGTCACGGATGTTGTAGATCGGCTCCCCATCGACCAGGACGATGCCGGTGCCGATGACCAGCGACGTGCGGCCGCCCTGCAGCACCGAGTAGCGGCGCACCTCGATCTCGTAGCGCACCACTTTGTTGTAGGGCCGAATCTGGCCGTCGAAGCTGACCTCCTTGCACCCCAGGGCGCGGCCGTTGCCCTCGCTGCCGCAGCAGACGCAGTAGAACCCGAGGAGCTGCCAGACAGCGTCGACGCCCAGACAGCCGGGCTGCACCGGGTCGCCGTTGAAATGGCACTGGAAGAACCATTCGTCCAGGCGGACGTCCTTCTCGGCCACCATGCGGCCGCGGTTGCCGCGCCGGTCGATGTCGAGGATGCGGTCCACCATCAGGAAGGGGGGTGCCGGCAGCCGCGAAAACTCCGCCGGCGGGTCGTCCACCAGCCTGCCGTAGGCAAAAGCAATCAGCTCTTCCTTGGAGAAGTGACGCCGGTTGAGGAATTCCTGGTAGGTCATGCAGTCGCCCCGTTGAATTCGATGACCAGGCTCGACCATGTCAGACCGGACCCTACCACCACCAGGGCGACGACATCGCCGTCGCCGAAGCGGTCCCAGTTCTGGCTCACCACCGTCGGCGCGCCGGCCGCACCGGTGTTGCCGAACTCGGTGACGTTGGAGAGATGGCGATCCGCCGTGATGCCGCATTTGCGGCACACCGAATCGAGCATCAACAGGTTGGCCTGGTGGCCGACGAAGAAGAGATCGCCGTTGCGATCGCCCAGCTCCTCCTGGATGCGGCGCAGGCAGGCTACCGTGCGTTTGATGGCGAAGGTCTGCACCGTCGCCCCTTCTTGCTCGAAGTGGCCCAGTCGCGGGATGACGACCTTGTCCCACCCCTGCGGCCTGGAGTCCAGGGTGTGCAGCGACAGCCGGGCGCGAGCCGGGATGCGGGCCGAGACTACGGCGGCGCTGGTGCCGTCGCCCCAGAGCACCGCCGATCGCCGGTCGTTGTAGTCCACCGTGCGGGTGGTGTTTTCGGGCGAAATCAGCAGCACAAAATCGGGAAGCGCCTCGGGACGCATCAGCGAGAGCATGTGCAACTGCGCCCCGAAGCTGGAGCAGGCTGAATTGAGATCGAAGCAGACGGTGTCGATGCCCAGCCCGCTGGCGATGGTGCAGGCTTCGGCCGGAATGGCGTTGTCGGGCGAGCAGCCGCCGGCGATCACCATGCCGATCTGCTCGGGAGCCAGGCCGGCGCGCTCCAGGGCCATGAGGGCGGCCCGGCGGCCGGTCTCGGCGTTGCTGTACTCGGCCACCTCGATAGCCTGGCGTGGATCGCGGTTGCGCGTGCTGCGGATGTAGTCCAGCGGCAGCACCGTGCGCCGCGTGCGGATGCCGACGCGCTCGAGGATCCACTCGGAGGTGGTGCCGATGTCGAGCTCTTCGAAGAACTGATTGGTGATCACATTCGGGGGATGGAAATGTCCCAATCCGTGGAGATAGAGCATGGGGTCCTCACGAGCCGCTGATGTGTTCGCCGCCGTCGACGCGCAGAATGGCGCCATTGACCCAGGCGGCCTCGTCGGTGCACATCAAGCAGATGAAGTTGGCGACGTCTTCGGGGGTGGTGAGGCGGCGGAACGGGTTGCGTAGCTGAGCGACGGCCTTCATGTGGCTGCTTCCGGGGATCATGCGCAGGGCCGGCGTGTCGGTGACTCCAGCCTGAATGACGTTGCTGCGGATGCCGTAGGGGGCGTACTCGACGGCGATGGCGCGCGACACCGATTCGAGAGCGACCTTGGCAGCGGCGACGGCGGCGTAGCCACGCCAGGCGATCTGGTTGCCCTCGCTGGTCATCGCCAGCACGCGGGCGTCGTCGGCGAACAGCCGGCGCTCGAACAGCCGGCGCACCCAGGTGGCCAGACTGGTGCCCATGCTGTAGATGGTGAGGGCGAAGTCTTCGTCGCCGAGCAGGTCCTCGCTGTTGTATTGCGGCGGAGTGGCGACGGTGTGCAACTCCGCGTAGCCGGCGTCGAAAAAGCGGTCGACGGCATCGCGCAGCACCTTGTGGTTGATGCCCAGGTCCTCGGCGATGCTGCGCATGGGCTCGCCGACGAAATCGGGGCGGGCCAGGGGAGCCAGCAGCTTCAGGTTGCCGTAGGCGATGGAGTGCAGCAGCATGCGCACGCGGCCGTGCTCGCCCATGGCCTCGGCCAGGCCGTCGAGCACCTCGGCGATGCCCTCGGGCGCCAGGGCGTTGGTGTTGTAGGTGAGCACCTGGACGCCGGTCTGGCGCAGGGCGTCGAATTCGGGCTCGATGCGCTTCATGGCGCCGCGGCGGTCACGATGCACGATGCAGAGGTTCATGCCGTGGCGACTGAGTTTTCTGGCCGTGGCCAGGCCGAAGCCACTCGAGCCGCCCAGAATCAGGCCCCAGTGGTTGGGGTCGAAGTGAATCATCTGTTTCTCTCCATGTCCAGAGGAAATCACCGCGCAACGTTCGATGTGGAAGGGGCTGCTGCGGGGAAAATAGGGGTCGTGCGGGTTGTGGTGCGCGACCAGCTCCTACGTTGACTGTTTACTCGTGACCGATAAGGTAGGGAATTTCGAAGCGAATATCAACAACTATTTTCAACTGCGGGCCTTGACGCGGCGTAGCGCCGACGCTGACCTTCCCGGGCCAAGGAGCTGACGCTGACCTTCTTGGGGCGGGGCGGAGAGGCAGGGAGAAGGTTAGCGTCTCGGGGGCGGGGTCGCGCCACCGGGGCAAGGGGCCGGGCCGGGCGCGGGTCGGGGCGGCGAATTCGGCCTGCATGGGTTGGTTCGGCCCGGGGTCCGCATCAGGGGCGCCCTGCGCCTGGGTCCCTGGTAGGATTTTGCCGGTCCGATGTCCACCGCAACGGGTTGGTGGCGATGTA
>CAZGRP010000139.1:0-4768 GCA_964527995.1 uncultured Cytophagia bacterium | reverse complement strand
CAAATGGACGCAAATGCACGCGGATGGATTGTTGAGTACGAACCGATGGCGGAAAGGCATTCCTGCTGGAACATCGTGTGGAGTTTCCGAAAACACACAGCCTCATTGAGCTCCTGGAACTCTGTCTGATGGTTGACCCTTGGTTTAACGCCTCGAAGTGGTGAAAAAGCGGCATAATGATGCCCTTCCAACCAGCCTACATCAAGCTCCACGAAAGCGGCCAGCTCCGCGACAGAGCGGAGCAAGCGTTGCAGCTCCTGGCCTGCTGCACCGCCTGCCCGCGCGACTGCCGCGTCAATCGGCTGGCGGACGAGCGCGCCGTCTGCCGCACCGGCCGCTATGCCCTGGTGAGCAGCTACTTCGCCCATTTCGGTGAGGAGGACTGCCTGCGTGGCTGGCGTGGCTCTGGTACCATCTTCTTCGCCAACTGCAACCTGAAGTGCGTCTTTTGCCAGAACTACGACATCAGCCAGTTGGGACGCGGAAAGCCGGTCCAGCCCGAGGAGCTGGCGCGCATGATGTTGGAACTGCAGAGCCGCGGCTGCCATAACATCAACTTCGTCACGCCCGAGCACGTGGTGCCGCAGATCCTCGAGGCTCTGCCCCTGGCGGTGGAGCGCGGACTGCGGCTGCCGCTGGTCTACAACACCAGCGCCTATGACTCCATGGAGAGTCTGAAGCTGCTGGACGGCATCGTCGACATCTACATGCCCGATTTCAAATTCTGGGATCCCGCTGTGGCCAAGCGGCTGGTGAAAGCCGAGGACTACCCGGAAGTGGCTCGCCGAACCATCAAGGAGATGCACCGGCAGGTCGGCGACCTGGTGTTCGACAAGCACGGGCTCGCCCGCCGCGGGCTGCTGGTGCGCCACCTGGTCATGCCTGGCAACCTGGCCGGCACTCGGGAGATCATGCGCTTTTTGGCCGAGGAGATCTCCCCAAACACCTACGTCAACGTCATGGGCCAGTATCGGCCGGCATGGAAGGCCGACCGCTACCCCGAGATCAACCGGCCGATCACCGTCGCGGAATACCGCCAGGCGCTGGCTGAGGCCGAAGCTGCCGGCATCCATCGATTGGATCAGCGTGCCACAATCTTTGTCTGAGTGAGAAACCAATCGCAGCCTGGGGCAGTTGGAGTGAGTTGACGGCCGGTGTGCAAACACCCGGAACGGTTCCAGCCCGCCAGCCCGAACAGGCCCAAAGACCCTTCAGTCGTCTGCCTGACTCTGCCCACCACCCATTCGCGCTGAAGGTCCGGATGAAAGTCAGGCTGTGCCCGAGGAGGAAAGACGATTCGAGAAAAAAGAGGTCGCCATGAGTGAGGAGACGATTCGAAAGATCCGCTCGGAACTCCGTCTCGGCATGAGCCTGGCCAAATGCCGCAGGTGTGGCTGCATGAGAGATACGCTGGAAGCCATGCGCTCCTCCCTGCCTCAGCTCCCCGGCCCTGGCGTGCAGCCGTTGGTTCAGGAGATCGACGACTGGCTCGAGGGCATGAAGCCGATCCGGTACGCCTGCCTCGGCTGCGAACACTGCTATGCGGCAGTGGCGGCCAATCTTCTTCATCGGACCAGGCCTGAGTTGGCGGCAAGCACGTCGCCGAACTGCGGCTTCGAAATCAATCCCCAGACCTGGCCGCCGGTGGCAGGAGAGTACCATGCCTTCTGCGATGGTCCTGGCTGCCCGGTGGCGGTCAGCACCCTGGGGAGCATCGACATGGCCGAAGTGCTGGCAAGCCGCCGTCCAGCCGAGCTTTGCATCGCCGGCAAAACCGAAACCGAGAACATCGGCATCGACAAGATCATCAAGAACACGATCACCAATCCGACGATCCGCTACCTGGTGGTGGCCGGCGAGGACCCGAAGGGACATCAGAGTGGCAAGACGCTTCTTGCACTCATGGAGAACGGAGTCGACGGCAATATGAGAGTGATCGGGTCGCCGGGCAGGCGTCCGGTGCTCAGGAACGTTACCCGTGACGAGATCGAGGCATTCCGGAAACAGGTTCAAGTCGTCGATATGGTGGGATGCCATGACTCGGATCAGGTCCTCGACCGGGTGCGGAGCCTGCCAGCCCTCACGCCTCCGGCATGCGGCTGCCGCGAGGCCGAGGCGGTGCCGCATCCTTCGACCGCTCCCGTCCTAAGAGCAGAGGCACCCTCCGGGATCAAAATGGATAGGGCCGGTTACTTCGTCATTCTTCCCCAGCCCGCAAAGGGGACGATCACGGTGGAACACTACTCCTACGACAACCGACTTCAGCACGTGATCGAGGGCGAAGACGCCCGCAGCATCTACTCGACCCTCATCAAAAACGGCTGGGTGTCGCGGCTCAGCCACGCGGCCTATCTCGGCAAAGAGTTAGCGCGGGCCGAGCTTTCCATGAAGCTGGGTTTCAAATACATTCAGGACGGCGCCTGATGAAAGAAGCTGGATTAGGCACGACGCGCCAGGTGTTTATTAAAGAAGGCCCAGGAACCGACATCCGGTTGTCAATTCCAGATTTCCTATCCCCAATTCCTGGTACCTGATTCCTTAATACCCAGTCATCGAGGCACCCCATGATTTTCCGATACTCCGAATGGCGTGACGACCAGGCGCGCAGCAAGATCACCTTCGACGACCTCATGCGCCTGTTCAGTCACCTCCTGCTTCAGACCGGCGATGTCAACCAGGCACTGCAATGGATGACCCGCCTCGACAACGAGTACAAGTTCTTCAATGAAGAGGAGGGCACGGGCTTCGAGCAGTTCCTCGAATGGCTGAAGAAGGAAGGCTACATCGAGGAGTTCGATGGCATGCGCGTGCTCACCAACAAGGGGTCGCGCAAGCTTCGCGAGGATGCCTTGCGCCAGGTCTTCTCCTCCCTGCGCAAAAGCCCCACCGGCGAGCATGAGACGCCCTACGAGGGCCGCGGTGTCGAGCGCCTCAGCGAAACCAAGCCGTACCGCTTCGGTGACCAGCCGTCCAATATCGACTTCACCGCTACCATCCGCAACGCCATCCGCCGCGACGGCCTCGACGACTTCAACCTGAAGGAAGAGGACTTCGAAGTCTATGAGACCGAGCACCTGGCAAGCTGCGCCACGGTGCTGGCCATCGACATCAGCCACAGCATGATCCTCTACGGCGAGGACCGCATCACGCCTGCGAAGAAAGTGGCGTTGGCGCTGGCCGAGCTGATCCTCAAGAAATACCCGAAGGACAAACTCAGCGTCATCGTCTTTGGCGACGATGCCAAAGAAGTGCCGGTGGAAGATATCGCCCGCATCTCGGTAGGCCCGTACCACACCAACACCAAAGCTGCCCTGGAACTGGCGCGACATCTACTGAGACGGCAGCGCAACGCCAACAAACAGATCTTCATGATCACCGACGGCAAGCCTTCGGCCATCTTCGAGCACGGCCGGATCTACAAGAACCCCTTCGGCCTGGACCGCAAGATCGTCAACAAGACGCTGGACGAGGCGGTGGTGTGCCGGCGCAACAAGATCGAGATCACCACGTTCATGATTGCCCGCGACCCGTGGCTGGTGGACTTCGTCGAAAAGCTCACCCAGGCCAACAGAGGACGCGCTTTTTATTCTTCTCTGAACAAACTCGGTGAGACCATATTCGTGGATTACATCCGCAACCGCAAACGCCGGCTGCGGGGATAAACGGAGTACGATCCTATGACCAACCTCAAAACCATTGGCGAGCTGCGTGCAAGCGGCTACCGTGTTCTGCCCATCAAAGACGAGTTGCGCAAAAACCTGATCGCCAAACTGCGCAACCGCGAAGAGCTTTTCCCGGGCATCGTCGGCTACGACCAGACCGTGATCCCGGCGCTGTGTAACGCCATCCTGTCGCGCCACGACTTTATCCTCCTCGGACTGCGCGGCCAGGCCAAGACGCGCATTTTGCGCAGCCTGCCGAACCTGCTGGACGAGTTCATCCCGATCATTAAGGGGTGCGAAATCAACGACAATCCATACAAGCCGGTGTGCAAGCGCTGCGTCGACCTGGTGCGCGAACGTGGTGATGATGTTGAGATCGAGTGGATCGGCCGCGACCAGCGCTACGGCGAGAAGCTGGCTACACCGGACGTCACCGTCGCCGACCTCATCGGCGACATCGACCCGATCAAGGCGGCGGCCCAACGGCTGCACTACGCCCACGAAGGCATCATCCACTTCGGCATCATTCCGCGCACCAACCGTGGCATCTTCGCCATCAACGAGCTGCCCGACCTGCAGCCGCGCATCCAGGTGGGGCTGTTCAACATCATGCAAGAGAAGGACATCCAGATCCGCGGCTTCCCGGTGAGGATCCCGCTCGATGTGTTGATCGTCTACTCCGCCAACCCGGAGGACTACACCAGCCGCGGCAACATCATCACCCCACTCAAAGACCGTATCGGCTCGCAGATCCACACTCACTATCCGCTCTCCATTGAGGACGGCATGCGGATCACGGCGCAGGAGGCGTGGGAGAAGCGCGACACCGGCCGCGAGGTGCGGGTGCCCGGCTTCCTGCGCGAGCTGATCGAGCAGGTGGCGGTCGAGGCACGCAGGAGCGAGTTCGTCGACCAGAAGTCCGGCGTCAGCGCCCGGATGACCATCAGCCTGTTGGAGAACCTGGTCAGCAACGCCGAACGCCGCGCCATTCTCAACGACGAGCAGCAGGTGGTGCCGCGTATCGTCGACCTCTACGCCGCCATCCCGGCGGTCACCGGAAAGATCGAGCTGGTCTACGAGGGCGAGCAGGAAGGCGAGATCAACGT
>CAZGRP010000138.1:1221-4951 GCA_964527995.1 uncultured Cytophagia bacterium | reverse complement strand
CGCCACACCATGGCTCTCCTACCGCCTTCTCAGAGGGGGAAAGGAAGAGAAGGAGTATGTGCTGGAGGAGTCGCTCATCTATCGTTTCTACAACAAGACCCTGACACCGCTGATCGAGAACAAGAAAAGAGCCTGGGCTGCCATCGGCGTCGCCGCGCTGTTGCTGGTCATGTCGGTCAGCCTGTTCTTTCTGCGGCAGGTCAAGGTGAAGATGTTGCCCTTCGACAACAAGAGCGAGTTCCAGGTCATCATCGACATGCCGGAAGGGACGACCCTGGAAAAATCGGCGATGGTGACCCGTGACATCGTCAGCTATCTGAAAACCGTTCCGGAGGTGAAGAGCTATCAGTACTACGTGGGTACCAACTCGCCGATCAACTTCAACGGGCTTGTGCGGCACTACTACTTGCGGCGCGGACCGAACGTTGCCGATATCCAGGTCAACCTGGTTGAGAAGGACAAGCGCAGTGAACAGAGCCACGACATCGCCAAACGCGTGCGCCCGGAGATCCAACGGATCGCTCGAAAGTACAATGCTCGCGTGAAGATCGCCGAGGTTCCTCCCGGGCCGCCGGTGCTGTCCACTCTGGTGGCCGAGATCTACGGCCCGGACTACCAGCAGCAGATTGACGTGGCAAGGAAAATCCGCACCATCTTCGAGCACACCCCGGGCGTGGTGGACGTCGATTGGATGGTGGAGGCCGATCAGACCGCCTTTCAGGTGGAGGTGGACAAGGAGAAGGCGGCCCTGGCGGGCGTCAGCACGCAGCAAGTCACCCAGACCATGCGCATGGCCCTGGCAGGGGCCGAGGTCGGGCTGCTGCACGTGCCCACCGAGATCGAGCCGGTCAGCATTGAGCTTCGCCTGGCACGGGCGCAACGCTCGTCGATCCAGACGTTGACCAACGTTTCGGTTCGCTCCCGAACCGGAGAGATGATCCCGGTGTCCGACCTAGTCAAGGTGACGAAAAGGGTTGAGGACAGAAGCATCTTCCGCAAGAATCTGAAGCGCGTCGTCTACGTGACCGGCGATCTTGCCGGCGAAGCAGAGAGCCCGGTCTATGCTCTCCTCGGCATGGCCGACAAGATCAAGAAGATCAAGCTGCCCGGCGGCGGGACGATCGATCCGCTTTTCACAAAGCAGCCGTTCCTGGAAGAACAGGTATCGATGAAGTGGGATGGTGAGTGGCAAATCACCTACGAGGTGTTCCGGGACCTGGGGGTCGCCTTCGCGGTCGTGCTGGTTGTCATCTACATGCTCATCATCGGCTGGTTCCAGGCCTTCAAGGTGCCTTTGATCATGATGGTCGCCATCCCGCTGAGTCTGGTCGGTATCATTCCCGGTCACTGGATCCACGGCGCCTTCTTCACGGCGACGTCCATGATCGGCATGATTGCCCTGGCCGGCATCATGGTGCGCAATTCGGTGCTCATCATCGACTTCATCCAGTTGCGCGTGGATGAAGGGGCGTCCTTGAAGCAGGCCGTCATCGAGGCTGGGGCGGTTCGTACCCGACCGATCCTGCTGACGGCGGGGACCGTGGTCATCGGTGCCATCGTCATCCTTTTTGACCCGATCTTCGAAGGCCTGGCCATCTCGTTGATGTATGGTGCTTTTGCTTCCACAGCGCTGACGCTGGGGATCGTCCCCCTCATCTACTACATGGTGCACAGCCGGAAGAACCCGGATGAGCATCAGGAAGACTGACGCACCGGTGCAGCGGCCGCGAACGTCGGCAGATGTGACCGTCATCTTTCCGAACGGCAGACCGGCTTTGGATATGGCGTGCAGCCAGCTGCGCTGCTTCCTCCTGTCCAGGTGATCGACACGGTTCGCGGGTCGAGGTACAAGGCTTTCGTGAGGCGACAAAGAAAGGACGAGCGAAAATGAAACTCATCGTTGTCATGACGCTGGAACAATACCGTGACAGCATTCGCAAGATCTTCGAAAAGCAGGAAGTGCATTTCTACAGCGAGATCGAGATCGTCGGCCACACTCTGTGCAAAATGCGCAGTTGGTGGACTGCCGACAAGGATCTCGCTGTCTACTCCAACCTCTATTTTGCCGTGATTCCCAAGGAAAAAGCCGATGAAATCATGGCGGAAATTGCGGGACTCGCCGAAGAGTCTGGGGAGGAGCATCCGCCCAGGGCTTTTCAGGTGAACGTAGAGAAGATGGTCTGAGGCCGCAAGCCTGGAAATAGTCGAGGCTTGGGCCGAACTACCACAAAACATGACAAACCAAGTGTAAGGAGCAGCCATGAACCTGGAACGAACCATCCGAGCCATTGCCGGCAGTTTTGTCTTGATCAGTCTGGCCCTGGGATTACTCGTGAGCCCATACTGGTTCCTGTTTACCGCTTTCGTGGGCTTGAATCTTCTGCAGTCCTCCTTCACCAAGTGGTGCCTGATGGAGGACATCCTGAAGAAGACGGTGTTCCGCGGAGGCTCCAGGACAACCGCGGCGGAGTGAGAGAGGGAGCGTTGGCAGCCGCCTGAACGGCCACCGGCTCTGCGGCTGCCAACTCGACGCCTCCCGCACCAGACGCCACAGGACGGACAAGCACGGAGGCAGGCGCAGAATCACGGTCGGCCCGGTACGGAGTCCATCGAGTCTCCTAGACCGCCATGTTCCACAGATGGCGAAATTCGGCTTGACAAAGCCGGGATTTTGATTTATCTTGGGTTCGCATTCCTGCCGATTGTACCTGAATTTAGGGACTGTTCTTCGTACGAGCACATCCTGACTGGTGCCCAGGGACGGGCTCGTGGTTGAGATGTGGCGACCGCGTGCGAGGCCGCTCCTGCCTGCCTGCGCAACGGGATCCTGTGTATGACAGGAACTGGCCCCGCCACCGTATCCACGACTGAGCCGGAAGGAGTTCGCGCGTCGGGACCGAGATCGATTCCGGTGGTGGCCACAATGTCTGCAATCCAAGTCCGTCCTGTTTTGCTATGCTCTGTTCTGACCCTGACACTGGGTTGCACGTCCTCCGCACGCAAGCTTCCCGACCCAAAGACATTGCCCTACCAATTCGAGAAAAGTCTGACCCTCGGCAAGCAAGTCGTGTGCGCGGACCTGGACCACGACGGCCGCGACGAGATCTTCAGCGTCAACCCATACAGAGATCCTCCCGGCGGGGGCAGTATCATCATCTTCACCTCGGAGTTCCGGACTGTAGATCAGGTCAACTTTGCCGGTCGCCTTGGGACGCCACAGTTCCTCGACTGGGACGGCGACGGCGTTTCGGAGATCCTCGTTCCGTTTGTTCGCCATGACTCGCTGTTCGTCAGCGTTGTGAACGCTCAAGGCAAAAAGTTGCGCCTCCTCTTCCTGGTGAGCGGTAAGCCGCGGAAGGAGGACAACGGTCTGCTTCCCTGGGACCCGGACGTTCTCAACTTCTTCCTGATCGACACGGACGGCGACGGCCGGCCTGAACTCGTCACCCTCGTGACGACTGGATTTGCCCGGCTGCCGCGCGGGCTGCTGATCCACTCCCTGCCCGGCGGCAGGCTCGTGGGCCAGAAGATCATCGGCGCCATGCCGGACGAGAGTTTTGTGGGCGATTTCGACAGCGACGGCCGCACCGAGATCGTCATCCGCACGGTGGCCCCCAACAACGGTGCCGTGGCCGGCGGGTTCGACGACCGGCACTCCTACATCATCTCCTTCGAGCTGGGGCTGCCGCCGAGGGTCGACTACTGGCGCCAGATGGCCGGCACCTGGACC
>CAZGRP010000138.1:0-1121 GCA_964527995.1 uncultured Cytophagia bacterium | reverse complement strand
CATCAAGATCCTCCCTGACGCCGACGGCGATGGCATTGCTGAGATCGCTGCGATCTCGGCGACGCACACTCTTGTCCTTGGACCCGATCTGCGTGTGAAGGCCTTGCTAGCCGCCAGGGTGGTGGGGGTGCAGCGCCGCGGCATTGGAAATCCCCCTTACATTCTGGCCCAAAATGGAGATGAGACCGTAGCCTGGCGGATCGTCCTGAACCGTTGGTGGTTTGTTCATCGCTACAAAGGTAGATTTATCTGGCTGTCGAGTTTTCTCTTCCTGTTTGTCTCTGCCTGGCGCCTGGGTGCCCTGGCTCGTCACAGACGATTCCTACAGGCCGTACAGGAGCTGGCACTCGACACCGACGACCGGGCGATCCTGGTGGTCGACAGCCGCCGGCGCATCGAGATGACCAATGCCGCCTGGCGCGCCTGGTTTGGCACCGACGGCCGGGTGGCGAAGGCCCGAAGGTCGCTGGAGCAAGTGTTGGCTGCGGCGCCGGCGCTTGCCAGGGTGGTGGCCGAGGCCCTGGAACCGCCGATCCGCCGGCACGAGACGACGCTGTCTCTCGAAATGGGTAGCCGCCAGCGTACCATCCGGGTGGTTGTCGAGCCTATTTCCGTGGCGAGCATGGGGGGTCGGCACTGGCTCGTCTGCCTGCAGGACCTCTCACTGGAGACTGAATTGCAGCGTGCCAGGACCTGGGCCATCATGGCACGGCGGGTGGCTCATGATGTCAAGAATCCGCTGACGAGCATTTTGCTCACCCTACAGCGGATGCAGATGCAATACCACGACGAAGCTCCGGAGCTTGCGAAAAAGCTCGATTGCTATGCCTCGCGCATCATGGAGCGCATCGAGGCTCTCCGGCGCATGACGCGAAATTTCATGAAATTCGTGAACGTGGAGCAGCTTAATCTCGCTGAAACCGACCTCAACGCACTGGTTCGGGACGCCGTGAAGGAGATCCGCCAGGGGCTGCCACCTGACATCGACTTGGAGCTCAAGCTGGCGCCAGAGCTGCCGGCGATGCGTCTCGATCAGGAACAGATGGAGTCGGTCATCGAAAATCTCGTGGCCAACGCGGTCAACGCCATGCCGGAGGGCGGCAGGGTGACGATTTCGACAC
>CAZGRP010000137.1:0-4976 GCA_964527995.1 uncultured Cytophagia bacterium | reverse complement strand
GTCAAAGCGTTGCAGCCGCGCACCGGGCTGCGGCGGGTCATCGCCACCAATATCAAGGAGTACCTGCCGCCCCTCCTGCGCCTGCTGTTCACCCTGGTCAAGGAGAAGAGGGAAGGCCACCGCATTGCCCTGCGGCCGGGCGATCTGTGGCTGAACGATCTGCTGCACCAGCATGCGGGCGCCCCCCGGCCGGAAGTGCCCGTGTCCCCGGACGGCCCGGCGCTGCTCCTCTTCACCGGTGGCACGACTGGCACCGCCAAGGCGGCGCTCAGCACCCACCAGGCGCTGGTGATGTCAGGGATGCAGTTCAAGGCCTGGTTCGGTGAGACGCTGGCCGACTGGGACGACATCATCATGGCCAACATGCCGCTGTTCCACACCTATGGACAGTGTGGCGTCATGACGACTGCCCTGGTGGGGCATCACCCGCTGGCCCTGGTGCCCAATCCCCGTGACCTGGACGACATGCTCGCCACCATCCGCAAAGTCCGTCCAGCCTTTCTGCCCGGCGTGCCCACGCTGTTCATCGCCTTGCTCAACCATGCCGACGTCCAGGCCGGCAAAGCGGACCTCACATCCATCAAGCTGTGCATCTCCGGCGCGGCGCCCCTGCTGGCCGAGACCAAGCGGCGCTTCGAGGCGCTGACTGGCGGGCGCATCGTCGAGGGATATGCCCTTACCGAGTCTGTGATGGCCAGCATCCTGACCCCAGTACAGGGCGTGTACAAGCCCGGCGCGGTGGGGCTGCCCTTGCCCGATGTGGAGGTTCGGATCGCCGACCCGGAAACCGGCCAGGGCAGTCTGCCGCCGGGCGAGGTGGGTGAAATTCTGATCCGCGCCCCGCAGTTGATGCAGGGCTACTGGCAGCGCCCGGAGGAGACGGCCGACGTCCTCCGCCAGGGTTGGCTCCACACCGGAGACCTGGGCTATCTGGACGACGAGGGCTATCTGGCCATCGTGGACCGCAAGAAGGACGTCATCAAGCCCAGCGGCTTCCAGGTCTGGCCACGGGAGGTGGAGGAAGTCATTGCCGCTCATCCGGCGGTGGCGGAGGTGGGCGTGGCGGGCGTGCCGGATGACTACCAGGGTGAGGCGGTGAAGGCCTGGGTGGTGCTGCAGGACGGCGAGCAGGTCACCGCCGATGAGCTGCGTACCTGGTGCCGCGAAAGGCTGGCTGCCTACAAGGTGCCCAAACAGGTGGAATTCCGGAGCGAGCTGCCCAAGTCGATGGTGGGCAAGGTACTGCGGCGGGTGCTGGTCAAGTCGGAAGAGAAGTAGCGGCGGAGGCCGGGTCACAACGTGGCCTCCGCCTGCGTGGTAGAACCGTGGCGAGACGTCAAGCCATGAGGAACCTTGGGCCGAAACCCGGGATGAAGGGAGAGCATATGGAAGGCGTCAACAAGAATCGAACGAAGTTCTTGCGCTGTGTTTTGCTTCTGAAGTGGGTGGTCACGCTGCTGGCGTGGGGACTCCCAGCTCTGATAGGTCCCCCGGCACTCTTCAGGTTGCTGGGCGTGCGATTTCCGAGTGATCCGACGTTCGTCCGGCTTTTCGGCGCTGTCGTCACGGCTGCCACGCTGGCGTATTGGTATGCCTGGAAAGACCCGGTGCGAAACGTTGCGATCATCAGATTCGGCATTCTCGACAACGGCCTGGCTACGGTAACAATCCTCGTCCTTGCCTTCACTGCAGGGTCAGCCGGTTGGTTTTTCTGGGCATCGGCCACGCTGACAGCGTTTTTCTGCATCTCCTTCATCATGGCCATGCCGCAGCCGGAGTAGGGATTTCGTTTCCCGGCACCGAGCCACCCAAGTCGATGGTGGGCAAGGTGCTGCGGTGTGAACGGGTGGCGACAGAGGCCGAAGGAGGCGACGCAAGTCACCGCTCTTGACATTCCCCCTTTCCGTGTTTATCTTCCCGCTGGTTTGGGCTCCCGAACCATTCTCCCCCGGGCTGGGCGACCCGCCGGCCAGGGCAGCCACGTCCGATGCAGGCAACTCACATCCAGGGAGGAAAAAGCATGACCCGTCTTCTTCTCTCCATCCTCTCGCTCGCACTGAGCGCTCTGCCCACCTGGGCTCAGGGGTCGGCCAGCTACCCCGCACCGGTGGAAGGGGACTATGTCATCAGGGATTTCCAATTCGAGAGCGGCGAGGTCCTGCCAAGACTGAAGCTGCACTACAGAACCATCGGGACACCCGCCCGGGACGAGGCCGGCATCGTGCGCAATGCTGTCCTGATCATGCACGGAACCACGGGCAGCGGCCGAGGCTTCCTGAACGAGCGTTTCGCCGGCCATCTCTTTGGCCCGGGCCAACTTTTGGACGCCACCCGCTACTACATCATCCTCCCCGATGCCATCGGCCATGGCAAATCGAGCCGCCCCAGCGACGGCCTGCACATGCGCTTCCCGAAATACAACTACAACGACATGGTGCGGGCTCAGTACCGCCTGCTCACCGAGCATCTGGGCGTCAACCATCTGCGCCTGGTGATGGGCACCTCGATGGGAGGCATGCACACCTGGGTCTGGGGCTACACCTACCCCGACTTCATGGATGCCCTCATGCCGCTTGCCAGCCTGCCTGTGGAGATTGCCGGCCGAAATCGCATGATGCGCAAGATGATCATTGACTCGATCCGCAATGACCCGGAGTGGAACAACGGCGAATACACCACCCAGCCTCGAGGGCTGACCTCGGCAGTCCACATCCTCATCCTCATGGTCAGCAGTCCGCTGTACTGGCAGAAGATTGCACCCACGCGCGAAAAGGCCGAAGCCCTGCTGGACAGTCTGATCCATCGCTACCGGCCTCACCTCGACGCCAACGACATGATCTACCAGTTCGACGCTTCGCGCGACTACAATCCCGCTCCCCACCTGGCAGAGATCAAGGCACCTCTCTACGCCATCAACTCGGCTGACGACCAGGTGAACCCGCCGGAGCTCGGCATCCTGGACAGGCTGATCAAGCGCGTCCCGCACGGCCGGTACATTCTCCTCCCCATCACCGACCAGACCCGCGGCCACAGCACCCATTCGCTCCCGGTTATCTGGGGCAAATATCTGAAACAGTTGTTGGAGGAGTCGGCTTCCAGGGCCGGGGGGAAGTAAGCCCCATGCCGCTGGGATGGGAATTGGGAACTGGGAAATAGAAATTGCAGACTAGTCTGAGATCGGAGGGCCGTCGCAGGCACATTCGCGTCCATTTGCGTTCATTCGCGGCTGATCTGCGCAGGCGGCTATGCCTTGCGCCCAGGCAATGCAGTCCGAACCGTTAGCCGCCCCTTTCCGTTCGGCACCGAAGCCGCATCTGACGATACTGACAACAGGTTCCGCTCCCCACTTTGACCTGAGTCACCCGTTCGCCGCCTGGTGGACCTCTCGTGAGGATTTTGCCACCACCGCTATTTCAACTTGACATTCAGCCTATGATGGCTTATATTCGTTCCGCGGCCAGCTCCCCGGGCCCAGAAACTCTCCCACCGCTGCAAAGAGTGTTTCCGGCATCAACCGCGATTCTCTTCTGACAGGAGCTCGCTGACAGACCACGGGTCTTTTCCCCACTTCGAAGCGCGCATCCAGAAATAGCCAGTTCTACCGATTTATCTATTGTTGGCGCTTCCTCGCGCACTGTCTTCCACCAACTCTTCACAAAATGTTCAGGTGATGTGATGCGACTGCGACCTTACGCGGGCAACCGCCAGGACCGTGTCCGGGCAGCACTGGCGCAAAGCTCGGGCCGCGACCGCGACGCCTGGCTCCGCGACGAGATCGATCTGCCTGGCTTTCGGCTCCTCAGCGCCGACTTCTCGCGGGTGGACGGCGGCGATCCGGATGTCGTCATCCCGTGTTCACTCAAGATTCCAAGGTTGTGAAAGCGGACAAGCAGCAAGTAGTGTTGGTGCGGAACTGACACGGCCCTTCCGTTGCGCTCAGCCAGCGATTCGCCACCGGCGCGATGCTGTTCCCCAAGACAAACATGACCGCCGACACCGAAAGAACAGCCACACCCACGTCCACAATGCGCCGGAGGACGAGAAGGCCGTTCGGAAAGGCCTCTGAAGACACCCAGATGCCGGCGGGAAAAGCCGCCAGCGCGAAGGCCAGGCCCGCCCAGGCAGGCAGGTAGGCCAGGACCTGTGCAGCGGACTGTCCCGTCGCCAGAGAGATAACCAAGAGAATGACCACCAGGATGCCGGACCAGATCGCCAGAGCCTGCCAGAAGCGGAGTAAGAGTCGCATAGGCCTACGCCTCCTGGCTTTATGGTGAAAGGGATCGTCACACGTGTATAGGGTGCGTCACGCACGGCCCAAGGCAACGAGCCCTTGCGGTGCCCTGCCTCCATCCATGGCCAGAACGTGGTTCCTTGCTCGAGAAGTGACTCCTCACACTCAAAGATAGAGTGAACGGCGATTCGGTTTAGTGGATGTCACGGCGCCGGTTGTCCCGCAGGCAAAGTCGACGGTGATCCTGGAAAAGTCGACCGCGTCAAGAAGCTCCTCCCGAACGCGGTCTATGCCTCCTGGAGCCACGTCCGCACCGCCCTGGAGGAGGCCATCGCCCATCCCCCTCCCAACCCCCGCGTGCCGCAATCGGTGCTCGGGGGCTACTCCGGCACGCCGCTGTCACAAAAGCTCGGTATCAAGAAGAACGCAGTAGTCGGCCTGATCGACGCGCCACAGGGCTTCGGCGAGACCCTCGGCGATCTGCCCGACGGCGTGCAGTTCCGCCGGCAGGCCCGCGGCCGCTGCGACCTGATCATCTGGTTCACCCGCTCCCGAGACAACCTGGAGAGCCGCATCGACCGGATCGCGGCCCGGTCCGACTACGCCTCCCTGTGGATCGCCTGGCCGAAGAAGTCCTCCCAGGTGGCCACCGATCTGACGCAGAAGATCGTGCGTCAGGTCGGCCTGGTCGACTTCAAGATCTGCGCCATCGACGACACCTGGTCCGGGCTGCGGTTTGCGCGGC
>CAZGRP010000136.1:2421-5001 GCA_964527995.1 uncultured Cytophagia bacterium | reverse complement strand
CCCAATCCTGCCGCTGCACCACAAGGGCCTGGCGCAGGCTGGCGCCCGAAAGGCGCTGCAGCGCCGCCACGTAGACCACCGTGCCGATGACGTACGACACACTCGACGCCAGGGCGGCACCACCAGCGCCCCAGCGTGGAATCAGCCAGAAGTTGAACGCCAGATTGGCCGCAAGAGTGACGGCAGCCGCCGTAGTCGACAGCAACGGCTGGCCACGGCCGACCAGATAGCTTGCCAGGATCTTGCCGATGCTGGCGGCAGCCACCCCCGGCAGCAACAGCCATAAGGCGGCGATCGCCGGCCTGAACGCCGGCGTAAAAGCGATGTCGATCAACGGCCGGGCTACCAGGGCCAGCACGGCCGCAGCAGCCACAGACACCACGAGCGTGTTGCGGCAGAGCTGCAGGGTCAATCGGTTCGAGTCGGCCTCGCTGGCGTGGGCCACCTCGGGCAGCAGCACCGCCGCAACGGTATTCGGGAAAAACCAGAGCATCTCGGCGATGAGAACCGCGATCGAGTAGAACCCCACCTCGGCGTTGCTGCGGTAGAGGTTGAGCAGGATGTAGTCGACCCGCAGGTAGAGAAGCTGCAGCAGGGTGCCAAGGTAGCCCTGGATGCCGAACCTCAACGTGTCGCGCAACAGTCGCGGGTGCACATGCAGCCCGAAGGGCAGTCGCCGGCGCACAAAGAAGACCGCGGCCCCGGCCATCACCAGCACCGAGACCCACCACGCCAGGACGGCGGCCGCAAATGAATGGTTCAGCAGCTTCCAGAAAAGCAACAGACCGACGAACAGCAGCGCCGGTCGCAACAGGTTCGGCAAGTTGAATTCGACGATATGATGCAGGGCAAGCGAGAGGTTGTTGAAAACATACCACAGAAACAGGAGCGGCAGCGCCGCCATCACCACACCGGACCAGGTAGGGCTGATCCCCCGGAACAGCAGGGGGTCCAGCCACGGCCGCAGCCACAGATACGCCAGTGCGGCAAAGCCGCCCATGCCCAGGGCGAAGACCAGTCCATTCTCGGCGAGCTCTCTGGCCGTCGCCCTGCCGCGGCCGACGAAGTAGGCGTTCGCCAGTGCCAGCCCCAGGCTCAGCCCTTGCACCGCCAGCATCGGCACCACCGTCAGCAGGGCGAACATCCCCTTGCCCTGCGGGCCGTACAACCGCGCCAGAAGAATCGAGTTGCCGACGGCAAAGAGGAAGATTCCGACGCGGGCCACCAGGGTGATGCCGCTGCGGCGGACGAAGTTCACCGCCCTCTCCCCCCCGCTGCGCCGGCAGGGCCTTCGTCCCTCACGGCTCGCAGGGCCGCAAAGACAAACGACACCATGATCCACATCACCGTCACGACCTCGGCGTCGCCGAAGGTCCAGTCGAACAGGCCGCTCACCAGGAAGCCGCCGAACGCTGCCAGGCCGCCGGCAACCAGCGCCCCGGTGTCGGCGTCTCCGCCGACGATGGCGCGGTGTGTGCGATAGCCCTTCACGGCGATGCGCAGCATCAACCACAAAAAGGCCACAAAGCCGAGCGCTCCGAAGCAGACCAGGGTGGTCACATACATGTTGTGGAAGTGGCCGATGCTGACCACGTCGTGGCGAACAGACGCTGGAACGCCGGCACCGAACCGAACATAACGCCGGGTCAACTCGGCCAGATCGATCCAGCCGACCCCGAGAACAGGATGGTCGCGAAAGATGGCCAGGGCCGTTTTCCACTGATAGAGCCGCACCTGCGTGCTCGGGTAGCTGAGGTCTGCAATGCTGGCGACGCGAACCAGAATATCGCGAGGCAGAAGGAAGGCCAGCAGCACCATGGCAAGAACCAGGTAGACGATCAGCCGCCGCTGCTTCAGTGCCGCCAGCAGGAAAAGTCCGGTGGCGAAACCGAGATAGGCGCCGCGCACGTAGGACAGCGACAGCGCCGCCGCCTGCAGGGCAAGTCCCGCCACCAGCAGGATGCGCCCCCAGCGGAGCCGGCTGAACAACACATAGCTCGTCGTCAGGGTTGCGATCATCACGCTCATGGCGCCGAAGGTCATGGTCGTGGACTGGGTGGCCATCACCTTGGGGCCGGCGCCGGCGAAATAGCGCACCAGACCCCAACCTGCTGCCGCCGAGGCCGACGCCATCAGCACATAGGCCAGGCGATGAAGATGGCTGCGCTGGTGCACCTTGCTGACGACGAGATAGACGATCACGATCAGCAGCAAATGCTTCAAGCGGATGAAGCTGGCGTACGGATGGATGGAGAAGACCGAGGCGACCACGGCTACCGCAGCGAAGCTCCAGAAGGGCGGCTCGATCGGTGTGCGCACCACCTCCCAGTGCCGCGCCCAGGCCATTTTGACGATCCAGACGAGCACGGCCAACCCCAGGCTGATCTGCGTCCCGGCGATGGACACTGGGGCGAACAGCATCACCAGGGCGAGGAGGGCGAGGATGACAGCATCGAGGTTTTGGGCAGCCTTGGGTTGCAATGTATGTGATGCGTGGTTGGAGGTTCGTGCTGCATGATGCGTGATGCGTGGCGGATCTGCGGTGGTGGGAGTGGAGAGTGGAAGAGTAGAGGGTTGGAG
>CAZGRP010000136.1:0-2321 GCA_964527995.1 uncultured Cytophagia bacterium | reverse complement strand
GGCGCCACAACTCTGACCTGGGGCAAAGGATCGCCGATCGGGCCGGTCACCTCACGCACCGATTGAACCGGCACGACCGTCCAGGCCGGCGACGCCGGCTTTCTGCGTCGGGATCGGCGTCCGCACAGCCACATCACCAGCGCCGGCCCGGAGACGGCCAGGGCGGCCAGAGCAAGCCCCACGGCCTGCGTCGGCAGACCCTGCAGGCCGAGCGCGCCGCCGCCGCCGAGCACAGAAAGACCGTAGAGGCAGAAGACCGTTCGCGGCTGCCGGTTTCCAAAGGTCGCCAGTGCGCGGTGGTGAATGTGGTCCCGGTCGGCATGGAATGGATGCTGCCGGCGGGCGGCGCGGCGGACGACGGCCAGGCCGGTGTCGGTCAACGGCAGGATCAGTGCCAGCAGCGGCGCCACGAAGGGCAGCGCCTGGGTGCTGGAGAAGCCGCCTTGCACAGCCAGCCCGCCCAGGATGAAGCCGAGCACCAGGCTGCCCGAATCGCCCAGGAACATGCGGGCCGGATGGAAATTGTAGCGCAGAAAGGCCAGGCAGGCGCCGGCCAGGGCGGCGGCGGTGACGGCATCGCCACCGAGCAGCCAGAAGAAGATGCCGGCGATGGCGGTGGTGCCGGCGGCGAGCCCGTCGACGCCGTCGAGCAGGTTGAGGGCGTTGCTCATGCCGATGAGCCAGAACATGGTCAGCGGGACGCCCCACTGGCCCAGCGACACCACCTGGCCGCCTGGCAGAGGCACGGTGCGCACCACCAGCCCCATCGACACGGCCAGCGCGGCCGCCAGCACCTGACCCAGGAGCTTCGGGCCGTACGACAGCTCGTGCAGGTCGTCGACGACGCCGAGCAGGAGCATGATGCCGGCGCCGAGGATGAGCCCGGCCGCCGGCGTCGTCAGGCCGCCGGGCTTCAGGAGTACAACCGTTGCGGCCCAGCCGACGAAGGTGGCGATGCCGCCGAGTTTGGGAATGAAACCTTTATGGATGCTGTGACCATTGATGCGAGCTCCCACGCGCCGGCGGCGCGCCACCCGAAGAACCAGAGGGGTGAAAAGGAGCGTGAGGGTCATCGATAGCAGCAATCCGAGAAGAAAATCCGTCATCCTGACCTCCCACGATTCCCTGTGAGATGAAGATCCCTTGGCACGAGGCGGAATCAGCGCAGTCCCTTCACCCTGTGCCGTAGATGTCGAGCGGTCACTTACGAAAGCATCGCAGCGGCGGGCGCCCTTTGCCTGGTCGCCTTCCCGAGGACCGTGTCCAACGCCGACATGGCCTTGTCCACGGCGTAGCGATGCTCCACCATCTGCCGTCCGTTGCGGGCCAGCCGCCTGCGCAGATCCGGATCGCGCACCAGACGTGCGAGATTCTGTGCGAAGGCCGCGGGTGTGGTGGCGATGAGGGCATTTTCCCCCGGCACCACGTCCACCCCCTCCACACCGGTGGGCGTCGCAACGACAGGGGTGCCGATGGCCATCGACTCGAGCACTTTGTTCTTGGCGCCGGCACCGACGCGCATGGGGCAAACGCTGGCCAGCGCGTTGCGTAAGTGAGGACGAATGTCCTGTACCGGACCGGTCACCTCCACGCCCGGCAAACGGCGCAGCGCCCATACTTCCCGGCCAGGCTCCACACCGACAATGGTGAAGCGCATCCCGGGAACGAGACGACGGCACAGCGGCAGAACCTCGCGAGCGAAGTAGACGGCGGAATCCTGATTCGGGAAAGTCCGCATGTTTCCGACGAACACGACCGAATGGGGGTCATAGGGCCCGTCGTAATACTGGAAATAGTCTGTATTGACGCTGATAGGAACCACGTCGATGCCGTCTCGTCCCGCCAGGCTCCACAGAAAGGCACGATCCACGGGCGAAATCATGACGGAGCGATCAAAATGGTCGAGCACGCTCACTTCGTAGCGCTTGACGCGCTCGCGCTCCAGCATATCGACCAACTTCATCGCACTACGCCGGTGGCGGCTGGCGCGGGTGTAGGTGAGGCTGAGTGCATCGGTGAGTTCGATCACTTTGGTGACTCCGCCGAGCGTTCTGACATACTCTGCCATGCGGATGAGGTGCACGAGCACGAGGTCGAACCGTTCGGTCCTCAGCTTGCGCTCAACCGCAAGCTGCATCTGGCGTGACCAATAGTAGTGGACCTGCAGGGGCAAATCCGAGAACAGACCCAGGGCGCAGTTCAGCATGGAGCGCGAGCGGCTGAGGTGAACCAGCTCCACGGACGAAAACAGATGGCGATACGGCTTCAGTTTCTCCCTCTCTCGCGGGTGAGCAATGAAGGAGATAAGGGAGAGGTCGTGC
>CAZGRP010000135.1:0-5022 GCA_964527995.1 uncultured Cytophagia bacterium | reverse complement strand
TTCGGCACGATTTGCCGGAGAAGCGGTTGCAACTGACCCGGCAGCCTGCAATGCGAGCTTTTCGAGCTGGCGCCTGAATCTTCGCGAGTTCACCTCGTAAGCGGAACCTCACTGAAAATGCCACAGACCTAACCGAATGGGGAGGTCAGATATGGTTGGCAAGACAATTTCACATTATCGCATCCTGGAAAAGCTCGGCGAGGGCGGTATGGGTGTCGTCTACAAAGCTGAAGACACCCGGCTCAGGCGCACGGTGGCCCTGAAGTTCCTCCCGCCAGAGCTAACCCGTAGCCCCGAGGCAAAGACCCGCTTCACGCATGAAGCTCGGGCTGCGTCCTCGCTGGATCACCCCAACATCTGCACCATCCACGAGATCGACGAGACGGCAGAAGGCCAGATGTTTATTGCCATGGCCTTCTGCGAGGGCGAGACGGTCAGCGAGAAGATCAAACGCGGGCCGCTCAAACTGAACGAGGTCCTGGGCATCACCATCCAGGCAGCGCTGGGGTTGTCCAAAGCCCACGATAAGGGTATCATCCATCGGGATGTCAAGGCAGCCAACCTGATGGTCACGAGCGACGGCGTGCTGAAGATCGTCGATTTCGGACTGGCGAAGCTCAGGGGCGAAACCAGGCTCACGCAGACCGGCACCACCCTGGGCACGGTGGCTTACATGTCTCCGGAACAGGCTCGGGGAGAGGTGGTCGATCACCGCACTGACATTTGGTCGCTGGGAGTTGTTCTTTATGAAATGGTCACAGGGCAACTCCCTTTCCAAGGCGACTACGAGCAGGCGGTGGTCTATTCGATTCTGAATGAGGACCCGGAGCCGCCCACGGCTTTGCGCTCGGGCGTGCCGATGGATCTGGAGCGGACCATCCTGAAGATGGTGGCGAAACATCCAAACGAGCGCTACCAGCATGCCGACGAAGTGATAACCGATCTCCGCCGTATCGATCGAGACCTGCCCGGAGCGCCGCAGCGGCGCACTCGCGCCGGGCCAGGTCCTCCGAAGCGCAGGAGGCTGGCGTCTCCCCTGCTGTGGACGACCGTCATCGTCCTCTTCGGTCTGGCTGGCGGCGTCCTCCTCTTTTATCCCACAAAGACGATCCCCTTCTCCGAGCGCGACTGGCTTCTGGTCGCCGACTTCGAGAACCTGACCGGCGAGGAGATCTTCGACCAATCCCTTTCTACTGCTTTCGCAGTGAGCATCGGCCAATCGCGCTATCTCAACGTCTTCCCGAAGCGGCGAATCCGGGAAGTCCTCAGGCGGATGAAGCGTACGGACGTCGATCGGGTTGACGACGCGCTGGCGCGGGAGATCGCCGAGCGCGAGGGCATCAAGGTCGTGCTCGCTCCGAGCATCAGCCGGGTGGGCGACCGGTACGCGCTCACGGCTGTGATTCAGGAGGTCAGTTCGGGCACAGCGCTGCAGTCGCAGATCGTCCAGGCTCGCCGCCGGGCCGATGTACTGAACGCCCTGGACGACCTGACCAAACGTGTCCGGCGGAACCTCGGCGAGACGATGGCGGCCATCTCGCAGCGCAGCAAGTCGCTGGTCGAAGTCACAACCGGTTCGCTCCCGGCGCTGAAACAATACTCGCTGGCCATTCAGAAACACCGGGAAGGCAACCTCCAGGAGGCCAGGGTATACTACGAGAATGCCCTGCGGATCGATTCGACTTTTACCGCAGCGCGGGCCTCTTTGGGCATGCTTCATTTCGAGATGGCTGGCTGGGTGGAAGGGTTCGACCGTGAGAAAGGCAAAAGGCTGCTTGCCAGGGTCATCGACAACGTCGGCGACCTGACTGAAAAGGAGAAGTATGGGATTCTGGCTTTCTATGCCCAGGCGATCGAGAACGACCTCGAGAAAGCTGCCGGGTATCAGAAGACACTGTTGGCGCTGTATCCCGACTACAGTGCCGCACACAACAACCTGGGTAGAGTCTATCAGGCGATGGGGCGCTACCGCGACGCAATCTCGGAGTACCAACAGGCCATCCGGCTCGACCCGTACCTGATGCCTTCCTACAACAGCTTGGCCATCCTTTATCTCTATCAGTTGGTGGAACCGGACTCTGCTCTGACGTGGACGCGGCGGCAGATTGCCAGGAACCCAAACGACTTCTGGGCCTACGACCACCTTGGCTGGGCCTACCTCGGGTTGGACAGCCTCGAACAGGCCCAGGCGGCTTTTGAAAAAGCACTCGAATTGAACCCCAAGTCCACGCTCGAACTGTACCGACTCGGGCATGCCCTTCGGCTGCAGGGGAAATACGCGCAGGCGATCGAACCATTGCAGAAGATCCTGGAGCTCGACCCGGCGGACTCCTGGGCCCATTACCAGTTGGGGGTCGTATACGACCTGATGAGAAACCGAAAGGCTGGGCGTGAGCACTACGAACGGTTTCTTCGGGACGCGCAGAAATGGGTGCGCAACGACTCGGACAACTCGGAGAACCACCTCGCCCTGGCTCTGGTCCTCACACGGTTGGGACAAAAGGAACGCGGCTGGGCTGTCGGGCAGAGAGCGATGGCGGTGGACTCCACCAACCACTTCGGATTTGCCCAGCTTCTCTGTGTGCAGGGAAAGAAGCGGCAGGCATTGGACCGGCTACAGCTAGCGATCAAGAACGGCTTCCGGAACGTCGTCTGGATGAAGATCCATCCAGACTTGCAGGCCCTGTACGACGAGCCTCGGTTCAAGGAGTTGATCCGGACCGCCCTGAAGAGGTAGGTGCCTTTCTTGAGTCGGTGATCATCGTGATTGGCGGTGCCACGACTGTGGGTTCCGACGTAGTCTCGCGCGACGCAAATGCAGGAGCGTGAATGGATCAAAGTCCAGGGTCGATTTTTTTGTTGACTTTGCCATAAGAAGCAATAATTTGTTTGCAGGGAAAGGAATGCACGGAAGGCTGAAGGACGTTCGCGGCGGAATGGCGAGTGAGGGCTTTCGCCCATCTTCAATGCTCCCCCTGAACCGACCCTCAAGATGCGGCCAATCCCTGAATTCCGGGCCACACGTTCCTACGAACCCGTACCTCCTTCCTCGAATGACAATGTCTCACCCCAATTCCAGTTGATCTTTGTGGAGGAAGCTGCCCGATGCAAAGATTGAAACGAAGAGAGTTTCTAAGGGTGGCGGGCGCGGTCCCCATCGGTCTCGTCGCCTGGAAAACGCCGGAGCATCGGCCGATCCGGCAGCAGTCTTTTACGGCCACAATGGACCCCTGGCTCGAAGTCAATCTCAATCACATCGCCTGGAATCTGGCCCAGATCCGGCAGAGGGTAAGCCCCCGTCCGGTCATGGGCGTGATCAAGGCCAACGCCTACGGCCACGGCCTGGTCGAGGTGGCGAAGTTCCTCGAGAAGCAGAACATCCGTTTCCTCGCCGTTGGCAAGGTTCAGGAAGCTTTGCTCCTCAGGGAGAGCGGCGTTCGCACGCCCATTTTGAATTTTGGACCTTTTTCAGCCTCGGAAGCCCCGGAGCTTGTGCGCCGCAGCATTTCGCAGTCCGTCTACACCGACGAGGTGGCGGCGCTCGCCGAGGCTGCACGTAGGGTGGGCGGCACGGCCAAGGTTCACATCAAGGTAGACACCGGCCTTGGACGAGTCGGGGTGCCGCACCATAAGGCGTTGCCTTTCATTGAGAAGGTTGCTTCCTACCGCGAAATCGAGATCGAAGGAGTTTTCACGACCTTCACCGAGGATGAGGAATTCGACAGAATCCAGCTCGATCGCTTTCTGCGGCTTTGCACGGCGGCGGGCAAGCGAGGCATCTCCGTCGGGCTGCGTCACGCTGCCAGCAGCGCCGGTGTGCTGGCTTTCCCTCAGGCCTATCTGGACATGGTGCGGCCCGGCATTACGCTCTACGGGCACTATCCATCGGAGGAGGAATACGAGGCGCGCAAGCTGGACCTGCGGCCTGCCATGGCGCTGAAGGCACGGGTGGTCTACCTCAAGACACTGCGCCCAGGAGACTCGGTGTCGTACCACCGAGCGTTCACGGCCCAACAAGAAACGCGCGTTGCAACGCTTGCCATCGGGTACTCCGATGGCTACCCATATCAGGTTGGTGGCAAAGCCGACGTCATCGTCCGCGGGCGGCGGTGGCCCGCCATCGCCCTGGTGACGGCCAATCACACTACGCTCGACGTGACGGGCGCGGTGGAGTGTGAGATCGGTGATGAGGCGGTGCTCATCGGCAGGCAAGGGGGTAGCGAAGTGACCGCCGAGGAGGTGGCCGCCTGGACCGGGACTTCGGTGTACAAGATCCTGATTGGGATGAGCCCGTTGTTGCCGAGGGTGTATGTTGGCGTTGGGTAGTCTGGGTGGTTCGTAGAGCGTGGCGAGCCTGCGTAGAGCGTAGAGAGTCGAGGGTGAAAAGCACTTTCAGCGCGCCATCAAGCTAAACCCAAACAACGAAGCCCATATCCCACTTTGAAATCCTCGAAACGCTCGCCGCCGCCCGCCTGCTATTGACTTGCATAGGAGCAACTCAGGAGACTAAGCATGGCTGATTTAGTAGGGAAGACCATATCGCACTATAAAATTATTGAGCAAATCGGGCAGGGCGGTATGGGCACGGTCTACAAAGCCCGGGACACCAAACTCGACCGCTTCGTCGCCCTCAAGTTCCTGACGCCCCACCTGAGCCAGGATGAGGAGAACAAAAAGCGCTTCATCCACGAAGCCAAAGCGGCCTCAGCGCTGAACCACCCCAACATTGCTCACATTTACGAAATCGATGAGGCCGACGGGCAGCTTTTTATCGCCATGGAATACATCGAGGGGAAATCACTTGCCGAAATTATCGACACCCCCCTAATCCCCCCTCGAGGGGGGACTAAGGGGGGTGTATTTCCCTCGAGGGGGGAATTAAAGGGGGGTGTCGGATGTCCCCTACCGCTAGATGACGCAATTAACTATGCCATCCAAATCGCCGAAGGCCTGGCCAAAGCGCATGCCAAAGGCATTGTGCACCGCGACATCAAGCCCGCCAACATTCTGGTGACCGAAGAC
>CAZGRP010000134.1:2575-5070 GCA_964527995.1 uncultured Cytophagia bacterium | reverse complement strand
CTCATTTTCTTGAAATCTCCAGAAGGATCTTCCGGGCCTGATCTTTTCTCATAAGATTGGGCCGGCTGAGTGACAGGATATTCTGGAATTGCTCTCTCGCCTTCTCCGGATCCCCCTTCATCAGATACGCCTTCCCCAGGTACCAGTAGCAATCCTCCTGATAAAACTGATTATCCTGTGCCAAAGCCAGTGCCTTCTGGAGGTAGCTGATCGCCAGGTCTACGTGCCGTTGGTTGAACTTGTAGGGAAGTGCAGGCAGGCCGACAGGCGCTTGGTAGAGATGGGAGAGTCCCAGATAGTAGTTTGCTGAGAAAGAAGCAGGAGCCGTCTCGACGTAGCCCTTCAGCCTGGCGATCGCGGCCTGATAATCCCCCTGGCGGAATAGCCGCAGCCCCTCTCGCATGTCGTCAGGCGCGCCGACCGCGGCACGGACCGAACTCACGTGCTTCTGCTCGATCCGCGCCAGTTGGAAGTACGGGCCTCTGCTGAGATAGGCGTAGGTGTAAAGGCTGGCAATCACCACAAGAGCGGCCGCTCCGGCATACGCCAGACCTTGCGGCCTCCAAAGCCACTGGGCCCAGCCGGAACGGAGCTTCTCGGCAAAGGTTGCCCGGCGCTGCTCTCTCTGGTCACTGATCTCGGTGCTGCGTCCGAGAGGACCAGACGCTGACTCCAGGCGCGAGTAGAAGTCGCGATCCAGCGCCTTCTCGATCTCGGCCCAGCCAACGGGTTGAGCCGGCTCTTCGGCCGCGTGTTTCTCGGCCTCCCGCAACTGCACCACTGCCTCCAGACAGAACGGGCACAGATTTATGTGATCCTCGACAGTCTTACGCTCCGTCTTGGATAGCTCCTCGTGATAATACCGCGCCAGCACCTCCGCCGCTGGGCAGGCCTCGGGGGGCTTTTTCCTCATCTCAGCCAGCCGTCGCCCGTAGGCTTGTTCAAAAGCGTCTGCATCGCGATCGTGATCTCTCATGAACGACATCCTTCTCTGCCGCCGTCAGGCTATGGGGTAAGCCCTCGGTGAGCCAAAGCCTCCTTGCTTATTCGCTGGACCCAGGATCGGTGCCGAGAGCGAGTCGGCCGCTAAGCCTCTTCCGTGGGCGCTCCAGCAACAGCCTGAACCGACGCCGGCCGTTCTGAATATGGGAACGGACCTGGCCGAGGGGATACCCGGTCAGTTGGGCGATTTCTTTGTACGACTTACCATGGATATAGAAAAGACAAAAGCATCGTCGCTGGGGCCTCTTGAGCCGTCGTAAGGCCGCAAAGATCTCCTCCGGCGGCACCTGACTCTGGACCTCGGCGGGGCCGTTGTCGAAGTCCGCGCGAGTCGTCTGCTCATCGAATTCTTCGGTCTTGATGCGGACCTTTTTTCGGACGTGGTCGATGCACAGGTTGACGGCCACACGGCTCAACCACGGGAAGATCGGCCGATCGGGATCGTATCTGTCGAGCTTCTCAAACGCCTTGATGAAGGTCTCGCTCGTCAGGTCTTTGGCGTCCTCCACGTGTTTGACAACCCTCAGGCACTGCAGGAAGATCGGTTTCTTATACTTCTCGTAGATTCGGCCCCAGTACTCCTTTTCACCCGTCCGAAGAAACTCTTGAATCCAGAAGCTATCTTCCTGCTGTGTCCGATCTCGCTGCGCGCCCACTGATATCCTTCCCGCTCGAAGTACGTAAAGCGCCACGCGATTACACAGTTTCTTACCCCCGGCGCCGTCGTCGCTCCTAAGGTAGCGTCACAACGTCCGAAAGTCAACAGGAAATTCTGTGTAATCGGGACTGCCATGGCGTAGTCCAAATGGGATGGTGGAATGCGAAAGGAAGGAGAGTCGCCACATGAAGCTTCGTCCTCTTGGTTCTCCGCTGACTTTCATGTTGGCTCTATTGCTCTGCCAGCTGTTCTCCTCGGCACAGGCGGCTCGATCGATGCGGTCTGCTGACCTTAGAGGCGCCACAGCCGTTTCGTCGGTTACCGGCCATCCGCGCCTGTGGCTGCGCGCCGAGGACCTTCCCCGGCTGCGGTCCTGGGCAACGAACAGCAATCCGATGTATCGCGACGGACTTGCTGTCCTGGCCGCCAGCGCCAAGTCGGATATGGACGCTGGCATCGTGCCCAACCAGGACAGTGGCGATAACACCTGGGACCAGTACCCCACCGAGATGTATGCCGAGCTGTTCGCCTTTATGTCGCTGATCGAAAACGACTCGTCCACACGAGACGACTACGCCGAGCGGGCCCGCAGCCTGCTGATGTACGTCATGAACATCGCTGCACAGGGTGTTGCAGCGGGCCAGCCCTTCCGGGACCTTGACTTCTCCACCTCCGACCGGTCGCGCTGGTGGGGCGAGGGTTTCGCCCTGACCGTGGATTGGATCTACCCCTACCTGACGGCCCAGGACAAGGCCACCATCCGCCAGGTCTTTTTGCGTTGGGCCAACGAGAACCTGAACGCCTCGACAACCGACTACAACCATCCCGAACCGAT
>CAZGRP010000134.1:0-2475 GCA_964527995.1 uncultured Cytophagia bacterium | reverse complement strand
CCTGGCCCACATGCGCAACATCGGGCTCATGGCGATGGCGTTGGACTCGAGCGATGATCCGAACAATGAGCTGCGCGGCTATCTGAAGGATGCCACCGGCGCCTGGCTCTACGTGATCGACTTTCTCCTGCGCAACGATGCCCGCGGCGGCTTCTCTCCAGAAGGCTGGGAATATGGCCCGGAGTCGTTGGGGTACGCGGCGCAGTTCCTGCTTGCCCTTCACACTGCCGGGCAGGACGACCCAAACGCCTGGGGACCCCAGGTCGTCTTCGGCGGCAATCCGTTCTGGGACGATGTGATTCCCGCCTTTCTTCACTCTCTCAGCCCCGCCAAAGTGGTTTACGACGACTTTTCCTGGATCGGCGAGGTGTTCCAGCCGGCCTGGTTTGGCGACGGCCAGCACTACTGGGCGCCGGACTTCATCGGGGTCTTCGGCCCCTTGGGGCTTTATGATTACAGCACCGGAAACACAAGCCGGTACCAAGCCATCCGCTGGATCGAGACGCACACACCGCCCGGCGGCGAGTCCAGACTTATCGAACGCGTGCAGGATGCCGAACTCTTCCGCGACGCGATCCTCTGCTTCATGCTCTTCGATCCAAGCGCATCCACGCCTTCGGACCCGCGTCCCTCTCTGCCCTTTGCCTTCTACGCGCCCGGAAGCGGGCGAATTCTGGCCCGCACCGGATGGGACGCCAACGCGACCTGGTTCACCTACCACCTCGGCTGGATCACCATCGACCACCAGCTCGCAGAGGGCAACCAGTTCGAGTTCTATCGCCTGCGGTCAGGGAGCTTTCAGGCCGTGAAGAAGATGGTGATCGTCCGGTAAACGAATGGAGATGAAATCCATGCAGCGAATCGCAAGATCGCTTCGCCTGGTGGTTGTGACCACCGCTTTGCTCAACGTCCTGGGTATTTATCCGGGCCTGAGCCAGGCACAGTCGTCGCTACGGAATTTTGCGCTCCCGACTCCACTGTTCGCTCCCGGGAGCGCGTGGAACCAGACCGCCACCGATGCGGCGGTACTTGCCGAAAGCGACCAGCAAATCCTGGTGATGTACCGCGTGTTCCGTGGCGACAACACCTCTCTCTATCCCCCTGGGCCGCCGCCGACAACCTGGCCATTCATCGACGTCAACTATGATGACTTTAGTATCCCGATATTTCGTGCGGGCGCGGGGCAGCAGAGTGTGCTGATTCGCGATTATAAAGGCATCCTGGCCTGGCCCAGTCCCAAATTTGGAATCAGCCAGGAAGGCGGGCCTGTGACTGTTCCGGCGTCTGCCGGTGCAGTGCGCCCCGCCGGGCCGCAGGACACAGGCGCGGACGGACAGCTTGTGCTCTTTGACCCCGACACCTTCATGGAGTATGATTTCTGGCAAGCGACGACCGTTCACGACGCGCAAAGCAACAGCCTGGGAGGCGGGCAGACAGGGACGAAGATTCTCGAGGCAGGAGCGATTGACTTTTTCGACGTTCAGGGATCCGGAAGCAACGTCGACACCTACTTCAGCGCTCGCGCCACAGGCACCCCGTTGCTCGCCGGGCTGATCGTGCCCGAAGATGTCGAGAGCGGGGTGATCGCCCACGCCTTTGCCTTTGCCATCCCGGGACCGCGCAACCTGAGCAGTGACCCATCGGAGCCTCTTCGGTCTGATTATTTCTACCCGGCCTCGACCACCGAGACGGATTTCTATGATACAAACCCCTACGCCCTGGCTGCCGGCCAGCGCATTCGTTTGAAACAGACCATTGTGGATGAGGCAGGGGATCAGATCGACGAAAACCTGGTAGCGCCGATCACCCGCATGTTTCTCACCGCCCTGCGCTCCTACGGCGCGTACCTGGTGGATGGCGCCGCCGGGTTCAGCTTCTTCGCTGAGGATATCCACACCGCCAACCTCCATCTGACCGACGACCAGGTCAATGAACTGATCGGCCAACCACCGGGCACCCCGCTTCCAGGGGGCAAGACCAAGTGGCAGATCGTCATTGAAAAGCTCAACGAAGAATTAGAGCTGATCCCGTTCGCCTACGGGCCGTGGGTAGAGGGCCAAAACCCGGCCACAGCGCAGATCACGACCGCGAATTTCGAGGTGGTCGAACCGGCCGGGCCCACCTCGGTGCAACGGTCTCCGGAGAGCGGGCTCCCCACGCAGTTTGCTCTGCGGCAGAATTACCCGAACCCGTTTAATCCGTCCACCAGCATCGAGTTTTCTCTTCCCCAATCGGGTTTTGTCACCTTGAAGGTTTTCAACCTGTTGGGGCAGGAAGTCGCGACGTTGATCGCCGAGCGTTTGCCCGCAGGTCGACATACGGCCCGATGGGACGCGGAGGGATTGGCGAGTGGGGTTTATTACTACCGGTTGTCGGTAGACTCGCCTGTCGGCCGACATGGCTTGTTCGACGAAACCAAGCAGCTCGTCCTGTTGCGCTAAGCACCGGGAACACCGGATCTGTTGCCACGGAAAG
>CAZGRP010000133.1:0-5088 GCA_964527995.1 uncultured Cytophagia bacterium | reverse complement strand
CCTGTTCCCAACACGCCGCCGACCGCGCCGCTGAACCTGGTGTCGCGCATCGAAGGTGACAGCCTGATCCTGAGTTGGGACAAGGCCGCCGATGCCCAGACTCTACAGGATGCGCTGACCTACAACATCCGCGTGGGCACGACGCCCGGTGGCGCCGAAATCGTGTCGCCGATGGCCGACCTGAGTTCAGGGTTCCGGTTGCAGCCGCAACTGGGCAACGTCGACCACAGCACTCGCTGGGTGATCCGGGGCGTACGCGCACGGAATCTCTACTGGAGCGTACAGGCCATCGACAACACCTTCGCCGGCTCGGCTTTTGCCACGGAACAGCGGATCGTGACAGGCATTCGCGCCGAGGGCAAGGGGGCGCCGGTGACATTCGGCCTTTCCCAGAATTACCCCAACCCCTTCAACCCTGCCACGGTGATCACCTACACCGTTCCCGCGGCAGCGGAAGGGGAACGCGTGGTGCTCGAAATCTACAACACCCTGGGCCAGAAAGTGCGGACGCTGGTCGACGGGCCGGCCCGTGACGGCGCGCATGACGTCCAGTGGCGCGGCACCGACGACGACGGCCGGCCCGTGCCATCGGGGCTCTACATCTATCGCCTGCGCGCGGCCGGATTCGAGGCCGTGAAGAAAATGGTCCTCCTGCAATAGGGGTGGTGGAACGAAAGACGGAACGCGTGAAGCACAATGTGTACACGGGGCTCAGAACCAGAGTAAACCCGGATCATGTCGGAAGAACAGCAAACCAGAGATCGATGTTCGGGCTGCGGTCTGGTTGTGCCAGGGGGGACGGCAGGTTGCCAGGCGATCATGGACGAGCTGCTGGCACGAGACTTCAGCGACGTCATGTACTTTCCCGTCCACCGCATGATGGTCGACACCTACTGTCTCCAGCATCCTGACCGCTACTGTGTTTCCGCAAAGTCGCTGGCGGCGCATCTCACCGGCCTGTGCTGGGTCCTCGAGCACGATGGCAGCCGCTCGATGGGGAGCGAAGCCCTGAGGCGGTGGCTGAACGGCAACCCTGTCATCGACAAACCGGAAATCCCGGCGTTTCACGGAAAGCTTACCATTGGGGACGTCCGCAAAGCGCCGGATCCCGAGGCCTACGCCCAAGCCGTGGAACGCTGGGCACGTTCGACCTGGCAGGCCTATTCGGCCCTCCATTCGCTGGCCCGCCAGTGGATTCAGCGGGCGATTGGTGCCGAGAAGCAGTCGCTGTGCTGAGATGCTTCCCTGCCGCAAAAACCGGCATGCGTCCCCCCTCACCCCTTCAATGCCCCGGCTGACAGCCCCCGCACGATCCGCCGCTGGAAGATCAAAACCAACAGCACCAGCGGTAGCGTGGCGACCACCGAGGCCGCGGCGATCTCGCCCCACGGGATAGTATACTCCCCCTGAAAGAGCGCGATCCCTACCGGCAGGGTCTGCCGCTCCGGACGCGTCATGATCAGCAGCGCGAAGAAAAACTCATTCCAGGCATAGATGAAGACCAGAATCGCCGCGGTGAACACACCCGGGGCCGACAGCGGCAGGAAAACCGACACCAGTGTCCTCAGCGGGCCGGCCCCGTCGATCCGGGCGGCATCCTCCAGCTCGGCCGGCAGCTCGCGGAAGAAGCTTGCCAGAATCCAGATGCCCAGCGGCAAGGTCAGGGTCACGTAGGGCAGAATCAAACCGATGTAGCTATTCAGCCACCCCATGCTCTGCTCGATTCGCCACACCGGCCCGACGATGGCGATCTGAGGAAACATCGACATACTCAGGATGGCGGCCAGGATGCTGCGCCGAAATCGCAGCCGCAGGCGCGACAAAGCATAGCCAGCCAGAGAGGCCAGCAAGATATTGATGGCCGTCGCGCTTGTGGCGACAACGGCGCTGCTCTTGACATACTGGAGAAGGTGGTACTGCCGCAATGCCGACGCGTAGAAGCCGAGTGAAAAATCGGGCAGCCACTGCGGCGGCGAGGCTGTGATCTGAATGGGAGTCTTCAGCGAAGTGAGGACGAACCACAAGAACGGCACGAGGCTCAATCCGACCGTGGCGAGAACCACACCGCCGAACCCCAGTTGCTTTGTCATGCGCAACAGAGACCTCACGATCGTTCCTCCATCAACTGGCTGCCCACGGTGCGGATGTAGGCGATGGAGACCACCAGAATGACCGCAAAAACAAGCACCGACACAGCCGCGCCGTACCCCATGTCTCCCTCGGCGAACATCTTCTTGTAACCGTAGAATTGCAGAACGCTGGTGCTGTTCGCCGGCCCGCCTTGAGTCATGACGAACACCAGTCCGAACACGCGGAACGCGTCAATCGTCCGGAACAGCAACGCCACCAGCAATGCCGGGCGCAGCAGCGGCAGCGTCACGTGCCGAAAAGATGCCCAGGCACCGGCACCGTCAATTCGGGCTGCTTCATAGAGTTCGTCCGGGATCATCTGCAGCCCGGCCAGAACCAGCAGTCCAGCAAAGGAGGAGGTCTTCCAGACATCGGCCACGATGATGGCCGCCCGCGCCGTCGTTGCATCGGCCAGCCAGGCGATGTAGCGATGCGTGTCGGCCCCGAACAGGATCAGATTGGCCAGGCCGTACTGGTCGTTGAAGATGTAGCGCCACATCTGCGAGGCGACCACTGTAGGGATGGCCCAGGGGATCAGCACCGAAGCGCGGACGGCGCCGCGTCCGGGGAAGGAGCGATTGAGCACCAACGCCATCCCAAGCCCCAGGAGCAGCTCCAGCAAGGTCGAGATCAGGACAAAGGCCAGGGTGAACAGGAACGATTCTCGTGCCACTGGATCGATCAGCAGGCGGCGGTAGTTCTGCAGGCCGATCAAGGGCTCGCCAAGCTGTGGCAGGGAAAGGATGATGCGGTGCAGACTCATCCAGAACGAGCTGAGGACCGGATAGAGGGCAAAAACCAGCAGAAAGACAGCGGCAGGCAGGAGCAGCAGATAGCCGAAGTTGCGCTCGAGGACTCGGCCGAGGCGGGCGGACATCACCGGGTCGACTCGGGTTCGTTCGCCTTCTGCACGAGCACCAGCACCGCGTCGATCTCGGCGGCGGCCCGGCGCATCACTGCTTCGATGTCGCTGTTCGGATCCGATATGGCAGTGCTGAAGCTACGTTGCAGGATGTGCGAGATCTTTGGGTAGAGCGGCGACCGCGGCCGCGGCCGGGCCTGGAGAAACACGTCCAGTTCAGAGGCGAACTGGGGCCGCCTCTCCTTGACGTCGGTATCCTCGTAGACCGCAAAGCGCGTGGGAGCCCGAGATTCTCCCAGGGCAAAAAGCTTCTGGATTTCCGCGCTGGTCATGAAAGAGACGAAACGCCATGCCTCGTCGGTATGCTTCGAAAAGGCACTGATGCCGTACTGCCAGCCGCCGAGGATGGAGGTGCTGCGCCCCCCGGGAAAATGCGGCAACCTGGCGATGCCTACCTTGCCCACTACACGGGAAACGGCCGGGTCGTTGGCCCGTTCCCAGGCATAGGGCCAGTTGCGATGGAAGATGGCATCGCCCTGCACGAAGAGCGCCAGCGACTCCGGCTCCTCGTACGTCAGCACACCGCGCGGTGCCAAGCCGCCGATGATACGGTCGCGGACAAAGCGAACCGCCTCGACCACCTCCGAAGTGGCCAGCAAGCTGCGCCGGCCATCCGCCGAGAGTACCTCACCACCGTTGCTGTGAATGAACTCCAGCATGTTGCACACCAGCCCTTCATACTGCTTGAACTGGCCGGAATAGCCGTGCAGTCGCGGATTGGCGCCTCGTTCCCCCTCGAGGATGCGCCTGGCCTGGCGAACCAGCTCCTCCCAGGTCTGCGGAGGCTGGAAACTGTACTTGTCGAGCAGATCCTTTCGGTAATAGAGCATGCCGCTGGCAACCCATGCCGGCACGGCGTAGATGCGACCCTGGTAGGTGTCGGCAATGATGGGAGCCTGCAGGAATCGCCCGCGCTCTTCTTCCGAAAAGAGGCCATCGAGAGGATAGGCCCAGCCGGCAGCGGCGAACTCGGGCGGCCAGGTGACGTCCATCAGAAAGACGTCCACGCTGGTGTCGCGGTTCTTGAGCTTCTGGGTAAGGAGATCGTGGTATTCCGTAGAAGAGTGCGGGCCGATTTCGCGAACGATCTGTAGATCGGGGTTGGCGGCCTCGAAGCGGCGGATGGCCTCGTCCCAGACGGCCGGCCGATCGGGTTTCCAGGTGACGAAGCGGAGCGTGGTCTTACCCCCGTCCGGAGCAGAGCCGCCGCCGCAAGCGATTGCTACCAAGACAGGCACGAGAGCCGCCGCAATCCAGATCGCACCTGCGCGAATCGTCTGACAATTCCTCATGTCTCCTCCGTATGTACCCTCTTCGCGATCGCTGGCGAAACGTGCACGCCTCGGACGCATCGACATGGAGACCCGAATGCGTGCTCTGACGGCGTACCTGCGCCAAACCACCTTTCACACCGGCCAGCCTTCTTCCTTCCAGCTCATCTCCCAGAAAAGGTATTCGTAGCGGCTGCTGGTGCGAAACTCCTCCTCGAGGCGCCTCAGCCACGGCGCCGGTAAGTCGTGGGCCTCGGCATCGAGCAGGTCACGCAGCCAATCGGCGAACCGGCGGAACTCCTCTGAGGAGTACGTGTGAATCCAGTCGGCGTAGAGGGATTGCAGTCCAGCACCCCCTTCCTGGAGCAGGCGAGTGCCGATCTCACAATACCCCCAGGCGCAGGGAAGCAGGGCCGCCAGAATCTCGGCCAGGGTGCCGCTCCAGGCGACATGCAGCAGATGGCGCGTGTAGGCATGGGTGGCCGGAGCGGCCTCGGTGCGCTCCAGATCCTCGGAGCTCAGGCCGAACTTGGCAGCATACTTGCGATGCAGATCCATCTCGGTCTTCAGCGTCGCCTGCAACAGGTCGGCGAATCCCGACATGGTCTCGAGGTCATAGCTCTTGGAGACGGCCAACCCAAACACCCTGCCGTATTCGATCAGGAAAACATAATCCTGCTGCATGTAGAAGCGAAACTTGGATACCGGAAGGCTGCCATCGCCGATGCCGCGCACGAACGGGTGCCGCATCTCAGCTTCCCAGAT
>CAZGRP010000132.1:0-5172 GCA_964527995.1 uncultured Cytophagia bacterium | reverse complement strand
AACACCTCGACCAGCCACACTGGTAGCACGTCACGCAGCCCGTCTCGTGCACGACGGTGGCGCCGCATTCCGGGCAGGTGGTGATGGCACTCACGGCCGATCCGTTTTTCGTGCTCGAAAACGTGGCTGATACCTGGACCTGTGCGGCTCGCGCCTGGGAGGCACTGGCGTCCTTCTGTTCTTTCGGAACCGCAGTCGGGAGATCGCCCCGCCGGCGCAGATAGCGCTCGAGAGCCTTGCCGATGGCGTCCGGTGTCGATAGGATCAGCTCACCGTCCTCCCAGATCGGTGCTGGTCCGGAGATGCCCTTGAGCTGGTCGACGAGCTCCTTGGGATCGATGCCGGAGCGCAGCGCCAGGGAAATCAGCCGGCTGATGGCTTCGGACGTGGCCATGGCGTTTCCGCCCGCCTTGCCGATGGTGGTGAATACCTCACAAAGGCCGTGCTCGTCCTCGTTGATGGTGACGTAGAGGTTGCCTTCGCCGGTGCGGATGCGCTCGGTGTACCCCTTGGTGATCTTCGGGCGTGTGCGTGGATGAGCCCCTTCGGCATCTACGACACTGCCTGCGACCGGGGTCGCCTCCTCTTTCTGCTTTGTTTTCTCGGTCTGCAGGATTCCTTCACGACTGCCTTCGCGATAGACCGTGATCCCCTTGAGTCCCGCCTTGTAGGCGGTCAGATAGATGTCGGCGACGGTCTTCACGTCGATCTCCTCGGGCAGGTTTACCGTGGAAGAGACGCTGCTATCGACGTACTTCTGAATCACACCCTGCATCTTGACACGAAAGTAGGGATCGATGTCATGAGCCGTGACTACGTAGGGTGGCAGGTGTTCGTCGTCTCCAAAGAGCTTACGGATCAGCGGGTGATAAACCTTGTACTCGGTGAAGCTCTCGCCGTCGGCCTGTTTCACCCGGCGGGTGTAGCTGGTGCAGAAGATGGGTTCGATGCCCGAGCTGGTCTGTGCAACGATGGAACCGGTGCCGACCGGGGGCACGGTCAGGACGGTGCTGTTCCGTAGTCCCTCATTCCGAATGCGCTCCTGCAGCTTCTTGGGCAGCCTCTGGATGAACTTGCTCTTCTTCAAGCCCTCCCAGTCGTAGAGCGGGAAGCTGCCCTTTTCGATGGCCAGATCGACTGAGGTCTCGTAGGCGGTGTAGCAAATGGTCTGCATGATCTTTTCGACCGTCTTCAGCGCCTCAGGGGTGTCATAGCGGATTTTCATCAACAGCAGGGCATCGGCCAGAGCCGTGATTCCCAGACCGATGCGGCGGTCGGAGGCAACGGCGCGCTTGATCTGCGGCAGGGCGTGGTTGTCCATGTTGTAGTCGATGACGTTGTCCATGAAACGGGTGGCGATCCGCGTCACCTCTCTGAGCTCGTCATAATCGAAGCTGCCGTCGCTGCGCACGAATTTGGCCAGGTTGATGTTGCCCAGATTGCAGGCGGTGTAGGCAGCCAGAGGCTGCTCTCCGCAAGGGTTGGTGCTCACCAGCGGGTTGGCGTACTCGACGTTGTGGAACTCGCGCATGGTGTCCCAGAAGATGATGCCGGGCTCGGCCGACGCGTGGGCGTTGGCGATGATCTTGTCCCAGAGATCGCGGGCCCGCACCGTCTTGTAGACTGTCACCTCCTCGGGCATCGGCGCGCCGACCCTCGGGGGAACCACTGGCCAGCGCAGTTGGAATTCACGATCGTTCAGGACGGCGTCCATAAATTCATGGGTGAGCAACACGCTGATGTTGGCGTACTGGACCTTCATCCGGCGCCGGTCGTTCTTGATGGTAATAAACTTCTCTACATCCGGGTGGTCGACCCGGATGGTGAGCATGAGGGCACCCCGTCGTCCCGCCTGACTCACGGTGTTGGTGCTTTCGCTGAACAGGTTCATGAAGGCCGTTGCTCCCGGCGACTTGTCGACCGTGGCGTTGACAGAAGCCCCTTCCGGCCGCAGAATGGAAAGATCGGTGCCCACACCGCCGCCGGTGCGATAGACCATCGCGGAATTGGTGAGGCATTGATAGATGCCTTCGAGACTGTCCTCTTCAATTGGGATGACGTAGCAGTTCGATAAGGTCGGCCGGCGCCTGGCGTCGATGCGGCCGGCGCCGTGCATCACTCTGCCGCCGGGCACGAATTTGAAATCGAAAAGAAGGGTAAAAAACTTGTGCGTCCAAGTTTCCACGTCCTTCTCCACCGACGCCATCGCTCTGGCAACGCGATACCAGAGATGCAGAGGCCCGGTCTCTCCGGGTGCCAGATACTTCATCAGCAGAACGTCGGCCGCGAGAGAGTTGTCACCGTAGTAGTCACCCGTGTTCTGGGCCAGATCGAACTGCTTCAACTGCTCAGGGTTCTTGAAAAGTCGTCGAAGCGTCGAAAGCTGCTTCCGGGTCGGCCGGTACGGATTCTGGGCCGCAGCCGTCCCTTTCTGCTGTGCTGCAGCGGAAGGCTTCTGCTTGCCGCTGGCTACCTGGCTGTTGCCGGCTTTGCGGTCAACACCATCAGACTCGGAGAGGGCGGTGGGGTCGCTGGGGTGTACGTGTTCTTGGCTCATGACCTTCTCCCTGGAATGTGTCGATGTCCTTGGCGTCGGCGATGGGTATCAATGAAAGGTGATGACCCCCATTCGGTGAAGTGGCCATGTCGGTCGTGGGGAGGTACTCCCAGAACAAGGGATAGCTTGCCAGCCGCCAACGCCGCGTAAATATACGACACCTGCGGGCATTTGTCAAGAGGAAAATACAACATTTGGTGGTTTTCCTTATCTAAGACACCAATACGTAGTACAGCTTCACGCTGGGTGTCGGCCACACTGTGCCTTCACCTGGGTAAAATTGTCTTGACATGCCGTGGCAGAATCAGTATATTTTTTCGTACTTTAGGCCAGCTCACCGTCACTGGACGAGGAATCCTTGGTTCGGGACGAAGCGTTCTTGAAGCGAGCACTGAGACTTGCAAGGAAAGGGCAGGGCTACGTCAGCCCGAACCCGATGGTAGGGGCTGTCGTTGTGAGGGAGGACAGAGTGGTCGGTGAGGGATTTCATCAACGCTTCGGCGGAGATCACGCCGAAGTGGAGGCACTGCGGGCTGCCGGTGAAGAGAGTCGAGGGGCTACCCTCTATGTGAACCTCGAGCCCTGCAGCCATCATGGCAAGACTCCGCCATGCGTTGACCGCATCGTCGAGACCGGCGTCGCCCGGGTGGTGATCGGCACTCGGGATCCCAACCCTTTGGTGAACGGCAAAGGAATCGAGATTCTGAGGTCGAAGGGCATCGAGGTCACGGTTGGGGTTCTTGAGAACGAGTGCCGGGACCTCAACCGGGCGTATTTCAAGTACGTCGCCACGGGTTTGCCTTTCACGACTCTGAAGCTCGCCCAAACGCTCGACGGCCGTATCGCCACCCAGAGCGGAGAGTCTCGATGGATCACGTCCCACGATGCCCGGCGGACGGCCCACCAGATGCGAAGCGAGCACGACGCCGTCATGGTCGGCATCGGCACCGTACTTGCCGATGACCCGGAGCTTACGGTGAGGCTGGTCAAGGGCCCCAATCCCCGCCGAATCATTCTGGACAGCCTTCTGCGCATCCCCCTCGAAGCCAAGGTCCTCGCCACCCCCCTCGCTTACAAGACCGTCGTCGTTACTACCTTGAAGGCGCCGTGGGACACTATCGAGAGCCTCGAGGAGCGCGGCGCTGCGGTGTGGGTGATGGAGGCAGACGCCAGCGGCAGGGTGTCGCTGCCGACCCTGTGGCAGCGACTGGGGGAGGAAGGCATCATCTCCGTGCTGGTGGAAGGGGGAAGTGCCGTGCTCACCGAAGTGCTTCGGGCCCGGCTGGGCGATCGGTTCGCCCTTTTCGTTGCGCCCAAGCTGCTTGGCTCGGGCATCCCGGCGGTCGGGGACCTTGGCATCCAGGCAGTGACCGAGGCTTTCGAGCTCGGCGACGTCAGCCGGCGTACGGTCGGCGGGGATTTGCTGATTACGGGCGAAATCCACTATACACACCAGGAAGATTGACGCTTTGTTTACCGGACTGATTGAAGAAGTTGGCGTCATCGAAGGAATTCGCGACGAAGGCGGTGGCTTGCGGTTTTCCGTCTCCGGTCAGATCGTCACCGAAGGTCTGGAGGTGGACGACAGTATCGCCGTGGACGGCGTCTGCCTGACCGTCGTCTCGTGTCATGACGCGAGTTTTGACGTGGTTGCGGTTGAGGAGACGCTGCGCAAAACGACGCTGGGCCGCCTGCGCGCCGGTAGCCGGGTCAACCTGGAGCGGGCGCTGCGCCCAACCGATCGCCTCGGCGGCCACTTCGTGCAGGGACATGTCGACGGCGTCGGCCGGGTTTCCGGCTGGCAGCCGCAGAAAGGCGGCCGGCTTCTGTGCGTGGAACTGCCTCGGGCGCTGATGAAGTACGTGATCCCGCATGGCTCCATCGCCCTGGATGGCGTCAGTCTGACCGTGGCGAGGCTGGAGGGCAGCCAAGTCACGATTTCGCTGATTCCACACACGCTGGAGAAGACCACATTGGGCATGAAGCGCGTCGGCGACGAACTCAACGTGGAAGCGGATCTTCTCGGAAAGTACGTGGAACGTCTGCTGAACCCATCTGAAGATGGGGAACCTATCACTGAAGAGAGGTTGAAGTCTTTTGGCTATGGAAAAATATAGATTTGACAGCATCGTGGAGGCCATTGAAGACCTCCGCAAGGGGAAGATCCTGATTGTCGTCGATGATGAGGATCGCGAAAACGAGGGCGATTTCGTCATGGCGGCGGAGCGCTGCACGGCCGATGATGTGAACTTCATGACCAAGCAGGGGCGCGGGCTGCTGTGTGTCGCCATGACGGGCGAGCGCCTCGATGAACTGGACCTGCACCCGATGGTGCAGGAGAACACCGCCCGGTTGCGCACGGCCTTCTCTGTGTCAGTGGATTCCATCAAGAACACCACCACCGGAGTTTCTGCCCACGACCGTGCCGAGACGATTCGCGCTCTGGTCGATGCGGAGACGCAGCCGAAGGACCTGGCCAGACCGGGGCATGTCTTTCCGCTGCGCGCGCAGCAGGGCGGCGTGTTGGTGCGGGCCGGGCACACCGAAGCCGCGGTCGACCTGGCACGCCTGGCAGGCCTTTACCCGGCGGGCGTGCTGTGCGAAATCATGGACGA
>CAZGRP010000131.1:0-5422 GCA_964527995.1 uncultured Cytophagia bacterium | reverse complement strand
TGGAACCGTTGTCGCCGGATTCGGCTTTCTCCTCCCCGTTGCCGGACTCCCCTTTCTCCTCCACTTCAATAGTGCCGGCCACGGCAAGATTGAACGGCCCTTTCTTGTCGCGCGACGGATCGATCTTGATCTCTGGGGAGTCGAGCTTCGTCGTCGCGTAGCTATTCGATGTGCTCGAGAACAGCTTTTCCACGGTCACGCCATCGACGTCGTCCTTGGTGTCCACGGAGCGCGCCAAAGGGAAGGCCGTTGCGATCTCGCGCATCTCGCGCACGATCGGGTGCGTGCCGTAGTCGGCCACCAGGGGTACCTCGGGCCCCAGCCCGAACAGCCCGCCGATGCCCGAGGTGTCGAGCACCAGGTCCTCGTTGAGAACCACACCCCAATTCTCAAGTTCCTTGACCAAGACCGCATTCCGCGCGATCGAGTCCTGCCCGAAACGCACGGGCGGATCGAGCATCAACAGGGCCCGCCCGCCGGACTCGACGTAATTCTTGATCGCCTTCACCACCGGCTCAACGTAGTCGTACCGGGGCCCGCCGACGAGCAGGATGGAACAGTCGGAGGGAACCTCGGGATTTTCCAACAGCGAGATCGTCTTGGTCTCGTAGTTGTTCTTTTCCAGCAGCTCCTTGAATGAAGAATAACCCTCGCGGCCGGTTTCGTCGAGACTATGCTCGCCGCTGCCCTGGACCGCACAGATCGTCTTCTTCCCTTCTTTCAACACCCGGATGATGGCGTTGGTGACCTCTTCTTCGGTGACATAGCGGGCCTCTTCCCGCTTGCCGTTGGCTTCCACGTATACGGTGCCGTAACTCGTAACGCCCGCCGCTCGGGCCAACTGCGGCTTCTTGTCCGGGTCGATGTACTCGACGCTGAGACGCGGAGACAGATTGTCGTAGCGGTCCAGAAGATCCCGCGCTTCCTCGAACCGGCTGGTCCTGTCGAAGAGCGTGATCTTCAAGTCGGTTTTCAGGTTCTTGACGATTTTGATCGTCTGGTCGGACAAGCTGTATCGTTTGTTCGAAGTGGAATCATAAGACCAGTTGTGCCGGTTGGCGAGGAAGTTGATAACCGCCACCACCGCCAGCACCACCGCCACGTAGAGCGTCACATACGCCGTGTATTTCGTCTGTCTCGCTTTCAACCAGCTCGTCTTCATCACGCCCTCCAGCGAAGCGATTCGAGCGACCGGGCCGTCAAGAACAATCCGAAGAACGCCACCGTGACGAAATAGATCGCGTCTTTGCTGTCCATGACGCCTTTGGCGAAGGATTCAAAATGCGTGACCACCGAGAGGTACGACATGACTTTCGCCCAGGTCGAGGTCTCGTAAGCAGTGATCCAGTCGAAGACCCAAAGCAGCAAACAGACCGCGAAAGTGGCCGTGCCCGCGATGATCTGGTTTTTCGTGGTGGTCGACAGGAACGTGCCGATTGCGAGCAACGCCGCGCCCTGCAGCAGTAGGCCCAGATAACCGACCAGGATCGGCTTCAGGTCCGGCTCGCCGTACAGGAACAGCACTGCGATGTCCAGTGCTGAAATAGCGAGAATGCAAGCGTACAGGATGACCGCCGCCAGCCACTTACCGATGATGATTTCGACGTCCCTTACCGGCGAGGTGGCCAATAGCTCGATGGTCCCGGAGCGCTTCTCCTCGGCGAACAGCCGCATCGTGATCATTGGGATGAGAAACAACCCGATGACGCTCACGTTCATCAGCACCGGCCGCACCACCCACTCGTTGACGTCCATCGGGAAGCTGCGGCCCATCATCTGCGATTCCATGCCCCGGGCGACGAAGATCGCCGTCGCTACATAAAAGAAGTAGCCCGCGATGGCGGCGAAGAAGGCCATCAAACCGTAGGCGATGGGCGAGGCGAAGTAGCTGTTCAGTTCTTTGCGGCAGATCACGAGCACGTTTCTCATGCGGCACCTCCTTCGCCGGCCGGCTCTTGCCCGGCCTGATTCTCACCAGCAGTCAGTTGCAAGAAGATCTCCTCCAGGCTCATGGCGGCCGCGTGCAGTTCGTGCAAGTCCCAGCCGGACTCGACGACGGCACGCGCCAGGTCACCGCGGACAGCCCGCCCGGGCGCAGTCTCCACCTCGAATCGCAGCCGCCCGTTCCGGCCCTCGCGGAACTCCACCCGGGAGACGCCGTCCACGCTAGAAAGACGCTGGCTCACTTCCTCACTGTCCAACGGTCCGTCCCGCGGACCCACCTCGATGGCGAGGACTTCAGCGCCGCGCAGCCGGTGGGTCAGGTTCTCGACTGAATCCGTGGCCACCAGCCGGCCCTTGTTGATGATGATCACGTCCTCGCAGGTCTGCTCGACCTCCGGCAGGATATGGGTGCTGAGGATGATCGTGTGGTCGCCGGCCAGGGCTTTGATGAGTTTGCGGGTCTCGTTGATCTGCTTCGGATCCAATCCCGCGGTCGGTTCGTCGAGGATGAGCACGTCCGGGTTGTGGATGATCGCCTGCGCAAGCCCCACGCGCTGCCGGTACCCGCGGGAAAGTTTGGCTACCAGCTTGGTGCGGACATCGGTGATCGCGCAGCGCTCCGACACCTCATCGACGCGCCGTTTCAGATCCGCCCCTTGCAGGCCTTTCAAACGCCCGACGAAATTCAGGTACTCGACCACCTCCATTTCCGGATAGAGCGGCGGGTTCTCCGGCAGGTAGCCGATCCGCTTCTTGACCTCCAACGGCTCCTGCATGACGTCGAAACCCGCCACCCGCGCGGTGCCCTCTGTGGGAGGCATGAAGCAGGTGAGAACCCGCATCGTGGTGGTTTTGCCGGCTCCGTTGGGGCCGAGGAACCCGACAATCTTCCCTTTCTCGACCGAGAAGGAGATGTTGTCTACAGCAACGGTGCGCGCGTAACGCTTGGTGAGACCTTCGACCTGTATCATATGAGACTCTCAGAACCGAGATGTCAGAGTCCCGGCGGGCGATACCACCCGGCGGCCCGCTGAGGCATGTTGGACGTATCAGGAGGCCGTAGTGGTTACAGCCAACAACATCATAAGAATCTGCCAGCTAAGCTGTCAAATCTTCGGCAGTGCCACCAGCGCAGAAAGGCTTCACAGACCCATCACCTGGAAGCCGGCGTCTACGAAGATGATGTTGCCAGTCACGCCCCGGCCCAGGTCGCTCGCCAGGAAGGTGGCGACGTCAGCCACCTCGGCCGGATTCGTGTTCCGGCGCAATGGCGCCCTCTCAGCGACCGCTCCGAGTACCGTGGAGAAGTCCTTAATGCCCCGGGCGGACGTGGTTTTGATGGGTCCCGCTGAAATCGCGTTCACCCGGATGTTCCGGGCTCCGAGGTCACTCGCCAGGTATCGCACGCCGGCCTCCAGCGCCGCCTTGGCCACACCCATCACGTTGTAGTTCGGCACCACCCGCGTGGCCCCCAGGTAGGTGAGGGTGATGATCGACCCCCCATCGGTCATCAGCGGAGCCGTCACGCGCGCCACGGCCACGAGGGAATAGGCGCTCACTTCCTGGGCCAGGAGGTAGCCGCTGCGCGAGGTCTCGACGAAGGGCCTGGAAAGGTCCTCGCGGTTGGCGAAGGCAATACTATGGACCACGGAGTCCAGCTTGCCCGGGGCCTTCTTCAGTTCGGCGGCGAGGCGGTCCAGATCCTGATCGCTGGTAACGTCACACGGCAAGAGGGCGAACGCGCCGAGCTCCTTGGCGAGATCCTCCACGGTGAGCCGCTGCCTCTCGCCCTGGTATGTGAGGACGATCTCCGCGCCTTGGCGGCGAAAAGCCTCTGCAATGGCGAAAGCGAGGCTCCAACGGTTCGCCACCCCCAAAATCAAAGCCGTCTTACCCTCCAGCAACCCCGACATAAAAGACGTATTGTAGCGCACGCAGCCTCGGTGGCACTTGACCGGCGCCAGGACCGAAACCCGGTGGGGTTCTCAGACCTCCGGGACCCCCCGCCGCTCGCCGGTGGTATGCGGCCCGGCGGCTGCCGTCCGCTGGAAACTCCCGCTCCTCCCGGCCCCGTCGCGCTGCGGCTGACGGCCAGCGGCAGTACAAGGGTGAAAAACGTGAAAAGCGTTAAGCCGCTTCTTTCGTTTAGATTACGAAAACGTGTGACGCGTGCGTCGGCGACGCCGTCACCCGTTCAGGACCCCGCAAGCCAAGGCTCCAGAGAAGGGCTTCCCCTCCGTCATGCTTATACCACCAACGTTCGTGACCAAGCCCCAACGTTGGGACTCAGGCGTAGCAATGGAAAGACTTAGCGGCAGAGATCCGCCTGGGACCGCCGATTTCGAGAGTCAAATCCGGCCCAGGACCACGGGGACCCGCGACTCCGATCACAGGAACCGCGCTTTGGTGCGGCAGTTGAGGGAGGCACCCGCCTACGGTGATCTGATTCTTACCAGGCAGTTCTTCTAACGCAACAACTCAGGCCGCACGCCGGCGCCGCATCACCGCCAAGCCGGCGAGACCGAGCCCCACCAGTAAATACGTACCCGGCTCAGGAGCAGCAGTGATGTCAAAAGAATAGCTCACCAGCGTATCGGGGCCGGGGAAAACGCCGTCCACCTCAATCACGTACAAACCGGGGGGCAGATCCACGGTGGAATCCGACGTGCCGAGACCCCAAGCGGACAGTAGGTCGAACCCCGCCGCCAAGTTCCCGTTGAACGCATAGCTGCCGATCTCGTTTCCGATAGGGCTGTATAGGTCGATCACACCGGAGAACGGCTGCGCCGACGACGTCAGCGCCACGGTGAGACCAGCGATTCCGCCGGTGTAAAACCAAAAGGCATCCTCCGGATCATCCGGGAAGACGCTCCCGGCACTCGATATCGCGCCATTAATCGTCTCGGTGCAGAGTCCGGGACAGCCAATGTAGTCGCCCAACGGCGTGGGCGTGGCCGACGTATTGGCGAAGTCGCCGCCCGGATACGCCGCCTCGTTGATGATCGCTCCATTTGCTAACGCCGCAAGCCCAAGAACCGCAACCATTATGACAACTAGCTTTTTCATTGTGAGCACTCCCTCTCCCTTTATTGCGCCGGATATGGAAATTGTAGAGATCCCAACCGCTACAGTCAAGTGCAAAACTGATAAATCCTATTGCCAATCAAAAAGATAGAGTACTGGAACTGCCTCGACCGGAGGAGGCGCCCGGCCGCTCCCCGCACGAGTCGTTGGCGCCCGCCCAGTGGCAAGAGGAGACAAGCCAGCTTGGCTTCGATGGGACAATCGGACTACAAGTACAGAAACGTCCGGGAAGTCAGTTCCGCAAGGCAACACCTTGGCCGTGGAGGGAACCTAAGCCCGCGCAAGAGCGGCCACAGGGTCCCTGCTCGACACATTAGGACCCACGAACAAGCCCGCGCACGCAGCGCGGTCTCCGAGCCGTTGTAATGACCTACGCAGCTACCGCTGAAAAAGA
>CAZGRP010000130.1:0-5481 GCA_964527995.1 uncultured Cytophagia bacterium | reverse complement strand
TCACAATACGATAACTCTCTTGACTATGACTTACAAGCCTAAAAGTCAGACGACCTGATGGAGCGACAAAGTTGGGATAGGGGTGTGGTTCTTGTTTCCGGATGATCCGGGGTGGCGATACCCTGAAAATGCGGTACACCGGTGCGACCGTGGACGGCCATCCGCCGGAGGCAGCCGATGAAGTCCGGGTCTTTACACCGATTGTGTAATTTTACTTCTCCAAGCGTAGTTACAAACGGCAGGAGATAAGATAAGCAGGCACGGGGAGGCGGAAAAACGAACCTCACGAGTGCTCTTTGTTGGCTGGTGTTCGTGCTGTTCCCGACTTTCGTGGGAGACCTGGCCTGGGGCCAGATCCCCCAGACCATCAGCTACCAGGGAGTGCTCACGGATGCCGAAGGTAATCCCCTTAACGGCAATCTTACCATCATATTCAAACTTTATCAGAGCGCCGAGGGCGGCTTCCCGCTTTGGGAAGAAAGGCAGCAGGTTGAAGTCACCAATGGCCTGTTCAACGTAATTCTAGGCAAGACCAACCCCCTGCAATTGTCCTTTGATACCTCCTACTGGCTGGGAATTAGAGTGGGCTCTGGAACAGAACTGCAGCCGCGCATCCAGCTCACCGCCGCGGCCTACAGCCTGAATGCCCGTTCCGTTGCGGACAGTTCGGTAAGCACCGCCAAGATTCAGGACGCTGCGGTGACGCAAGCCAAACTGGCGGCGGATGTTTCCCTGCCTCCCGGCGGAACGGCCGGAGGTGATCTCACCGGAACCTATCCTAATCCCACTATAGCAGACAGTGTCGTGACTGCAGCCAACATCGCCAGCGGACAGGTGGTGAGAAGCATCAACACCTTGACCGACGCGGTGTTTCTTAGAGGCGGTGACGGAACCATGATTTCCACGCGCGGGGACACTATCGTCATCACTGCCGGCAGCAGCGCTGGGAATAGCTGGAGTCTGACCGGAAATAGCGGCACGACATCGGCCAATTTCCTCGGCACCACGGATGAACGGCCGCTGGAATTGCGGGTGAACAACCAGCGCGGTCTACTGCTCCAGCCGAATGGTTTGAGCGTGAATCTCATTGGCGGAATAGGCAGCAACGTGAGCAACGGGGTGTTGGGTGGCACGATAGCCGGCGGCGCCAGCAACCGGGTCAGCGACAATACCGGTACGGTTGGAGGCGGATTCCTGAATCAGGCCGGAGATAACAACGAAACCACCTCGGACCGAGAGGCGGCCACCGTGTCTGGCGGACGGGAAAATATTGCCAGTGGGGATTATGCAACGGTGATTGGAGGTGGCAGCGACCACTACGCCATTCCCAGTGTAGCCAGTGGCAAGTTTGCGACGGTGGCAGGAGGCAAGCAAAATACGGCCGCCGGCAATTACAGCTTTGCGGCCGGTCGTCGTGCAAAGGCGAATCACACCGGCACCTTCGTATGGGCCGACAGCACCAACGACGACTTTTCCTCTACTGCGCCCAACCAGTTCCTGATTCGGGCAGGCGGCGGAGTCGGCATTGGCACGAGTGCTCCGTCGGAAATGCTCAGTGTCGCCGGTAGAATCGAGTCCACGACAGGCGGATTCAAGTTCCCGGATGGAACTGTACAAACAACAGCCGCTACCACCGGTAGTGCCGGTTGGGGCTTGAGCGGGAACGCGGGTACCAATCCAACAGACAACTTTGTGGGAACCACCGACCAGACGCCGCTGCAGTTTCGGGTGAATAACCAGGTTGCTTTTCGCCTTGATCCGAACGATTTTGGACCCAATCTATTGGGTGGCTCCAACAGCAATACGGTAACTGCCGGTGTCAATTCAGCCACGATTTCCGGTGGCGGCCAGGATGGTTTTGCTCACCGGGTGACCGATAATTTTGGCACGGTAGGTGGCGGCGGGAACAATCAGGCGGGCAATGCGGACAGCGATGTTGGCAATGCCATGTACGCCACGGTTTCAGGAGGAGCCAACAACGAGGCCAGCGGCCATGCCTCTACTGTGGGCGGCGGTCTGGGCAACATCGCCGGCAACGACCACGCCACCGTTGCGGGCGGTCGTGAAAATAATGCCAGCGGACAGCAGGCCGCTATTGGCGGCGGTCGTGCTAACGAGGCCAGCGGAAAGGCAGGTACCGTATCCGGTGGCTGGAGCAACAGTGCCGGCGGGAAGGCTGCCAGTGTGCCGGGAGGCGATTCGAATAACGCCGACGGAGATTATTCGTTCGCCGCGGGTTTTAGAGCAAAGGCCAATCATAGAGGCAGTTTTGTCTGGGCCGATGCGCAAGGCGCAGATCTTACTTCTACCGGTGATAACCAATTCCTGATCCGCGCTGCGGGGGGCGTGGGCATTGGCACCAACAGCCCGCAGAAACCCCTCCACGTTCTGGGAGGTGCGCGATTTTCCTTTGGGACCGGGTATATTGATTTCAGCACTCCGGGTGGATGGCCGGGACTCATTGCTTTTAGCAAAAATGGCCACCGGCGTGACTTAATTATAGATGACACTGGTCTCAGGCTGCTGACAAGCGGCTCTTCCTCGCCATCGCCAAGTTATAACGGTCTTACAGTCACGGAAAATGGCTCTGTAGGGATCGGCACACAATCGCCGGGCGCCAATCTGCATGTAAGACATAGCGATTCCGGAGAAAACCCCACCAACGTAACAGGATTGTTTGTGGAAAATTCGGGCACAGGCAACGGGTTCTTTGTCTTTCAGACCGCCACAGCAGGCGGAGGCAAGAGTTTTTCGATTACCAACGCAGGGAACGTTGGCATCGGTACCACCGAGCCAACCACAACATTGCAGGTGGCTGGAGATGGTATCGTCATTGAGGACTATGGCAGCAAGCCCTTTATCCGTTTCCTCAACAATATCCACGGACTGCCGCCACTTGAGTATACCGATACCTGGCTTCTGCAAGCCAATGAGCCTGATGCCGGATCATTCCGTATTCGTAATGAATCCGATCATATCGACAGACTGGTGATCGATACCAATGGTAACGTCATCGTGAATGGGCAAGTGGTGCATTCCAGCGATGTTCGACTAAAGACCCATATCAGAACGATTCCGGACGCTTTGAACAGGGTACTCAAGTTGCGAGGCGTAAAGTTTGAATGGAAGAAGGATTCGGGCAGAGACAAAGACCCTGCACCAGGCCCACATATCGGTTTGATCGCCCAAGAGGTGGAAACCGTTTTCCCCGAACTTGTCAAAACAGGGCCGGATGGATATAAATTCGTAGCCTATGCTAATGTCACGGCGATTCTGGTTGAAGCAGTCAAACAACAACAAAAGATCATAGAGAAGCAAAAAGCAGAAAATGCTGCGATTAATGCTGAACTGAATACCATGAAAAGCAAAATAACCGATTTGACCGCTAAGATAGTCAAATTACAGGCCACTGTGGAAGCCCTACAACAAAGGTAGATGAATGTAAGCCCGGTAACGGTACGGAACAGAACAGTGGAGGGAAGGCCAGAAGAAGCTCATGACACTCTACTTATGACGGTACCATGCACACCACCCCGGTGCCCTCTTCGCCGAGCTTTTCGAGGATTTCATAACGGGAAATCGTTTCGCCGATCATAACTATGCTCCCCGGCAGTCGCCGGACCAATCATTTTGCGGGGACCTGTGTCAGTGTCGCAAGCCGAGCCCTTACATCCCGCATGGCGGGCAAATCGCTGTCGGCCTCCTTCCAGATTTCCAACAGGCGCTCATAGCATTGCCTGGCCTTCTCGATGTCGCCCTTTTGCTCATAGATTCTGCCCAACTGAGCGTGGGCTTGAAGCCAGTATTCCTGAGCCTCCCACCCGATGTCTTTCATGTCTATCAACTCCTCATACTTCGCCCGCGCTCTCTCCAAATCGCCGCTCGCCAGATAGCCGTACGCCAGGGACTCCAGGGTGTACCCATCTTCACGCAGTTTGCAGGCCATTTCGAATCGACTCACTGCTTTTGAAATTCCCCCTGGCCAGCTCTATCTCGCCTTCGAGGAGATTATAGGCGGCACGATCCGATCGATTCTCTTCATTCATCCGGGTCGAAATATCGTTCAGGAACTGGACTGCCTGCTCTACCCTTCCCGCTCTTGTATTGATCTTTCCGGCAAGAAGTAACCACCACGGCTTCAGGTAGGTCTCCGTCCTTAGTTTGTTAACCGCATCCAACTGCTCTAAAAGTTCTTTCTCTTGCCCCTTTGCCCTGTATGCCGTGGCAAGATACAGCCGATCCCGCACCTCGCTCACGAGCGAACCGGATGCCTTGTCCAACAAAACCGATTCCTTGAGGTGGCTGATAGCAGAAGCATATTTGCCCATATACATATCAAGCAGTCCCAACGAACGGTGCCCGCGAGCTTTCGATTGATCATCCTTTGACAGCATCTTCTCGAAAGTCTCTCGCGCCTTTTGGAACTGGCCCATCGCCACATAGGTGAAACCAAACTTATGATTCAAATTCCCGCTCGTAACCCATTCCGGCCGCAACTTGATGGCTTTCAGGTAGTTCGAGATCGCCTCGTCATTCCTTCTCATGAGGCCATAGCAAGTGGCTATGTTGATGTAAGCGCTTGCCATGAAAGGATCGATCTCGAGGGCTTTGCCATATGCTTCTAACGCCTCTTCATACCGGCGCAAGAACATGTGCTGAATCCCCAGGTTGAACCACGCATCCCGGGAATCGGGATACGTCGTCAGGTAAACCTTGTAGGTGTTGATCGCCTGCTCACGATTCCCTCTATCGCTTTGAATAGACGCCTGAATCCACAGCCTCTCCCGTTCCGTGAGCCGATCAAGTAGACTTAACGCCCTGGTGAAGTGTGCTTCTCCCTTTGCACGGTCGTTCACCCAGTAATAGTATCCCCCCAGAGAGGCATGAGCCCAGGCGAAGCTGGAATCCAATTCGATGGCGGCATTCGAGAAAGCAACAGCTTCGTCGTGCTTTCCCGAGTCCCAGGCCCGCGAACCTTCTGCAAAGTTCTTCAAAGCCTCCAGAGAGGAAGTGGTCGCCTTCGGCAAACGTACGTTCTGTTCGGCAATAGCTGCCAGCGATTCGCCTAGGTCCTTCCGTATCCTCTGAGCCAGATCATCCAGAGCATCCAGGATTTCGTCCTTCCCTTTCGCCTGGGCCGTCTCGGTCTTCAGGGTCACCCGGCTAGTAGGGTCGATAATACTTGCGGAGAGAGAATAGGCACCCCCTATCCGGCTAATTGTAGGAACAACCAGCGCCTTGATCCCCTCCCGCAGTGCAACTTCGAGGCCCAGCGCCTGGTCTATCGTATCCGCCTTTTCTTTCTGCATCCTCTGAAGTGTTTCCTGCACTCGACTTCGAGGATACACATTGACGTATTTGGACTGCTGGATGCTAACCGTCAGTGCGGTGTTCAGAGAACGGTCGAACACCCGCTCGCCGGTGAAGTTTTCAAAATCGGTGATCAGGATCCAATCCCGCTCGGAGAACGGGATAGTTTCA
>CAZGRP010000129.1:0-5581 GCA_964527995.1 uncultured Cytophagia bacterium | reverse complement strand
AACCTCTTCCGGCCGCGCTAGCGCCGGGCCATGCCGTGCGTGTGATCGCTGGCGAACGCAAGGGGTTGCGGCTGTTGGCTCCACATGGACGCCGCCTGCGTCCCACCGCCGATCGGGTGAAACAAGTGCTGTTCGACCTCCTGCAGAACGAAGTGGCAGGACAGCGGGTGGTTGACCTGTTTGCGGGTAGCGGCGCTCTCGGCATCGAGGCGTTGAGCCGTGGCGCGCGAGAAGCAATCTTCGTGGAGCGAGACCCGCAGGCGCTGGCGGCGCTGCGTCGGAATCTTGAATTGGCCAGATACGGTGCCCGCGCCAGGATCATGGCGCAGCGAGTCGAGTTGTTTCTGCGACGCTGGCCGGAGACGGAAGGGGTCGATGTCGTGCTTGCCGATCCCCCCTACGGGGAGATGGCTGGCCGCCTGCTTCGCTGGCTCGACCGATTCGATGCATTGAAGGTGGGCGGCCTGGCTGCGATCGAACATAGTAGCCGCGATGAGCTGGACGTTGAGCTGAAACGCCTGCTGAGAATGGATCGACGCATCATCGGCGACTCGGCGATCTCGATTTTTCGGAGGGAGGACGGATGAAGCTGGCCGTATATCCAGGAACCTTTGATCCGATCACCAACGGTCACCTTGATCTTATCGATCGCGCTGCCCATCTTTTCGACCGTGTCGTGGTTGCTGTGGCCAACAATCCGGCCAAGCAGCCGCTGTTCACGGTGCAGGAGCGACTGGAAATGATCCGGCGCGCTGCCCGGGGTTTTGATAACGTCGAGGTGGACTATTTCGAAGGGCTGCTGGTGGAGTATGCCAAGGGACGCGATGCCTGTGCGATCGTGCGGGGCTTGCGCGCAGTGACGGATTTTGAGTACGAATTCCAGATGGCCCTCATGAACCGCAAGCTTGCCGAGGGCATTGTCACCGTCTTCCTGATGCCGGGAGACAAATATACCTATCTGAATTCGTCCATCGTCAAAGAGGTGGCCCGGTTCGGCGGCGATGTGCGTTGTTTTGTGCCTGATTTTGTGCTTGAGAAGCTGAGAGCGAAGTTTCGCAGTTGACATCCTTTACCCAAAGCCTGCGCCGGCGAGCTCGCCAGAGCCGCAAGACCATCGTGTTGCCGGAGGGGGACGAAGAACGTGTGTTGCGCGCCGCCGCTGTCTTGCTGGCGGAAGACGTTGCCAGGCCTCTGCTGCTCGGCGATGTAGCGGCGATTCGAGCGCGTGCCGAAGAGCTGGGCGCTGACATCGCCGCCGCCGACATCATCGACCCGCGGCGCTCAGACCATCTCGAAGATTTTGCTGACCGGCTGTACGAGCTCCGGAAACAGAAAGGGCTGACTCGCGAAGCCGCCAGAGACCTGATTACCCGTCCCCTCTACTTCGGTGCCATGCTGGTGCGGCAGGGGCTGGCAGCAGGGAGCGTGGCGGGTGCAGTGCATACCACGGGCGACGTGCTCCGTGCCGCCATCCAGGTGATCGGCATGGCGCCTGGTATCAGCCTGGTATCGAGCACCTTCGAAATGGTTTTCGCTGACGATCGTGTGTTTACCTACGCCGACTGTGCTGTCGTGCCTGATCCGACTGCCGAGCAATTGGCCGACATCGCCGTCGCTTCGGCTCGTACCCATCGCTGCCTCACGGGACAGACACCCTACGTCGCTCTCCTCTCCTTTTCGACCAAAGGGAGTGCCTCTCATCCCCTCGTCGACAAAGTGCAGCAGGCCACGGAGCTGGCGCGCCGCAAGGCGCCCGGGCTGGCCGTGGACGGCGAGCTGCAGGTGGATGCCGCGCTTGTGGAGTCGGTCGGCCGCAGCAAGGCTCCCGGCAGTCCTGTCGCCGGCCAGGCCAATGTGCTGATTTTTCCGGATCTGGATGCAGGCAACATCGCCTACAAGCTGACCGAGCGTCTTGCCGGAGCCGAAGCCATCGGGCCGGTGATCCAGGGTCTGGCAAAGCCTGCAAACGATCTTTCGAGGGGATGCAGCGTCGAGGATATTGTAGACGTGGTCGCCGTATGCAGCGTTCTTGCCGACCAGGAGCAGGAGTCCGATGGTTGAATTTTCGGAACGGGCAAAACAGATCGACAATTCGATGACCATGGCCGTGACGGCAAAGGTTGCCGAAATGCGGCAGCAGGGCCGACGGGTGATCGACCTGGGCGCCGGGCAGCCGGATTTCGACACGCCGGAGCCGGTCAAGCAGGCGGCCATCGAGGCCATCGATGCCGGATTTACCAAGTACACGCCCAGCCGCGGCCTGCTCGAACTGCGTCAGGCGATCTGCGACAAACTTCGGCGCGAGAATGGCGTGGAGTACGAGCCTTCGCAAATCCTGGTTTCGTGTGGGGCGAAGCAAGCGATTTTCAACGCGATCCTGGCGCTCTGTGATCCTGGGGATGAGGTTGTGGTGCCGCAACCATACTGGACGAGCTATCCCGAGATGGTCAAGTTCGCCGGTGCCCGCCCCGTTTTCCTGCCCACCGACGAGAGCCAGCGCTTCAAAATCACGGCCGAACAGCTCAGCAACTACCTGTCGCCGCGAACCAAGATCGTCATTCTGAATACGCCATCGAATCCCACTGGGGCGGCCTACTCGGGTGAGGAGCTGGGCGAGCTGGTGCAGGTTCTGGCGGGCCATCCGGCGATCGTACTGAGCGACGAAATCTACGAGAAAATCCTGTATGACGGTCGCCGGCATGTCAGCCTGGCCTCGTTCCCGGAAATCCACGATCGTGCCCTTGTCGTGAACGGTGTTTCAAAAGCCTATGCCATGACCGGGTGGCGTATCGGCTATGTCGCCGGACCGCAGGAGATCGTCGATCAGGTGGCCAAGATCCAAAGTCACAGCACCTCGTGCGCCACATCGATCTCCCAGAAGGCCAGTATCGCGGCTTTGCAACTGGACGGCCGCTACATCCGCGAGATGGTGCTGGAGTTCGATCGCCGCCGCCGCTTCCTCTGCGATCGCCTCAACGCGGTGCCACGGCTGCACTGCCTTCTCCCAGACGGGGCCTTCTATGTGTTTGTGGATGTTTCTCCCTACCTGGGGGCTGAATTCGACGGCCGCAGACTGGAATCGGCCAGGGAGTTTTGTTCGTTCCTTCTGGCCGAAGCCGGTGTCGCCCTGGTGCCCGGCGAAGCCTTTGGGTCCGAACGGCATGTGCGCATCTCCTACGCCACGTCGTTCGAGAATCTCGAGGAATCTCTCAATCTGATCGACCAGGCTTTGCGCCGGCTTCGCCAGGGCTCAGCCTTGAGATCAGAACCGCGCCCAGACGCCAGTTAAAGGAGGAACTTATCGATTCCGATACCTTGAACGATAGAGACGGAGGTGGGATAAGAATGCCGACGTACGAATATCATTGTGAAGGCTGTGACCTCGTGTTCGAAGAATTCCAGAGCATCGTCGCCGACCCGATCGAGGTCTGCCCAAAGTGTGGCGGGCATGTCGAACGTGTGATCAGCGGTGGTGCCGGTCTGATTTTCAAGGGGTCCGGATTCTACGAGACCGACTACAAACGTGGCGGCAACGGTTCAGATGGCAAGAAACGGTCGGCCAAGAACGAGAACAACAAGGAGAGCAAGAAGAAGGAAGAATCCAAGGCCACTTCGAGCAGTACGGACGACTGACCTGAGTGACTTCATCGAGGGTAAGACATGGAAGGTCTGGGACTCAACAACGACATGATCGTCGGCGGCCGCAAGCTTCACGTGCAGACGAGTTATTCGGAGGCGACCGGCCGAATCGTATCCAGCGTGTTCGACGATGGGCGGATCATCGACAAGCGCGAAATCAGCTACCGCAACGGCACCGCACCCTCCGAGCTGCGGCAGCACCTCAGCGAGGTGCATCACCAGACGATCCGCGACTTCGAGACCCTCTACTATGTTGCAGAGAAGATTCGCACCGTACGTCACGCCGGATCGGCTCTGCGGCTGGGTCGCCTGTTCCTGCGCAAGCGACTCATGGAAGAGGCGATTTCAGCGTTGCGCCTGGCGTTGGAGCTCGATCCCGGCCTCGAAGAAGCCCGCGTGTTGCTGGCTCGGGCGTTCAATCTGCGCCAGGAGCCTGAGCAGGCCAGATCGCTCCTCGAAGAGGCTCTTTCCAGCGGTTCGGACTCCGCCGATCTCCACGATGCCCTTGGTGAGACGCTGTTTTTCCTGAAGGAATACGCTGCTGCTGTGGAGCAGTTTTCCCGTGCTCTGGCGTTGAACCCTGAGCTTGCGTCGGCCCACTACTACATGGGACTGGCTCTGCTGGCGCAGACAGAAGCGTCGGCCGAAGGCGCGGCAGCGGCCGATGAGGTCGAAGCGAAAGCGCTCGAGCACCTGCAACGGGCACTGCAACTCGTCCCCGAGTTGCGTACCACGGAGGTGAAGGGGGCGTTCGGGTTGCTGCGCGAAGGAAAAGTGGCGGAAGCGCTCGAACGACTCGTTGCCGGCCGGCCGGGACCATTCCTGGGTCCCGACCTCAGTTTCGAGGACGACTTCTACCTCAAGTTCATGTACGGAGGCAAGGGACGAGACGACGATTTCATTGCCTCCTACGTTGGGCAACTGGAGGGCGTCCTCAAAGATCACCCCGATTTTGCAGATCTTCACAACAATCTCGGTATCGCCTATCTCATCCAATGTCGCAATCTTTTCCTCAAGGCTCTGGACGAATTCCGCCAGGCCATCAAGATCAACCCCAATTTCAAGCGGGCGAAGAAGAACTTGAAGATTGCCGAAAACGACGGCAAGGGTTTTCTCATTCTGTTGCGGGCTTTGCTGAAGTAGCCCTCGCCGATTCTGATGGCCATGGCTCGGGTGGTTTTGCCGCCGCTGGAGGAAGCGTGGATGGCTGGTGTGCTGAACAACAGAGGCGGAGCGCCCGGGTCAGCGCCGACGCTCGACGCACACAGAGCTCTTTGCCTGGCATAGTGATTGCTTGAAAGCGGTCTGTGTCGGAATGTGGCGGGAGATGTCTTCCCGCTTGTTTCATCTTGGCACAGCCCAGGAAACGCTGATACAGGAGGAGTGGTCCATGAAATCACTTGCAAGGATGGCGCTTGCTTCGGGAGTGCTGTTTTTCACAGTCATCGGGGCTGTGGCTCAGACGCCGGTGACGGTGCGTCCTCTCAACGCCCGTGCCTCGGCGGTGACCCTCTACACGGTTTCCTTCATCTTACCGGATTCCCTCACCCCGGACGCTGAAATTACCGTGCAATTCCCGAACGGATTCGGTTTGGACCACGTCGAGATCGCCGGGTCCGGAACGATTGCCGGCGGACTGGATGTCGCCGTGCAGGGCCGCACCGTGGTCATCCGCCGCAAGGGCAGGGGGAAGACCTATGCTGCCGGGTCGCAGGTCGACGTCAAGTTCGCCACGGTGGTCAACGCCAAGGAGCCGCGCGACGACTACGAGTTGGTGCTGTCGATCCGGCGTGGCGGCAACGTCCTGGCCAGCGGTCTTCGGGGGCGTTTTGCCATTGTTGCCAAACCATAGGGTGCCGGGGGCTCGAAACCGAAAAGGAGTGCAAGGAGCGAGGGTATGCTGAGGAAGGTTTGGCGCAGGACGTGCGGAAAAGGGTGGTGG
>CAZGRP010000128.1:0-5787 GCA_964527995.1 uncultured Cytophagia bacterium | reverse complement strand
CCCGTGCCGCCGGCCTGGTCGACCCGCCACAGGTTGTCGTACCCTTCGATCAACAGCCAGCTGTGCTTCGTCGAGGCGGTGATTCCCATCTCGTCTCGGCAATCGGACGGCAGCCCGGCCTTGAGCAGCAGGTAGGGGATGATGTTGGAATGAGATACGAGGAGCACGGCGTCTTCCGGCCCGAATCGTCGGGCCAGGTCGGCATAGAAGGAGTCGATGGCCGAGGTGTCCATCACGGCCTGGGCGACGGTGATCTCCAGGCCGAGCTTCTGGGCCACCGGCAGGGCGGTGTGGGCGGTGCGCGTGGTCAGGCTGGTGTAGATGGCCGCCAGGGAGCCGGGCTCGAAGCGGTCGGCCAGGCGCTGTGCCCGGGCGATCCCCTCGGCGCTCAGCGGCTGGAAGTTCGCCAGCTTCCCCTTCGGCCAGCCGGACAGCTTCTCGGCGTGGCGCACGATGTAGAGGGTGGGCTGGGCATCGACCGCCGACGAAAGAAGGGAAAGCAACAGGGTTGTCAGGAGAAACGGCAAAACACGCGATTTCATGCGAGAAGTTTTCATTTAACACCGTAAGTTAAATACCGAACAACACTGAAACACACCGATCATTCTTTCTCCAGAAGGCGCTTCAACTCAGCCTCGGCGGCGATGTAGCCGAAAGCGGCCCAGTAGTTGCCATCAACGATTTTCTCGAGGAGGCGGCGCGCCTTTTTCTCCTCTCCATTGAGCCGGTACCACATGGCGACCCCGTAGCCATGCGTGGCCAGGTCGAGGTCGTCCTCTGCCTCCGCGTCCAGTAACGAATCTGGCGTCTTCATCCCTTTGAACATCAGCAGCAGGTCGTGGTAGGCAAAGCTCTCGAGGATGTCCATCTCCTCCCGGATCGGCTCGAGGAGCTTCGCCGCCGCTTCGGTTTTCCCAAGCCGGCGATAGGTCAGGTAGAGCCAGTAGCTGGTGGCGACGAACATATCGTCGTTGACGGTCGAGAACTTCATGCCCTCGCGGTAGGCGCGCAGGGCGTTGTCGAAGTCGCCTTTGAGGTAGTAGGCCAGGCCGAGATGGTACCAGATGTTCGAATTCAGGGTGCTGCGCGGGATGTTGAACTTGTTCGGGGCACCGTCCGGCTCGACCTCGTCCGGGACCCCTTTGATCAACGCCGCGGCTCGTTCGAGATCGGCGATGGCCTGGTCGAACTTGCGGATGGAGATGTAGCGATGGCCGCGGTGGCGGTAGAGCTTGGCGTTGCCCGGGTGCTTCTTGATGCCGCGCGAGTAGATCTCGATAGCCTCCCGGTAGCGCCACAGGTAGGCCGTCCGCCGGCCGAGCCAGATCAGTGTTTCCGGATTGTCGGGGTCGGCTTCGTATTCTGCCCGGGCTCTTGCCAGGTTGGCCTCCAGCTTTTTCTGCGTTTCTGGCGGCAACTTGGGGCGATAGAGCGGCTTGCCCAGCAGCGAGATCGCTTCCGGACGGTCGTTTTCGGTGGTGGCTGGCTCCTGTGAAGAGGCAACGGGGCGGAGTGAGGAGAATGGCGCGCCGGAGCCGGTCACGGCGACTGCCAGCATGCACAGAAGAAACGAAGTGGCCTTCATGTTGGGTGCCCTCCATCTGGTGAGGGGTTGAACGCGGTCCCGGGCTCAGAAGAAGGCAGACACCGGGTTTGCGCTGTCGGCGAGGGAGCCGTCTCGGTCGAGGCGCACCTCGAGTTGCGGCCGGGACCACTTCGCCGGGCTGGATCTGCAGCGGCGAGGCATCAGGGTGGGGCAGTTTACGGCAAAGACACCTTCCATTGCCTGTCCCAGTCGACAATCTCGAACCGATTCGTCATTGGGAAGCGAGGTGGCCGTCGCCTGTTGAGACGTTTGTCGAAGCGGATCTTGGTGGCGTAGCGCGGCTCGGTGGCGGAGAGCGTGCCGGCGCTGAGGCTGCCGTAGATGGACAGCGTGCCCGCCCTGCGCGACCAGAGTTTGCGCACCCGGAATCTCCCTCGGGCGAGAATGGCGGCATAGATGTGAAGGTCTCCCGGCCCTGTAACTTTGGGATCGGCCACGTCGATGTCCTTCTCGCTCACCAGGCCGAGGTAGTCTGCCGAGCCTGGCCACAACTCGGGTGGCCGGGCGTAGGTCAGATCATCGTCGATGATAATCTTTCGGGCGCTGTAGACCAGCACCTTGCCGCTGACAACGCCCTTGACATGGATCGCGGCTTTTTTGCCACCGACGATGTAGAACGGCTCCGCCGGTAGCGTCCGCTGCCCAATCCGTGGGTCCGATCTGGTGTGCCAGGTGAAGGAGCCGTGTCGAAGGAACGTCACCCAGGTCTCTTCTGTGAAGGTTTGCACATGGGCGGAGTCGTTCAGGTTGGGGCCGAGAAATACAGTGAAACTGCGAGGCAGGCGGATGACGTCCACACCCATCTCGATGCCAGCGCTGAAGATCGAGTCGGCATCAAAGAACGGCCAGCGGTCTGAGTTGCGCACCTCATAGGCGGCTGTGGTGACCTTACCGCGGAACTTCGGTTTCACGCCGTAGCTGCTGCTGACGTTGAATGTGGTGTTGGTATGAAAACGTCCGTCCAGCTCGTCGTCGTGGATGGCCACCCGTGGATTCCAGTAGTCCACGAACTGGGCGAAGCTGGAGAAAGCCAGTCGCCGCATCCGCAGTTGGGTGGTGACCGCGTGGCCGCCTCGCTCGGTCGACACATCGATAACCATTTCATCCAGGCCAGTGGGCGAGGCAGAGGGCTGATAATGAAAGGTCGCTTCATAGGATTGCCCCCTGGCCTGCCAGACGATGGTTGTGTCGGACAGCTCCGTAGGATCGTGCCGGGCGAGAAGTTTTCTGATCTTCTTGACCACGGCCTTGCGCTGGCGCACCGGCATCGGCAGCCTGGCAGGCACCAGGTCGGCGCGGCGGCCAAGAAGGCGCGCCTGCGGTGCCGGCAGGGACCTGTCCACAACAGGAAGAGGAGAGGTCGCCAGCAGTGCCGACAGTGGTGCTGCGGGCCCGGAGGCCATGTCGTGAACGGCCGGCCGGCTCGATTCCTCAGCAGCGCTTGGGGTCTCCGCGATGTCTTCGGTGACCCTGTGTGTGCTTTCCTCGGCCACGGCGGGTGGCAGCGGCTTCTGGCTGCTTACCTGCGACGAAAGCTGCTCGGGCGTCCCCGACGGTGCGGCGGCCTGAAACTGGCGCTCGTTGCGGTCGTTGCTGCGCTGGGCCGGAGGGCCTTCCTGCTCGCCCGAGGAGGGCGCAAAGACAAACTGGAAGACGAGCGTGTCAGCTCCCGGCCCCGGACCTTTCAGCAACATGACCAGGAGGCCGGCCAGGAGGAGGGTGCCGGCATGGAGTGCAATCGACAGCAGGAGGGCCAGCCCCCGAGACGGGGCGTGGGCCTGCTGGTGGAAGGGAGCCAGGCGCGGACCGAGCTGTGAAAAGAGGCGCAACATGATTCCGCGCGTCTCCGCCTCGGTACTTCTCGCTTCTTTTGAGAAGAAAGAAGTCATCGTGGATTGCGTCGCATCCGGATCGTGCCGCATTGCGGCGATGGCTCACTGCTACGGACGACCGGAGTCGAGAAACTCTTCCGCCTTTGCCAGATTCTCCGGCCGGCCGACATCGAGCCAGCGAGCGTCATCGCCTCGAAACGCGCGGATCGGCTCGCCGGCCTGCGCCAGACGCAGATAGGCATCGCGGATGGAGAATGGCGCCTTTTCGGTGAGCAGCTCAAAGATGCGCGGCGACAGCACATGGATTCCCATAAACGAAAGCGGTGTCGGCTCGGTGTCGGTTTGCCGCACCAGCCGGCGCTCCATCCCGCCACTCTGACCGGCCTGCCGGCGCTGCCAGCCCACAAGAAGACCTTCGCGGTCGAACAGGAAGTAGCGGGCCGTTTCCCGCTGGCGCACGGCCAGGGTGGCGAGGGCGCCCGAGGCCTGGTGCGCCGCCATCATCTGTCGCGGGTCCAGGTCGGTCAAGACGTCCACGTTGTGCAGCAGGAACGGCTGGCCGTCGTCGAAGAACCAGGCTGCTCGCTGCAAGCCGCCGCCGGTGCCCAGAAGCTGTTCTTCCAGCGACACCTCGATCCGCAGGTCGAAATTGCCTCGCTGCTCCAGAAAGTCGACAATCTGGTCCGCCATGTGGTGCGCATTGAGGATGATCTCATCGAAACCGTAGTGCTTCAAGCGGAGAAGAATATGTTCGAGCAGCGGCGCACCGGCGATCCGAACCAGGGCTTTGGGCCGATTTTGAGTCAGCGGCCGCAGCCGGCTGCCGAGGCCGGCCGCCAGGATCATCGCTTTCACTTCATCTCCAGCTCTCGATGTCGCACTTCGATGTCGACGTTGTGCTTGCGTCGCAGGTAATCGGCGACGCGGTTGGCGCAATACACCGAGCGGTGCTGCCCGCCGGTGCACCCGAACGCCACCATCAGGTCGGTGAAGTTTCTCTTCTGGTAGTTGGCAATTACCTGGTCGAGGATGGAGGTTGTTTGCTCGAGAAAGCGATCGACCTCCTCTTCCTTTTCCAGGAATTCAATGACCTCAGGATCGTTTCCAGTTACCTCGGCGAACTCGGGATATCGGCCTGGATTAGGCAGCGCACGGCAATCGAAGACAAAGCCGCCGCCGTGCCCTTTCTCGTCGACGGGGATGCCACGCCGGTAGGAGAAACTCTGGATGCGCACGGTCAGCTTCAGATGTGCGTCGCTGATCTGCCGCAAGTAGGAGGATCGTACCAGCCGCTCCCAGGCGTCGGTGAGGGCCGGCAGTTCTACCGGCAGCTCGGCGGTGCGCAGCAGCCACTCGAGATTCCGGATGGCGTAGGGGACACTGCGCAGGAAATGTGTTTTGCGCTCGTAGAAGCCGCGGAAACCGTAGGCACCGAGCGCCTGCATAATGCGGATGAAGACATAGCCGTAGTAGTATTGCAGGAAAGAGTCACGGTCGACGGGCAGCAATTCGTTGAGCGCCTGGATGTAGCGCTGCAGGAGTGCGCTCCGCACCTCATGAGGAATGTCGGCTTTGGCGTCAAAGAGCAGCGAGGCGATATCGTATTGCAGCGCCCCCTTGCGGCCGCCCTGGTAGTCGATGAAGTAGGGCTGGCCGTCGCGGATCATGACGTTGCGGGATTGGAAGTCGCGGTAGAGGAAAAAGTCGCTGTCGGCCTCGAGCAGGAAGTCGGTGAAGCGTTGGAAGTCATCCTCCAGGTGCTGCTCGTCGAAAGGGATTTTGGCGAGCTTGAGGAAGTAGTATTTGAAGTAGTTGAGGTCCCACATCATCGATTGCCGGTCGAAGCGCGCCCGCGGGTAGCAGACGCTGTAGTTGAGATCGCGGGCCGCCGCCACCTGGAACTGTGGCAGCCAACTGACGACCTTCTCGTAGAGTCGGGTGATTTCAGAGGAGAATCCGTCCTTCTCGCGGATATCGCTGAGGAGAGAAAAGAGCGTGGTATCGCCGAGGTCCTCTTCCAGGTAGAGGCCGTTGTCGAGGTCTTCGGCGTAGATTTCCGGCACAGGGAGGCCGGCCTTCCGGAAGTGCCGGGAGAAGGTCACGAAGGCGATGTTCTCGCGGCGGTCTGCGTTGTGGGCGGCGATGGCCGTGCGGCCGCCGGAGCCGAAGATGCGGTAGTACTTGCGCTCGGAGCCGTGGGCCTGGATGGCGGCGATTCTCTTCGGCGCTTCGCCGGCCCAGCCTCTAAAGAGGTCGGCAATTTGCTGTCTGAGCTTGTCTTGCATGTACTGAGTTTACGTTGGTTTTGGGAAAGAGTCAAGTTTCTTTTCAGGGGCAGGGTTCGGAAGA
>CAZGRP010000127.1:1333-5882 GCA_964527995.1 uncultured Cytophagia bacterium | reverse complement strand
TCGATCTCTTTCAGCAGTGTTTCGAAATCTTCTTCAGGATCCTCGATGATGGCAGCCCCCGTTGGATCCTTCTTCACCTTGGTGATTCCCGGATGCTCGTCCTCCAGTTTTTGCAGAAACCGGGACGATGAGTTCGCGGTGGGCACGACTTTTCCAGCCTGCCGAATCTTCTCACGGCGCTCGAGAGCCTGGCGGATTGCCACGGCGAGGTCAACCTCGTTACACGGCTTCAACAGCAGGCGGTAAATCTCTCCCTGATTGATGGCGCGCAGGGCGGTGTCGAGGTTGGCATGGCCCGTCAGCATCATGCGGATCGTCTCCGGATATCGGCGGCAAACGAGAGACAGGAATTCGGATCCTGCCATTCCAGGCATCTTCTCGTCTGACACAATTACATCGACTGTCTCACGTGCAAGCAGGTCGAGAGCCTCCTCGGCAGAGGTAGCTCCGAGAATCTCGTAAGGCTCCTTGCGCAGCGCCCTCTTCAGGCTGTCGATGACGTGAGCTTCGTCATCCACGAGAAGAACCCTGTACCTCATGTTGCTTTCCTCCGGCGCATCCGCCTAAGTTCGGTTCTGCTCAGGTTCATAGCGCGGCACCACAACCCGAAAGGGTTGGACGACCCCGACTCCGCCATTGGCGTAGCTTCGCAAAAACTCCAGGACAGGGTATGTCACCTCCTGCCCCTTTGCCACGAGCAAGACCCCATTCCTGGCACGCACATCTTCATCGAGGATCATTCTTGTCCTCAGCTCGCGCACGGTGACGGTGCGAACCTCGTCGCGCCGCCGTGAAACTTGCACCGTTTCGAGCGCCGCCAGAAGCCTGGGATTGTACTCGCCCGGTCGCCGCCGCATGTCTGCCAGAGCGGTCCGGGGCGACATTCCGCGCATCAGGCGCTGATCGAAATCCAGCGCCACCTTCAGCATCTGGGCGCCCAGGGCAACCGGGTCGTCCTCCCTGGTAGGGTCATCAGCTTTCCCGTTGACGAACGGCTTCTGCTGGCCTTCTATCATGCGGGCGACAGGCTCGAGCCTGGGAATGTTGGCCACCAGGCGATAGCCGACGGAAGGATGCAGGGAAAAGGACCTTTGCTCTTCCTCCGAGAGCTTCTCGCCGGCGTAGATCCTCTCGAGCGTATCGGGCCTCAGCGACACGCAGCCGATCTGCGACAGCATGGCGGCCAGTTCAAACTGCCAGCGTTTCTGCAGATTGAGTCGGGCCGCGACATGCTGCACATAGCGCTTGATGCGTGAAGCCCGGCCGAAGGCGACGGGGTTGGCGAGGCTCAGAGTTTCGGTCAGAAGCTTGACACTGCCGCTGAGAGTCTTCTCGAGCAGCTCCTTCTCCGCAGTCACCAGGCGGTACTGCTCCAGCGCCGCGTTCAGAGCCGATGCCAGCCGTTCCGGCGGGCACGGCTTTGTCAGAAAGCGGAAGATGTTGCCCTCGTTCACGGCGTCGATGGCGGTTCTCTGATCCGCGTTTCCAGTCAGCATGATGCGCACCGTGTCGGGTGCCTCTTCCCGAACTTTGGCCAGGAACTGAATGCCGTCCATGCCGGGCATGCGCATATCGGCAACCACCACAGCATAGGGCCCATGGCCGGCGATCAGGGCAAGGCCCTCTTCCCCACCGAGCGCCGTATCGATCTGGAACTGCTTGCGGAGATGCCGCCGGTAGGCTTCCAGGATGTTGGCGTCGTCGTCGACGAACAGGAGCTTCTCAGACATGAGTGTTCTCACTCTGTTGGCAAGGTCTGCGTCAGGTTCTGCCAGACCGGAAGTCGGTCCGCAACTCCGATCCTGTCCAAGTACTCGTCATCCAAAAGGCTCGCGGACAGACCGGCCTCCTGTCTGCCGTGTTCGAGAGCATCGGCCACGTGCACAGCCGTCAGAGGGCTGAAACTGTTCCCTACACACTCCGCAGGAGAGTGGTGATAAGCGACGGCTTCCACGATCGCATCGGGCAGTCCCCACAGCCCCAGCAGCGTTGCACCGACCTCCGCGTGGGTGGCCCCGAAGATCGGCCGCTCTGCGTCATGCAACGGTACCTGATGTTCAGACGCCTGAGCGAAGGCTGCCTTGTATCTGTCGGGCAGATTTGCCGCCAGAATCAGTTTGCCCGAGTCGTGTAGCAAGCCGGCCATAAAGGCGTGGTCCCGGAACATAGGGTCGAGGTTCTCCGCTTCGGCGATGGCTTTGGCCAAAGCCGCCGTGGCCAGGCTGTGGCGTTGCAGCGCCGGGATCGAGAACGACTGCAGTTTTTCGGGATCGAACTGGGAGAACACGTGCACGGAAAGAACCAGCGCCTTGACCGTGTCGATGCCCAGCAGGACGGCAGCCTCGGTCGGACTGGAGACATGTCGCGGCAACCCGAAGAAGGCTGAGTTGACCAGTTGCAGGACCTTCGCACTCATCCCAATATCTTTGGAGATGATTTCGCCCACCTCGACCATGGACGCCTTACCCGAGCGCAGTACATCCATCAGTTCCACATACGTGGACGGCAGGCTGGGCAGAGTTTCCATCTGGGATACAAGTCGTTTCAAGGACCCGTCGCCCAATAAGTCCCGTAGCGCACAGGCGCGCCCGACCGTGGCTTTCAGCCGGTCGGCATCGCACGGCTTGGACAAATACTGATGCGCCGGGCCCACGGAGCGCAGAATCGTGTCCTCGTCCGACTGCCCCGAAAGGACGATGCGTACGATCTGCGGATATCGCTTCATTACCTCCGTCAGAAGTGCCGCTCCGTCCATGCCCGGCATACGCATGTCGGTCACCACAACATCGAACGGGACCTGCTCCAGGATTTCCAAGGCATCGCGCCCGCTTGCGGCGAACTCCATGCTCCACTCATGGCGCATCGTCCGGAGCATGCGCCTCAGCCCTTGGAGCACGTTCGGGTCGTCATCCACAAAAAGGATCCTCTTCTTCAAGCTGCTTCCCTCCGCTGCGTTGATTCCGAACGGATCGGCAAACGGATGATGAAGGTTGTCCCTTTTCCCACTTCTGTCTCGAACGCAATCGACCCCCCATGCTTGCGGACCACTACGGAGTGGGCGATGGCCAGTCCCTGGCCTGTGCCCTTGCCAACCTCCTTGGTCGTGAAGAAGGGGTCGAAGATCTTATCTCGGTTCTCCTCAGGGATGCCTGTGCCTGTGTCGCTGATGCGAATCTCCACCGCATCGCCGTCGCGGCGAGTCGAGATCTTGATCGTACCTTTGGTGTCGCCGTCATTTCCGACCACGTCGGCAATGGCGTGAGCAGCGTTGATGATGATGTTCAGGATGACCTGATTGAATTCCCCGGCCAAGCATGGCACCAGCGGAAGGTCGGGATCAAAGTCGGTGACTACCTCGGCGACATACTTCCACTCGTTGCGAGCCACCGTAATCGTGCTTTCGATCGCTTTGTTGATGTCGGTGGCGGTTTTCTCTTCGACGCCGGGATGCGAAAACTCTTTCATAGCCCGCACGATTGTGGCCACGCGCTCCACCCCTTCCAACGACTGGTCGATTGCTTTGGGAATCTCCTGCTGGAGGTAGTCCACATCCACGTCCTCCACGGTGGCCTCGACTTCGGCGAGCAGCTCAGGCGTCACCTCACCGCTCTTGGCCGCCTCGGCCAGCTGCGCGTACTTCTCCAACAGCCCGCGAAGCTCCGTAAAGGCGTCACGGAGAAAGCGCGTGTTGTCGCCAACGTACTGCGTCGGAGTATTGATCTCATGGGCGATGCCAGCGGCAAGTTGTCCGATCGATTCGAGCTTCTGGGCCTGTGCAAGCTGGCTCTCGAGAAACTTGCGTTCTGTGATATCGGTACCGAGGAGCAGCAGTCCCGAAATCTGCCCCTCTTCTCTCTTGATCGGACCGACCGTGAGGGTGAGAAACCGCTCCTTGCCGTCCGGGCAGGTGTAGCGAATCTCGTCGAGCCGGATGGGGCGATCCTCCTGCCGGCATCGTGTGAGGTGTTCTTCGATGAGGTCCCAGTCCCACTCGATGCCGCATTCGGAAAAATTAAGCCCCAGAGCGTCTGCGGCCGTGATGCCGAACGTCGACTCGGCCGCGGCGTTCCAGCGCGTGATCTTGCCGTCGGTGTCGAGCCCAATCAGGATCGAAGAGATCGAAGACAGCAGGCATTCAATTTCCGAGTGGGCTCGCCGGAGTTCCTCCTCCGCGTTCTTGCGCGCGCTGATGTCCTGTTTGAGACCGATGAAATGAGTGATCTCACCCTCCTGATTGCGCACTGGAGTGATACTCATCTCCTCGGTGTACAGAGTGCCGTCCTTGCGCCGGTTCACGACCTCTCCGCGCCAGACCTCGCCGGAAAGAATCGTTTTCCACATTTTCTCGAAGAAGGAAGAATCGTGCGCGTCCGACTTGAGGAAATTGGGCTTGCGTCCGACAACCTCGTCGGCACTGTAGCCTGTGAGTCGAGTGAATGCGGGATTCACCCACAGGATCGTGCCGTCTCGATCCGTGATCATGATGGCATTCGCTGCCGCCTCCAGGGCCGTGGCCTGTAGCCGAAGTTGCTCCTCGACCCGCTTGCGC
>CAZGRP010000127.1:0-1233 GCA_964527995.1 uncultured Cytophagia bacterium | reverse complement strand
CCTCCGGTGGGCGACGTTGTCCAGAAGGTAGCGCCCCTGCTGATCTTTGATGTAGATGTAGTCGGGCAGGCTATCGATCAGCGTGCGCAGCAGAGCGCGCTCGGCAGCCAGCTTTCTCTCGGCCTCCTTGCGGCGAGATATGTCGCGGATGATGCCGCTGTAGAAAGTGCCTTCCGTCGTGGTCCAACTGGCCAGTGAAAGCTCCAGCGGAAACTCGCTGCCATCTTTGCGCAGGCCACTCACCTCGACCGTCCGCCCCACTGCGGGTAACCCGGGGTTTCTGCGAAGCCGCTCCAGAGCCTTGCGGTGCCCAGGCCTGTATTGCTCCGGCATCAGCAAAGCAATCGGCCTCCCCAGCACCTCCTCTTCCGCATAGCCGAATATCTCCTGCGCCCCTCTGTTCCAGAACAGGATAATGCCGTGCTCGTCGATGGTGATGATGGCATCGTGGGCCGACTGGGCAACCGAGCGGAAGCGCTCTTCGCTCGCGCGCAGTTCCCGGTTTTTCTCCGCCAGCTTCTGCTGTGTCTCGAGAACGCGCTGCGCGATCTTGAGCCGGGCACTGAGCTCTTCCTTGTCTACGGGTTTGGTGAGAAAGTCGTCAACACCAGCCTGCAGAGCCTCAAGCCGGTCCTGTCGGCCCGCCTTGCAGGTCAACATCAAGACGTAGGTGTATGCACCGTCTGGAACCGATCGGATGCGACGACAGAGCTCGAGGCCGTCTATCCCTGGCATCATCCAATCGGTCAGAACGATGGGGAAGGCCTGATCCTTCGCAATCTCCCAGGCCTCGAGGCCGTCTCTTGCCACCACGACGCTGTGGCCGAGATGGCAGAGGATCTTCTCGATCAGAAGAACGAATGTCGGGTCGTCGTCAGCAATCAGAATTCTCATGCCGCACCTTTCAATCTCGTCTTCCTGGGCTTCAGCTCTCTCCTTAAAAATCGACCATACCTGAAGAGCACTTAACCTCGAAAATGGAATGTCGCAAATCCGCAGTTTCCACTTGCGAATCCGCTTCTTTTTCATTACTTTAATGACCCGAGACGGGCAGGCTCAGACATAGGACTTCGGTGCCGAAACACGGTTGAGGCTGGCTCTGGAGAGGCCGTCAGCCATGTTGCCCAACTCTTACAAAAGGACCGTGACAATCGCTCTTTCGCCACCGCCTCTGCTCCAGCCGTGTTGATGGACGCCCCTCACGAGGGGGCGCTCCTTACTTCTTCAGATCAG
>CAZGRP010000126.1:0-6354 GCA_964527995.1 uncultured Cytophagia bacterium | reverse complement strand
GAGGCCATCGCCGACGCGCTGCTGGCCCTGGGCGTCGGCAGCGTTGCCCTGAAGATGGGAGCAGAGGGGTGCTATGTGACCGATGGCCACGAGGCCTATCGCCTGCCCGCCCTGCCTGTCGAGCCGGTGGATACAACCGGGGCGGGTGACTGTTTCGTCGCCGGATTTCTGGCGGCGACCCTTCGGGACTGGCCACTGGAGAAGACGGCCCGCTTTGCCAACGCTGCCGGTGCCGCCTGCGTCACAGCCGTCGGAGCCTCCAGCGGCGTTGCCTCGTTCGACGACACCGTGGCATTGATGGAAGGGCGGTCCTAGCGCCGTGCGCCGCATCGCTGCCACGGAATGACGCTGCGACCAACGCGCACGGGACAGCCTCGATTCTGTGCCCTCCACATCTTGCGAACTATCCTTTCCTGACCCGGAGACGAAGCATATGGAACCTCTCGCCATCCACGGGGGACCCAAGACCAAGACCACTCCTTTCGGCAGCGGCCGGCGGTTCGGTGACGAAGAGCTCGAGGAACTGCGCCAGGCGCTGGAGCAAAACACCCTCTTTTACGCGCATGGCACCAAGACACGCCAGTTCGAGGAGTCCTTTGCGGCCCGCTACGGGGTGCGGTACTGCGTTGCCGCCTCGTCCGGTACCGCCGCCATCCATACGGCCCTGGCCGCGATCGGCGTCGGGCCCGGCGACGAGGTCATTACTTCACCGATCACCGACATGGGTTCCCTCATCGGCATCCTGTTCCAGAACGCCGTCCCCGTGTTCGCCGACATCGATCCGCACACCTACAATCTGGACCCGGATTCGGTGGCGGCCCGAATCACCCCGAAGACCAAAGCCATCGAAGTGGTGCACCTGGCCGGAAATCCCGCCGACATGGACGCCCTCATGGAGCTGGCCGGCCGCCACGACCTCTTCGTCATCGAAGACTGTGCCCAGAGCTATCTGTGCGAGTACAAGGGACGGCTTGCCGGCACCATCGGCCACATCGGCTGCTTCAGCCTGAACGACTTCAAGCATATCTCCGCCGGCGATGCCGGCATGTTGATCACCAACGACGGCGATCTGGCCCGCAAGGCGAGGCTGTTCACCGACAAAGGGTACGACCGGGCCGGCGACGGCCATCGCCAGCCGGGATTTCTGTGTGCCAACTACCGGATGAACGAACTCGAAGCGGCGGTGGCTCTGGCCCAGTTGCGCAAGCTCGACCGGATCGTGGCTCGCCGGCGGGAAATCGGCGAGCGCATCACCGCCGGCATCCAGGATCTTCCCGGCGTGTCGCCGCATCGCATCACCCCGGGAGGAAGGAGCTCGTATTGGTTCTACATGCTGCGGGTGGAGCCCGACCGCCTCGGCGCCACCATGGCGCAATTCGGCGACGCCCTCATCGCCGAGGGCATCCCGGCCGGCAAGGGCTACATCGGCAAGCCGGTCTACACCTATCCGGTGTTGCGGAAACCCAACGTCTACCCCAACTTCGACTGGCCGCACGATTTCCCCCAGTACGGCAGGTCGATCGAATACCCCGACGGCCTCTGCCCGGTGGCGGAGGAGGTGCTGGGCACGGCCGTCACCCTGCCGGTGAATGAGTTCTTCACCGATGACGACGTCGAGGCGATGGTCAAGGCGGTGCGCAAGGTGGCACTGGGGATCGGCAGCGACGGCAAATCTTCCTGAGGTACGGTCATCGCCGGGCTTGCGGTGCCGCCGAGGTGCTGGCACACACTGATGGCTCCCACCGAAAGGAGGAAGGCAGGCATGAACGGTCTCAGACGGTTGTTGAAGGCATGCGTCCTGGCGTGGGTCAGCGTCGCTTCCTGGGCCTGGGCCGGGGTGACGACCGACACGTTGCGCACTCAGGGATTGTCTCAGCCGGTGGAGATCCGCCGCGATTACTGGGGCATCTCCCACATCTACGCCCGCAACGAGCACGATCTCTTCTTCGCCCAGGGTTTCAACGCGGCGCGGGATCGACTCTTCCAGTTGGAGATCTGGCGCCGGCGGGCAACGGGAACGATGGCCGAAATCCAGGGTCGAAAAGCGCTGCAGCGCGATATCGGTGCCCGCCTTCTCAAGTTTCGCGGCGACATGGAGCAGGAGCTGCAGCACTATCATCCTCGCGGTTCCGAGATCATCCGCGCCTTCTGCGAGGGTGTCAACGCCTACATCGCTCTGACCGAACGGAAGCCGGAGCTGCTGCCGCTGCCGTTTCGTCTTCTCGGTATCAAGCCAGGCAGGTGGACTCCTGAGATCGTCGTTTCGAGGCACAACGGGCTGTTCCGCAACATCCGCCAGGAGGTGCAGTTTGCCCGGCTGGTCAACGCCGTCGGAAGCGAAAAAGCCCGACAGCTTCTCGATCTCCACCCCGGGAATCCGAGCCTGCAAGCAGACAAAACGGTCGACCTGTCGCTGATTACCCCCGAGGTTCTACAGCTCTATACCGCTTCCCGCACGCCGGTGCAGTTCACGCCGGACGATGTGTTGCCGTCGTATCGCAGCCATGCAGACCTGGGCCGAGGCGCCCTTTTCGTCCGGGCGGGCAATCCGCTGGCGCCCTTTCTTCCTCTTGAAGAGCCGACACCGGAAGCCCAATCGGTCGCGTCCGATGGAGTGTCGGACCCCTGGTTCGAAGCCGGCGGCAGTAACAACTGGGCGGTCACCGGGCGACTCACCTTCTCGGGACATACCCTTCTGGCCAACGACCCGCACCGCCGCCAGCAGGCGCCTTCGCTGCGCTACTGGGTGCACCTGGTGGCGCCGGGCTGGAACGTGATCGGCGCCGGAGAGCCAGCGTTGCCGGGAGTGTCGATCGGCCACAACGAGGTCGGCGCCTGGGGGCTGACTGTGTTTCCTATCGACCAGGAGGATCTTTACGTTTACGACACGAATCCGGCCGATCCGCTGCAGTACCGCTATCGCGGCCGCTGGCAGACCATGACGGTCCTTCCCGATACCATTCGCGTCAAGGGAGAGGCTCCAGTGGCGGTGCGGCTGAAATTCACCCGCCACGGACCGGTGCTGTACGAGGACCGGGCTCATCACAAGGCCTATGCGCTGAGGGCCGCCTGGCTGGAGATCGGCGCAGCGCCCTACCTGGCCAGCCTGCGGATGGATCAGGCGGGCAGCTGGGAGGAGTTCCGGCAGGCGTGCAGCTTCTCGCGGGCGCCTTCGGAGAACATGGTGTGGGCCGACGTGAACGGCAACATCGGCTGGCAGGCGGTCGGCATCGCGCCGATCCGCCGCAACTGGAGCGGCCTGCTGCCGGTGCCCGGCGACGGCCGGTACGAGTGGGACGGCTATGTGCCGATACCGATGCTGCCCCACCGCGCCAATCCCCCGGAGGGGTGGCTGGCCACGGCCAATCAGGACAACGTGCCGCAGGGGTATCCCGTAGCGCTGGGCTACCTGTGGGCCGATCCCTATCGTTTTGCCCGCGTCGCTGAAGTTCTGGCTGCGGGACGGCGACTGACCCTGGCCGACATGATGCGGTTGCAGCAGGACGAGCTTTCGCTTCCGGCGCGGTCGCTGGTGCCGCTGCTGCGCGGCCTTCAGCCGAAGGATCGCACGACGCGCGCGGCGATGCAGCGGCTGCTGTCGTGGGACGGCGTGCTCGACAAGGATTCGGTTCCCGCGGCCATCTACGTGATGTGGAAGCGGCGGTTGCGGCAGAACCTCTGGAAGTTGATGGTGCCGGAGGAGGCCCGCCAGGTGTTTTCCAGCCGCGCCATCTCCATGAGGAAAATGGTCGACTGGCTGACCAGTCCCGATGGCAGGTTCGGCCCGGATCCCACCGGGGCCCGGGATGCGCTTGTGCTCAGGAGTTTGAAAGAGGCTGTGGCTGAGCTACGCCACAGGCTGGGGAAGGATATGAGACAGTGGCGGTACGGTCAGAAGCGGTTCAAGCATGTGTTGCTGCGACACCCGCTCAGTGAAGCGGTTCGCGACGAACTGCGCCGCAGGCTCGATGTCGGGCCGTTGCCGCGCGGCGGCGACGGCTACACCGTCAACAGCACGTCCAACAACGACAACCAGGTCTCGGGAGCCTCGTTCCGCATCATCGCCGACACCGGGGACTGGGACCGCTCGCTGGGCACCAACACGCCGGGGCAGTCGGGCGACCCCGACAGTCCCCACTACCGCGACTTGTTCCAGATGTGGGCCGACGGCAAGTATTTTCCAGTGGCCTATTCACGTGCGAAAGTCGAATCGGTGACGGAGTCGGTGACGCTTCTGCTGCCAGAGAGGTGATTCGGCGCCCGGGAAGCACATGGACCAGGATTCGGGAGACACCGAAGCACACCGATGTCCACCGAAGAACACTGAAAAGGCCCACCACGGAGGTGGCACGGAAGCACAGAGACTGGCGGTCTCGGTGTCGTTCGGTGCTGAAAGAACCCGCTCCAAAAACCCTGGTTCCGGAAATGCTTTCCGGAACCGAGTGTTGGGGGGCGGATTGCATCCGCCCTGGGGCGGGGTGTGGCGCTTGGAATTCCAGCACTGCGAAGCCGAATGCTAGAGGTTCCTCGTCCGTCTTCGCCGGACTTCGGAACGACAGGTTGGGTGTGGCCATCCGGATCAGAAACAACCGGTCCGTCCCCACAACTTTGCCGATCCACAACCACTCGTGTCATCCCGAGCGAGGGGGGCTGTCTGAAAAGGTCAGAAAAAGTTTCGATTTGTGAATCCTGCGAAGCTTGTCCTCGCGAAAGCGGCGAGCGGGAATCCAGAAAAGTAAACAGTTATAGATTCCCGCTTGGGCGGGAATGACAGAAAAAGTAAGCTTTTGGGATAGCCCCTGGTTGAGGCGGAGGGATGGGGCCTCGCAGCAGCGGCTGATGCCTGCGCTCTGGCCGAGGATGAATAGAAGGCCGACTGGCTGACGCTCACAGCTCGCCCACCGTCTTGCGTCTCTTATCGTCCATCTTGCACCGGAATGAATTCCGGCGCTAAGTACACAATTTCATAATTGTGATGACGAACGTATAGGAATTGTGATAGGCTATGACTCCGCAAGAACCAGACTGTATCGCTGACTTATAAAGAGTTCGCTCACGAGAGCTTTTGTGCAGTGGCTTGTTGGTTGAAGATCCCAGTGCAGAACTGTCCACCTTCGAGGTTAGAATACGGTTGTCACGGAACCGCGATAAATCATTGCGAAAAACCTGGCGCTCAGCTGAGCTGTTTGGGAATACGCTCCAACCTCGATGTCGTTTTCTGCCGGACAAAGGGGGCGCAAGCCAACCCCGAAGGGGTGGTAGGATTGTAGCCCAATAGCCCCCAGAACGACCCAACCCCGAAGGGGTGAAAGAGGAGGAAAGTACAGTGGCCGGAACATTCACACAAATCTACATCCAGGCGGTCTTTGCAGTAAAAGGTCGATCCAACCTATTGCAAAAACCGTGGCGCGAGGAGGTGTTCAAGTACATGGCTGGCATCATCAAGAACAAGGGCCAAAAACCGATCATCGTCAAAGGCGTTGCCGACCATGTGCATCTTTTTATTGGTCTGAGACCGGCAATGGCTCTTTCCGATCTCATCCGTGATGTGAAAAACAACACCACGAATTTCATCAATGAACAAAAATGGATCCGGGGCAGATTTGCCTGGCAGGAAGGCTACGGGGCGTTTTCTTACGCACACTCTCAGGTAGAAACGGTTTACAACTATATTCTCAATCAGGAAGAACACCACAGGAAAAGAACCTTTCGGGAAGAGTATTTGGAATTTCTGAAGAAATTTCGGATTCCCTATGAAGATCGGTTTTTGTTCGAATGGCTGGATTGATGAGATTTCACCCCTTCGGGGTTGAAATCCGTTTTTCACGGAATCAGGCTATAATCATCGCATCCCTTCGGGATTGGAAGCTTGATGGCAAGCTGAGAAGGAAGTCAAAAGAGGAGTTGCAAATACAAAATACGTCATCGAATTTACTAGACAGGTCACTAAGGGCCCAAGTCGGCTGAGGCCGACTGTTTGGTCGGCGGGATGGGGCCTCGCGAAGTTGCCACCTCAGCATTGTCTATGGCGTTGTTCCGAAGTCATTCCTGGTTCATTGCTTCTCGCCCGGATCTTGGTTCCGAGGCGTGAGCGGATCTCGCGACGGCGGGTTGCTGGGCCTGGCGAAGGTCTTGATTGTGGCTCGGCGCCGACGAATAGTGCTTGGGGCCATGAGGGATCCGGCACATCCGTTCCGGCCCACAAGTTTTTGCTTGCATAGCGACAGTGCGCCGCTTATCTTGTATCCGCAATGGGGGTGTTTCCTTCCGGTAGCGAATCTACTCAGCCATCTCTGTTCTCCCCTCCTCTGGAACTGGTAGGGTTCTCTCTGCTACTCCCCCAGCGCAAGGAGA
>CAZGRP010000125.1:0-6739 GCA_964527995.1 uncultured Cytophagia bacterium | reverse complement strand
CAGGACCATTCCCCGTGTCCCGTCTTGGGGGTCAGTAAAATAAATAAGCGAACTCACAATGTCAAGAACTTTGTTTCATCCGGATAATTTTCTGTCCCAATTACCACAAGTCGGAGACATCCGCAGGCTCGCTTCGTTCACTGCCGGGCGGCATCCGACCACAACCCTCACTGATCCGCCAAAAAGAGAGGTCGCAATTCTCGCACTCGACACGGGTGACCGCCGTCTTGATACTGGCAATCCCCCCAGTAAAAACAGCTATACGAGCAGATGACCTCGTCCTCGGACAAATCTGGACTCTCGTATTCACGTGACTCGGCCTCGGCAGCCTTACGCAAACGTCTCCTCGTCCATATGCCCTTGAGCGCCCCTTTGTCGAGAAGCTTAATCGCTATGAGCCTGGCCAGATCTTGAGCGGCTGGGGAGCGGGCCTGCTCCAGAAGAAAGGGGCGAAAACTCCTTACCGCCGTGCGAACGGCAGGATCATCGGAGATCGGCCCCCAGTAGTCAACCTGTATTCCGAGCAGCTCGCGCGCCGCTATGCAGATTGCCAGGCCCTCCCGCACGTCCGCGGCATCCGTTGCCCGATTCACTACAAGCTTGGGCCGAAACTTCCGCAGGCTGGTTGCCAACCGCTCCCCGGCGTCGGGCTCCAGATCACAGACTTTTTTCACGAGCATGTCCATCGGTATTGCCATGCGGCTGGGCGCGTTGTGGGCAGGATGGGCGATGATATCCAGCACCGCGGGCTCATGAGCGAACTCGTGCATCAACTTACGGAACAAGCTCACTTTGATGAAATTGAAACACTCCTGAAGGGACAGGGGGTCAGGCGTGGTAACAACGATCCCTTCGCCGCAGGCGAGAAAGTAGTCGAGAACGTTATACGAAGATCCCGCCCCGAGGTCCATCAGCACGTAGTCCCCCGGCAGCCTTCTCAACTCACGGATAAAGCGCAGTTTCTGGGCATACCTTGGATTGGCGAGCCCGAGCGTGCCGCAAGAACCCGAGACGAGTTTCAGATTGGCAACGGGAGTATCGAGGAGGAGCTCAACAAGCGAGTCTACCTCCAGCGAGAAGAAGTCGTAGAACGTCCGCTCAGGCTCGAGCACTCCCAGACAGGTGTGCAGGTTGGAGCCCCCGAAATCCGCGTCCACGACCACCACCCTCTTGCCCAAAGCGGCAAGACCGGCCCCGATGGCAGCCGTGAGGACCGTTTTGCCCACACCCCCCTTCCCCCCAGCGATCGCGATAATCCTGCTCGGTGCCGCATCCTGCACAATCGGACCGGGCGAACGCACGCTCGCACTGCCTTTCGGTTTACGTGCGTTCGCCGACTCCAGCACAGCGCCAGATTCGTCCGCAAAAAGAGGCTCACTCGCACTTGCGAGATGATTGCTCATCGTTGTACCTGGCCCTTCTCGAGGCCCTGTCCTGAAACGTGCTATCGGGCCCGTACCTCATGTTTGGACCCTCAGCCCGAAGCCACACTCAAGGGATGGCCGTCGTGCTCAAACTCTGCAAGGCTTTGGCGGCGTTGAGCCGTCCACCTGTGACCATCTTGCCCTGGAGACTGGGCAGCGGGTCGACGGAGCCGAGCAGCTTTGCCTTGAGCTCTGTAACCGAAAGCCCGGGCGCTTGCGCCAGAAGCAGAGCGGCTACTCCCGATACGTGAGGCGTCGCCATGGATGTGCCGCTGAGGCTGCGATAGGCATTGCCCGGAACGGTGCTCAGAATGTCCTCTCCCGGAGCGCCCAGGTCCACAGTCGTCGGACCGTAGTTGGAGCCGACTCCAGCAACCGCCAGGGTGCAGCCGCAACCGTCGCCGCCACCGCCGCCACCGCCAAAATCCGCAAGCCCGTCGTCACGATCGGTCGCCGCCACAGCCACAACGTTCGACACGTCGTAATTGGAAGGATAATTCGGAATCTGATCGTTGTTGTTGCCCTCATTCCCCGCCGCCGCCACGAACAATGCGCCCTTGGTGTTCGCCAGCTCAATGGCATCACGAAGGGCCTGCGAGAATCCGCCACCCCCCCAACTGTTGCTCATGATGCGGGCACCATTGTTCGCCGCGTATAGCACCGCCTTCACCGCATCGGCCGTGCTCCCCGAACCGTTGGCGTTCAGAAACTTCAGAGGCATGAGGCTCACTTCCCAGTTCACTCCTGCGACACCCATTCCGTTGTTCCCGACCGCTCCGATAGTACCGGCAACGTGCGTTCCATGCAGATTGTCGTCCATGGGGTCGTTGTCATTATTTGCGAAATCCCAACCGCGCACGTCATCCACGAAGCCGTTGTTGTCGTCATCAACTCCGTTGTTCGGCACTTCATTAGGATTCGTCCAGATGTTCGCTGCCAGATCGGGATGCGTGTAGTCAATTCCGGTGTCGATGACGGCGACCAGCACCTCCCGGCTACCCGTCTGAATCTGCCAGGCTTCGGGCGCGTCGATGTCGGCATCCGCAGTACCCCCGCTCTGGCCGGTGTTGTTCATGCCCCAGAGCTCTCCGAAGCGGGAGTCGTTCGGCATGACCTCCATCGTGTGGAACAGGTAGTTAGGCTCCGCATACTCCACCTGGGAAAGTTGCTGGAGCCGTTGCACCGCATCCTCCACCTCGACATCTGCACCGAGACGCAGTCGTGTCACTGCGATCTCGCCGATCGACTCTACAGCCTGAGCCTGTACGCTGGCAAGAGCCTGGGTCATGTTCTCGGCGCTAATTCCAGCCCGGAATTTCACCAGCACTTCGCCGGGCACATACTGCGGACCACTTTCCTGCCTCAGGGAGACGGTTGCGGTAAACGCCAGCACCAACCCTATCACCACCATCAATTTCCGCATGTCTCGATCCTCCTGAATTTGATCCACGTCCTGCTCGAGCAGAGCCATGAACGTGCTGCTCCACCCGCACCCTTTCCGACAACTTGATTCTCCTGCTTACGTGGGAGGGGCAACCCCATGGTCACGGCAGCACCTTCTCCCCAAAACTAAACAACCCGAGCCAGGACCTGTGGTTGACACGATCCTGTGTCGGGCTTCTGCTCTCTCACCTTCTTCCCCTTCTTGCCCTCCGGCCGATACCAGGTGCCGCGCTCGAAGCAGTCGCTGGCAACGAAGCCAATATAACCCAACGTGCCGAGCTTGTCAAGACGAATTTTGCCGAAGTGGATTTTCCGGCCGGTAATCTCGCTCCCGCCCACCGCCCTACGGCGCGCGACGAAAGCCGGCGAAAAACTCGGCCATCTCCTCAAACACCTGCTTGCGTGGTCCTGATATCGTCTGGCAGCGCGGCAGGGACCGCAGGAAGGTGCGGCCATAAAATTTCTCGACGACACGCTTGTCGAGGATGAAGACTGCCCCATGGTCAGTCTTGCTGCGAATCAACCGGCCGAACCCCTGTTTGAACTTGATCGCTGCCTGCGGCACGGAATACTCCAGGAAAGGGTTGCCACCGCGTCGCTCGATGGCCTCCACCCTCGCCTCGACAACAGGCTCGTTGGGCACTCGGAATGGCAGCCTGGTGATGACGACCAGCTCCAGCGCATCCCCCTGAACGTCCACACCTTCCCAGAAGCTGTCGGTGCCGAAAAGCACCGACGATTTGTCCTTGCGGAAACGCTCAATCAACCGATGGCGGCTGTCCTCGCCCTGGCGCAGAGGAGTGTATCCAAGCTCGCTCAGTGACCGCTGCAACGAACGAAACGTCCTGTTCAGCAGGGAGAAAGAGGTAAACAAAACGAAGGCACGGCCTTGAGAGATGCGCACAGCCTCGAGGATCAGGTCCGGAAGCACCTCTGCAAAGCTCGGCTCGTTTGGCTGCGGGATGTCGGTTGGAATGCCGATCATGGCCTGGCGCTCATACTCGAAAGGCGCCGGCAACTGCTGCTCGATCCGTCGTTCATCTTCCAGCAGGTCGAGGCCGAGCCGCCGCCTGAGGTAATCGAATCGATTCTCCACTGTCAGGGTAGCCGAAGTCATCACCACCGAGGCGAAAGGGTCGTAGAGGGCCTCCTTTAGAAGACCTTGCACTTCGAGCGGCGCGATTCGGAAATGCAACACAAGGCCCCAGCGTCCCTCCCGGCCCTCCAGCCAGCGCACGTGCTCGTCATCGTAGTCGATGATCACACTACTCAGGGTCGCCAGCGCATCGTCGAAGCGATTCCGCTGCGCTCTCAAATCCACGGTCAACGAAACGACCTCCGACTCCAGCCGGGTTTCGATCTGCTCAAGCCTCTCGAGGAAGCGGTCGAGCTTCGCGACAAAGGCGATCCCGTGGCGCAACAGGTCGGTCACCGGCGAGACCACGCGCTCGCTCCAGTCGGCGCGCCCGCGAACTTCCGGAGTGACGCGCAGCCTGACGCCTCCTGCTTCCTCCTGCCACGAAGGTCGGCCTCCCGGGCTACGGGCCGCCTCCTGCAACCAGTCGAATACGATGGAGGCGCATTCATCGACGTGGTACTCCACTTCAGCCACGGTTTCTGAGGCCTCATCGGCCATGTCGGAGACCTTCTGCCGCTCTTCTGCCGAGAGTCCCTTGGATATGCGCTTGATCTTGTGGCTCAAGAACGGCAAAAGTCCCTTGATCGACCCGGGCTTGGCACGGCGCAGCTTAGCCAGAATGCGCTTCAGCCCGAGATAGCTCACTGCCGCCCCGAAGTAGTTGGTGGCAACTTCTTCGACGTTGTGTGCCTCGTCGAGGATAATGCGATGGTACTTCGGCAGCACCGCCACTTCCGACTCGCCACCGGTGGCGGCGCGAACCGCCAGGTCGGCGAACAAGAGATGGTGATTGACGACCAGCAGGTTGGCAGTGGCCGCTTCGCGCCTGGCCTCATAAAAAAAACATTCGTTGTAGAATGGGCACTTCGTTCTCAGCGTCGTATCACTTTCCGACTGGATTTTCTCCCACACCTCGCGGTTCGGGATAAAGGAGAGGTCGGACTTGCTGCCATCACTCGAGGTCTTTGCCCACTCGACGATGGCTTTGAGCTCCGCCATCTGCTCCGGGTCGGTGAAGGCCGCGATGTCGCTGGCAACCTCAGACAGCTTGCGCCGGCAGACGTAGTTCGTGCGACCCTTGACGAGCACAGCCTTGAACGGCTTGTCAAACACCTTTTGGAGAAACGGGATGTCCTTCTTGATGACCTGTTCCTGAAGGTTGATGGTATTGGTCGAGATGACACAGCGCTCATCATTCTCGATGGCGTTCACCACCGAAGGAAGCAGATACGCCAGGGTCTTCCCCGTGCCTGTGGCAGCCTCGATCATGGCGATCTTGTTTTCATTGAACGCTTGCGCCACCGTCTCCAGCATCATAAGTTGTTGTGGGCGCAACTCGTACCCCGGCAGGGAGCTGGCGACGGGGCCGTCCTCACCAAGATAGGACTGCAGGGCAACTGGATCTAAGGCGGCACGTTCCTTGGGTCGGAACGGCTCGATCACAGCGTAGACGTCGTCGACGCTGTTGTTGACGATGAAAAAGGCGATTCCGTCGTTACCGAGCCTGGAAGCCACATTCAGGTCTGCGCTCGATGGCTTGAGCACACCCGAAGGATGGTTGTGAATGACGACGCTACCCCGTTCTGCGACCTGCATGAGTGCCGGAACCGCCACTTCGTTGCCCCTTGCGAAAAGCTGCACTCGGCAGACACGCAGATCAGCATCGAGGTCTCCAACTACGAACACCTCATTACCGTCGGCTTCCCGGATCAGCCGGCGCACACGTCCGGCAGCCTGGGAGGTAAAATATTTGTGAATGCGGTCCGACATGCTAGAGAAGCATCAGTTGAGGCTGGGGTGCCAGGGGTTCGGCCACAAAGCCACAACGCCGCAGGTGGAGGTAGAAGTTCTTTGGACCGTGGGTGGTGTAGATTTTCCGAGGTCGAACACGGCGGGCAAACTCAATCAGTTCGTCGAAGTCGGCGTGGTCACTGAGGGGAAGTGCTTCGTCCACCTGATAGCGATACCGCGTACCGCGATGGATCGCCCAGCCGGTGAGGAAAACCGTACGCCGATTCCGGAGTCGCTGTATGGCTCGATTGCGCAAGGCAGAAGGCGGGCAAATCAGAACTCGACCCGCCAGGTGATCCCGATCGTACTTCACCATGTCACCGAAGTCGATTCCATGCTCCACGTATGTTTTCGCCAGAGCCAGAACCGAGCCGTGGACGGCCAGACGAAATCCGGCATCTGCGAGAATTTTCATTGCCTCTTGCGCTTTGCCGAGGGCATAGCCTGCGACCACCGGTACGCAGCGATCACGAAAGGCGCGATCTACAAAGTCGATCAGACGGTCGACCACGTCTCCGCGTTTGGGGAACCGGTAGCGCGGATCGCCAAACGTCGACTCCATGATCAGTACGTCGGCTTCGACCACCTCGAGTCTTTCTGCAGTCAGATTGGGCTGAACTTTGAAGTCGCCGGTGTACAAGAGGCGGTGGCCATCTTTCTCCACCAGGACCTGGGCCGAGCCAAGAATGTGGCCCGCCGGAATCAGAGTGACGTGGCAGCCCGGCGCCAACTCACGCTGTTCACCAAAACCGAGAACCGTGGCCTGAGATTTCCCTATCCGTTGAGCCGCAAAGCGGATGGTGGGGGCAGTGGCGACGATGTGCTTGTGGTTGCGCACATGGTCCATGTGGGCATGCGACACGCAGGAGAGATCGACGACCCTCTCTGCGTCCAGCCAAAGCCCGGTGCCCGTAATGCGGATCCCACGTCGGTATTCAAACAT
>CAZGRP010000124.1:0-6861 GCA_964527995.1 uncultured Cytophagia bacterium | reverse complement strand
AGCCGGGTGTCCTCGGCCTTGTAGACGATGCCCATTCCCCCTTCACCGAGCTTCTCAAGAACTCGGTAATGGGAAATTGTTTTGCCGATCATGCGTCGCTCCTCGCATACTTAATCAGGAGCTCCTGAAACTCTGGCCTATCTCGCAACGGGTCATATCGCGGATCGAGAGGATTGTTGGAGTGATGGAGTAGCGCAGCAAGCCCATCAAGGCGTGCCCCTCCACTATTCCAGCCTTCCAATAATCCGATGGCCTAATCTCTCCGCTTCACGACAACCAGGGTCATATCGTCGCTTTGCTCTGCACCTCGGGTGAACAGCTCCACCGCCGACAGAATCCTCTCCACCACCTCGCGGGCGGAGGCATCCTTGTAAAGCGTGACAATCTCCTGAAGCCTTTGGTCCCCAAACTCCTCGTATTCTTCATCCATGGCTTCGCATATGCCATCCGAATAGATGACCAGCAAATCTCCGGGATTGATGATGACTTCCTCTTCTTCGTATGACACTTTCTCCATTGCGCCCAGCACCAATCCACTCGTCTGTAGCGCGACCGGAGGCTTGCCGGGCGAAAACATGAGGGGCCAGTTTTGCCCGGCGTTTGCGTAACGGAGAGAATGCTTTGCGATATCCAAGATGCCGTAGAAAAGCGACACAAACGTCTTCATGTCCGTGCTGTCGTACAGCAGTTTGTTCGATCTCTCCAGACACTGCCTGGCATCCGCGCTGAAACAGGCTTGCCCTCGGACCGTCGCCTGCAGGTTTGCCATCAAAAGCGAGGCTGGAAGACCCTTGCCGCAAACATCGCCCAGGCAGACGGCGATTCGGTTTTCATCAAGTGGGATGAAGTCGAAGTAGTCGCCTCCAACAGCCTTTGCAGGAAGATTTCGGCCGACGATCTCGTAGCCCTCGATCTCGGGCATGTCCTTGGGCAACAAGTCCTTCTGAATCCGGCTCGCCAATTCGAGTTGAGCCATCTGTTCTTCCACTTTCGACCCGAGCTGACGGTTGAGCTCGGCAAGCTCTTTCTCCTGAGCCCGTGCCTGAAGCAGGTTCCGAACCCGGATGAGGAGCTCTGCCTCGTCGAAGGGCTTGCAGACATAATCATCAGCTCCGGCATCGAGGCTTTCGATCCGCGCTTCGGCTCCGGCACGAGCAGTCAGGAAGATCACTGGAATGGAATGTAACTCCTGATCGTTTCGGATTGCTCGCAAGAGCGCACGACCGCTCATCTGAGGCATCATCTGGTCGGTGATGATAATATCCGGACGGTACTTCCTGGCTTTTCCGAGACCATCACGTCCGTCTACTGCAAGGAAGACGTTGTATCGCTCAGCGAGCAAATGGCGCACATATCTTCTCAGATCCGGGTTGTCTTCCACGTATAAGACCGTGGATTTTTCTGTGTCAAACCCCGCCTCTGTTTCCTTGTTCGTTTCGTCTGCATCCTCCTGGCCTGCCGCGCCTTCTTGTATGATGAAGACCCTCTGTCGAGTGCCGGAGGGCGTCGTTCGCTGCTCTTCTGCCACCTCCACGACCGAGGCGGGATCGAGGTGGCTTTTTCCAAGCGGAATAGTCACATGGAAAAGGCTGCCCTTGCCGTACTCGCTGTGGACCTTCACATCTCCACCGTGCAACCTGGCGACTTCCTTCACCAATGCAAGGCCAAGCCCTGTTCCGGCGTGTTCTCTCGACTCGCTGCCGTCCGCCTGCCGAAAACGATCAAAGATGTGCGGCAGTTGATCCGGCTTGATTCCAATGCCTGTGTCCCTCACTGCCAGGCGGAACGCTCCCTGGTGAATCTCGGTGGACACTTCAACGCAGCCCTGTCGTGTAAATTTGAGCGCGTTCGACACAAGGTTAAACAATAGTTTCTCGAATTGCCCGCCATCGATGTAGAGATCAGCTCCGTCAAGTTGCGGATCCGGTAAGACTTTCAATTCGATTCCGCGTTCCTCAGCCGCCGAGCTGAATTGTCCGACCCGCTCGGCAACAAAGCGATTGATGTCGGGCATCGGCGCTGCCTTCAGTTGCATGCTCCCTGCTTCCAACTTGGACAAATCGAGAACCTGGTTGATCAGAGCCAACAAACGCTCCTGATTCCGCTGCAGGATGAGGAGCTGGCTGCCAACCGCATCCGGAACATCGCCGTAACGTCCTTTCAGGATCTGGTCGAGAGGACCAAGCGTGAGCGTGATCGGCGTTCGGAATTCGTGGGAGATATTAGCGAAGAACTCCGTTTTGAGGCGATCTGTTTCTCGCAAGACCGTCAGGCGCCGGTTCCGAATTGTGGAGGCAATCAAGCCGGCGATCGCCTGGAAGGTATCCACGTCGCCTTGATCGAGGGGTGGGTAGAAGGGCTTGGCTTCCCTCAGTCGTCCGGACAGGAGCAGGCCGATGGGTGCCTTTTCCACCATCACGGGAAGACAGATGAAGTACGGCAAATCGAAGGCAGAGCGGATCTCTTCGACAAGAGGTGTTGGCTCGGTCGATCTGTTGACCAGCAAGAGTCCGCTTCCCTCGGCAAACGCTTCGGGAAATCGGAGGGATAGAGAGGAAAGCTGTTCACTATCTGGCTGGAGGAATCCCAGCCATTGACTCGGCCGGTACGCATGCTCTTCGCCTGTCGGCGTGAGGACGACCGTTTTATCCATGCCCAGTGTGGCATTGATCGCCTCCATGGTGACTTCAAAGAAAGATGATAGCTCCGTTTGCTCGCTGATGGTCTGCTGCAGTTCAGAAAGCAAGGCGAAGCCCTTGCGCCTCTGCCTGACCTCATGCCTCAAGCCTGAGACAGCTATGTCAAACTTCAGGTTTTCTCCAGCCAGTTCTTCGATTTGCCGCTTGTAGTAGTCTATCTCACTCTGCAAAGACCCGGCGTCCTGACCTTGCTGGCTCATATGCAATTACTCGCTGAAAACACAGAGCACTCCAGTCCAGTCGAGCGCTTGCATGTCCCGTCCGACCTTGGCAATCTCGACGCCTGAATACATGCCGAGCAGCGGCATCCTGGCACCGATGGCCTTCTGAACTTCTTCGGCTTCCTCACCCTCGGTGCCACTGTACGCGCCGGCCCGGCCTGCGCAGTCGATGTACAGCGCGAAGAACGGTTTCCGGTCTGCAACGCGTTCCAGCAGATCGGCCGCTCGTTCGCCCATGTAGTTGAAATCGATGCTGCGCCGCATCAGTTGCACTTCAGATCCTGCTTTCAGGTCTGGCTCGAACATCAGCAAGCCGCCGCGCTCCTTGTCCACGCCCATGACCAGACGATTCGCGTATTCTTGTTCTCTGAACTCGCCGAATCTGTCGCCCTTGTTCAGACCGAGCGTCACGAAAAACGGGTACTCCTCCCAGCTCTTGTATGCGTCACCAAGCAGGTCAGCAATCGCGTCGACGGCCCGCTTGCCATCGATTTCGAGGACCACGTTGTGTTCGGCCTTGGTGATCGTGTGGTACCCGCTCGATGGCTTGCAGCCGTGCATGATGATGGTGTCCATGCGCACGCCCCCGGAAAGTACCAGCGCCATGGCTGCCTGTTGCTCAATGCGGTCGTCGAACCATTGGTACGTCGGGTTGCTCTGCCAATCGCCTATCATGCCGACACCGGCTGCCGGTGGCCAGCTCCCGAGAGATTGACCCATACCCTCGATCAGCGGCGTGGCCAGATTCATATTGAACGCCACGCCTTCCGGCGGTTTGTCTTTTATGCTGTCGTACATGAGAAGGATGTTTGGCGTGTCCTTGTAGTCCTTGCTCTTGACCTGTTCGCCCAGGGCCACGCCGACGTCGAACTCGTTGTCGGGCAATCCCTTTTCGATGAACATGTCCACTTGCATCGAATCGGACGACATCACTGCTACACCCACCTGATAGCCCTCGTACCCCAAGTGGTCGCTGGTGAACGCACCGATTGCATAGCCGCCGATCAGCCTCGCCGTGGGTCCGATCACGGAGCGCACGCCGTCTCGCAACTGAACAGGATCGTGCTTCGATGTGGAATACATCATAGCCAGGTCACACCGATCGGCGCCGGCCTGTGCCATGGCGGCGCCGGCCGCCTCTACACCGGCATCGAAGGACTTTGGGTTCTCGCTGAACCCGACACCTGCTCTCGTGGCCATGAGGAACACCTCCCCTTTCATGAGTTCGATTGCCTGCTGAAGAATTTGTGCTCAATGCCCTCCACCCATACCGCCTTCGCCGAGCTTCTCCAAGATGCGAGAATGAGTGGTGGTTTGGCCGATCATGAACCTCCCTTCGAGTACTTTTCCAGCAGCCGCTGAAAACGGGGGTACCCGCGCAGCGGCTTCCACAATGGATTGACGCGAATGGAGGCGGTCGAGACAAGGGACGGGATGGACAGCAATTCTTCGAGCTGATCAACGGCCGCATCGAATTCACCGACCATGGCATACGTTCGAGCCAGGTTGGAAGCAATGAAATAGTTTTGTATCACGTCCCCGGACAGGGGTGTCAGCCGCGCCGCCAATTCTCCCTCGCGGATCGCGTCTTCCCTGCGCCCCAATCCGGCATAGGCAATGCCGAGACCGCTGTGATAGCGCGCATCCTGCGGAGCCGCTGCAGCACCTCTTTCGAGCGCGGCGCGGGCTGAGTCGTAGTAGGCGTGCTCCCGCTCAGGCTTACCCAACAGACCGTATATGGCCGCCCTGTTGTAATAACTGGCCCCGGGCAAGTAATTCGGCTCCTCGACCGAAAATTTTTCCAGGGCCGCCTCGTAGTCGCCGGCACAGGCAACGATCAAAGCCCAGAAGTGGCTAAAAAGCGGCGCCGGCTTCCCCATCTCCGAGGCCTTTTGCAAAAGGCGTCGGGCGGCCTGAATGTCGCCGTTACGCATCACGTAGAGCCAGGCCTTCACCACGTAGGTATCGATTCTGTCTGGCGCCAGGGAGATCGCGTGATCGAGGTACGTTTCCGCGTCCAAGTACTGGCGCATGCGAAGGTACGTATCTCCGAGGATGAAGGCTTTTGTGATGGATCGAGGGTCAAGCTCCAGGGCCTCCTTGAGGTTGGTGACGGCCAACTCCATCTTACCCTGTCGTCGTCGCACGTAGCCGATCTCTGCCAGAAGATCGCTGTTTTGGGGTTGACTTTCTTGCGCGAGGGCGAATTCTCTCAGGGCGCGGTCGAAGTCCCCTGCGTGGTAGTGGTAAGACCCCAGTGCCATGTGTGCTTCGGGCAGGCCGGGACTCAGCTCCAGGGCCTTTTCCACGGCCTGCCTGGCCTTTGCGAGATCCTCTGCTCGCCGGTCCTGGTGCCAATATAGCTCCGTGTAAGCCCGCGACAGCTTGGCATAGGCGAGAGCGAAACTGGAATCCAACTCGACGGTCTTCTCATAGAGCAGGATAGCAAGCTCCATCGACGTTCTGTCTGTGAAAAGACTTTGATCAAAATACTGATTGCCTCGCAGGTACGAATCGTAGGCTTCCAGGTTGTCCGTTGGTTTCCTTGTGAGCGACCGGCGCTCCGGTTCCAGAAGAGTGAGGTTCAATGAAGAGACCACCTTCTGGGCGACATCGGATTGCACCTGGAAGATCTCGGTCAGGACTTCGTCATATACTTGCGCCCAGACATGAGTGGCATCAGAAACCCGAATCAACTGCGGCGTAATCCGGACCCGGTCCGCACCGTTCGAAGATTTCTGCCAACGAACCGTTCCTTCCAGGATGTAGTCAACGCGCAGTTCCTCGCCGATCTGTGGAATGGACTTGTTGGTTTTCTTGTACTGCATGGCGCTGGTTCGAGCGATGATGCCCAACGTTCGAATACCCGCCAGGCGCGCCGTGATCTCCTCGGTGATCCCGTCCGCAAAATACTCGTCCTCGGGCGGGCCCAAGTTCTCAAAGGGCAACACGGCCAACATTTTTCTCTCAGGGACGACCTGCTTTTCGCCTGGGGCGGAAAATCGCAGGAGCATTCCTATGGCAATGGCCGCCACGACCACCAAAGCTGCCACATAGGGCCAGCGCCGGGCCGCATGGCCAGTCACCGCGGACGGGGATGATGGCCGGGGTCGTGGGGTCGGAGCCTCCATCGTCCGCTGTACGTGACGCAGGTCGGCCATCAGGTCCCCCGCGCTCTGGTAGCGCTCGGCCGGCTTCTTCTCGAGGCACTTGGTTACGATCCTCTCGAGCTCCAAGGGCACCCCGCTCCGCAAGCCCGTGATCGGCTCCGGTACTTCATTGACAATGGAATAGACCACCGCCTGCTCATACTCGCCACTGAAAGGCAATTGTCCGGTGATCATCTCGTACAGCACAACGCCCAACGACCAGATGTCCGTGCGGTGATCAACCTCCTCGCCTCGAGCCTGCTCTGGGGACATGTAGGCCGCCGTGCCTATCGTGGTTCCGGTCTTCGTGAGCCCCACCTGACCGGACAGCTTGGCAAGACCAAAATCGAGGATCTTGGCCACGCCCTCTTGGGTGACCATCACGTTCGCCGGCTTGATGTCCCGATGCGCGATGCCGTGCTTGTGAGCTTTATCCAGACCCTGAGCAATCTGGATGGTAATGTCCAAAACCTTCCGAAGGTTCAAAACCTTCGGAAGGTTGGAGTCGATGATTTCTTTCAGACTCCGGCCTTCGATGAATTCCATCGCAATAAAGGACTTCCCCTGGGCTTCATCGATTTCGTAAACCGTGCAAATGTTGGGATGATTCAAAGCGGCGGCCGCCTGGGCTTCATGGACGAATCGCGCCTTCTCTTCTTCGCTTCCAACAGCCAGGGGCGTGAGAAATTTCAGCGCTACGGTGCGTTTGAGCTTCGTATCCTCAGCTTTGTAAACCACCCCCATGCCGCCTTCGCCGAGCTTTTCGAGGATTCTGTAGTGGGAAATGGTTTT
>CAZGRP010000123.1:0-7000 GCA_964527995.1 uncultured Cytophagia bacterium | reverse complement strand
GATGATGGCGCTGGCGCTGGGGCGCCTTCGATTGCGGATGGCAGCGTCTTGGTCGCTGGGCGCGGCTCGCTCGCCCAGCGGACACGGGCTGCCAACGGATAGGGCGCCAGCCCCCGCTCAAGCATCCGGCGCTTGACTTTTTGCTCCCCTCTATGTATTCTGTGCGTCGATAGGTCTCCGGCGCGGGCGGGAATTCGATTCGGTGAATGGATGCGAGCGAAGCCCGGGAGCAGGGCGATGTGCAGAACTTGTCTGTCCCGGGAAGCTTTCAGTGTCGAGACCTGCCGGAGCGGACGATACCGTTCTGGAAAATCGCCGGACCCGTGGCCAAGCAGCCCTCAGGACGGCGGCAGCGGCCTGGAGAAGATCTATTGAACCGACAGGACTGACAACCAAGACCGGGAGACCGAATGCCGCTTTTCCGTGATCCGATGACGATTTTCGCCTTCTCCGCCACCGTCTGTGCAGCGGTCTTCTGGACAGCCAGGCAGCCCTGGGCGCAACGCTTCTTCAGCATCATCCCCTCCATCGTCCTCATCTACTACCTGCCAACCTTCGCGACCACCTTTGGCCTCATCCCGGCGTCCTCCCCCGCGTACGACTGGATGAGAGACTACCTGCTTACGTTCAGTCTGTTCATCCTGATGGTGACCACCGACGTGCCGACGATCCTGAAAATCGGCCCCAAAGCCATCGTCATGATGCTCTTTGGCACGGCCGGGGTGGTTATTGGCGGCCCCGTCGTCTATCTTCTTTTCGAACGTTGGTTGCCCCCGGACACCTGGAAGGGCTTGGCAGCGCTGTCGGGAAGCTGGATCGGCGGCAGCGGCAACTTCGCGGCCATCAAAGAGTCGGTGGGGGCCCCTGACAGCATCATCGGCCCGATCATCATCGTCGACACGGCGGTTGGGTACACGTGGATGGGTGTGCTGCTTTTTCTGGCCAACTATCAGAAGATCATCGACCGCTGGAACCGGGCTCGGTCGGACGTCATCGAAGACCTTGACAGGCGGCTGAAGGATTTCCAGGAAAGCAAAAGCAGACCGATGACGCTGGCGGACGCTTCTGTTGTCATCGCGGTAGGCTTTGTCGGTGCGGTGATCTCGAACAGCCTGGGGGCGTGGATGCACGATCTGACTCAACCTGCTCTTCTGCAACATGCTCCTCGGCTGGCGGCCATTTTCTCGCAGTTTACCTGGATGGTCATCCTGCTGTCGACCCTCGGCGTCCTGCTTTCTTTCACCCCTCTGCGCCGAATCGAAAACGCCGGCGCCTCGAAACTCGGCTACGTCGCTCTCTACCTCTTCCTCACCTCGATTGGCGCCAAGGCCGACCTGGCCGGCATCGCTGCGGCACCCGTGCTACTCCTGGTCGGTGCCGTGTGGATTCTCATCCATGTCGCCTTTCTGGTCCTCGGAGCTCGCCTGATCAAGGCGCCGATGTTTCTGGTGGCCGTGGGGAGCCAGGCCAACATCGGTGGGGCAGCCAGCGCCCCCATCGTCGCCGCCGCCTACTATGAGTCGCTCGCCCCGGTGGGCTTGCTGATGGGGATTCTGGGATACCTGCTGGGAAACTATGCCGGGTTATTGACCGCTTTTTTGCTACGGGTGGTGGCAGGATAGGAGAGCGTCCGTCGTCGAGCGGACTCCAAGGTAGGCTTACTGCCAATTCCAGGGATCACATCACTATCTACGACACCTTCTCAGGCGTTCTTGCCCGGTGTGCCTGGTAGATGACGACCCCTGTGCGTTTGATCTCATGAAGCAACGTCCCCGCTTCGGCCTGGGCGTATTCCTCAGGAGTGTAGCCGCGCGGCTCGATCGGCTCGTAGAGGTCTCCGAATGCCAGTCCGAGAAACTCCTGGCGTTCCCGTATTCCGCGGCCGCGAAAGAAGGGTGAAATGACGGCGACGTCGATATCACTGTGTTCGCGCGCTCTGCCGTGGGCATACGAGCCATACAGGATGACTTGCTCAACCGTTGCCCCGCGTGCTTGCAGACTCACTACATATCGGCGAATTATGGCCGCAATCTCGCGTCTTCTTTTAGCCATTGCAGTAACTCCCCGGTCCGTTTCAGATACTCCGCAGTGATTTCGGCGCCGTACTGTCTTTGTAACTCTCTGATATCTTCCGGATAACGCGTGGGGATACTTGCCGAGTTTAAGAAGTCTACGATGTGCTCGTGTTCTGGAGGGACTTTGAGACCAGTCAATCGAATAAATCAGCGAAGGTTATGGGTTTTCGGCGGAAGTTCCGCCTGAAATTCCGCCACGATGGCCTTCAGCAATTTCTCCACAGCAAGGTGGCACATGAAAACGACGTAGATGTACCGCCCGGTCTCTTGCATATGTTCAGCCATCTGGATGTCATACTCAGAACTCGCCATCCAGTTTTGGGTTGTCCTCTTCATGCGGCCATCCTCGAATCCTGAGCTGCTCCCTAAATATACATTCGCCCTAGTCCAAAGTCAAGCTACCCTAACCTTCAAGGCTCAGCACTCCTTGCCGATGCTCTCCGGGGAATCCCACCAGGATGCCCCTGCGCAGCCCCCATGGTCGGCACGACTGGCTCTCCCGTCTCGGCGAAATTCGAGATCCTGTTCCTCTTGCCCGGTCCAGGTTCAATTATTCAGGGCCATGCCGATGATTTTTTATAGACCAGATTTCTATCTCGCTGAGAAGTCCAAGGCCACACAACAAAGGGGTCGAGCTATGAAGGCAAGAATCGTCCTCCTTGCTCTGCTCGCCGCTGCTACCAGCGGCTTCGCCCAGCAACCGCCGCCGGGGGGAATGCAGGCAATCCTCGGTTTTCCACCACCTCTCTACGCGCCCCCGGGCAGCCAGGCGGAATTGCCTCTTCTGTTCTTCGATCAGGTGCCACCCGATTCGCAGGTCAGCGCCTTTGACATCACTTTGCGCGTCAGCTCTCCTTTGTTCACTCTGGAAACCGCAGTCGACACCGCCAACACGGCCCTGCAGGGGTGGCAGATCACAGTTAGCGGAACTCCCGACTCCTTGCACTTCATCGCCAGCGCTCCACCAGGATCGGTCTTTACGCACGGAAACGAACCGCCAGCCCTGCTGGCACTCTTCCGCGGTTATCTGGCGCCCGATGCCACCGATGGAGACAGCGTCTGGGTTTTATTGCAGGCGGTCCAGGTAGTGACGCAGGGCAGCTCGAGCTGGATACCCGATTCGCTGCTGGCGCCAGCAATCGTCATCGCCGGAAACGGCCCCGGTCCAGGGCATGAGCCTTTCGCGCTGTCCGAAGTCAACGCCGAACCCGGATCCCGAGTCCGCCTCGACCTCTCGCTGACAGAGCCTGCTCCCCCTGACTCCGAGCTCAGCCGCATTCGTGGCGTGCTGGCGGCCATGCCTCCGGAGCTCCACTGGCTACCCTCGGCAAGCGTGCCAGCTCCCGAACTCGCCGGCTGGTCCCTCAACGTCAACGTCAATGGTGACTCTCTGGAATTCGACCTCCAGGCGCCGCCGGGAACCGTGCTGGCCTACAACGGCCCCGATCCCCTGCCCCTCATCAGCATTGAGGCCGACGTCGACTCCGCCGCACCGGTGCCCGGCGATATTCTGGTCTCCACCGAGGAGTTCTACCTCACCCTGCACGGCTTTGAACAGGCCTTCGGAGATTCGCTCGTCCAAACGGGCGTCGTCCATGTCGGCGGAGGTGGGCCCGGCTATCCCGATCCCGACTACATGCCTATCCTGGGATTCCCGCGCGATCTCTCGGCGCCGCCGGGCAGTAGCGTTGAGCTACCCTTGCTCTTCTTTCAGCCCGTGCCGCCCGATTCCCAGGTGAGCGGCTTCGACCTGACCGTGCGGGTGTCCTCGGATGTGCTGACCTTACAGACGCCCATCGACACCTCCAAAACCGATCTCCGTGGATGGAACATCACGGTATCCGGAACGCCCGATTCGCTGCATGTCACCGCCCAGGCACCTCCGGGCACTTTCTTTGTGAATGATCCCTACAGCCCAGCCCTTCTCGTTCTCCTCGACGGCACCATCGATGCCCAGGCTGCAAGGGGAGATAGCGTCGACCTGCTCCTGGAAAACGTCACACTGGTCAGCAGGGGCGCCATTGTCCCTGTCCCCGACTCGCTGCTGGCCCACGGCAGACTCTATGTCGGTGATCGTCATGGCCCCGGAAGTGGAGATTTCCCTTTTGCTCTTTCCGAACTCAACGCCAAGCCCGGAGACCACGTCCGGATCGATCTGTCGCTGATGGAACCCGCACCTCCTGACTCCGAGCTCAGCCGCATCCGGGGCGTGCTGACCGCCATGCCGCCGCAACTGCGCTGGCTGCCTTCGGCCAGCGTGCCGGCTGCCGAACTGGCCGGCTGGTCCGTCAGTGTCAACGTCATCGGCGACTCGCTGGAATTCGACCTCCTGGCGCCGCCAGGAACGGTGCTGGTTTATAGCGGCCCTGGTCCGTTGCCCCTGATCTCTTTCGAGGCCGAGATCGACCCGGATGCCCCCTCAATCGGCGAGATTGGCATCTTCGCCCCCGAATTCGATGTAACCCTACATGGGATGAATATTCCAACTGGAGGAACGATCGTTCATCCAGGCGTCATTCATCTTGGGGGTGGCTTTCGGCCACCGCCGCCTCTGGCCACTGCAAGAGATCGCATCAACCTGGGACTCTACGGCGGCAGTGTCTCCGATTTTGCTTTCGACGAGGTGCACGGCGTGCTGATCGCGGCTGTGCAGTCGGCTCAATCGATCTTTATGTCCGCCGACAGCGGCCAGACCTGGAGAGCCGCCTTTCCGACCGACTCCCTCGAATTCCTCACCGAGGGAGAGATCCGGGGCTTCGGCGGTGGCGGAGCTCAGGTCGAAGCCTCGGAAGGATACTGCTACGCGCGCACCTTCCAGCAGGCGGGAACGCTGACAGGCTCGGAGGTCTCTGAGGACGGCGTCAACTGGCGCACTCTGCTGGACCCGTTCATGGTGGCGCGCATGCTCGCTGACCGCTTCCCCGCGGCGCCACGACAGCCACGTTCCATTCAGTGGATCTCGACCGAGGGTCCAGTGGCCCTCGTCAGCGCCGGCAACTTCGTCTTCCGCTCCACCGATGCCGGGCGCAGTTGGGAGATCAGCGTGGTGCCAGACAGCTCCGCAGCGATTCATGATGGGTTCGTGCGCATCGTCGAGCTGCGACGCGACGACCCGAGTGGACGCAGTTTCTACGCCACCTCGAATCCACGCTGGGACCGTTCGATGGGGCAGCTTCTGGCCACCGAGGACGGTGTCCACTTCACGCCGCTCTACATTACCGTTGGCAGCGACACAGCCCGTTCCATCACCAGCATCGTCTCCCATCCGACGAACAGCGACACCGTGTGGGTGGCCGTGGACGACCCCAACCCGGCGCTTGAGGGTGTCTGGCGCTCCTTTGACGCCGGTCGATCCTGGTCGCGGGTTCTGCAAACGGGTGGCTGGATGAGGCTGAAGCTGTTTCATGACGCCGCACTGCCTGCCACCGACGGCATTCGCCTGATGCTGCTTGGCGGCCAGCTCAGATTCTCGGATGATCTTGGCGAGACGTGGCAGCCCGTTGCAGGCTCGGGCGAGCCAGGCATGCAGATGGTGACCTTCTCTGGTTCGGCGTTCGGTCATGTCCCCAACACCGACATCTACCTGTCGCAGGGTGATGGCGCACCGACTCGTTCCACCGACGGCATCAACGGCACGTATCGTTTCGTGCGCACCGGCATCGAGGCAGTCACCATCTGGAAGATCGCTCAAATCCCGGAGGACATGGACAGGGTCTACCTGGCCACTGATGCCGGCATCGCCTTCACCACGGTCTTCACGGACACCACCATCGAGGCGGTGGCGAAATGGGCGCCGCCTTACGGCAACTTCCCGATCACGCCACCTGGAGGCGGCAACGGCGGGTTCACGGCCATCGCCATCGACCCCTTCGACAGTCACCACATCGTAGCCGCCAACCGCAACGGCTTCTTCACAACGAACAATGGCGGATTCAACAACGACGACTGGACCGGTGTCGCGTACGAAAACATCACCGGACTGGACGCCGGCTTTTTCAAGTCGCAGGGAGGCCGTATCAGCTCCATCGCCTTCCTGACCAGCGACAGCGTCTTTGCCGCCGCCAACGCCGAAAACACGCTGTATGGTGCACTCCTCCTCAGCACCGACGGCGGGCACTCGTGGCAAACGTTGCCGCAGGCGGGCAATCACAATTTCAAGGCGGTGATCGTGGCCCGAAACACGGTGCTCGATTCGGTCGTGCTCTACGCTGCCGGCGGCAACGTGACACCGGCCGGCATCGACTCCGGCGCGGTCTACCGGTCTCTGGATCGCGGGGCAACATGGTCGCGGATCTCCTACGGACCCAAAGCCACCTTCAACCCGGTGCCGTTCCCGCTGCCCGTGAACGATATCATGGCCAGCCCGAACAGCATCGATACGCTCTATTTGGCGGCGGGCCATAATCTGAGCAATGCCATCGCGCGCTCGTTCGACGGGGGTAAGACCATCGAGACCATCAGTCTGGCTGCAGTCGGGCCGCACGAAGGGGCGTTCGAGGCGGTGGCGATCAACAAGAACCACCCGGACAGCGTCTACTTCGCCATCCGCCGCGACATCGTTGTCTACGACGCCGCAGCGGACCAGGCGACGACGCTGTTCCGCGGCTACCCAGGCGAGTTGACCCACGCGCTTCTCTATGACGACCTGACGATGGGATCGACCGCCGGCTTCTTCGAGGTCAAGGCTGCGCCGCACGCGGCAACGGCAGTGGCCGAGCGCACGCCGCGGCCGCCGCTGAACTTCGAGTTGTCGCAGAACTATCCCAATCCGTTCAACCCCGCCACCCGCATCACGTTCAGCCTGCCGCAGGCGGCAAGGGTGCGACTGGAGATCTTCAACGTGCTCGGCCGCCGCGTGGCAGTCCTGCTGGACGAGCCCCGGCCGGCGGGACGGTATGAGGTCGCCTGGCAGCCCGAGGGGCTGG
>CAZGRP010000122.1:0-7050 GCA_964527995.1 uncultured Cytophagia bacterium | reverse complement strand
AGAATGCGGTCCAGATCCAGGGAGCGGCTGACGGTGTTGGCGACGGCCACCACTGCCGAGAGTTCCTCGGTGCGCTCCTGGACCCGTTTTTCCAAGGTGAGACGCGCCTCCCGGAGCTTCGCGGTCATGGCATTGAAGGCTTTAGATAGAATCCCCAATTCGTCCCGGGTAGCGATCCCGACATGAACGTCGAGATTGCCTGCAGCGACCTCTTTGGAGGCATCGGTCAGCAGGGCGATCGGGCGGGTGAGCTTGCTGACGGTAAGATAGACGATCGCCAGGGCTGCAGTCAGAATGCCGGCGAAAACGAGGATGAGACTGCGCTTGCCTTTGGCCATGTCGGCCTGCATCTGCCGCAGTGAACTTCGCAGCGACAGGACAGCAATTACTTCGCCTTCCCGCATGCCCTTGTGGCCGAACTTCTGGTGGCAGTCGATGCAGCGGCGCTTGGCCACGATCGGCACGAGGGTGACCAGCTCGCTGTACGGCCGCCGCCGGATAAGCTCGAAGGCAGGGCGTCTTTGGGCAACGACCCTTTTCTCCAGCCTGGAGGTGACATAGGGGGTGCCGCCGGTACGGACAGGCCCGAACGTCAAGCTTCTCGCCAGGCGGATTTCGAGCAAGGGCCCCAGACTTGCCTGTTGGGCCAAATGACTCTGGGCGACACGCTCAGATCCCGTGTATTCCATGGAGATCGCCCAGGTTTCAGCCATGGTCTGGGCCACCCGCAGCCACAGGTTCTCGGCCTCCTTGAGGTGCTGCCGCGACTGTTGACGGCTGTTATAGACGAGAGCGAAGAGCAGGCTTGCACCGATGATGGCAAACAGGCTGAGCACAAGTTTGTATTTGATTTTCATGCTGCCACCCCATTGAAAGTAGCCAGGGTTGAATGCCGACGGGCAGTTCGGTCGCGGGAGGAATCAAAGGGCTCGTGAGGTTTGAACCCCGTCGGCCACGCCTGAAAGTGCGGAAAGCCCACGAGCCCTGGACGAGGTCGTCGTTCGACGTTGGGGTTCCTACCCGACTCTTCCTAGGCGTGTATCCGCACCTGGGTAATCCCAATACGGGGTCCGGGAATGTTGCGCGGCACCGCCGCTTCTTTATACATATCGGAAGAATCATTATTCAACCTTATGGGTCGGTCCTCTGTCGCGCAGTCCCTCCAGCGCCCTTACACCTCCAAGCCACGGCCATCGACCCCCCTCTTTCTGCCGGCGCCGCGGTACCGGCAGCCGAGATTGGGGCCCGGCTGGGCCCATGGAGGGCCGACTTGCGGCAGCGGGGCCTCTCTCATCAGAGCCTTGCTCGATTGAGGTGCCGGCCGCACCGGGGCTCAAGAGAGTAGATTCCCAGATTCGGGAAGGGTTCTGAAGAAACCTGCCTGTAAATTATTATAATTTCGCCTAATAGGCCGTTTCTCAATACTGAGAACGAGTGGGACGTGTTTACCGAAAATGAGAGCGAAAGGCGGGCTAAATCGGCGTTTGGGCTTCCGAGACTTTGGACGCGTCCCCGAAAAAACAACTCTTTAGCACGAGCAGCGATTGGCTGGCATGATTTTCGTAAGTCGCGCAGACCGTTCCGAAAGGAAGCAACAAGCCTTCGATAATCCGATTGCCGCGCAGCGCAATCCATGACTCCGCATTCCGAACTTTGGGATAACGGATTCCGCCTCCTTCGTACCTACCTCAACCGGAGTCAGTTGCTGCCGCGATCTTGCTCATGCCGATGACCGCTGAGTCATGGTTTTGTGGTGCGGCAGTCATTCTCTATTTTGTCCGAATGCATGGCCGCTTCGCTGCGGCGCGGGGGTAGTAGTCGTGAACTTGTTTGTCGCAGCAGGCCATATCTCTTCATCAAGCTACATCATACGCTCGTAGCGCTTCACTTCCTGAGTGGCCCTGGCCGCGGATCGGACCAACACCGGGATCTTGCCAAAGGACCGGTGCAGATCCGCTTCAGGAAGGGTTTCCCAGAGGCAAGACTCTTTTCTCACAATAACAACCTTCATTCCTAGCGGGCGAAGAGAGGCGTCCTTCAAAGTCTGAAGAATGTGCGCATTGTTCAGGCTTTGTAAACCACGACTGTCATGGCAAGTACCGAAAAGTTGGCCTTGAGAGTCATGCAAAACGGACTGTCTCGACGGGACTTTCTCAAGTATTGTGGCTCTATCGCGGCGATGTTAGGGCTGGGTAGAGCGGCGATCCCAGAGATCGCTCATGCCATCGAGAAAGCCAAAACCCGTCCTCCGTTGATCTGGCTCCATTTGGGTTCATGCACAGGGTGCACGGAATCCTTTATTCAAGGGTTCTATCCCGGCCCAGATGAAGTGATCCTCGACATTCTGTCCGTCGATTATGATGAAACGATCATGGCCGCAGCCGGCAAGCGGGCGGAGGAGGCTCGATACGCGACCATGAAGAAGTACAAAGGCGAGTACCTGGTCGCTGTGGAAGGTGCAAGCCTGACCGGCTCGGACGGGAATTTTCTGCGAATCGGCGGCAAGACGGGGATCGAGATTGCCAGGGAAGTCTGTGCCGACGCTGCCGCCGTGCTGAACGTCGGCAGTTGCTCCTTTGATGGCGGATGGGTCGGATGTGAGCCCAATCCGACAGGAGCCACGGGGACCCAGCAGGCAACCGGATTGAGCCCGAAGAAATTCGTCAACCTTCCGACCTGCCCGGTTCATCCGAAGTGGATCACGGCGACGGTCATCAACTATCTTCTCCTGGGAAGGCTGCCGGAGTTGGATCGAAAAGGGCGGCCCAAATTCATCTACGGGCTTCGGATTCACGACATCTGCGAGCGCCGCGCTCATTTTGATGCCGGCGAGTTCGTCGAGGAGTTCGGCAGCGAAGAGGCCAAGAAACAATACTGTCTCTACAAGATGGGATGCAAAGGTCCTGAGACCTATTCGGCCTGCTCGTTGGATCGCTGGAATGCGAAGACCAACTGGTGCATCGGAGCTGGTTCGCCCTGCATCGGATGTGCACAGGAAAAATGGGCGGACAATGGCGCTCCCTTCTTCGCCCGACGTCGTGGTGTCAAGATTCCGGGATTTGGAGGTGTCGAGCTGACGGCAGATCGAATTGGCTTTACGTTGGTGGGAGCTGCCGTGGGTGGGGTAGCGGCTCACGCTGTGTTGACAACTCGCAAGAAGGTCGAACAGGAACCGGCAGCAGAGGAAGTTGAAAAAGAACCCAAAGACAAGCCGGAAGGAGCTGAGTAACGATGGCAGAGAAAATCGTCATTGATCCCATCACTCGGCTGGAGGGGCATCTTCGTATCGAAGTCGAAGTCGAGGGTGGGAAGGTGAAGGATGCCTGGAGTACCAGCACCTTGTTCCGTGGGATGGAGATTGTGCTGAAGGGGCGCGACCCGCGTGATGCCTGGTACCTGTCGCAGAGAATCTGCGGCGTGTGTCCCATCTCTCACGGACATTGCTCGACGTACAGCCTTGAGGATGCCTTCGGTGTGACACCTCCCGACAATGCGCGCATCATTCGGAACATCATCGAGGGTGCCCAATTTGTGCATTCCCACATTCTTGCCTTCTACCATCTTCATGCCTTGGACTATGTCGACATCGTAAGTGCTCTGAAGGCAAAGCCCAAGGAGGCTTCTCTGAAGAATGTTCAGGCAAGAATCCAGGCTTTCGTGGATAGCGGTCAGCTGGGACCGTTTGCCAACGCCTATTGGGGTCATCCTGCCTACAGGCTTCCCGCCGAGTTGAATCTGGTCGCCGTAGCGCACTACTTGGACGCTCTGGAGATGCAGGCAAAAGCGGCGCAACTTGTAGCTCTCCTGGGCGGCAAGTTTCCTCACATGATGACGACCGTGCCTGGAGGGGTTACGATTACGCCCGATGCCAAGATGTTGGGCGATGCGCTTTCCAGAGCAAAGGAGCTCAAGACCTGGGTTGATCAGGTCTATATCCCCGACGTTCTGGCCGTGGCACCATACTATTTGGATTGGGCCTCGATTGGAAAGAGCCACACAAATTATCTGGCCTGGGGTGTGTTCGAAGATGAGACCTGGGATCCGCAAAAGCGGATGTTGCCGCCGGGCGCCGTCTTCGCCGGCCAGTTGAAAGTCGAAGAGGTCAAACCGGATAAGGTGACCGAGTATGTAGGTCATAGCTGGTACACGGAGGATTCCGGACCTCTCAATCCCGTCGAAGGTGTCACCAAGCCCGAATACTCGGATCTGGATAAAGGTGAAAAATATAGCTGGTGTAAGGCTCCGCGGTTCCAGGATCAACCCATGGAGGTGGGGCCGCTTGCAAGGATGTTGGTTGCCTACCTTTCCGGAAATGAAAAGGCCAGGAAACTCATCGATGACACCCTGGCAGCACTGGGCGTGCCCGGACAGCCGCAAGTCCTGCTCTCCACTCTTGGACGGATCGCAGCGAGAGCATTGGAGTGCAAGCTGATTGCTGACGCGATGGTGGACTGGACCACCGAGCTGGTTGCGAACTTCAGGAATGGCCAGACCGACCTTTATGTGGACTACGATGTGCCGGATTCTGGACGCGGTATGGCGGTGTGGGAAGCGCCACGAGGGGCACTGGCACACTGGAACGAGATCGAAAATGGCAGACTCAAGAACTATCAGGTGGTCTCACCGTCGACCTGGAATTTCTCACCCAGAGATGATAAGGGTGTGCGGGGTCCCGTGGAGGAGGCGCTGATTGGCACTCCGGTGGTTGATCCCGAAAAGCCCCTAGAAGTCTTACGGGTCGTACACTCCTACGATCCTTGACTGGGCTGCGGGGTTCACGTGATTGAACCGAAGACAAACCGAGTTCTCAAATTCAAGACCAGGTCAGGATTCTAAGGTAGACACAATGACTGACAAGAAGATCAGGTACGTGTGGCCTGCCTCGGTGAGAATCATCCACTGGACGGTCTTCCTGAGCGTCGCAGTGTTGTTGGTGACAGGTCTCTACATCGCATACACGCCCGCGTATATCGCTCCCGATGGCGAGCCAGTGAATACGTTTTTCATGGCGCAAGTGAGGTTCATCCATTTCGTAGCAGCCGCCGTGTTCGACGTGGCCATTTTCGTGACCATCTATCTCATCTTCTTCTCGACGTTCCGAAAGCGATGGAAGGACCTCTGGCCCACCGCCACCAACCTGAAGAAATTCTGGATCCAACTGAAGTTCTATTTCAGACTTTCCGGTGAACGTGTGCGCTATGAGTATGAGGACCCGATCGATATCATGTCGTTTATGTCCTTTCACATCCTTGCCATACTCCTCATGTTTACCGGTTTCGCGCTCTATGTTGCCCAGTATGCGATTAACTGGTGGTGGCCGGCTTTGCTGCATTTTACCACCGATTGGGTCGTGGACCTGTTGGGTGGACTCAAGAATGTCCGAACAGCCCACCATATCCTGTGGTGGCTGATCTTGGTCTGGGTTGTCGTCCATGTGTACTTCCAACTCTGGAAGACGATCAAGTTCAAGACCGGGAATCTGGATGCCATTATCGGAGGCTACAGGTACCAGTCCGATTGATTCAGCGAGCTGAGTTGCGCAAGTCGCTCTATGAGCGCCGGAGGAATGGGGTATTTGTGCCCGATAGGGCGAAGGTTCCCCATTCTTTTTTTGGAAGATGATGAACCGAATCGTAGTCTTGGGAGTGGGAAACCTTCTTCGAACCGACGATGGTGTCGGGGTCCGTGTCATCCAGGAATTGGAAGCAAGGTTCTCCTTTCCTCCCAACGTTCGACTCTACGACGGCGGAACGGGTGGCCTGGGCCTGCTGTCAATCATCGAAGAGGCTGACTACCTGGTTGTAGTCGATTCTGTTCTGGTCGGGGAACCTCCAGGGACAGTCGTGAGCTTCGATGTTGAAAACCTGCCCTCGACGCTCACTCGCAAGATATCCTCCCACGAAATCGATGTACTGGACGTGCTCGATATCGCCAGACGCCTGGGGAAGCTGCCCCCGACGGTTATTGTCGGTATTCAGCCGCAGGACATCGTGTCTTTTGGGACCGAGCTCAAGATTGGACGCCATGTTCCCGCATTGTTGGAGCGGGTTCTGGATGAACTGAAAGATATCGGGGTGGAAGCAACTCCTTGCTGATATGACCCAGACTCATGGGAGGCCTCTCGAAAATGAGATTTTCGGACGCAGATGAGCTGAAGAAGGCCTTCGAGAAAGTCTATACGGAGATTTTCGTAACTCGCTTCTGGGGACTTCCGATTACGAATCATGCCCTCACCGTCCAGGTTGTCGGACTCAGGGAGTCGGATGATTTTTATACATTCTCTCTTGTTACTCCCTGGATGCTGAATCAAATTGCCGTCGCGAAGACGGAGGACGCCTGCGCTCGGACGCTTGAGGGAATGCGTGTGGACGAAATGAAAACGCTGGGGAAATTCTTTGTCAGGAACGTGCTATCTCCGATGGATCGATTTCGAAGCATGGAGATGGCTGTCGAAAGGGGAGAAAAGCTGGCAGAGGAATTGTTCTCCAGGCTCTCCGCTGAAAACGGTGATTCCCCCAAAACCGATCTCCAATCCAATTCTTTCCGAAAGTAACTTCCCGAAGATCAGCTGCGTGGAGCAGCGAAAACTTCGAGCAGGAGTGGCGCCTGCGCTGCGCGGACACCCTGTCTCGTCTATTGCAACCGTTCAGCGGGACCTTGGCCTTTCAGGCGTACAGCAGGCATGCGATGCGTTCCAGAGCATCTGAAGGGAGCAGTGGCCGGCCTTGACTTTGCCGGCAGAAGTCAGTAAGTTCAGCCGAATGAGGAGCTTTCCCGCGTCGCTTTGCGGAAGATCGTTTATCGGAATGGAACGCCGCCTTGCGGGCGGTCGAGGTCGACGTAGGGTGCGAAAAACCATCGTTCGGAAGGTATGCACGAGCTGGCCATCGCCCAGTCCATCGTTAGCGCTGTCGAGCGGGAGATCGAGCGGCGCAATCTCTCTTCGGTGCAAAAGATCGTCGTTCGCATCGGGGCGCTGAGCGGCATCCTTGCCGACGCCCTGGCGTTCAGCTTTGAGGCCATCACCCTCGATACCCCGCTCCAGAACAC
>CAZGRP010000121.1:0-7192 GCA_964527995.1 uncultured Cytophagia bacterium | reverse complement strand
CTCCTTCTCTTCCTTTCCCCCTCTGAGAAGGCGGTAGGAGAGCCATGGTGTGGCGATCAGGGCCACGAGAAGGGAGAACAGCATGGCCATCGAGGCACCGATGGGCATCGGACTCATATAGGGCCCCATGAGGCCGGAGACGAAAGCCATCGGCAGCACCGAAGCGATGACGGTGAAGGTTGCCAGGATCGTCGGATTACCGACCTCGTTGATGGCAGCGATGGCGGCCTGCAGCGGCGGCAACCGGCGCATGGAAAAATGGCGGTGGACATTTTCGGCGATGATGATCGAGTCGTCCACCACGATGCCGGTCACGAAAATCAAGGCGAACAGGGTGACCCGGTTGAGGGTGTAGCCGAACAGGTAGTAGACAAACAGGGTCAGGGCAAAGGTGATCGGCACCGAGGCGAGCACCACCAGTCCGCCGCGCCATCCGAGGAACAAACCGACCACAATCGTCACGGCCACGATGGCGCCGAGCAGGTGCTCCAGCAGGGTAAGCACCTTGTCCGAGGCGGTCTTGCCGTAGTTCCGAGTTTCAGCAACGTGGATATCTGCCGGGATCAGTCGCCCTTTGAGGGCTTCCACCTTGGCCAAAACGCGATCTGCGACGCGCATGGCGTCGGCGCCCTTTCGCTTGGCGATGGAGATACTGACGGCTGGATAGTCCGATCCCGAGTGGTTCTTGCCCGACACACTTCCACCCTGCTCGCCAGCCGGTCCAAACCCCAGGAAGACGTAGCTCTGGATTTCCTCCGCTCCATCCTGGATCGTTGCCACATTTCGCAGGTAGACCGGATTGTTGCCTTGCACGCCGACGACCAGGTCGCCGACATCCTTTGCGCTGGCAAGGAATTCGCCGGTGCGGACGACGAACTCCTGGTTCACGCTCTGGAAGTTGCCGACGCTCAAGTTCTGGTTGGCAGCCTGGATCTGTTGCGCCACCTGCAACGGATCCACATTGTAGGCGCGCAACCGGGCCTGGTCCAGGACGACACGAATCTTGCGGCGCAAGCCACCGGTGAGCTCCACTTCGGAGACCTTGTCGATCTTCTTGATCTCCTCACCGAGTTGAGCCGCCACCCGGCGCAGCTGGTATTCGTCGTAGGTGTCGCTCCACAGCGTCAAGACCAGCACCGGCACGTCATCGATCGACTTGGTCTTGATCAGCGGGAACTGCACTCCCGGCGGCATCTTATCCAAGTTCTTCATAAGGGCCGCCCAGAGTTTTACCAGGCTGTCCTCCATATTTTCGCCGACATAGTACTGGGCAGTGATGAGGGCGAAGTCGCGACGCGACGTGGAATAGACGTACTCGACACCCTGGATCTCACTGACAATACTCTCCAGCGGTTTGGCGACACGTTTCTCCACCTCAGCAGCCGAACCACCCGGATACGGCACGAAGATGTCGACCATTGGCACCACGATCTGCGGCTCCTCTTCTCGCGGGGTCAAGTAGGCGGCGAAGATGCCGATGAGGAGCCCGGCGATCATCAGCAGCGGTGTCAGCTTGGAATTGATAAAGGTGTGCGCCAGCTTTCCAGCAATTCCGACCTTCATTGCGTCACCTCCACCGCCACGCCGTCCACTAGCGAGGCACTTGGGTCGATGATGACAGTCTCGCCGGCGTTTACGCCTGAGAGGATCTCCACCTCGGCGTCGAAAGAGGCGCCGGTTCGCACCCAGCGGAGTCGCGCCCGACCCTCGGGGTCGACGACGAACAGACCTTCGAGCTGGCCACGGCGAAAGACCGCACTCTGCGGCACCACCAGCGCCGGGCTGCCCCCGGTCGGCGCCGTGATGCGCGCGAACATTCCGGCCTTCAGCTTGCGATCCCGGTTATCCAGAACCACCTTTACGTCGAATTGCCGGCTCCCCGGTTCTGTAGAAGGCACAATCTGGCTGATTTTGCCAGGACGGGTGTTGGGACGGCCGTCTTTGCCGAGCGAACCAACCTCGACGTTGATCGCCATTCCTACCGCCACACTGTTGATCTCGCCTTCGGGAACCTTTGCCACCACCTTGACACGGCTCAAGTTATCGACAATCATCACCGGCCGGCCGGGAGAGGCCAGGTCGCCCACATCCACCATCTTCCTCGCCACCACACCGTCGAACGGTGCGGACAGCGCCGTGTACCTGAGAAGGCCATCGACCTCCTCCTTCATCTTGACAGCCGCCTTCCTGCGTGCCTCTGCAGCGGCAAAGGCGGTGCGAATATCGTCAAGCTCTTTGCGGGTGGCCGCCTTCTTCTGGTAAAGCGATTCAATTCTCTTGAGGTTGATGCTGACGTTCTTGAACCGGGCCTCGGCCTCGGCGATAGCGGCCTCGGCCTGGGCGCGCTTGGCCTCCAGCTCGTCGCTGCGCAGCCGCACCAGCACCGTTCCCTTGGTCACCGCCTCCCCTTCCTCGACGTAGATGGTCTCGACCCATCCCATCATCTTGGTGGCAAGCTCGGCCCTCTCGATGGGCTCCACAGTGCCGGAATAAACCAGGCGATTCTCGACGGGTTTCATCGTAACGGCTGCAGTGCGCACCGCCACCGGCCCCTGGAGGTCCTTTTCAGGAAGCTCCTCACGGCCACAGCCCACAAGAATCAGCCCTGAAAGAGCGAGCGCAAAAGGATAGATCTTTAGTTTTCCTCGTTTCATTGTGCCGTTTCCTATCAGTTGTCTGGGTTACAGAGATGACGCCTACCTGGAGCCGAGGGCGAACCGCAGCTCGCTGAGGGCAATGTTGTAGTCGTATCGGGCCTTCAGGAGCCGAAGCCTGGCCCGGGTCAGGTCCGCCTCCTTGTCGAGCAGCTCAGAGGTCTTCTCCAGCCCCTCGCTGTAGCGTTCCTCGACAATCCGCAGGCTCTCCCGGGCCTGACCGACCGCGGTTTGAGCCACGAGAATCCTTTTCTGGGCAGCCTCGACAGCACGCCTGGCCTTGCGAACTTCAAACTGCGCGCGCTCGGCGGCTTGCTGATACCGGATGTCGATCTCTTTGGCTTTGGCCGCAGCCTGCCGCGAGCGCCCGAGGTTGCCGAAGCCGTCGAAGAGACGCCATTGCAGTTGCACCCCCACCGTCCAGATCGAGCCGTTGGTGCGGAACGCCTGGGACGAGTTGTGCTCCACAGAGCCGAAGGCGTTCAGTCGCGGAAACCAGTTGCCGCGCTTCAACCACACGGAGCGGCGAGCCGCCGTGGCCTGGAACCGCAAGGCCCGGAGATCGGAGCGCCTTTCGGGAAGATCATTGAACTCGCCCGGTAGCTCAGGCGCTGCCGGTGTGGCCAGGCTGTCGGTGGGCACGATCGTGGCCTCTTCCTCCAGCCCGATGATGAGCTTGAGCTGGTCACCGGCGTTGGCAATCTGGTGCTCAGCCATGATCCGCTGTTCCTCCAATTCCGCCAGCCGAACCTCGGCTGCCAGCAGATCTGCCTGCGTCGCCAGCCCCTCCTCAAACGCGGCCTTGGCGTCATCCCTGTGGGCTCGTGCCGATGCCAGTGCCTCGTCGATCGCCTGGCGATTCTCCAGGGCCAAGACCAGGCCGTAATAGCCTCTTTTCACCTGGACGGCGATGGCTTCCATGGCACGGTTCAACGCCTCCTGGCGGGCCTTCACACCGAGTCTCGCCGCTGACCTGGCGTAGATTGCGTCGAGGTTGATGAGAGGCTGCTGAATCTGCAGAGAGGTGGTGAAATTCTCGAAAGCATCCGGGCGGTTCAGCGTTGCAATGTCGAAATCTTGCTGAGAAAAGACACCTCGCTTCAGCTTCATGCTGAATACAGCAACCGGATCGTTGGACTTCAAGTAGCCCTCCGACACGGTTACTTTGGGCAGGAAGCCGCTCCAGCTCTCCAGCCGCTGCCCCTTGGCCTGGTCCAGTTGGCTCCTGGCGATGCGGGCTTGATAGCTGTGAGCCTTGGCGCGATCGAGAACCTGATCCAGAGACAGCCGCAGCACTTTACCGTTCTGGCCGTAGCCAAACGAGGCTGCAAACATCAGGCTGGAGAATAGAATGAGTGGACGAAGAACCTTCATATAGTCGACTCCTGTTTCGAAATCATGGGCACGCAGCGAAATAGGAACCCGAGGGCGGCGCCTCCGCATGGTTGCTCCGCTGCTTCTGGCCATCGTTTAGTTTGATGCAAGGGTGCCGGAATAGTGACAGGGAACAGAGAAGATTTGTCAGGTAAGTTCTACGTAAAGCGTCCGAGGATCTGGCCCCCACGGCTGCGCTCAAGATAAGCCCTGCGACAAGACAGAAAAGCCACGGACGGAACAGGGCGGCGCATGACCAGGTGAATGTCACTCACCTCAATCCGTTTCCATCCGCGGCTGGGAATCTCGTCTCTGGCCCGGCAGGAAGTTACAATGTGATCTCCTCCACCACTGTTTCGCCGGCCTTGGTAAAGGTCAGCTCCTCGTTCTCCACTTCGACGTGGATGAGGTCCCCCTTCTGGAACCGGCCCTCCAGGATCAACGTTGCCAGCGCGTTGACGACTTCCTTCTGAATCAACCGCTTGAGAGGACGGGCGCCAAAGACCGGGTCGTATCCTTTGTTGGCCAGGTAGTCCTTGGCGGCCTCGGTCAATTCGGCGTCCATACCCTGACGGCGCAGAGACTGTCGCACCATGCGGTCGAACTGGATGTCGACGATTCGACGGATATGCTCGCGGGTGAGCGGGTGAAAGACGATCACCTCGTCCACACGGTTGAGGAACTCCGGCCGCAGGCGCTGCCGCAGCAGTTGCAACACGTCATCCCGGGTCTGCTCATAGACGCGTTCGTGGTTCTCGTCGGTCATTCCCTGGAACCGCTGCATGATCAGCTCCGCCCCGACGTTGGAAGTCATGATGATGATGGTGTTCTTGAAATTGACCACATGCCCCTTGCTGTCGGTGAGGCGGCCGTCTTCCAACACCTGCAGGAGAATATTGAAGACCTCCGGATGCGCCTTTTCGATCTCGTCGAGAAGGACGACAGAGTACGGCCGCCGGCGCACGGCTTCGGTCAACTGACCGCCTTCCTCGTAGCCGACGTAGCCGGGAGGGGCACCGATCAGGCGCGAGACATTGAACTGCTCCATGTACTCCGACATGTCGAGGCGGATCATGGCGTTTTCATCATCGAAGAGGAACTCGGCCAGAGCCCGCGCCAGTTCGGTCTTGCCGACACCCGTGGGTCCCAGGAAGATGAACGAGCCGATCGGCCGGTTCTGCTCGCTGAGCCCGGCCCGCGCCCGCTGCACCGCATACGACACCGCTTCGATCGCCTCGTCCTGACCGACGACACGCTGGCGCAGGCGCTCGGGCATCTTCAGGATCTTCTCGCGCTCGCTCTCCAGCATCCTGGAGACCGGGATGCCGGTCCATCGCGACACGATCTCGGCAATGTCCTCCTCGGTGACCTCCTCGTTGAGCAGCGACCCGTCCTTATGCAGCTCGAGCAGCCTGGCGTTCAGGTCCTCGAGCTGCTTGTTCAACTCGGTCAGGCGGCCGTAGCGCAGCTCCGCAGCGCGGTTGTAGTCGCCGGCACGTTCGGCGCGTTCGGCCTCCAGTTTCGTGGCCTCGATCTCCTCCTTGGTGGCGCGGATCTGTTTGATGGTGTCGCGCTCCATCTGCCAGCGCGCCTTGAGCTGCGAGGATTGCTCCTTGAGATTGGAGAGCTCCTCCTGGATACGCTTCAGCCGCTCCTTGGAAGCCTCATCCTTTTCCTTCTTCAACGCCACCTGTTCGATCTCGAGCTGCTTGATGCGACGCTCGATCTGGTCGATCTCTTCCGGCATCGAATCGATCTCGGTGCGCAACTTCGCCGCTGCTTCGTCGATCAGGTCGATGGCTTTGTCCGGCAAAAAGCGGTCGGTGATGTAGCGATGCGACAGCATGGCGGCAGCCACGATCGCGGAGTCAGCGATGCGCACGCCGTGGTAGACCTCGTAACGCTCCTTCAGGCCGCGCAGGATCGAGATCGTCTCCTCGACCGAAGGCTCCTCGATCAACACCGGCTGGAAGCGGCGCTCGAGAGCTTTGTCCTTCTCGATGTACTTGCGGTACTCGTCGAGCGTGGTGGCACCGATCAGACGCAGTTCACCGCGCGCCAGCATCGGCTTGAGCATGTTGGCGGCATCGACGGCCCCTTCGGCACCGCCGGCACCCACGAGGGTGTGCAGCTCATCGATGAAGAGGATAACGCGGCCCTCGGCCTCTTCGATCTCGCGCAACACGGCTTTGAGGCGCTCTTCGAACTCACCGCGGTACTTGGTGCCGGCAATCAGCGTGCCCAGGTCCAACTGGATGACGCGCTTGTCCTTGAGCGATTCGGGCACGTCGCCGTTGGCGATGCGCTGGGCGATGCCTTCGGCGATCGCGGTCTTACCGACGCCTGGGTCGCCGACCAGCACCGGGTTGTTCTTGGTACGCCGGGATAGCACCTGAATGGCGCGGCGGATCTCCTCGTCGCGACCGATCACAGGATCGAGCTTCCCCTGCCGGGCCAGCTCGGTGAGGTCGCGGCCGAAGCGTTGCAGGGCCTGGTACTTGTCCTCGGGCGTCTGGTCGGTCACCCGCTGCGTGCCGCGGATCTCCTTGAGCACTTTGTAGATCGAATCGCGGTCAGCGCCTTGCTGCTTCAGGATCTGGGCCGCGGCTCCGCCTTTCTCGTCGGCGATGGCGATGAGCAAGTGCTCGGTGCTCAGGTATTCGTCCTTGAGCTGGCGCATCTCGTTCATCGCCGCGTTGATGACACCGTTGAGGCGGGAGCTCAGGTAAACCTGGCCGGCGGCACCCGTCACCCTGGGGAACTTGTTGATCTCATCCTCGACGCGGCTGACGATCAACGAGAGGTTGGCGCCGAGCTTCTTCAGGATGGCCACGGGTACGCCTTCGGCGTCTTCCAGCAGGGCTTTGAGCAGGTGCTCGACCTCGATCTGCTGGTGATTCTTCTCGGTAGCGATCTGCTGGGCGCGTACCAGCGCCTCCTGTGCTTTCAAAGTAAACTTTTCCAGATTCATCGAATTTCACGCTCCTTTTCTATCGGGGTCTCGGGCGGGGCTGTCACCTCGCGGCTGCAGACCCGCCTGAGCCGAATCCATGGCAGGCACTCTGCCAGAAAGTCCGGTGCTCACCCTTGGTGCCTGGTCAAGAGCAGGAAAACATGGCATAGTCGGATGAGCTGCTGTAGAGGTATACAAAGAGCGGGCCAAA
>CAZGRP010000120.1:0-7208 GCA_964527995.1 uncultured Cytophagia bacterium | reverse complement strand
CAACAGCGCCTCACCCGACTGCAGCCGGCGGTAGTTCTCCAGAATCTCCACGGCCGCCGACTCCGGATCGGTGACGCTGGCGATGTGGGGCGTCACCAGGATCTTCGGGTGCGTCCAGAATGGATGCTCTGCCGGCAGCGGCTCGGTGCGAAAAACGTCCAGGCAGGCGCCCGACAGCAGCCCGCGGTCGAGTGCCTCCAACAGGTCCTCTTCAACCAGGTGCTCGCCCCGGGCGACGTTGATGATGTAGGCCCCGGGTTGCAGCTTCGAAAAAGTGTCGCGATTCAAAATGTCGCGGGTTTGTGGCGTCAGGGGCAGCAGGCAGATCAGAATGTTCGTCCGCGCCAGGAACTGATCGAATTGCGCCTCGCCCGAGAAACTCTCCACCCCAGGCATCGACTTCGCGGTTCGGCTCCACCCGGCAACGTCGAATCCGAGCTGAACCAGCGCCCGTGCAGCGGCTCCGCCCAACTTCCCCAACCCCAGAATGCCGATTCTGGCATTGTCCAATCTCGGCGACGGCTCGGGGAGCCATTTTTTCGTAGATTGATGCGCCAGGTATCGCCCGAACCGGCGATGGTGGAACAGCACCGCGGTCACCACATACTCCGTCATCGACTGGACCAGGGCCGGATCGACGACCCGTGTCACGGCGACGCCCTTCGGCAGATCGGGATCGTACACAATATGGTCCACCCCAGCGCCGAGCGAGGAGACACACCGGAGGTTCGGATAACGTGACAGCTCGCCTGGAGGATGCTGCCAGGTCACAGCGAACACGATGTCGCGCCTGTCGCCCACCTCCGGCCACACCCGTACGTCCAGTTCCGGCTCCAGCGCGTGCAGCGCCCGCACCCAGCCGGAAGTGTCTCGATTCGGAGTGATCAACACCAGCGCCATGCCGCAGTCCCGCCGATCATCGAAGAATGCCCGCTTCTCCGTGCCAACCCCAAAGCCGGTCGGTGCTCTCGCGCTTTGTCCCGCCGCATCGATGTCCTCCGTTCACTCGACAAGGATCGCACGACATCCGACCGAGCTGATTCCGGTCGAGTTCCGACATGGACAGAGCGTATGGGGGACGAGACGCCGCAACCAAAAGGCACTCGCCCCCTCACCTCGCTAGTCCTCTGTGTAATACTTGAAGGAAAGACTCACCTTGGCGCGGTAGGCTACCACCTTCCCATCCTCGATTTTCACATCAAGTTGGGTCACCTCGGCAACCCGCAGGTCCCTCAGGCTCTTGCTTGCGGTCTCCACTGCGTTCTTGGCGGCCTCTTCCCAGGACGTCTCGCTGGTTCCGACCAATTCGACGATCTTGTACACGCTCTCGGACATGGTGTTCCTCCTTGGTTTGTGGATGAAACCTCTGCTTCCTTCGCCCGAATGATCCAGGCAACGGCGACCCTATTTGGACAGTTTCATTCCCAGAGCCAATCGGATGAGAACGCCGAACAGGATCGCAAACGAGATACTCAGCAAGGTGCCAAGCAGGTAATACGACGGCCGCTCGCGCACTTTGTCGACTCGTACCCACTCCTTGGCCGCGAAGATCAAGCCGATAGCGGTGTACTGGTTCACGAGCACGAAGGTCACGATGAGGAAATGCTCGCAAAGCCCGATCCACGTGCCGACATCGTGAAAGTCCACCTCGGACTTGACGGTCTCCCGCAGGCCCGGATCCACAAACCGGAGGATGCGCCGCAGCAGATAGCTGCCGAGGAAAAAGCCGCCGCCATATCCGGCTACCAGGATCAGGATCTGCTCTGCGAGCTTCACGACTTTTCGCCCTGGGTGACTGTGGCTCTACGCTGCTCGAGGAGCCGGAACAAATGCCGAACCGCAGACTCGGCGGCATCCACAAGCTCCCACTTCGTGGCATTGAGGGCGTAGGAAATCTGCTGTTGGCTGCGACCCAGCTTCTGCCCCACTCGCGACTGGTTGCGCTCCTGTTGATAGAGGCGGACGATGCGACGCTGCAGATCGGTCATCTCCGCCCACCGCCACTGCAGCAGGTTTACCAGAGCCTCGGTCGGGCCGTCCAACTCCTCGTCGCCGCTGCAAAGCGCAAAGGTCCTCTGGGTCTTTTTCAAGGCCCGCATCATGTCGTCGGCACGGTAGAAGGCCGGCCCATCGATGACGCTACTGCGGCGGGTGTCGAGTCCGGCTGTCAATTCGTCGAAAACCAGCACGGAGCGAAACCTCACGGGTGCCATGGCCTCGCTGATGCCGGCCATGATGTCGTAGGCATGTGCCGCCGAATGCAGGACCGCAGCGGTCTCGTCCCCGCGCGTGACCTCGAACGGCGCAAACAAGTCGTCGCCAAAGGCGCGGTTGGTAGCGGCGATCACCTCCTCCAGCCGCCTGGTTACCGCTTCCCGATCGGGTAGCCGGGCCGACCCGATGATGTCCATCATGAGCACGTAGAATCGTGGTGTCACCTGAGCTCCAGCACAAAGTCAGGGTGTTGTTTTCTTGGTCTACTACATCTCCGTGGTGTGTTCGGTGCCGGCTCCAAAACAACAGTACTTATGTGTTGTTTTTTCAGAATACAATGTTTTCGTATAGTTCCTCGCGTGGCACCCTTCTCCCTCCGAACGGTGCCCTTCAGTGCTCGGGGGCACCCGAGTCGGCCGCTCCAGCCGGCAGAACCTCCTTGCCGTCCCCTGGCCCGAGGGTCTCGGAAGTGACGCGTTCCAGGCGGTCTGCAAACTGCCCGAGCTTGCGCGCCGAGTCGTCATACTTGTTTTTGGCGTTGGTCAGGTGCCGCCCGAGTACGTCGAAGTCCTCGCTGAAGCGCTGCAAGTCACCGCTGAGTCGGTTCAAATTGCGCAGCACCGATTGAGCGCTCTTTTCAATCTGCAGCCCCTTGAGTCCCATGCTGATCACCAGAAGGTGTGCGTAGAAGCTGTTGGGCGACACCGGCACCACTCGGCGTTCCAGGGCGTAGTTGTACAGCGCCTCCTCGCCCCCGAACTTGTCCTCGCAAATGATGGTCTCGTAGTAGATGCTCTCCGAAGGGATGTACATCAAGGCAAAGTTGAAGGTGCCTTCGTCCGGCAGGATGTAGCTGTTGGCGATGCGGTCGATGTGCTTCTTGACGTCACTGACGAAAGTACGGTACGCCTGACGGCGATCGGCCTCGGCTTCGGCGCTGGAGAACTTGCGAAAATTTTCCAGGGGAAACTTCGAATCGACCGGCACCAGCCCGCCGGCGGTGCGGATGACGGCATCGACGGTCTGTCCGTTGCGGAACCGATGCTGGATGTCGAACGAGGAGACCGGCAACACCTGCTTCAGCAGATCTTCAAGCAGCAGTTCGCCGAGACCGCCGCGAAGTTTCGGCGCCTGCAGAATCTCCTCGAGCTTCGATACGCTCTGCCCCAGCTCCTTGATCTCCTGCGTCGCCTTGCCCAGTTCGCCGAGGTTCTTTTGCACTTCGCCGATCACACGCGCAGCGTTGTCGAGTCGCTCCCCTACCTGCCCGGTCGTCCTCTGCAACTGCTGGCCAATGTTGCCGAGCTGCTGGGTCATCGAATCGCTCAGCAACCGCAGAGTCTGAAAGAAATCGTTCTTGGTCGCCTCGAGGCTCTGGCGCACATCCTGGCGCACAAACTCGAGCTGCTGCTGGGTGGTCTCGGCAAGATGGTGCTCGCGGGCCCGCAGCCACAGAAAGAGCAAGACGATCACCGCGGCCACCAGAATGAGAAGGCCAAGGGTCTGGCTATCGAAGCTCATTGGCGATCTCTGAGAAAAGTTGGTCGAACTCTGCGATGCGCTGCCGCCAGTCGAAACGCCGCATCGCCGCCGACAGCTCGTGCCGCACCGGGTCGAGCTGCTGGGTGTGTGAGATCAGGTATTTTAGTTTCGCCAGCATATCACGGCGGCCCGAGTAGAGGCACAGGTCGTGGTACTTTCCGGGTAGGATCTCCGGGTAGACCAGCCTCTGCGGCAACAGCGGCAGCGCCCGGCAGTAGATGGCTTCGATCACTGCCATGCCGAAGTTCTCCTGAATCGCGGTGGAAACGACGATGTCTGCCGCCTGCAACAGACGGGCGTATTGACTGCGCTCCTCAGCGTAGCCATAGTGGAGGATGCGGTTGCCAAACCGCTGGCGGGCTTCGAGGAAAGGCTTCGGCATCATCTGTGACCCCTCGCCGGCCAGAATCACGCGAAAATCGACCCCTTCTTCGGCCAATTGATCAAGGGCGGCAAAGAAGACTTCCGGCCGCTTGTCGAACTCCCAGCGGTGGTTCCACAGAATCACCGGCACCGACCTACGACGAGCCGACGGCCGGCCGAGATCGCCCAATTCGACCCCTGGATAGACGACTCGCGACTTCTCCTGCAGTTCACCAGAGAAATCAGGAGGTCGATCTTCCGGAATCCGGGAATAGTACCCCTGCAGATCTTCGAAAAACTGACTGCGATGGAACTCGCTGTTGAACCAGCAGGCATCGGCAACCACTGCCGAGTGCAGGTTGAGAAAGCCGAAATGCGGCTCCGGCGTTTGGCCCTTCGGCACGGGATAGCTGAGCTGGTTCTCGTGGAAATAGGCCACCGCCGGACCATTCCAGCCGGTGAGCCCCTTGAAGGCGGCCAGGTCGACCATGTCAGTCGCTACAAGCAGATCGTACTCAGCGAGTTGGGCGCCGACCTCGCGCGCAAAGGTGAGGGCGCCGGTCCGCAAGCGCCATTTCCACAGCCGACCCGGCAGCGTGACCAGATTGATCTGGTGACGGGAGTGTTTCCTCAACCCGTCGGCAAAGGCCTTGTGGGAGCCGGCGTAGAACGGTTCGAGAAGGAGGATTCTCATGTCATCGCGTGCCGATTCGGCGTCGTTCGGTATTCCGTAGCCAACTCACCTCAAACCACCCTCTCCGGCCCGCAGTACACACTCATCCGATCTTCCCGCAGAAAGCCGATCAGTGTCATTCCAGCCTCCTGAGCCAGATCGACCGCCAGGCTCGATGCAGCCGAGACGCCGGCGACTACAGGCACCCCGCCCACCCACGCCTTCTGGACAATCTCAAAACTCGTGCGGCCGCTGACCACCAGCACCGTGTCGTCCAGAGGGAGCCGATCATGCAGCAAAGCCCAGCCGATCACCTTGTCGACGGCGTTGTGGCGGCCGATATCCTCCCGCACCACCACGGGTTCTCCAGACACACTAAAAAGCGCCGCGGCATGCAGGCCCCCGGTCTGGGAAAAGAGCGATTGAGTCGCCAGCAAACGCCGGTGAAAGCTGGCCAGAATCGAGGCAGAAATCCGGAGCTGACCGTCCACAGGAGCGCACCTGGAGCGCAATGCGGCGATGGTCCTCTTGCCGCAGACGCCGCAGCTCGAGGCGGCGTAGAAGCTGCGCTGCCAGCCTTCCTTGCGCGGATCCAGCGGCTTGCGCAGGCGCATGTCGATACAGTTCTCTGCTGGCAGACCCAACTCATCCACGCCGGCCACAACCCGCACAATGTCCGAGCTGTCGGCAACGATCTGCTCGGTGAACAGGAACCCGCTGGCAAGCTCCCGGTCGTCGCCCGGTGTGCGCATCACCACCGCCAGGCTGATGCCGTTCACGCGGATCTCCAGCGGCTCTTCGACGACCAGGTGGTCCTCCGCAGCTTGAACGGCGGTGCGCCGATAGCGCAACACCGGCTGTTGCCGTACCCTCTCAAGTCTCATAAGGTCAGCCCACTGGTGCCACAATTACATCTTGTTGTGGGTTCAAGTTAAGACACCGTGCAAGAAATGTCAAGCGGAAAGCAATCGGCCGGTCAGGCGCCGAGGAGACGGAGGTACTTTCGCTCGAAGAAAGGCACGAAAAAGCGAGTGAAACTGCCGAAGACGCAGATGGCGGTGATAATGGCAATCCACAAGACGAGATCCTGCATGCCCACCAGATACAGGCCATCGCCGGTGGAAACACGGTTGAGCAGATTCAGCACCAGCCCGGCCGGCAAGCCGAGAGCCAGAAAGAGGAGCGTCTGCTTGGAGAACTGCAGCTCGCGCTTGAAAACCAGGTCCATGGTGGCCGCGGTCGAGGCGACGACAAAGAAGTAGATTTTGAAATAGACCAGGGCGTTCACCGCATTTTCCAGAAAAACCTGCAACCGATAGAGATCGGTGGAGGTCCCGAAGATGGCTGGCAATTTCGTTTGCCGGACCAGCAGATCGAGAGCCGACCCCAGAAGCAAGAAGATGAGCCCGACCACCAGATGGCTCTTCAGTTTGCTGTGCGACTTGAAGGCCTTCGCCAGCTCATAGGAGAGGGCGTAGAACAGACCGAGGAAGAAGGTGAAGAAGCTGGCCCATTGGATGCGCACCGCCTCGGTCGATGACAGGGTCACGGAGGCAGAGAACAGAGCCACAAGCTTGTTCAGCAGAAGAATCAGCCCGGCCGAAACCATGGTCAGAAGCACGACGGTCAGGACGACGCGGAGGGCACAGAGAAAGATGCGCTCGTGGGAATAGATGTCGCGAAAATACCCGGCGATGCGCTCTGGGTCTCCGAAACGCTCGAGCAGAATCTTCTGCCGCCTGCCGTGGCTTTCCGGAAGCGAACGGCTGCTCTCCAGGGCATCCTCGAAATGGGTCAGCAGTTCCTGGCGGATTTGTGCTTTGGTCCGAGGGCTGACGACGCCAATCTGGCGAATCACCCTGTCAACGGTGGTCTTGATTTCGTCCATGGGTCAGCTCGAGGCACGTACCGATTACCGGAGGAGATGTTGCCGTTGGGATCAGGCCTCGGAAGGCGCCCGGCCAATGATGGCGTTGACGGCCCACGAGAAGCGGAACCACTCCTGCTGTTTCTCGGCCACAAACGTCAGTCCCTTCCGCGTGAGCATGTAGTACTTCCGCTTCTTACCGCTCTCGCCGGCCTCCCACCTGGAAACGATGTACCCCTTGCGCTCCAGCGCGTGCAAGGCTGGATAAAGGGTGCCTTCCTTCAACGTAAAAACGTTGTCGGTGCGCAGCGACGCCTCGCGGATCAACTCATAGCCATACATCGGCTTCCGCTTCAGCATCGACAGGATAAGGGTGGCGATGTTACCCTTCAGCAATTCCTTGTCGAATTTCATGCCCGACCTCGCGAAGGCTCTGAAAGTGAATGGTCTCTAAAATGGCCGCAATATAAAAACCACCGCCGCAAAAGTCAACCAAAAACGAGGCTATACAGAGAGGCCAGCAGGAACGGCCTCAGACCGGCGGCGGTT
>CAZGRP010000119.1:0-7244 GCA_964527995.1 uncultured Cytophagia bacterium | reverse complement strand
TGCAAGTGCCGCGGCTCGCGGTCTGAGGAAAACAACTCGGAGCGGGCAAGGCTCGTGCGCCCTGATCGAGGCACGACACTACCTCGACCCTGACAGAACAGGCTCCTGCTGCAACGGCAGGAGCCTTTTTCGTGTGGGGCCACCACGGCAATGAACTGACATTTTTTTGACAGGATTTCGACACCGGCGTGGCAAAGCTCTTCGACGCAGGATGTAGCTTGTGTCCCGAAGTCAAGTCGCGAGGCCAGGCAAAGCGCCCGGGTTCTGCTCTCGGGCACCTCGGCGGCCACGACTTTTGTTTTCGGGGTTATCAACCATGAGGAGGGCTTGATCATGAAAAGCCGAATGTTGTGCGGATTGGCCGTAGTCGCAGTCGCGGCCGCAACGGTCCAACTGAGCGGCTGCAGTCTCATTGGCCTGACCATCGGTGCCAGAAGCGACGCCTCGAAACCGGACTACGTGCGCATCCCCGGATGGAGAGTGCGCAGTGTCAAGCCGGGAACTCCCATCACCGTCATGCAGAGGGACGGTGCGCGCCTCCACGGCCTCTATGACGGCATCACCCTGGTTTCCGCCCCGGCATACGCCCGCCGCTATGCCGGATGCCAGCAGCGCCTCCAGCCCGAGGTGGCCTTGCCGGCGCTGGGCGACAGTATCGCCGTGAAGCTCACATCAGGAACACAACTGGAACGCAGGTTTTCGGGATTCGACCTCCGGGAAGTTCTGGTCACAGCAGAGGGCAAGACCGCGCCCAGTCGCCTTCCTCTGAAGGCGGTGGCATCGATCACAGATCGCCGCGGCAATGTCATCGACGCCGACAAGCTGGATTCTCTTCTTCTTCGAGGCGAGATTCCTGCGGTTTCGGCGATCGCCGTCAAGACGGCGACGGGCAGAACATCAATCCCCGCCGACCAGGTACAGCAATTGGAAGTAAGGAACACCAAGCAGGGCAAGTTGATCGGCTTCTTGGTTGGGGCAGCGGTGGACGCCATCGTCATTGTCGCGGTGGTCAACGCCAGCAGGCCGACAGCCAAGCCCGTCAGTAGAAATGAGCAGTTCTCCTGTCCTTTTGTGTACAGCTTCGATGGCCAAGGCTACGTGCTCGACTCGGAGACCTTCGGCGGGGCGATTTTCCGAGCCGCTCAGCGCACCGACTGGGACAATCTGGACCATTTGAAGGAAGTTCAGGGTACGTACCGTTTGAAGATCACCAACGAACTGCAGGAAACCCAGTACATCGACGAGATCAAGCTCCTGGTCGTTGATCATCCCCAGAGTACCGATGTCGTGCCTGCCTTCTCCGGCGACCTGCATGTTCTGTCCGCTCCTCAAGCCCCGACGAGTGCGGTCGACCTGCGCGGCTCGGATGTCCTCGAACTGGTGAGAGAAAAGGACGGTGACTTCTGGATCAGTGATCCCTTTGGGCGGCACCCGGAGAACAAGGCGCAGGCACGCGATGGTTTGGTCGTGGAATTTGCACGGCCTCGAGACGCCTCTTTTGTCAAGCTGGCCGTCAACGTACAAAACACGCTCTGGGCGTCGTACCTTCAGGGTCAAATGTTGGAGCTTCATGGCCGCGAGCTCGAAAACTGGTATGATCTGATGAACCGTTCCAGGGAGGCGCGCCGGGCATTGCAGCAGGTCATGATCCGTGAGGGGATGCTCCTGATCAAGATATGGGACGGACAGTCGTGGCAACCGGCGGGCTTTGTCTGGGAAGTGGGACCCAGCCTGCCCAAGGACCAGGTCGTCCGTATCGATCTCACGAACATCCCTGGAAAGGTGCTCCGCCTGCGGCTGGAGTCGACGGCCGGGTTCTGGATGATCAACAGCATCCAGGCGGATTTCTCCTCGGATCCGCCCTTGCAGACCACGGTGCTTTCACCTACCCGGGCCGTCGATCAGGCGGGTAGAGATTTGAAAGACCTTCTGCAAGACAACGACGGCCGTCACTACGTGATGCCCACTCCTGAGGATTGGGCTGAACTCACCTTTACCGCACCGCCTCGATTGCCGGGACTTGAGCGATCGTTCGTGCTCCAGAGCACGGGATATTACACGATTCATGTGTCTGCCGAGGGCCCGCCTCAGCGAGAGGTGATCGAACGATTGATGGCCGAGCCGGGTGCCTACGGGCAGTACACACTGCGTCTCCTCAGCCGGCATCTGTCTGCGGCATCGCTGAGATTGGAGTAGAGATAGAATGGACTCCAAAGTGGTCATCACCGGGATGGGGGTTATCTCCCCGGCGGGCGTAGGAGTCGAACCGCTGCTGACGGCCCTGCAGCGAGGCACCTCCTGCGTCCGCCTCATCGACACCTTTGACACCGCCGACCTGCCATGCAAGATCGGTGCTCAGGTGGCCGACTTTGCGGCAGAGGAGTACCTGAGCGCCAGGCAGGCGAAACGACTGAGCCGCCAGGCCCAGTTTTTCGTGGCCGCGGCCGCGCAGGCCGTCCGCGACGCGGCGATCTCGGAGGTCTGGTTGGACAGGGACCGCGTGGGAGTTTTCGAAGGAACCTCCCTCGGGGGACTGTGCCGGGCGCTGGAGGAGAATGAAGTCTACCTGTCCAGGGGATACCATCACATCCATCCGCTGGCCGTCAATGCCGCCATGACCGGGGTCGGTGGCAGCATGGTGTCCGTCCTCCACGGCTTCACCGGCCCCGTGCTCGCCTTTTGCAACGGCAGCGTGTCGTCGGCCTGCGCCATCGCCGCGGCCGTGGACCAGCTCCGGCTGAACCACATCGATGTAGCTCTCTGCGGCGGCGCCGAAGCACCCGTGGACCGCCACATCCTGCTGCTCTTCAGCCGCGCCGGGATGCTGTCGACGCGCAACGAAGTGCCAGAGACCGCTTGTCGGCCGTTCGATGCCACAAGGGACGGAGTGGTGCTCGGAGAAGGAGCGGCGGTGCTGGTGCTGGAAAGACTCGAGGATGCCGAACGGCGGGGAGCCACGATCCGGGCCGAAATCGACGCTGTCTCGCTGACCAGCGACGGCCGCAGTCTGACCGCTCCCGCCGAAGACGCCGCGCAGCAGGCTCGCGCCCTGAGCGAGGCCATGCAGGCAGCGCGCGTGACGCCGTCCGAGGTCGACTACATCTCCGCCCACGGCACCTCGACCCGCCTGAACGACCGGGTCGAAACATTGGCGATCAAGAAAGCGTTCGGTGAGTGGGCCTGGACGGTTCCAGTCAGCGCCATCAAGTCGATGGTCGGCCACTCCTTGGGTGCCTGCTCAGCCCTCGAACTCGTCGGCACCGTCCTGGCCATGCAGCATGAGTTCCTGCCTCCGACCGTCAATCTGACGAGACCTGATCCGCAATGCGACCTGGATTACGTACCGAACCGGGCGCGCCCCGGGCACATCGACGTTGCTCTCGTCAAGAACTCGAGTTTCGGCGGTAAAAACAGCGCCGTGCTTGTGCGCAGGTACCAGGCATGATCCGGTTGCGGCGACATCCCTCCAGCGTCCTCCTTGTGGATGCGCTCCTCTTCCTGGCTGGGCTGGCAGGCGTCTACGCCGTCGCCGAGAGAGCCCGCCTTCCGGCGACGCTCAAAGTGGAAAACGGCCGAATCGCGGTCGTCGCCCTCGGCAGGGCGTCGGCCGGGAGCGGCCTGCGTCCGGGTGACATCCTGTATGCCGTTCAGGGTCACAAGGTGTTCTCGCCCAAGGATGTCGAATTCGTCGTCGACGGGCTCGGCATCGGAGAAACCGCTGCCCTGGAGATCGACCGAAACGGACTGCGGCAAACCGTCTCCGCGACGCTGGCCTCCTACTACCGCGTCCGGTACCTCGTCATCCAGCTCCTGGTTGGCACCCTCTTTTTCCTTCTGGGCGTCTATGTCTTTGTGAAGTGCCCTCGTGAAGAGGCGGCCGGCGTCTTCCACTGGGGCTCGGTCGGTGTGGCACTCATGACCCTGACCACCTGGGGCCGCTATACCATCCAGCCGCTGGGGCTCGGCCACGTACAGCACCTGCTCTTCTCGACAGCGAATGCTTTCGTGCCGGTGGCGTTTGTGCACTTCACGCTGGTGTTTCCGCTGCGCAAAGGGCCGGGAATCCGGAGGCTGCTGCCACCTTTGTACCTTGTCGCCGCCCTGCTTTCGGCGGCCATGGCCGCCACCTTCCTGCGGGCCACTTTCCCGCTCTCCATCGACTGGTTTCACCGTCACATGGCGGTTTACGATCTCTGCCGGTGGTTTTTCTCGGCGGGCGTCCTTCTTGCCGTCGCCAATCTGATCCACTCCTATCACACCGCGCCAGAGGAGTCGGAGCGCCGGAAGCTGCGATGGATCTTGTTGGGTCTGACCGCGGGTTCCCTGAGCTATGTCGTCCTATGGGAAGTGCCGATCCTGCTCAGAGCCCGGCCGCTTGTGGCCGAGGAGTGGATGCTGCTCATCTCCGCGATCATCCCCATCACATTCGTGATCGCGATCGTCCGCTATCACATTCTGGACATCGATCTCCTTCTCCATCGCAGCACCGTGTACGCCACCGCGCTGGCAGGCATCGCAACAGTCTACGCCGTGCTGGTCGGGACGGTGGCGGCGGTCGTCGGAACGTTCACGGTATCCTCTTCCCTGGTCGTCTCAGCCGTCGCAGCCGTGGTCGTGGCGTTGCTGTTCGAACCGGTCCGGGCGCGAGTCCAGCATTTCGTCGATCGGCGTTTCTTTCGGACACGCTACGACCTTCGCCAGGCTCAAAGAAGGCTGGCCGAGGAGGTCCAGCGCTGTCTCGATTTCGGTCAACTGGCCGAGCTGGTCGTCCAGCGGCTGGATGAGCTGCTGCAGTTGCAGCGGATCGGCTTCTTGACCACCGACGCCTCCGGCCGGCAGCTCGAGCTTCTGGCGCATCGCAACTGCGAGCACCTTGCGGGCGACAAGGTGCACCTCGATGTCGAAGAGCTGAGCAGCCCGGCCTCTCTGCCCGTCGCCCTCGATGGCAGGATTGAACCCGGTTCCTCCTTTGTGCCAGCCGATCCTGAGCTCTTTCGGCGCCGGGGCATTGTGCTCTGCTACAAGATCGGCGGCGGCCCCGAGCACCAGGCTTTTCTTGTTCTGGGAGAGAAGAAATCCGGCGGTAGATTCAGTATCGAGGACATGGACCTGTTGAACCTGATCACCACCCAGGTGGGACTCACCCTGCAGCGTATCGCGGCGCAGCAGAAGTGGCTTCTCGAACACGCCCAGGCGCAACGCCTGGAAGAGCTGAATCGGCTCAAGTCCTACTTCGTCTCCAGCGTCTCCCATGAACTCAAGACGCCGTTGGCATCGATCAAGCTCTTTGCCGAGCTGCTGCAGCAGAAAAAGAGGGTGTCCCGCAAGCAGCTCGAGGAACATCTCGAGATCATCGAGGGCGAAACGGATCGGCTGACCCGTCTGATCGACAATGTGTTGGATTTCGACAAGATCGAGCGCGGAGCCAAAGAGTACCACTTTGCGGAGGTGAATCTGAACCAGACCGTGCGGCAGGTACTCCGCCTTTTGGGATATCAGCTTCGCATGAACCGGTTCACGGTTCACCTTCGCCTGTCCAGAGAAGAGAGCAACATCCACGCCGATGCCGATGCCGTCATTCAGGCCCTCACCAACCTGCTCACCAACGCGATGAAGTACTCGCCCGACAGCAATGTCATCACGGTATCGACGAGCCGACGGGATGATTTCGCCGTCGTCTCGGTGAAAGACAACGGCATCGGCATCCCGGAGACCGACCTGGGGAGGATCTTCGAGCCCTTCTATCGCAGGTCTCAGGACGCCGAGGGGCGCCGTCGCGGAGGAGTGGGTCTCGGCCTGGCGCTGGTTCAGCATATCATGCAGGCGCATGGCGGTCGCGTGGAGGTGGACAGCACACCTGGAAAGGGAAGCACCTTCTCGCTGCTTTTTCCACTAAGGGAGGAGGCTCATGAGACGCATTCTGGTGATTGAAGACGATCCGGCCATCTTGCGCGGTTTGGAGACCAGCCTGAGGGAGCAGCACTATGCTGTCCGCGCCGCCACGAGCGGCAGGAAGGGCCTGCAGATCGCCCGAAGCGAGAACATCGATCTCATCATCCTCGACCTTATCCTGCCCGACATGGATGGCGAGGATGTCTGCCGTGAGTTACGGAGTGAGGGAATCGGCACGCCCATCCTCATGCTGACGAGCAAGAAGGACGAACTTGACAAGGTAGTCGGCCTCGAAATCGGCGCGGACGACTACGTCACCAAGCCCTTCAGCATCCGCGAACTCCACGCCCGCATCAGGGCCCTTCTGCGTCGCAGCGGCGAACCGGCCCGGGGACTCGTCGAGTATACCTTCGGCAACGTTCATGTCGATTTCAGGAAGCAGGAGGTCACCCGGCACCAGCAGCCGGTCAGGCTCTCGGTGAAAGAGTTCAAAATCCTGGAGTACCTCATCGCACACGAAGGAGAGGTGGTGACCCGCAATCAACTGTTGGACCAGGTGTGGGGATACGATGTCTTCCCCAGCACGCGCACAGTCGACAACTATATCCTTTCACTACGCAAGAAGCTGGAAGAGAATCCCTCCCGTCCGGTTCATTTTCTCACTGTCCATACCGCCGGCTACAAGTTCGTCAGGTGAAGCCCGACGAGTGCATCTGGAAGGCGCATTCCGAACCACCGTGGGGTCTTTCGGCCGGTTTGCCGGAGCCGGCTGCGCTTCGGCGCGCCGATTCGCGGATCGAAGCCAACAGCATGGACGCGGGACTGCCCCCCAAGAGAGTCCTTTTTGACTTTTTAGGCAGCATGAACTCTTGTCGCTGTCGTCATTTTCCGCTTGCTTTTCTGCCGGCCACATGCCATATTGTGCCCGCAAACGCCAGCACAAACCCCTGCTTCTGTCCTTCTTGTCAGACGCTCATCTCCAGACCTTCAGATGGAAGCCTGACTTCGGTGGTATCAAAACCAAAGGGAGGAAGGCGACATGACAGTCGAGAGCATTGGTGCATTGGTCCTGGGTGCGGTGATCGGCTATCTGGCTCATTTCGTGGCCCGCCGCAACCCCACACCCAAAATCAGCGACCTGGCGACCATCATCGGCGTGATCCTCGGCGGAGCGGTCTTCAAGGTCATCACCGGGCCGGAGCAGACAAGCTGGTACCTGATCGGCCTCGGAATCGGCTTCTTTCTTTACCTGGTCGCACTGTTCGCCGGAGGGGAGAAGGTGAAGCGGCTGAGTGACGAAAGGCGACCTATGCCGCTGTTGCCCTTCTTGAAAAAGTGAGAGGTACACGGAT
>CAZGRP010000118.1:0-7409 GCA_964527995.1 uncultured Cytophagia bacterium | reverse complement strand
GAGGTCCAGGTCGTCGTCGACCAGACGGAACCGTAGCTCGGCGTCGAGACGGCCCAGGCGAAGGCCGTTCGGAAAGTAGGGTGCATTCACCAGTGCGACTTCGCCGAGATCCAATCCCCGAGCCGTGAGCGTGAACTCGTCCACCGGCACCGCTTGTGTGTGGTCGAGCGAGCCTTTGATCGCGAAACTCTTGCCCCCGGGCATGTCGGCTTTGATGTTGAAGGCGGCCGGTTTGCCATAGACCGGAGGATGAGACGTCAGGCCAGTGACTTCGCCGGACGCACGCCACGCCCTGGCTGTGTCCGCCGTGGACGACGCAGCGGATACGAAAATCCGCCGGATGAGCCATTTGGGCCAGCGGTTTCTCACAGGATAGACGATATCCTGCCCATGGCCTCGCGGCGGTCTCTCCACCTTCCCCGCTTTGGCGACCTGCTCGGCTTTTTCCACATACGGCATCATCTGCCGGGCGAGTCCAACCCAGTAAAGCGAACTCAGGATGCGGTCGACTACCGCCCGTCCGAACAGCATTTCGGCCATCCCGGCAGGGCTGAGATCGGGCAGGCCGATTTTGCTTTTCGCCCGCCTGATATCTGCCTGCACCCAGTCGTCCACGCGCGTGATGCGACTGCGCGTTCCGCTCAGATCCACTTCCGCCCTCTGCGCCGCAGCATCCAGATCGGTTTTCAGGGCCGAAATCGTCTTCTCAGCCCGGTTCACGCGATCCAAGGCGGTGACGAGTTCATCAACCGTCTGAATGTCCGCCGGCCGAATTCCCTTGATCAGCTTCTCCACTTCCGAGAGCCTTGGCCGCGGGTCGAGAGTTGGCAGGAGCTTCGACCATTTTTGAACGCCGGCTTTGAGAGTGCGCTGAAGTTCCCCGACACTGTCGACGACGCCGATCTCGAGGGTCGCCAGCACGCTGTCAACGTTGATCTTGCGGTTGAGGAGTCGGGTGAGGTCATAGGCAGGGGCCTGCTGCAAGCGGGCAAGCAGGCTCTGTTGTGCTTGCTCAAAAAGCGAGGGAGCCACACCTTTGGCTCCCGGCACCGCGCCGTCGCTCTGTCGGGGCGAATTGAAGCGGATCTCCTCTACGCTCAGCTCGCGAACCACGAAGCGGTTCCACAGCAGCGGCTCCGCCTCAAGCTGGAACCGGCTCGGCCCGAACTCGAACAAGTTGCGCCAGGTGTCGCTGGGGTTGGTTACCTGGAGTCGGCGGAAGCGGAGGGCCAGCCTACCCAGGTCAAGGTAAAGACCCTCAAGCTCAACCTTCGCTCCCACCACGGTGGTGCCGGCCGCCTCGATACCGCTCTCCACGATGCGGTTGCGGTAGAGGTACAATGTCACAAGGGCAGCAACGGCCGTGAAGGCCACAACGGCAAGCGCTTTCGATCTCATCGTCTAAAACCGCAGGTCGCGCAATTTGACATACCACTGGACGAGCTTTGTGCCCTGGAGATAGCGCACCAGTCGGCTTTTCTCGATTCGTTCGCCCCAGCGAGCCCGGTACGATTCGACACCGCGCTTGCTGAGCCAGAAAACCAGAGGCGAGAGCGCGATCCCCACCGCTGTGCTGCCGGCGACGATGGTGTTGTAGAAACGCGTCATCGGCGCCACAGGCAGATTGTAGAGGAATATGTAAAATCCCTGAAGGAACTGGACGCGAACCAACAGGAAGTAGCCGATGCTGTGGAAGATCGGGTCGAAGAGATAGGAGACAAAGCCGAAAATCAGGGTGCCGAAGCCGACAGCCGCCAGGTTGACGCGCAGCAGCGCTGCCACCAGCAGAAGCACAAAGTTCTGCAGGGTGAAAAAGGGTGTCAGGCCGAGAAAGAAACCGACCGTGAAGCCACCGGCGATGGCCCTGGGTGAATCGCCTTCACGCAGGACCCGAATGAGCTTGCTGAGGAATTGCAGCCAGAACATCGGGGCCGTCCTGAGTAGGGTGATGTTCTCCATCATACGCAAGCCAGTTGCGAAAGTCAAGGCGGTTGAGCAGATTTTGTCCACTGACGGGGCCAGCGGGCCTGGAGAGCTGTCGCGAGGAGCACCCACGACTCTTCGGCGCCAAAGGGTGGGCAGCCGCGCGGTTCGGTCACTGAGACCCCGAGAGCGGCGATTGGAACTTGACTTTTCAAGGAAAAGGGTGTAGCTTTGGGACGAGAAAAAGCGTGCAGGCATCTCACGCAGACAGCTCTTACAGGCGCCCAAGGCGCCACACTCACGCGCGACAATCCCTTCCCGCCTGCGCGCACATGCTGAGTCGTCCGAACATGCAGGGACGGCGTCATGGCCAACGCAAAAGCCAAGGGCGCGGCCACCGAGGCATCGGGTGCCAGCCGAGTCACCTCCACCCCCGCCGGTCGCCGCAACCCAGCCTACCTCGAGCTTCTTATCGACAGCATGGAAGATGCCTTGCTGGTGGTCGACCGCAACCTCAGGGTCATCAAAGCCAACAGCAGTTTCCTCAGATTGGTCGCAAGCAGCGAGGCCGACGTCGTGGGCCGAGTCTGCTGGAAGGTGATCGGCGGCGACTCGAAGCGCTGTGCGCTCGTGCGGGACGGGTGTCCTTCACGCCGGGTGTTCGAGACCGGAAAGGCTGCCGAGGCCACGCTGTCTCTTCGTTTCCAGGGTCGAGCGCCGCATCTTTTCCACATCCGATCGTGCCCCATTTTTTCTGAAAACAGCCAGGTGGATCAAGCAATCGAGGTCTTCCGTGACCTGACCGGCTCGCTGCCTGCCGGGAATCGACCTGGGGCAGCCCGGTCGGTTGTGGCCTTGTCGGATCAAGCCGCAGTGGCCTGTTCCGATCCCGCGCGGCCTGGAGGCGCGGAGACGAAAGGTGGGAACCCATGGCCGTCCGCCTCCGGATTGGCCTCGATCGTCGGCCGCAGCCCGGCCTTGTGTCGGGTGCTGGAGATGATCGATCGAGTGGCGCAGACCGACAGCACCGTGCTGATTCAGGGTGAAAGTGGGGTGGGCAAGGAGCTGGTGGCTCGGGCCACCCACGCCCGCAGCCTGCGGCGCAAGGCTCCCTTTGTGGTTGTCGATTGCGGTTCTCTTCATGAGAACATTCTGCAAAGCGAGCTTTTCGGGCATGAGAAAGGCGCCTATACCGGTGCCGTAAATCTGAAGCACGGCCTCTTTGAAATCGCCGACACCGGTACGCTTTTTCTCGACGAAGTCAGCGCTTTGCATCCTGCGATCCAGACGAACCTCCTGAGGGTGTTGGAGTTCGGCACGTTCCGGCGTGTCGGCGGTACGGATGACATCCGCGTGGACGTGCGCGTTCTGGCGTCGACGAACCGCGATCTCGAGAAGTTAATCGAGGCCGGGCAGTTCCGGGAGGACCTCTACTTCCGCCTGAATGTGGTCAAGATCTTCGTGCCGCCACTGCGAGAGCGAAAGGAGGACATCCCTCTGCTGGTCGAGCACTTTCTGTCTCAGCCCCGGTTGGCGACGTGTGGCCAGAAGAAGATTTCGGCCGAGGCGCTTGAGCTGCTGGTGCGTTACGACTGGCCCGGAAATATTCGAGAGTTGGAGAATGTGATCGAGCGGGCGACGATTCTGTCCAGCTCAGAAGTCATCCAGCCGGAGGACCTGCCCATCGATGTCGAGTCCCCAACCGGTCTGCGTTTTCGAAGCTTCGAAGGTGGGTGGCTGCCCTTACGTGAACTGGAGCTAAACTACATCCAGGCTGTTCTAAGGAGTACGGGTGGCAATAAGCTGCGGGCCGCCCGAATCCTCGGCATCGATCGAAAAACGCTGCATGCGAAGCTGAAAAAGATGAAGTCATCCAGCGGTACGAGAATGGGGTAGTTCTCCGCATCGGCTGTGGCAATTCTCCTCACTCAGATCGCGTGAACCCCCATTTCCTGCTCACCACAGAATCACCTCCGAAATTATAAGCCCTACAAAAACAATCGGTTACGATGAGTTGGCCCGGGGGTCGACCAACGGTCGACCCTGGCGGCACACAGTTTGAGACGTGGCTCAGGACAGTATAGATGGTGTGCGGTCGGATTCTCAGACTTCCACGTGACATGGCCAACATCCTCGTCTGCGACGATGAAGGGGCGACGGTCGGTACGCTGCAAAAGGCCTTCAGTGGTCGCCGTCATAGCGTGACGGTCGTCAGCGACGTGGTGGATGCCGTCCGCGTGGTTTACCCTGGGAAATTTCAGACTCTCTTCATCGGCATTGATCTGCGCAAGGCCAACGAAACCAAGAGTCGGGTGGCCGCTCTGCGGGTGTTGAGGCGCATCGATCCGGACCTCCCGATTGTCGTCCTGGCCCGCGGCAACTCCCTGGAACTGGAGCGGGAAGTCAGACTGGAGGGGATCTTCTGCTTCTGTTTGAAGCCGATCAACACAGGTGAGGCCATCGACATCTTGGCGAATGCGCTGAAGCTCAGGCCGAGCCCTCATCGCGGGTGAGTGATGCGCAGTTTTCAACGGCCTTAGAAACCGCCCGGGATCATCCGGCTGCGGTGTGCGCCAGCGCAGTTTCGTGCCGCCCACGTTGAAGGCTTCCGTGGGGTCTCAGGGGGTGTGAGCGCGGCTCGCGATCGGCTGCACACCGACAGCTATGGGGTTGGTTCATATGCATGCGGATCGACGGAGCATTCATGAAAGGATCAATGATGACTGGCATTGTCGGGTATGGCGCCTATGTGCCCAGGCGCCGGATCAAGGTTGAGGAAATTGCCAGGGTCTGGGGGGCCGACGCCGAAAACTACAAACACGGTCTTCTTGTGAAGCAGAAGTCGGTGCCGGCCTTGGACCAGGATGCCATCAGCATGGCGGTCGAGGCTGTGCAGAACGCCCTGACTCGTGCCGGCATCGACGCGCGCGAGGTTGGGGCGGTGTATGTCGGCTCCGAGTCCCACCCCTATGCAGTCAAGCCGAGCGGCACCGTGGTGGCCGAGGCTATCCGCGCTACCCCCGAGGTTCACTGTGCCGATTTCGAGTTCGCCTGTAAAGCGGGCACTGAAGCGATGTTCGTGTGTCTGGCCCTGGTGCAGTCCGGTTGGATGGAGTACGCGGTCGCGGTGGGCTCGGATACTTCGCAGGGCAGGCCCGGTGATGCCCTGGAATATACCGCCTCGGCGGGCGCGGCGGCCTTCATTATGGGAAAAGAGAACGTGGTGGCGGAAGCGGAGTACACCTACTCCTACATGACGGACACGCCCGATTTCTGGCGCCGCGAGCACCGCTTCTATCCCGAACATACGGGCCGCTTCACGGGCGAGCCAGCATACTTCAAGCACGTCGTCAATGCCGGGCGCGGCATCCTGGAGAAAGCTGGATTGAAGCCGGAAGACTTCGCGTACGCGGTGTTCCATCAGCCCAACGGCAAGTTCCCACTGCGTGCCGGGAAGATGCTCGGGTTCGAGAAAGAACAGTTGCAGACGGGGCTGCTCTGCCCCATCATCGGCAACACCTACTCGGGCTCCTCACCGCTGGGGCTGACGGCGGTACTGGATGAGGCGAAGCCGGGGGATCGCATCCTCATGGTGTCGTTCGGGTCGGGTGCCGGCAGCGACGCCTTTATCTGGCGCGTCACCGACCGGATTCGCGAAGTTCAGGGGCGGGCGCCCAGAACCCGGGAAATGATCGACGCCGGCCAGATTCATGTCGATTACGGCACCTATGCGAAGTATCGGGGTAAGATCAGGAAGCATTGATTTGCGCACTGGCTTGATCGTTGATCATGATTTTCGAGATGGACGTGAAAGCGTTGCCTTGCCTGGAGTCAGGGAGTAGTGGGTCAATGGAGAAGTGAATAGGCAGAATCTCACGTGGCCATGACGTGACCGTTTTCTCCAGCACTCCAGGAATCCGTTACTCCCTTAGTCACTGGCCTCAGACTTTGCAGGAATGGTGAGCATCGGAGGAAAACATGACTAGAGACGTTGCCATCATCGGCGTCGGCATGGTCAAGGGCGGCGAGCACTGGCAGAAATCGTTGCGGCAGCTTTTCGTGGAAGCTGCGCTCGCTGCGATCGACGATGCCGGTGTGGACCACATCGATGCCATGTATGTGGGATGCATGTCCAGCGGCCTCTTCGTCGGCCAGGAGCACCTGGCCTCCCTTCTGGCCGACTATCTCGGTGTGACACCGATCCCCTCGATCCGCGTGGAGTCGGCTTGCGCCTCGGGCGGGGCGGCCCTGCGTCTGGGTTTCCTTGACGTGGGAGCCGGTGCCCACGACATCGTGCTGGTCGGGGGTGTGGAGAAGATGACCGACGTCAGCACCGACTGCGCCACCTACGCTCTGGCAACGGCCGCGGATCAGGACTACGAAGTGTACTATGGCGTGACCTTCCCTGGACTCTACGCCATGATCGCTCGGGCCCACATGCATCGCTACGGCACCACCCGGGAGCAGCTGGCCCAGGTGGCCGTCAAGAACCACCAGAACGGCTCAATGAATCCGCTGGCTCAGTACCAGCGCAAGATCACCGTGGACGATGTCCTTCACTCTCCGCTCGTCGCCGATCCGCTGCGGCTGCTGGACTGCTCGCCGATCACCGATGGGGCGGCCGCCGCCGTCCTGTGCTCTGCAGACCTGGCGAAGAAGATCAGCGGCAAGCCGGCGGTCAGGATCATGGCATCGGGGCACGCCACGGACGCCATCGCGCTTCACAGTCGCCCCGACATCACCGATTTCAGGGCTGTGACCCTGGCCGCACAGCAGGCGTACAAAGCGGCCGGGCTGGATCCTGGCAAGATCGACGTGGCCGAAGTACACGACTGCTTCACGATCGCCGAAATCTGTATTCTCGAAGCCCTCGGTTTTGTTGAGAAAGGGCATGGCGGTGAAGCGGCGGAATCGGGTCTGACGGCTCTCGATGGCAGGATCCCGGTGAACCCGAGCGGCGGGTTGAAGGCCAAGGGGCATCCTGTCGGCGCCACCGGTGTGGCGCAGGCCGTGGAAATCGTCCATCAGCTCCGTGGTGAGGCGGGTGACCGCCAAGTGAAGAACGCCCGTATTGGTCTGACCCAGAACATGGGCGGCAGTGGCGGCACTGCCGTCGTGCACATTATGGAGACGAAATAATGTCGGCACCAGGATATGTCCGAACAGCTCCGCAGCACCATCGCCTTGAAGCGGGGAAGTGCAAGCAGTGCGGCAAGATCTATTTTCCACCGCGGCTGATATGCCAGGATTGTCACAGCCGGGAGTTCGAAACCGTGCAATTAAGCCGCGAGGGCAAGGTCGTCACCTTCACCGTGATCCGCGTGCCGCCGGCTCAGTTCGCGGACCAGGCGCCGTACGCCATGGGCCTCATCGAGGTACAGCCCGGCGTACGGGTGATGACCCAGATCGTCGACTGTGATCCGGAGCAAATCGAGATTGACATGCCGGTGAGGCTGGAGTTTCGCAAGGTGCTCGAGGAGGGGGAG
>CAZGRP010000117.1:0-7552 GCA_964527995.1 uncultured Cytophagia bacterium | reverse complement strand
TCGTGCTCTTCAATCGCGTAAATCGTGGCGATGTTGGGATGGTTGAGCGCGGCGGCGGCCTGCGCTTCGATTTTGAAGCGTTCTCGTTCCTCCGCGCTGGCCGCAATCTGCCGCGGCAGGAATTTGATGGCGACTTCGCGCTTGAGCTTCGTATCCTCGGCTTTGTAGACCACACCCATGCCGCCTTCGCCGAGTTTTTCGAATATTTTGTAGTGGAGTATGGACTTGCCAATCATACTATTTATCTTCCGGTGCCTTTCGTTTCACTTCATCAAACCAATTGAGTACAACCTCGAGATGAGTAATGTGCGTCTGCGGTTCCCCTTTTAGCATGAGGAACTGTCTACCGTCTTTTGATACTGAAAAAGCGATGTGATTGTCCTGGGTCTGAAGTGCGTATTGGTCTCGAAACAGAGGTTTTGGGGCCGTGACTGAGAGTGTCTCGCCAGACTGAACTTTGACAGCCATGATTCTGCCTTCGCCGCGATAGAACAGCTCACTGCCATCACGGCTCCATATCGCCTGGCTTCCGCCCCGTGTGGACACAAGCACCTTTTTACCCAATCCCGGGAAAGCCTGAATATATATTTCCCACTGCCCCGATTCATCCGATTCGTAGGCAAACCAATGACCGTCCGGAGAGATTCTGCCATTGCTCTCCCTGTAGGGCGTCTACCACAACGGCTGCGCAGTGGGTTCTCCTTCAAGGTTGAGAATCCATAAATCCTGAAGTGTCGTTGGGGAGGTATCGGTTAAAATCATCGACCTACCATCCGCTGACCAGAAGTCGACGTGCATGTGGTTGTCGCCGGTCCAGAGCAGTTCTTCGCCACCGCTGCCGTCTGAAAGCGTTTTGAAAATACTTCGAGGCTGGCCTGCCCGGGATGAGGAAAACGCGATCCAACGCCCATCCGGCGACCAGAAGGCCGTTTCGTCTTCGCCAGGATCATGTGTTAGCCGGGACAGTGAGCCACGGTCAAGGTCATAGACCCAGATGTCGTTGCCGGCATCCCGCGCATTCATTGCAACGTGGCGTCCATCAGGAGAAACCCGGGGATCCCAATAAAGGTGAGACGCTGCCGGGACTTCAATTTCTATGCCATTACGATCTACCCAGACCAGGTTGTTTCCGCCCTCTTGCACGCTCTTGACATAGAACAGAGAGCCTTCCTGGGAAAAACCGTAACGGTAGGCAAGATTATCCGGATCAAAGAGAATATCCTTGGCCACCACTACAGGGTTTCCGCGGACGGTAAGGCTCTCAAGATCAAATGGGACAGCCATCAGATTTCCGGACAGAGCGTAGATGATATGTCCTGTGGATGCATAAAATGGGTTGGCCCCGGTTTGGATCACGGTTTGGGTTTTGCCGGTCTCAAGGTTGTGGAGCAAGATAGAAGAATTGTCCGGATTGCCCCTGACAGTAGATGCCTCGTATAGTATCGCCCGAGAGCCTGGCAAAAACTTCGGCCACATTGCAAGAATGTGCGTGTCGGGTTCAGCGAAGTGCAGCGGCTCGGGTTGTCCGCCGTCGGCGGACACATGCCGCAATTGCCAATTCATTTCAGATATAGGCTGATCGAAAATAATCTGACCGTTATCGCCCCAGCTTGCATGCCATGCGAAGCCTGTATTGCAGATCTTGGTCGGTGCGCCGCCGTCAGCTCTGACTTTCCACAATGCTTCCCTTGTCAGGAAACCAACCCACATGCCGTCCGGCGAGAAGAACGGCGCAAACCCATTTTCAGTGCCCGGCAATGGTTCGGCTTCATCGCTCTCCAAGGAACGGTAGTACAGTTGTGCGATCTCACCAGATTGGCCACGAAAGACAACCGCACGACCGTCCGGGGAGACTGCGAAAAGGCCGCCGGCTTCATCGGCTGGGGACAAAGGCATCGTAAAGCGCTTGAGACCAACAGTGGTCGGGACAGTATTTGAACCAGTAGATAAGCCGTACCACAAGGCAGCAGCGGCTATCACCGTCATGACCGCTGATACAATCCATGGAAGTGCGGCATTCCTGCCTTTGTTGGATGGCGCGCTGATTCCCGCTTTGGTGCCAACTCTCGATTTGCTGAGGGTGGCCGTATCTAGCCCCTTCAAATCCGCCGGCAGCTCATCCACGTGCTGATAGCGTGTCGCCGGGTCTTTCGCCAGGGCCTTGGCGATGATGCCGTCCAGCGCGATGGGCAGGCCGCTGCGCACAGCCGTCAGCGGCTCGGGTTCTTCATTCTGAATGGAATAAATCACGGCTTGCTCATAGTCCCCTTTGAACGGCATCTGCCCGGAAATCATTTCGTACAAAACCACGCCCAGCGACCAGATGTCGGAGCGGTGGTCCACCGATTCACCCCGGGCCTGCTCCGGCGACATGTAAGCCGCCGTGCCCAACGTCGTACCGAGCTGGGTCATCTTGCTGCGGTGGGCCAGTTTAGCCAAGCCAAAGTCCATGATTTTGATTTGGCCTTTGTCGGTCACCATGATGTTGGCGGATTTGATGTCCCGGTGCACGATGCCTTTTTCGTGAGCAGCCTGCAGACCGGCGGCAATTTGTGTGGCGTAGTCGATGGCTTTGTCAAGCGGCAACGGTTTCGACCCCCCTATGTCCCCTCTTGCCAAGGAGGGATTCAGGGGGGTGCCTTCGATGAATTCCATTGCGATGAAGGTCTGGTCATCGACCTCATCAATGGCAAAGACCGTGGCGATATTCGGGTGATTGAGCGAGGCCGCGGCTTTTGCTTCGCGCTTGAAACGCTTCTTCTCCTCGTCACCAATCGAGGTTAATGACAGGAATTTCAACGCGACGGTGCGTTCGAGTTTGGTGTCCTCGGCTTTGTAGACGATGCCCATGCCGCCCTGCCCGACTTGCTCCAATATCCGGTAATGCAAAATAGTTTGGCCGATCAATTCACTCATATTCCCTCCTGAACGTTCTGGTACGCCATCGGGAGCAGGCGGGCTTCACCGAGTCTTTTGGTGATCTTATAATACAGTATGGTTTTGTTGATTATTAGATTTTGTTCCATTTGTTAGAATTCTTCATTCTCGCTCCTCCAGCATCCCGACCCAATCACGCAAAATGGTTAACTGTGTAAAATCCTGTATGCCGTAGTCTTGCCTCAAGAGAAAACGCTGACCATCCGGGTGAACATCAAAGGAAGGGTAAGTACTGTTATACGGATTCACCGCGATGGCGTCGGCCATGACGGTTTTCGCTTGTGACGAAGAGGGCTTTCCTTCGAATTTGACCTGCACCACAACCAGATATCCCTCTCCATTCAGGTAGAACAACTCCTTGCCGTCCTTGCGCCAACGGGGCCAGGCACCTCCTCCGGCAGAAACGCGGATCGGTGCGCCCGGGCCCGGAAAGGAGCGAAGGTACACATCGCTGTTGTCGCCGCCTTCATCGGACGTGTAGGCGTACCATTGGCCGTTAGGAGCGAATCGCGCTTCGAAGACATTAAAGGATCCATCAAGGACCGGCGAAGCCGTGCCTTTTTTCACATCGCAAGCCCAAAGTTCCCGATGCGTCCGGGTCTCGTCGGGAACGTATACAAAGAGGATGGTGCGGCCGTCGGGCGACCATTCAGGAGACTCGATATTCCCCGCGTCTGACTGAAAGATCGTCTTCTCTTTTTCAATCCGGGCAACCTGTACCACATGCAGTTGCCCCCGAACCCGGGTAGCGGAGTAAACGATACTGGAATCGTCCGGAGACCATGCAAAGTGATATGGGAAGGTGACTTCCGTGGGAATGCGTTCGCTGATATTGCGCGCCAAGTCATGCACCCACAAATCCTTAAAGCCGAAGGCCACCCGCCTTCCATCATGGGAGAATCGTTGAGCAATGGCGCGCTCTCGATGTGCAAGGGAGTCTAGCACACTACCATCTCTGCTCAGCAAAAGGGGGCTGCCCTGCCTCTCCTCCATGCTTTGAGCAAACACAAGGGTTCGGCTGGTTACAGACAAGGCGGCGTTGTTCCTGGGCGTATGTAAATTCGACAATATTGAAACAGGCTGGCCGCTCAACACACTACGCGCTGGATCGAACCGTTGGGCAAATATTGAAGCCACATCACGGTCCGTACCGAGACGAAAGACCAGAAAACCAGGTTCTACATACGCTGGATCTGCCCCTTCCCGAATTCGCTCTATCTGTCCAGTCTCCAAGTCGCCCTTGTAGATATGCATGATGTTGTCTTTGGCATAATTGAAATCCATGGCCCAAAACAGAAAGTGACGGCCATCCGGCATGAACACCGGACTGCGATGGCCCCCGCCTTGTTTCGTAAGTTGTGTGAGCTGCTTCGGTGTACCGCCAGCCGAAGGAACTTTAAATAACGGGCCATCAGCAGGGTTGTAGATGATGGCGCCTCGAGCATTCCAGGCGCCACCGGAAGGCAGGGGTGCGGAAGCGATTACGATCGACGGCCCACCTTTCGCCGGCACCACACGAAGCTCCTGTTCAGCGAAATAGCCAAGCATCGAACCGTCCGGTGACCAGAAGGGACGCACGGCCCCCTCCGTACCCGTGAGCGGCCTCATGCTTCCATCGGCGAGATCGCGAATCCAGAGTCTGCCTCCATCAAAGCTCCCCAACGTGACATACGCCAGTTGCGTGCCATCAGGTGAAATGGACAGATTCCTACCTGAGCCCACCGCCGGCCCTGCCCCTTCCTCAAAGACCAGCGAACTCGTTAAAGGAAGCGGGGGATTGGGCAACTTCGTTGTAATCAAAAGGCTCAACGAGATGGCCAGCCCGATGCCCAGCACTACGGCGATCGCCCAAGGTATGAGAGCCTTCAATTGGCGGGCGCTTTTGGGACGATCGGCAGGGAATCGCTGTGTCTTCGTAATTCTTGAGCGGCTCAACGAAACAGTATCGAGCGCCTTCAAATCCGCCGGCAGCTCATCCACATGCTGATAGCGTGTCGCCGGGTCTTTCGCCAGGGCCTTGGCGATGATGCCGTCCAGCGCGATGGGCAGGCCGCTGCGCACAGCCGTCAGCGGCTCGGGTTCTTCATTCTGAATGGAATAAATCACGGCTTGCTCATAGTCCCCTTTGAACGGCATCTGCCCGGAAATCATTTCGTACAAAACCACGCCCAGCGACCAGATGTCGGAGCGGTGGTCCACCGATTCACCCCGGGCCTGCTCCGGCGACATGTAAGCCGCCGTGCCCAACGTCGTACCGAGCTGGGTCATCTTGCTGCGGTGGGCCAGTTTAGCCAAGCCAAAGTCCATGATTTTGATTTGGCCTTTGTCGGTCACCATGATGTTGGCGGATTTGATGTCCCGGTGCACGATGCCTTTTTCGTGAGCAGCCTGCAGACCGGCGGCAATTTGTGTGGCGTAGTCGATGGCTTTGTCAAGCGGCAACGGTTTCGACCCCCCTATGTCCCCTCTTGCCAAGGAGGGATTCAGGGGGGTGCCTTCGATGAATTCCATTGCGATGAAGGTCTGGTCATCGACCTCATCAATGGCAAAGACCGTGGCGATATTCGGGTGATTGAGCGAGGCCGCGGCTTTTGCTTCGCGCTTGAAACGCTTCTTCTCCTCGTCACCAATCGAGGTTAATGACAGGAATTTCAACGCGACGGTGCGTTCGAGTTTGGTGTCCTCGGCTTTGTAGACGATGCCCATGCCGCCCTGCCCGACTTGCTCGATAATCCTGTAGTGCAGGATAGTCCTGCCAACTGAATCAGCCATTCAGAAGCTCCTGAGTTTTTCCTATGCAAGTCCTTAGCAGGCCGCCTTCGCCGAGCTTTTCTACAATTCGATAGTGGAGAACCTTCTTCCCAATCACTTTTCAAGGCCCATTTTTTTCAATATTTTCCGAAATCTCGGCTCGTCGCGCAAGCTGTCGTAAATAGGATCGGCCACAAGAGTCCACAACAAACCACTGTGCTCATCATAGGCCTTTTCCAGCCATTTCAGCGCTTCTTCTTTCTCTCTCAATCCAGTGCAAATCCAAAAAAACTGCAGCGGATCTACAAATCTTTTCTTCTGCTCTTTTTGCAAATCGACTAATATCTTTTCAGCCTCTTTCTTCTTTCCAGCGAATCCTAAAACCATGCCTAAACCTGCGGACCAGAGCGTGCTTCCCTCGACCAAGTCGACACCCGTCTGCAACGCTTTAAGCGCTTCCTCATACACCGATTTTTGTAAATGACTCCAGGCGATAAATAAAAGCGCTATAATTGAGCTTGGATCAATTTCCAGCGTCTTTTGCAACTGGTCGATCGCTCGATCGTATTGCCTCGCGAGGTGAAATGTGTAGCCAGTAAACGCATTAACGACAAGAGAAAGAGGCTCGAGTTCCAGTGACTTTTCGGCTTCGGCTTTGGCTTCAGCAAAACGACCTGACATAGCCAACAGATGACCATAGTAAGAATGGGCTAGCGCATAATTCGGGTTCAGCTCAATGGCGCGCTGTAAACTCCGCTCAGCGGCAAGAAAATCCCAATCATAAATTGTGCTTATCAGGCTTAACGACGTGTGCCCTTCAGCGAGGTTTCCATCCAGCTCGAGCGCTCTTTTAGCTGCCTTCTTTGCCTGGGAAAATGCTTCGTGTGGCGGCAAAAAGTGCCAGGTACCGAGAACCGTGTAACAATCCGCGAGTCCTGAATAGGCCAGGGCATAATTCGGATCGGCTTCGATGGCCTGCTGGAAATGTTCGAGCGCCCGTGACAAAGTACCTTTATATCTCTGATTCCAGAAATGACGCCCTTTCAAATAGAGCTGATAGGCTTCCACGTTATCGGTGTATTTCTTGACAATTGTTTCTTCGTCTTTACCTAAAAGTTCAACTTTGAGCTTGTCGACGACGGCGTGTGTGATTTCGTCCTGTATCGCAAAAACATCTTCCATGACCCGGTCGTACTGCTCCGACCAGATATGGTAGCCGTCTTCCACATTGATCAACTGCGCAGTAATCCGCAGACGGTTTCCCGCTTTCCGTACGCTCCCTTCAAGAACCGTTTTGACATTCAACGCCTTGCCAATTTCCCGGATGTGCGTATCTTTACCTTTAAACGAAAAGGCGGAGGTGCGCGCCGCCACCTGAAAATTCTTAAGCTTCGTCAGGGCATTGATGATATCCTCTGCCAGACCGTCGCTGAAGTATTCATTTTCGGGGTCGGCGCTCATATTGACAAATGGCAGCACCGCGATGGAGGGAATGTGCTTTTCCTCATGCTTACTGCTTTCGTCATGTGGCTTGATGGTGACTCTCCTAAGGTCAGCTAAGAGTTCCTGGATGTTTTGATAGCGAGCGCCGGCTTCCTTTTCTAAGGTCCTTTCCAGAATCCCGGTCAGTTCACGCGGAACATCATCTCGAAAGTCTGTGAGGGCTGCCGGTTCTTCATTCAAAATCGAGTAAATCACCGCCTGCTCGTAATCCCCTTTGAAGGGCAGCTCGCCAGTCAGCATTTCGTACAAAACAACCCCAAACGCCCAGATGTCTGCGCGGTGATCGGTCTCCTCGCCGCGGGCTTGTTCCGGAGACATGTAGGCTGCGGTTCCCAGGGTCGTGCCGACCTTTGTCAACTGA
>CAZGRP010000116.1:0-7689 GCA_964527995.1 uncultured Cytophagia bacterium | reverse complement strand
TCGCGAGGGGAGTAGTGATAGAGGCTGGTCATGGTTTTGCCATCGGTATTGACGGTCGCGCCATGGATGGCGCAAATATAGAAAGTCGCCCCACAAAAAGCAAGACCCTTTTCACTTCTCCAGATATCTCCAGACCCGATGTCCGCGCCCGATTTGGCCGGGGATGCGCCCCTCTGCCGCTCGGTGCACGCAAAGTGCACCCAACACCCTGGCCAGCTTCGCTTTGACCGCCTCCCACCGAACCGCTTCGATACCACGAGCTGTAGCATATTCTCCACTCCTTCCGTGGGCTATTGTGCACCGCAGGCGCTTGCCTCGTCCCGTGGCTTCGCGGCGCCGTCGTAACTGTAGTAAAATCAGCCACCCTCAACGCTGCCCCTGTGCTGACATCTCCGTGGTTATTCTGGCATGCCTGTTGCCTGAGAAGCGTGACGGCATTGCGACATACGAGTGAGGTTTCCAATGGCTTGGAAGAAGGGGTCGGTGCTCGGCCTGATCGCGCTGACGGTTGTCAGCCTTGCTGGCGGCGTGCTCTTTTTCCCGGTAAAGATTGACAACGCCGACACCTGCTTGTTTCAGCATCGATTCAGCCCATGCGCCGAGCAGGTCGATAGCACCGCCGGGGCGGCAACCTACGATACGCTCATCCACCGCTACCTGATTCCGTATGCGCTGTTGTGGTGGCTGAGTCTTGGGGCAGCAACCCTGGGTGTCGTCGGTGTGGTGCGCTCCTTCCGCCGCGGCAGGTCGGAGCGCCGGTCGCAGCAGTTGCATGGCTGACTTCAAGCCATCGGACCATAGAGACGCCGGCCTGACGGCCGGATTTCATGAACAAAAAGACCGATTTCGAGTCTCTCCCGAAAGAGCGTAGCCGGAGAGACTCGTGCGATACAGGATGGGAAAGGAGGGATGTGCGATGAGGTTCCTACTAACAAAGGGGGTAGCGGTACTTGCGGTATCGCTGCTGGCCCTGACGAGCCCGGTGATGGCACAGGGCCGCCAGGGGACTCGCCAACAGTTGCCTGCGGTTACACTTCGGCAGTCGCTGATCGATTCGATCCGGCAGGCTGTGCTTGACTCGGTACGCCAGGACATGATGCGGATGCACGAGGAGATGAGCGGTATGTTGGGTGAAACAGGGTCGGGCAGAGGTGCCAGCCGCCAAGCCAAATCGGATACGGCAACAGGCGGCTTTTTTCAGCGCATGATACGCAACATGTCCGCTCCGGGTCATCTGAAAAACATGCGCCGCATGATCCAGCGTCAGCCGATCGGCCCAATGAAAGAGTGGGGCGCGTATCTGTATGCCAACCTCCTTCGCACCGCGCCTGACGAAAAGGGCAAACGCATCTTTAACAACCACAACCTCAGCATTGAACTTTCCGGTCAGGCTGGCGAGCGGTTTCACTACCTCGGTGAGTTTGGCCTGCGGCATTCGGGCGAATTCACGTCGGAGAACGAGATGGAGATCGAAAAGGCCTACGTCGGCTATGAGTTCAGCCAGGCTCTGACCCTCTGGTCCGGCATGTTTCTCATCCCGTTCAACCGATTCAATGTCTACCACGAGCCACCGAACTATCCACTGGTCACCACTCCGCTCGTCACCCGCCTGCTGGGAGTGGTGGATTGGAACGACGCCGGGGTGATGGTCTACGGCCGCATCGATCCCTGGCCACAGCGCTCCATCAGTTACTTCCTCTACGCGGTGAACGGCAAAGCGGAGGCACCAGACCTCGAGGGGGGAATCAATGTCGACAACAATGACAGACCGGCGTACGGCGGGCGACTCGCCATCGGCCCGGCCAGGGGAGTGGACATCGGCTTCTCCTACTATACGAGCAAATATGACCGTCGAGCCCGCTACGATCTGCGCATGATCGGTGCGGAGGCACTGTATCAACGCGATGGGTTTCAGCTCTACAGCGAATACGCTCGCGCGGATATCGGCACGCCGGCTGGCTATGCGGACGGCAAGGCCTGGGGCTTCTTTGTGCAAGCCTCATTCCTTCTCCCAAACAAACTGATGCCCGTGGTACGCTACGATGTGGCAAAATACGATGACCCCTACCACGGCGAGGGCTTCGATCCCGCAGCCGGAACACCGGGGCAGGGGATCCGGTTCGATGGTCGCCGTCTGGCTCTGGGCATGGCTCTTTACCCGACCGAGGCGGTCGGTCTGAAGCTCGAGTACGGTATCAACTGGCGCGACGGTGTGCGGGTAGCGGATAATACCATTGCGTTTCAGGCCGTGGCGGTGCTCGAGTAGGCGAACGAAGGCACGACTGCATCGACGGTGGAGATGGCCGCGGAACCGTGGCGATGCGTAGAAGGTACAGAGGAGTGCGGATGGCGCACTCAGCGCTTTCAGAAAACCACAGAGGTGTGGGATGTTGTTGATGGCCATCATCATGGCCCTGCCGGTTCTGGGAATCGCCTTCTTCTTCCTGTGGCCGTTGCGGATTGCGCTGCCAGCGTACCTGGCAGCGCTGACATTATCAGCTTTCTACCACCGGCTGATGATGAAGGCCATTCGGGAGCCGGTGAAGACCGGCCGGCGCGGAATGGTGGGGTTGCAGGCAGAGGTGCTGGACTGGCAGGGCGACACCGGCCAGGTCCGCTGTCGCGGTGAGGTATGGCAGGCCATCGGCCCGTATGGTCAAACCCTGCAACGCGGCCAGAAGGTGGAGGTGGTGGGCGTTGAAGGGATCGCCCTGGTGGTGCGTCCACCGGAGGCGGGCGGAAAGCAGAAACTGCAAGGAGAACGGAAATGAGATCGGTAACGCTGGCTTTGGCTGCTGCGGGGTTGGCAGTGCTGCTGGCCGCGGGATGTGGGTCCTCTGAAGAGCAACAAGGAGATCCGTGGCTTGAGCAACAAAACCCGCCCGCGCAAGAGAAACCACCGCCAGGGAGCGGTTCCATCAGGGGAGGTGGCGGCGCGATGGGAGGAGGCGGCGCGATGATGGGCCGTGGTGGAGGCGGTATGGGAGGCGGCATGATGGGCCGCGGCGGTACCATGGGCCGTGGCGGCATGATGGGGCGAGGTGGCGGAGCCATGAGGGGTGGTGGAGGAATGATGGGGCAGGGGCAGGCCGGGATGGAGCGGGAAACGACGGATCTGGCCAAGGTCAGGCGTAACCGCGTTCCGATAACGCGGGCTGAGGTGGAGCGTATGGCGCGCGAGTATCTTGGTTCGACCGGCCGCACCGACGTCAATCTCGGCCGGGTTCGTGAGACCCCCGATGCCTTTGAGGTGCCACTGCTCTCCAAAGCCACCGGCACCCGAATCGCCACGCTGTATATCGACAAGGACACGGGCGACGTCGGCACCCGGCCGTGAGCCGGGCGGCGCGGCGCCGCTGGAATTCAGGACATCTTCAAACCCAAAAAGGGAGGAACGTACAATGAATCAGGCTCATACGCTGACAGGGAAGGCCATCCGAATACTGGCGCCCCTCTTTCTGCCGATTTTTATTCTGGTCGTGTCACTTGGCACTCTGCACGCCCAAAGCTCCTCACAGGAGGTTCGTTACCTCTACGTCCCCTTGGGGCCTTACAACAAAGTCGTGAAAGTCGACCTGGCGACCGAATCGGTGGTGGACAGTTTTGAAGTCGGTATGAACCCTCACGGAATGACTGTCTCACCCGACGGCAAGCTGCTATACACAGGGCACATGACCGTCATGGATACCAACAGAGTGTATGTCACCAGTGTGGAGTCCAAGAAGCGGGTGGCTGAGATCCCAGTCGGCAAGATTTCCCACCACTTTGCGATCAGCGCCGACGGCAGGTATCTGTACGTGACCGGCGACGCCTTTCGGGTGATCGACACCCGGACCAACCGCATCGTCGCCCGGCCGAAGACTGGAATGATGCCCTATTACGTCAGCATCGACCCCGGCCAGCGGTTTGTGTATGTGACCAATGCCAAGAGCCACACGCTTGCAGTATTGCGCTTTCCCCTGGGCGAGATGGTGGCCAGGATCCCGACCGGCCGCGGTCCGAGTCACATCGCATTTTCGCCAGACGGTAAGGTCCTGTACACGACCGATGCCAAGAGCAACACCGTGTCTGTGATCGATCTCGCCCGCCGGGCCAGGATCGATTCGATCGTCGTCGGCGAAGACCCCCATGGCATCGGAGTGACGCCAAGCGGCAAGATTTTCGTGTCGAATCGCAAGGGAGGCTCGGTCTACGTGATCGACGCAGCCAGCCGCAAAGTCGTCCAGAAGATCCCGATGCGCATGCCCGACCACATCACGGTGGGTCCGCAGGGCAAGAAGGTGTATGTGGGTTCTCTGGCCGACAAGGCGGTTTACGTCCTCGACGCCTCATCGGGAAAGGTTCTGAGCAAGATCTCGGTGCCTGGCGAGCCGCATCAGATGGTGTTTAGCAAGTAGGCGGAGGTCAGAAAAGCCACCATTTGGCTCCACTGCAAGCGGAAAAGTAGTCGCACCGCCATCTGCTTTCGTTTGTGTAGTGTGTGCGTTCTTTGTAGCGCTCACGTGACGAAACGCAGGTGGCGTTCCTTTTTCTGCCGATCCTGCTTCACTCTTGACATAAAGCTTCCAATGTGCTACCTTGACTCGCGTGCGTGAGGCTGCTGCGAGCGGGACCCGGTGCGAGCATGACGGGATGATCGGCTGCTGCCGAAAACCTGGCGCAGGCAGCACGCAGAAGCTCATGAAATTCAGTCATTTTTATGAGGTGGTTCTGTGCAGAGTTCTTCACAAACCTATGATATCCTGGCGGTGGGCGCCCACCCGGACGACATCGAAGTCGCCATGGGTGGCACGGTCGCCAGGCTTCGGCAACAAGGCAAGAGCATCTTGATCGTCGACCTCTGTCGCGGCGAGCCGGCACGGCATGCCGCCCCTGGGGTGCGCCAGAAGCAGGCGCAAGAGGCGGCACGTATCCTCGGGGTCGATCGAATCACCCTCGACCTTCAGGATCGCCTCATTGCCGACACCGTCGAGACTCGTCTGACCATGGCCCGCCTCATCCGCATCCACCAGCCGCGGTGGATCTTTACCACCCGAGACTGCGCCATTCACCCCGACCACCGCATGGTGGGAGCCATCGTGGAGCATGGCGCCTACTATGCCCGGCTGCCCAAGTGGGAGGAAGTCGCCGGTGGTGAGGTCCTGGCCGGCACCCGGCCGCACGACATCGAACGGATCTTCTACTACCACTGTCGCATGGAGCCTCCCTGGGAGCGATTCGACTTCGCCGTCGATGTCAGCGACGTATACGACCTCAAGCAGAAGGCGATTGCCGTCTACGAGTCGGTGTTCGGCGGTGAGCAGCAGGAGAAACTGGTGCCGCGTTTCGAGGCCGAAGACCGCTACGTCGGCCGGCTCCTCGAAGTCGAGTATGCCGAGATGTTCCGCGCTCGCTCACCCATCCTGCTCACAGACCTGGAGGCGATCGCCCCGGTCCGGTATGGGTAGGCCGAACAGCCGGTGCCACGTCTCAGGTCCTTCGGTGCCAGATACCTGAGATTAGGAACTGGGAATTGGTTTTTGAGCCAAACACTAACTTCGATTGGAGGGTCCATGATGCGAACAGCTTTTCTGGCGTTACTGGCGTTTGTTTTCGTCGGCGCTACTGTGAGTGCCTGCGGCGGTGGGGATCAGAGCAAGCAGGAGGCCGGGACCTCTGCAGCGACACCTTACCAGAGCATCACTGCGCAACAACTGCATGACATGATGCAGCAGAAGGATTTCCTGCTGGTCAACGTCCATATCCCCTACGCAGGCGACATCCCCGGTACCGATCTGAGCATTCCTTTCAACGAGATCGAGAAGAACGTCGATCGGCTACCGCAAGACAAAAACGCCAAGCTCGTACTCTACTGTCGCAGCGGCCACATGAGTGGCATCGCGGTCAAAGAGCTCGCCTCGCTCGGCTACAAGAACCTCTACGACCTTGAGGGTGGTATGAAAGCCTGGGTGGCAGCGGGTTATGAATTGGTCCAGCGACAGCAGTGAGGCGGCGGGGTGGTTGATGAAGGCTGGAGTTGAACGCTGCCTCCAGGTGGTTAGGCCTTTGGGAGCGCGAGTGGCCTGCTGCAGACGGCCTGCCGCTGGCTGCCGGAGAGTGATGGTCATTTGACCTTCGCTACTCGTCATTGCGCTTCGCGCCGGCAAGTGGTCGGGCCTGAAACAGCATCTTGTGGAAAGAAAAGTCGACAAAGGCGGATAGAGATGGCGTGCCCGCAGGGGCGCTGGATTCCATCTCTATCCGTTTTTTTTCTGGAAATAGGGCTGTTGCCGACCGCCGGGGATCGAGGAGGAAGCATGTGGTGATGGGGGAAAGAGAAATCGCCGTGTAATTTGCTAAAATGTACTGGCTTGCCTGGAAGAAATCGCCCAGCTCCTGCGTTATCGAATGAGGTCAGCTTGGAGATGGAGAAAAGGGGTTGCTTTTTCAGGCTTGTCTGGTTACATTAGTCGCGTTTCGCACCTCAAGGTCACTTGATCGATGCGACCTCCCTTCCCTGAGACGGATGCACATTGAGACGCCTCTTCGACAACGGCGTTTGTGGCGTGAAAACCACTGCCTGGACGGTTTTTCTTCTGTTTCTGCTGGCGACGAATTTGTGTGCGATCGAGGCAGCAGTGCCGGACGCGGGCCACAGGGACAGCGCCGAGCAGCGTCATGGCGTTCAAGAGGTACCCTCACAGCGACAGGCCGACTCGCCACCCGGGGGTCACGCAGGGCAGCTCTGTTGTCTCACTTTCGTGGCACAGATGCATGCTTCTCCTACGCATCACCAAACTCTGGCGAGCCAGCCGTGTTCCTCGAGCCTGGGGACGTCGGCTCTTCCGCCCGCCGACACCGACCTGATTTTTCCCTTCCTCGTGGCGGCGTATCCACGCTCCGGGCCGCCTTTTCTTACGGCAGACACTGGTTGCTGCTTTCTTGCGAATCCCGCCCATGCGCCTCCCCTGGCGTGATTCCCCTGTCGGGGCAGGTGTCTGTGGAGCGTTATGGTCTTTGCTATAGCCACCAATGCCGTTCCGGCAGGTTTCTGTCGGGCGGCCTACTCGCTGTTCTAGCCCATCTTTCGCAACAGACTTCTTCGAGTGAGCGGATCGCGATGCTCTTGTCTCTTGGCAGGAGCCGGCTTGCGTTGCGGTTTGGTTTTTTCAAATGAGAGGAGGACCCCATGAAGAGGCTCTATCTTTTTTTCGTCGTTCTGGCTCTGCTGACTCTGGGTTTTACCGGAGTTTCGATCCTGGCCCATGAGGGCGGGAAGCGGGCCGAATTGCTCAAGAAGACGCCCGACCCGCGTACCGAACAGGAGAAAGCGAAGTTCAAGGAGCGGGACAGCATCCAGAAACTCGCTCAAATCAAGGCCGAGTTGCGCGAGGTCAAGGTACAAATGGATAAGGAGGGTGTCTACTCGTGCTGTATCTATCGCGGCTGCAACTGGTGCGCCTTGATGGACGCCGACTGTGAATGTCGTAGCAACTTGAAGGCGGGCAAAGCTGTTTGTCCTGAGTGCAAGTTCGGTTGGGAGTCAGGTATCGGTGCCGTGGAAGGGTACACGGCGGCCGATGTCAAAACGAGTTTGAAGCCCATGGGGCACAAGGAGGAGAAAAGCGAACGCCGCCATGGTCGGGAAAGGCCGTAGCGGTCCGGCATACTTGACAGCGCCGCCAAGGTGACTGGCTTTTGGATCAAGAC
>CAZGRP010000115.1:0-7774 GCA_964527995.1 uncultured Cytophagia bacterium | reverse complement strand
GTTTCCGAAGTGTTGCCACTTCGGCTACGAGTGATGTCTTCGTCTGATGGCACAGACCCGACAATTTGTTCATTAGAGAGGTGTGCGCGTCCCAGCGGCAGCCGTACTTTGAACACGGTGCCCATGCCGACCTTGCTGGTGACTCGAATCTCTCCCGAATGCAATTCAACCAGCTCTTTCGCCAAGGCAAGCCCGATGCCGGTGCCTTCATAGTCGCGCGTGTCGCCGCTTTCCACCTGGTAAAAACGGTCAAAGATGTGCGGCAGTCGATCTTCCGATATACCGATGCCGCTATCCCGCACTTCGATTTCAACCCAGCCGGCCGTGCCTTTCTCTTGCGAAACGCGCACGCTGGCAGAAATCTCGCCGCCTTCGGGAGTGAACTTGATGGCATTTGAGACGAGATTAACGAAAACTTTCTCCAGTTTTTCAGCCTCATAGTAGACGTCAATGCTATCGCGTTCGGCGTAAAACCGCATTCCGAGTTTCTTTTGTTTCGCTAAAGATTCGAACGATGCAAACAATTTTCTAAGAAATGGTACGACGTTCGCCACTTGCGCCCGGATCGACATCTCGCCGGCTTCCAGTTTGGCCACGTCCAGCAATTGGTTGACGAGCTCGCGCATTCTCCTGGCATGCCGTATGGCCATGTCCAGTTTTTTCGTGTGGCTTTGGTTGCCGATTTCTGTCTGCAGGCTTTCGATTTGACCGAGAATCAAAGTAAGCGGCGTGCGGAATTCATGAGAGATGTTCGCGAAGAAGCTGGAGCGCATCTGATCCAGCTCCTTGAGTTTCTCCGCCTCGAAGCGTTTCATCTTCAGTTGGTCTTTGAGTCGAATCCGATTGAGCTCATAAGCCCGGATGCCATATAAAATCGCACTTGCCAACAAAACGTACAGGCCGTAAGCCCACCAGGTTCGATACCACGGGGGTAGAATGGTGAAAGCAAAGGCGGCCTCACGGCTTTCATGTCCGTAAACATCGCGGGCGCGCACCCGGAAAACATACTCACCCTCGGGAAGATTGGTATAGTCCTTTTTCGCCTCCGCACTCCACCTGGACCAGCCCTGGTCAAACCCTTCCAGGAAATATTGAAACTGATTAGCAGCGGGCGCGTCGTAACTGGGAGCGGCACATTCGAAGCGCAGGGCGTTATCACGGTAGGCTATAGCGGGAGCGCTCAACCCTTCATCTAAGGGAGCCCCACCGAAGATGGTTGAATCGCTATTGACTGTGGCAACCCGGCGAATAAGGGCAGGAAAATCGGCCCGGGAGATTTTCCTCGTCGGCGGCGCGTAGCGGAACAAGACGTCGTCGCCACCAAACCAGATCGTTCCATTTTTATCACGATACAATGCCCAGATCAAACCGTGCGGAGTTTTAACAAAGGGTTCGCTCAGCCAGCGATAGGCGCCGGATTGGTCTCGAAAAGCAACCCGCATCGTGCCGCCGGCATGCTCCATCCAGGCATGGCCTCTTTCGCCATTGATGAGAAAGCTGTAATAGGAGCCGCCATCGGTAAAGGGAATGCCAAAGGTCGTATCCGGAACAAAGCGATCCTCTTCTTCATCAAATCGAAACATTTGCCTTGGCGTGTAGGCGAAAAGATTAGAACCGGAGCGCACAAGATGGGCTTCCTGTCCCGCCGGCAAGCCTGCCGCAGGATTGTAATAATCCATGGTTGGACTTTGGAAACCCTTCCCTGAGAATTCAGCCCGGATAACGACATCGCTCCTGGTTTCCAGCCATAGCTCTGTTTTGTTCATTTCTACGAGGTTGTATACGCGGCGCCCAGTACTTAGAATCCTACCCTGATTGATCCACTTATCCCTAATCCGTTTCAGGGTTGCCACACCGTCGATCAGTCCGACGAATACCCGATTGCTATCATATTTTGACCGAGTCAGAGTCAAAGCAAAGAGTTTTTTCTTAGAGGAAGCCGGAATGAGCCACCCTTCATCATTTTTGATCTGAAAAATACCATCCTCTGTTGCCGCGAATAGCGATTGATTGACGGAAAGAAGGCCCCAGGATGTCGCCTTGATACCGGAAACCGCCACAAACCGGGACGCAGGGAGCGTCGATTTGGGCCTGAAATTTGTACTCTTTGAAGGAGGCGCTAAATAGAGCACGCCCTGGCTGCCGGCGGCATAAAGGGTTCCCTGATGCCGGATAATCGCCCCAAGGCTGCCAATAAATCCCGTTTGTTCATTAAAAATGGACAGCGGCGAAGAGTGCTCCACGCGCGCGATACCGGTTTGCAGCCCTAACCACATATCCCCATGGCCATCGAGATAGATGCTCTTGACATCGTTGGTCAACAATCCCGAGCGCTTATCAATTTGAAACAGGAATCTACCAGTTTTATCGATGATGAGGACCCCGGCCTTCAGCGTTGCAATGGCATAACTGCCGTCCGGAAGCCGGGCCATGTGGAAGATGCGACTCTCTTTCAGGAAGTCATCCACCTCGGTTTTGAACGGCCTGAGGGATTTGCCATCGTGAAGATACAGACCATCGGTGTGGGTGGCAATGAGAATGGCAGTGTCATTCTTAAGAAGTTTTTGATACCGGGGACTCGGGTAAGCAGTGATGGCGTAAACAAGCTGATGGGCAAATTTCTGACCGTCAGGAAGCAACCGCAAGGAATCGGCGCTCATCTGGAGCAAGCCGACATCCTCTTGTAAAAGATAAACGACATCATTTACAGCAAAAGCGCGCTGAAAAGGCTTCGTGCCGTACCAAACTTGTATCTCGTTGTCCGACCAACGGAATAATCTCTCCCGTGACAAGAAATAGATACCTGCATCTGTGGAAAGAATATTTTCTATTCTCTCAAACTCCCGGTCCTCCGATTTCAGCATGGAGACCAGAGATACGGTTTCCAAGGTACCGGCAGAATCCGCAGCTAAATACCCGAAGTCGCTCCTGGCGCCAAAATACACCGTTCCGCTTTTGTCGATCGCTAAAGACCGGATGGCGCTATGATCTGGAGACGGAATGATCCGCCATGACTGTCCGTCGTATTGCAGAATTCCGGCACTGTTGGCAGAATAAATCATGCCGTGCTTATCTTGAAGAATCTGCCAGTTTTGCGCATCGCCGCCGGTGGTCTGCGGCGGATAGTTTTGAATAAAAGGTAGGCCGGTTTCCGGGTGAGCGGGTGTTTGCCCGGACACGATGCCGATGGTGAATTGCAGCAGTAGGATTGAAATGAGCGACGTTCTCATAGGTCTTTTGTTATGCTTTGTACGAACTCCCTCGGCGTGCACCCGAGCGCCTCGCGAAAACACTTGCTAAAATAGGCATGACTGCTGAAGCCGACGCGGTAGGGCACCTCGTTGACGGTCAAGTTGTTTTGTTCGAGCATCTTCCTGGCGTGGTGCAGCCGCACGGTACGAAGGAAGAGCGAAGCAGGCCGGTTGGTGAACGCGCTGATCTTGCGGTGCAGTTGTGTGCGGCTGAGCTTGAGCTTCTGTGCCAGGCCTTTCTCCAGACCTTCCCGGCCATTTTGGGCTTCTGTGACCTGGTAGCGGTCGTCCAGATATTGGCGGATGTAACTGCGCATATCCGCGTTGTCCTCCACCGCAAGGACGATTTTCGCTTCCTCAGCTTGGTCCAGAACTACCGCCAGCGCGTCTGACTCCTGCGGAACTTCCTCCTCGTCGAATTCAGTGGGCATCAGCGGTGCTGGTTCCGAGGTGGTCGCCACTACCGTTTCGACAATCTCCTCACCTTGCAGATGCCCCCGGCCGAGCGGCAAGTGCACAATGGCCTCGGTTCCCCAGCCCTCCTCGCTGACGATTTCGATGGTTCCGTGGTGCAGCTCCACCAGGTCTTTCGCCAGCGACAGCCCGATGCCCGTGCCCTCGAAATCGCGCCTGCTGCCGGTTTCGATCTGATAGAAGCGGTTGATATCGAGCAGTTGATTGATCAACTGCAGCAGGTGCCTGGCATGCCGGCGCATCATGCGCAGATTCTGCTTCGCCTTGCTGCCCTCTACGGCCTTGAGCAAACTGTCGATCGGCCCGAGAATCAACGTCAGCGGCGTGCGAAACTCATGGGAGATGTTCGCGAAGAAGCGGGATTTCATGGCATCGAGGTCCTGAAATTTTTCCGCCTCGATTTGTTCAATGTTGAGCTGGTTTTTGAGACCGACGCGGTGCAACTCGTAACGCCGGAGGCTGTACAAGATGCCGAGCAGTACTACGCCATAGAGCGTATAGGCCCACCACGTTTGCCACCAGGGAGGCGTAATGGTAATCCGAACGGCGACGCCCTGCCCATTCCAGATGCCGTCGAAATAGAGTCGGCCGCTATGCCCCTTGTGAAACGAATGGTAGTTGAATTCGTTACTTTGCAGCCCGTCGTCCACCGTAAAATTCTTGATGGCGACCAGGCCCAGGCCGTCGGGGTCGCGGGGATCATGGCGCACCGGAAAGTGTTGTTCGGTTTTAGGGTCGAAAATGGAGAGGTGGGTACCGGTGCCGATCCACAGTCGGCCCTCGGCGTCCTCGGCGATGTCGTTCGTCCAGTTGTTGCCGCCCGTGAATGCAAACGGAAAACGCTCGAAACGCACGGGTTGACTCGAGAGGCTCTGGCGCACCTTGTCCAGATGCTTGGGCTGGTGAACTGCGGCGAGTGATGAGGTCGTGTGCGGCAAGGGGTTTTCCCCGGATCGAAGGGAGCCAACGTGCAGGGTCAGAAGAAAGCGGGCGTCGGAGGTGCCGTGGCGACCCCCTCGTGCGGATCTGTCTTGTGGATATGCGGGCCGCCAGAAAGGTTTGACGGCACTGAAGATGCAAATTTCTAATAATTCAATTTAATCCAACGCATGCTGCTTGTCAAGTGAAAATTGTCCCAGGGAGCTCTTTCGGTCCCGGTGTGCGCCCCGGGTCCGCAATCGCAGAGGGAGGCCGTACGGCCAGCAACCCGAAACCCGTCACTCCCCCACAATCCTCGCCGCCCGGAACAGCGCGTCCGCCGATTGCAGCACCTTGGCGCGAAGGCGCGGGGAGAGGTCGGGATGGTCGGCCAGGAACCGGCGCACGATGGCTGCAGCGGTGGGTGATTGATGGCCGCTGAAGGTGGCGTCGAGCCAGCGCTTTGGGAAAAAGATGTCGCCGGTGCGCTGGATCTCCTCCAGCATTTCGAGGCTGGGCAGGATGTACTTCTCGGACTGCTTGGCCCGCAGGGGGTGATGGAGATAGCGCAACGCTTCGAGCACCCACGGCTCATGCTCGCGGTTGGCTTCGTCGGCGAGACTGGCAAAGAAGCGGTCGCGCACCGCCGGGTCGGCCGACAGCGCTGGCAGGACGAACTCGAATCGCGCCTTGCGGTCGGGGTTTTGTATGCGGTCGCGCTGCTCGGCAAGGATGCGGTCGGCATCCGCAACGCCCCGGACAGCCAGCTCGAGCGCCATGCGCGTGTAGTCCCGCTCGGCGAACGTCAGGCCCGGAATGGTGCGCTCTTTACTCCAGACTTCCTGCAGGCGGCGGAGCCCCTTCGGAGTGAGGGCCACGGAGCGAAAGGCGTTGAACCAGGCGGATTTCTGCGAAGCCGTTGGAGCTTTTTCCAGCCTGCTCCAGAACAAATCCTCGAGCCGCGGTGCCAGTGATTTGCGCGCGGCCGGCGGGGTGAATCGCCAGAAAGCCCGGGCCAGGTCGCCCAGGATCTTTTCGATGTTGAGCTCGCTGGTTGCGGTGGTCACGGTGCGCATGCCCAGCTCGATCAAGTCCTGCGGCGCGATGCGCTCCATGAGCATCTCTTCCCAGAGCGTGATCCAGGCCGTGCCGCGAACCAGCGGGTCGGAGACGCTCGGCAGCTGCTTGAGAAGATAGGCCCGACTCCTGGGGTCCAGCTCGAAATCGGCGTACCCGATTCCCTTGCCGTTGGCGAGCACGAAGTTCGGCGCAGCAAGGCCAGTCGCCGCCTCGACCGTTAGCGCCGGCCTGCCGAGCTGGACCGGGAGGAATCGCAGTGTGTCCCCATAAGCCAGAAGGACAGACAGCATCTGAGGCCACAGGCGATCTTTCTGGGCAGGGTCGGACTGCGTCAGCACGAGCTTTTCGATGCGTCCCTCTGGGCCGATCGCCAGCCGGGTCTGAATCCTGGGGCGCCCGGGTTCTTCGACCCAGACCTCGCTCCACGCCCGCAGGTCCTGGTCCGTGAAGCGGTCGAGGATGGAGATCAGGTCCGGCCAGGTGGCATTGCCGTAGCGGTAGGTTTGCAGATAGGTGCGCAGCCCGTCACGGAAGACCGTGGGACCGAGCAACTGCTCGAGCTGCCGCATCACGATGGGGGCCTTGTGGTAGATGATGGCGCCATAGAGGGTGCCGGCCATGTTCAGGTTCTCCAGCGGCTGCCGGATCGGGTTCGCTCCGGCGGTGCGATCGACGCTGTAGGCTGCCGGGTAGTGTTGCAGCAGGAAACGCAGGTCGTGCCGGATCTTCGGGAACGAAGGATTGACGATCTTGGCGGCCATGAAATTGGCGAACACCTCCTTGGTCCAGACGTCGTCGAACCAGTTCATGGTGACCAGGTCGCCGAACCACATGTGGGAGGTTTCGTGCGCGATGACGCTGGCGCGTCCCAGCTTCTGGTTTTGGGTCGCCGACTCATCGAGCAACAGGCTGGCTTCGCGATAGAGGATCGCGCCCGGATGCTCCATGCCGCCGTACTGGAACGAGGGGATCAACACAAAATCGAACTTGCTAAAGGGGTAGGGGATCTGGGTGTACTGCTCCAGCCAGTTGAGGGCGGCTTCGTGCAGATCGAAGATCGCGTCCCGGTTGCGGGCGACTTTCTGGGCATCGGTTTCGCGGTAGTACATGTGCATTTGCCTGCCGCTCCGAACCGCGGTCTCGACCTGGAATTTCCCGGCGACGAAAGAGAAGAGGTACGTGCTGATCGGCTCCGTCTCCCTGAACCGGTAGGTGAGGCCATCAGCCGTGGCGGTTCTTTCGAGCAGCGGGCCGTTGGCGACGGCGCGCCAGTCCGGCGGAGTGTCGAGGGTGAGCTGATAGCGTGCCTTGAGGTTCGGTTGATCGAAGCAGGGAAATGCCGTTGAGGCGCGGTCCGGCACGAAAAGCGTGTACAGGTAGTCCGGGTTGCGGTTCAGGGCACTTTCGCCAGCGGTGAACTCGAGCGTCAGGGCGTTCTGCCCGCGTCGCAGGGCGGATTTCGGGATGATGATGTGGCCGTTGGAGACCCGGTAGCCCACTTCTGTTTCGCCAGCCTGGACTTTGTGGAGCTGGTCGGCCGGCTGGTTGAAATCGATCACCAGGTCCTGCGACCGATCGCGCAGCTTGAAGCGGATGGTTTCCCGGCCGCGAATGGGCGCTTCGATTGCTTCGGGGATCGAGAACCTGACCTCGTAGCGAACATTGTCCAGGGCTTGAGCACGCTGCTGTGCCAGCTCATAGGAGACCCCCGGCAGCGGGGCAGCGGGGCGCCGGGCGCAGCCGGCATCGGCAAGCAGGAGCACGGCAGCGAGAATGGCAACCACCGTGAGATGGAGTGCCGTCTGGTAGAGGTTGCCGTGGGATGTGTGGCGACGACTGGTGTGGTTCATGGTTTTGACCTCAGGGTTCCAAGATGGGTGAGGGGCGCTCATCGTCCTGTCATGATCCCGAAGAGGAGACGCCACAATCTGTGGAGATGTTGGTGGAATGTATGTCTCCAATGGGTGGCGTGATCCAGCGGATCCGTGGGTTCCAACCTTTGGCAGATCCCGAACCCTCCAAAGGGCTCCGTTGCAGTGATTACGAATAGC
>CAZGRP010000114.1:0-7813 GCA_964527995.1 uncultured Cytophagia bacterium | reverse complement strand
CCTCCCCTTCACTTCCGCCACCGCCTCCTTCAGCCTGCGTTCGTCGATGACAACCGGGTAGCGCTGGCGCAGCTCAGCCAGCCAGGCTCGCAGGCGCTCCTTGCGCTGCGCCCGGATGCGCTGGGCTTCGGTGTTGATGAGGGCCAGGTTTTTCTTGGTGGGACGGATCTTTGGCAGCCCCGCCACCTGGCGGTTGACTTCGCGGTCCTCGATCGCCTTGCGCAAGAGCTCGTCGCGGAAGGCTGCCAGACGCTGCTGGAACACCCGGGTTTTGTCCAGCCCAAGCCGGCGGCCTTCCCGCACAACCAGTTCCTGGCGGACCCTGCGGGCGATCCAGTCGCGGATCTTCCTGACACTGGCGGGATAGTTCGGATAACGGGCCAGGTCGGCGGCGCGAACGGCAGCACCATCGTACCGGGCCAGGACAAGACGCCTGTCTTCCGGGGTCAGCAACGAATCGATGGGGATCGACTTTCTGTGCTTGCGTGCCGAGTCGGCCGGTGCCAGGCGGGCGGCGATGCGTTCGATGTTGTCGCGGTCGTAGCGGAAATGATAGCGTTGCAGCAGCCCAGCGATGTAGGCTTCGCCCACCGAGGTCACCTTCTTTTCCTTGATGCGGCGCAGCATCGACTTGATCTGGCCATCCATCCTCTCGAACGGAGGCACTTTGACCGCTCGTCTCTCTTCGACCTGGATGAGGTGATACCCGAATCGGCTGCGCACCGGCTCTGAGATCTCCCCCGGTTTGAGTGCGAAGGCCGCCGTCTGCACCGGATTCGGACTCCAGTCGAACCAGCCGAGGTCACCGCCGTCGGCCACCGTCTCCTTGTCATCCGAGTATCGCCTGACGAGCTGTGCAAAATCGGCGCCCCGCCGCAGCGAGTCGCGAAGGGCCTCGGCTCTCTGGCGGACCGCCTTCAGTTCTTCCTCGGAAGGGTTCGGCTTGAGCGCCAGAAAGAGATGCCTTGCACGAACCTGGACGCCCAGGTGCTGGTAGAATGCACGTCGTTCGGATTTCGGGATGGCTTTTTCCACAACCTGCTGATCGATCACGGCTTCGTACAGGCGTTTCGCCTCCTCGTTTCTGAGGCGAGCCACCACCGCGGGGTCGCGATCCAGCCTCTGACGGTAGGCCTCCAACAGTTCCAGGCGCTCGTCGACCAGCCGCTGCAATTCTGCCAGCATTTTGTCGCGGTTGACTCGTTCCAGGATGTTGGCCGGCTTTCCGCGTACGAAACGGCTCACCAGTTCGCTCTTTCGAATGCGCTCGTTGCCGACACGCGCCACCCAGGGATCACGCTTGCCACAGCCGAGCGAAAGGAGAAGGACCGGCAGGAGCACGCCTGCCGCAACAGAAGATTTCATGGGCTCCTCGCAGATGCTGTCTCGATTCTGGTTCCGCCATTGCCGCGCGGCCCGAAGAGATAGAGGCGCAAGCTTACGGCCGCACCATATACAAACCTAAGACTTTCTCGGTCCCAATCAAGAATTTTGTCGCCCACAACAGACGAATGCAACGGCCTGGTAGATCGAGGTCGAGCCGGGCGCGGAGCTTGGCGACCGGGCACCACCGGCGGCTGCCGCTCTCTACGGAAGGAGTGGCCTCGCTTCTCGAAAAGAAGCTCTCCGGGCTTGACATTGCCTGGCGAGCGACTATATTGTGACATGCCGAAAGTGCCGGCAAAGTGCGCACGGGAATGTACTACAGCCACGAAAGGAGCAATTGATGAGACGGAGCCGATGGTTGTTGCTGGTTTCGCTGTTGCTGCTGGCGGCCGAGGCCTGGCCGCAGCAGGTGGAGAAGGTAACCAGGAAGGAGTACCTTGACTATGCCGTAAAGGCGGCCGAGTATGGATGGAGGGACTATCCTGAGATGGTCAAGAAATGGCGCCAGAGCCTGGACCTCAAGTATGTTTTCGGCTACAATCCTCCGGTCAACGCCGTCTACCTGGCCGATCTCAGCGCCCGGCTGTGGCAGATCACGGGCGAGGAGAAATATGCCCAACGCGCCGTCCGGTTGCTGGCCGCTTACCATGAATTCAAGACGGCATACCCAAAAGAGTACCTGCAGTCGCGCATCGAGTACCGCGACGGCCTGCCGGCGGTGCCCAACATGTTCACCTTCCGGCCCTTCGTGCAGGCCTATTTTCTGGTGAAAGACTTCCGCAAAATGAGCCGCGAGGACCGGGCTCAGATCGAGCGCAGCATCGCTGAAAGTGCCGACTTCTTCATCCGCGGGCAGGAATGGGGTGCGATGAATCGGGCCATCCTGCGTGCCGCGGGTTTCGCCTACGCTGCCAAGGCTCTGCCCAATCACCCGCACGCGAAGCGCTGGCAAATGATGGCGGACGCCATCGGCGGCGACAGTTTCGGCAAGTGGGAAATCGAAGACGCCAGCCTCTACGCTTCGATCTGGATGTACGCCTTGCTCAACTACGCGGAAGCCACGAGCAGAGATGAAGAGCTCATGCGGCTGCCGATCATGTCGTACTATCTCCGCTACTACACCCACCTGATCTCGCCGCTCGGCATGGTGCCCGATTTCGGTGATGCTAACCACGGTTCGACGTGGAGTCGATACATCCCGGTGCTGGAGCGCGGTGCCACCGAGTACCGAAACCCGACTTACAAATGGGCGGCGGACCGCATCTTTCACACGTTTACCGACCCCAAGGCTGAGAAAAAGTCGCTCTGGCTCGGGCTCGTGTTCGCCGATGCCTACCGCTGGGCCGACGACAGTATCGAACCGCAACCGCCGGCAGCCGGCAGCGAGGAGGTACTCGAGGATCTGGTCGGCAAGAAGATCGTCTTCCGCAACGGCTGGGACCGGAACGCCACCTACCTGCTGCTCAACTACCGCGATGAGGGCGACGGCGGCGTGGCCTACCGCGACAACCTGCGCAACACCATTCCAGTTGAGGAAGAGAAGATGCACCACGGCCACGCCGACGAGAACAGCATCGTCACCCTCATCCGCAACGGGTCGGTTCTGCTGCACGACGGCGGCTACCGTGATTTCATGCCCAGCGGTCCCTACGGTGCCTATCGCCAGGACTATTTCCACAACCGCGTGATTGTGCGCAAGGACAAGATGTTTCTCGGGCAGAAACGCGGAGAGCATCGCTATGCCGTTCGCGATGAGGCGGCAGTTCCAGGCCAGACTTTGCTGGAGTTTGTGCGAAATTCGGGTGACTACCGCCGGGTGCGCACGCAAAAAATCGATTTCGTCAGCCTCAGGAACGTGGATCTCAGTCGCACCCGCATCATTGACGACAAGATCGGCTACCAGCACGAGCGCATCGTCAACTACGTGAAGAGCGCCGACCTCTTTGTCGTCTTCGACGCGGTGCGGTTCGATGTGGAGGACTACTACACCGTGGCCGCCCTCTGGCACACCCGGCAGATCCTGCAAAGAGGGCCGAATTGGTTCGACACGGCCTACGATTCGCTGCGCAACCTCGCGGTGGACGGGAACGACGCCCTGCTGATCTACTTTCCCATGGGGACGCCGCGCATCGTTGGTACTGAGCCGGAAAAGCGCTACTACCAGCAGGAACACGCCATCTACCAGTTTCGCACCGCCCATTTCCGCCAGGGAGATTTCGCTACCTTCACGACGGTCTTGATTCCGCACAAAAAGGGTGCCGACGTGCAGAAATTGCTGGCCAAGATCGAGACCGTTGATGTGGAAGGCGGTCCGCTCTCCACGGGCGTGAAGATCCGCACGAAGGACGGCCTGCAGTATGTCTGCGCCAAGCTCGACCTGGAGGCGGAAAACGTGCGCAACTGGCAGAGGCCGCGCTACACCTGGGAGTCCGGCAAGGTTCGCTTCGACGATTTCGAAACCAACGCCAGCAATTTCTTTGCCCTGCTACGCGGGAAGCAGATCGATTACACCGCCGTGAATGCGTTCCGGGCCATCTACCGGGGCCAGGTGATGTGGGAACAGGAGCCGCTGATGTTCGGATTGCGCTTCGACGGACTTCCGGAATCGGCGGAGATCGGCAAGGTGCGGTACTGGCAGGATACGTACACGGTGAAGTAGCGGCCTGCATCTGCGGTCAATTCGTGGCGCAGCCCGGGCCGAAACAAGTCGAAGGTCTGGTCTCTGAACAGGAGCTAGAGGTGCGCAGGCGAGATGGGATCCGGCAAGGGCCCACCTGCGGCGGCCGCCGAATCAGCCTGCCGCACCGACGCTCCTGAGCGCCTGTTCCAGGCCGGATTGCGCATCACCCTGTCTTTGTAGGTACTTATCAACGCTGAAAAGATCTCCCCTGAACGGCATTCCCTTCGAATAAAACTCCACCGCACGGGACGGCCTGCGACTTTTTGTCAGGGCGGGCCAGGGGACGGAAGAACTCCAACCGGTGAATACAGCATGAAGACGCGATGGATCATGGCCGCGCTGCTGTTGGTGCCAGCGCTTTTAAGCGAGCGAGGTTTCGCCCAGGTGGCCGGACGGGATTCGCTATTGAAAACGACGCCGGTCCACCCTCAGCGTGCAGCCACGGCCACTTCGGTGCGGCGCGACGGTCTTTCCGATCGCCGTAGCAGCGCGGCGCCGCAGAACCTCCAATTCCGGCTGCGGCGAGTCAGCAGTGTGGTCGGCGCCGAAGTTTTTCTGCAAGGGAACTACGTCGAAGTTGGCATTCACAGTTCGGGTTCCTTCGGGACATCCGGTGACGCTCCCGCCGGATTTCATCCTCTCCTCGACGGTGGCGGAAAGCAACTGGGTTTCGTCGTCGACCCCGGACAGGACGGCTGGGACGTGGGTGTCCCGCCTCAATCGGGGGATTACTTCCTCCCCGGCGCTCCGGAAGAGGGGTGGGCGGTGGAATGGACCGTCGGTGAGGCGGAGCGCACCTTCGGCAATTTCGGCGAGCGAGGCGTTTTCGATGTGCCCCAGACGAGCCTGACCGAGACCAGCAGCGGTGATACGCGATCTGCTGTCTGGGAGGGAACGGCGACCAACGGCGAAGAGAAGCTGCGAATCACGCAGACAGTCAGTTTCGATGTCAATGATCTCTTCTTCGTCATCAACGTCGTTCTGACCAATACCGGCACTGTGCCGCTGGAGTCGCTGGAATACATGCGCAACGTCGACCCCGACCAGGAGGAACCCCTCACCGGCACCTTCACCACCAGCAACTATGTCGCCAACCAGCCCCAGCGTTTGGGAGACCCGAACCGCCCTGACCTGACCGGACGGCCTGCCGGCAATGTGGACACCGCTCTGGTCGTCGCCAAGGGGCTGAAGTACGGGCTCACCCTGGGTCTGGGCGCGATCGATTCCCGCGCCGTGGTTTCCACCGAGGGATTTTCCAACCGCGACCCAGATGCGATTCTGGACACCCCGGTGGAGCCGACCGCCGCGAGCCCTCGCGTAGCCGATGAGGCCATCGTCCTTGCCTATGATCTCGGACCGCTGGCCCCGGGCCAATCGGTCTCCATCGATTATGCCTACATTCTCAACGAGTCGGATCTGGCCGTGGCATTAGGACAGCTCGGTGCGGTGACCATCTTGCAGCCGACCGGCACCGTGTCGGGCAGCAACGTCCTGTTCCAGGCCACCACCGACGACGTCCCGAACACGGTCCAGATCGAGTTTTTCGTAGCTGGACAATCGATTGGTGTGGACGACACGCCGGACGCGGGGGGCGTGTTCGAGAAGTCCTTCGACTCGCTGACGCTTCCCAACGGCCCAGCCACGTTGAAAGCTGTGGCCACCTTCAGCGACAGCGGCACCGCTGAAAAAACCACCACTGTGACCGTGGACAACTCCGGCCCGCCCATGGCCTTCGTGACCCCAAAGTCCGGGCAGACATTCTCCAAGGACAACAACCCTATCGAGATCGAGGTGCTCGACCCGAGCCAGCCACCGGTGCGCGTGAGCTTTTTTCGGGAGACAGCCAAAACGGGATCGATCTTTCTCGAAGAGGACACATCGCAACCCTTTACTTCCAGCTTTGATGTCAGCGACCTGCCCCAGGGGGAGACGGTCGTGATCAAGGCGGTGGGCACCGACGCCCTCGACCGTGTCACCACCATTCAGGTTTCCGGGACAGTCTCTTCCAACCAGCCGCCGAACGCTGTGAACGACACCACGGTCACAAACGAGGATACGCAAGCGACGATCAATGTGCTTGCCAACGACATTGATGCGGACGAGGATCCGATTACGGTTGCCGAGATCACCCAGCCCCCTGTGCATGGTACGGCGCAGATCGCCTCCGGTGCGGCGACGGTGATCTATACGCCGCAGGCGGACTTCAACGGCGCCGACAGCCTGCGGTACTCGATCACCGATGGTGAGTTTGCCGACACCGCTCTTGTGGTGATCACGGTTGCGCCCGTGAACGATGCGCCGGCGGCGGCCAATGACACCGTGACCACAGACGAGGACACTCCGGTCGAGATCGCAGTCCTCGCCAACGACACCGATGTCGACGGGGATCCGATGACGATCGCCAAGGTGACCCAGGGGGGTCATGGTGCGGTGACGATCGTTTCGGGAGGACCGCCGCCGGGCTTGGCTCCCTCTGCGCTTGCCGCGAACGACACCGTGGTGTATACGCCCGACCCGGATTATTACGGCCCGGATCAATTCACCTACATCGTCGAAGACGGCAACGGTGGAGCCGATACCGCCGCGGTTCAGGTCACCGTACTTCCAGTGAATGACGCGCCGGTGGCGGCCAATGACACCGTAACCACAGACGAGGACACGCCGATCACCATTCGCGTCATCGCCAACGACACAGACATCGACGGGGACAATCTGACGGTGACCGGGGTGACCCAGGGAGGGCATGGGGCCGTGGCGATTGCCACCGGCACGAGCCAGACAAACGGCGGAGTCTGGCCGCTCGCCGCCGGCGCCACCGCCGTCACCTACTCGCCGGAGCAGGATTTCAACGGCGTCGATCGCTTCACCTACATGATCGGTGACGGCAACGGCGCGGCCGATACCGCCGCTGTGCTCGTCATTGTGAACGCCGTGAACGATCCGCCTGCGGCCGTGAGTGACACTGCATCTACCGATCAAGGGAGTGCGGTGAGCATTGCTGTGCTGCGAAACGACTCAGACGTCGAAGGGGATGTGCTGAAGGTGAGCGCCGTTACCCAGCCCGGCCACGGTGTCGCTGTGATCGATGCCGGAGACAGCACGGTGACCTACAGTCCGGATGCCGACTTCAGTGGCGTGGACACCTTTTCCTACACAGTCGACGATGGCCACGGTGGCTCGGCCAGTGTTGCGGTGCTCGTCGTCGTGCGCGATCGCCGGGCGCCAGGACCACCCATGAACCTGACGGTGTCGCCGGTCGGCTGGACCAATGCCGACACGATTGTCATTCGCTGGAAAAACCCGCCCGACTCGTCGGGCATCGCCGGGCTGAAGTTCACCGTCGACGTGCCACCGACCTCGAACGAGGATGGCTTCTTCGTTGCCGGAGCTGGTATCGACAGCGTCGCCATTCCCACAGGTCCTGAGCTGCGCGGCACGCATACGGCCTACATCTGGCTTGTGGACGGGGACGGCAACTCCGATTTCAATAAGCGCGACAGCGTCACGGTGTACTATGATGACGTGCCGCCGGTTACAGTAGCCGACATCCGACCGACGGGGTGGTACAACGGCGACGCCCGCATCCGGCTGACGGCTTCGGATTCGCTGTCAGGCGTGGAAGCAACGTTCTTCAAAGTGGACGGCGGAAATGTCCAGGCAGGAATCAGAGTGAAGATAAGCGGGGAGGGCCGGAACCACACGTTGGAGTACTGGTCCACGGACAAGGCCGGAAACACCGAGGCAATG
>CAZGRP010000113.1:2726-7900 GCA_964527995.1 uncultured Cytophagia bacterium | reverse complement strand
AAACAGAAGTCAGCGCGCACAGGTACACAAGGAGGAAAAGCGATGTTGAATCCAAAACGACAATGGATGTTGGCTCTGATCGTTGTCCTTGGTCTCACGGCCTCTGCGGTGGCTGGGGATAAGTCGCCCCTGGAGGGCAAATGGACGCTCCTGCCGCAGAAGAGCTCCGAGATCGGCCTCTTTCGCACGCTTTCGGTGGAGCTCCATGGCGACGGCTCGACCGTCACCATCATCCAGAAGTGGGGTGGCAGGCGCAATTTCAAAGATACCCTGCGCGTGCGTACGGGTGGCGTCGAGAACGACGTGCCGGTTCGCGACCGCGTCTGGCCCACCAACGTGTTCATGGGGATCTCCATGAAGCCGGGCTCCACCGTGAAGGTGAAGGCAAACTGGCAGAAAGATGGCACGGTGTTGAGAGTGGAGAAGCGCTACACCGTGCTGGCGTCGCAGGGAAAAAGGGAGATCACCAGCGTCGAGACCTATCAGCTTACTTCCGGGGGCGAGCTTCTCACCCTGTCGATCGACCGCTCCAGCCGCCGCAGCGGGCCCGGCCTGGTGTACGTCTTCAAGCGCGCCGGCACCCGGCAGGCGTACTTCATGAAGCTCGAAGATGACTGGCGCATCGACGGCAGGCTGCCGCAGCAGGCCTTTCTGATCAGCCTGCAGGGACTGGCCAACCGGGGGGCACCGCGCCTCTACTTTGTCTATCCGAAGACCTGGGCTTTCAACTACACGCCGGCGGTCTTCGATTTCTACAGGGACAAGAGGTACTACACTTTCAAAGAGTTGAAAACGCCAGAGCAGGCCCTGGAGGCGTTGCGGAAGCATGTCAAGGGGTATGTCGTCTGGGACAAAGCGGTGCGCACCTCGTTGATCGTCGCCTTCACCGTCGCCGGGCTCGAGGACGCGGTGGTGGTGAGCGAAGAGTTGATTCCCATGGTCGAACAGGCCGGCCTCAAGCCGGTAGCGGATTTCCGTGGCCAGTTCCGCGGGCAGAGCGACGCACAAATCTACACCTGGGCCTACAATCACTACTGGGACCGTACCAGTAAGGACTTTGTCATCTGGATGGGGGGTGAAGCCGGCAAGGTGATGAAGCCGGGGGTGGCCGATTGGGGCATCTACCAGCGGGCCTTCTTCACCGACCTGTCCACCAAGGAATCGGACAAGGAGGAGTACGCCCTGGCCCGCCGGATCCTGAGCGGAATGAAGCCGATGTCCATGGTCATGGGGTGGCACTCGTACGCCAAGGACAAAGAGCGCGATTTCGTCAAGCTGACGTCGAGTTACGGCCTGCGCGTCGAGGGGCTGCACACCCTGCCCAACCTGAGCTTCAGCAGCCAGGTGCCGCCGACTCCCGGATTCCGGTTCCGCAACCACCATAACGTGGTCCCGGGCAAACGCTACATCCCCGAAAAGAAGGTGTACATCGCCTGCATCCAGACGGACGGCCTGGGCCTGGGCGCCTGGCTCAAACCGGGGCGCGGTGAGATCCCCTATGCCTGGGAAGTGATCATGAACTACCTCTGGCTGGCGCCGGCGATGCAGGAGTTCTTCTATAGCATGGCGACCCCCAACGACTACTTCATTGGCGCGCTGTCGGGGCCGGGGTACATGTACCCGAAGGCCGTGCCTTCTGAGATGCTCCCCAAACTGATCGCCAAGGCCAGGGAGCTGATGCAGCAGCTCGATCTCAGGGTGTTCGAGATCATGGACTATTCGGAGGGGGCGACGGTGGAGGGGAACACCGAGCTGACGCGGCGGGTGGTGGATGCCTACTACAACGGCATGCCGGACGCCATCGGCTTCGTCAATGGCTACGCCCCGGCCTTCACCTTTGCGGTGAGAGACGGCCGGCCGCTGATATCGTATGACTACTATCTCTCGCCGACACGTTCCCAGGCCGACGCCGTCGCCGATCTCGAGGAGCTGGCCGCCATCAACCAGGAGCGGCCTTATTTTCTGCTGATGCACGTGCGCGAGTCGAGCGACATCAAGCGCGTCAAGAGCATCCTCGACCAGCTCGGTCCGGAGTTCGAGGTGGTGCCGCTCGATCTGTTCCTGAAGATGGCCGGCGAGCGCCCCACCTTCAAAGAACGGTTCCTGGAGAATGCAGGCCGGCGCTGATCGTTTCACTGCGGATGATTACGGTCAACTATGATGTGTCTTTTTCCGGAGGAAGAGGCAAATGAATCACCGTTGCAGGACGACTTCGATAGTTATCGCCTGTGTGCTCCTGCTCCTGGTCGGGATGGCGCCGCCTGCGGCCGGCCAGCAGCAGGAGAAGATCACGGTCGAGTGGATCTACAGCGACAGCAGCGCCGGGCTGACGGCATTGCCGCGCTTCACCTGGCTCGACGACAACACCGCCCTGCTGTACGACCCGCGCAAGCCCGAAGAGGTGCGTACCTTCGAGAGGCTGGATCCAAAAACCGGCCGGCGCACGCCCGTGCTGGATATGAGGAAGGCGCTGCAAAGCCTGGAGAAGCTTCTCGGCGAGGAGAAGACGCCGGACCTTCTTCCCTGGCCCGTGGCTCTGGATCGCCGCGGGCGGAAAGCCGCCTATCTGTTCCAGGGCGATATCTATCTGCTCGACCTGAAGAAGGCGCAATTCAGCCGCGTCACCGACACCGGGGAGGGGGAGAAGGCGATCCGGTTTTCGCCGGACGGCCGGCGGCTGGCCTACGTGCGCGCCAACGATCTCTACGAGTATGACATCGACAAGAGCGCCGAGAGGCGCCTGACCCGTGACGGCAGCGACACCATCCTCAACGGCACCCTCACCTGGCTCTACTGGGAGGAGATCTTCGATCGCCGCGACATCGGCTACTGGTGGTCGGAGGACTCGAAGGCGATCGCCTTCTTGAGGACCGACCAGTCGCCGGTGAGCGTGATGCGCTTTGTCGATTTCGAGCCGTACGTGCCGCGCGTGCTGACGCAGCGCTATCCCAAGGCGGGAACCGACAATCCGATCGTCCGTGTGGGCATCGTAGAGGTCGAGACCGGCAAGACCACCTGGGTGGACCTGAACGACCATCCCTACGAGTATCTGGCGCGGGTGAAATGGCTGCCGGACAGCCGCCGCCTGAGTGTGGAGACCCTGAATCGCCCCCAGACCGAACTGGACCTCTACTTCGCCGACCGCTTCACCGGCAAGGTCACTCCGGTGCTGCAGGAAACCGACAAGGCCTGGGTGAACATCCACGACGATCTCTATTTTCTCAAAGATGGCGCGCACTTCATCTGGGCCTCGGAACGCGACGGCTATGCTCACCTCTACCGCTACACCATGGACGGCAAGCTGGTCAACAAGATCACCCGGGGTGACTGGGCCATCCGTTCGGCGGGAGGGGGTGTCTACTGGCTGCGGCAGGCGGTGGTCGGCATCGACGAGGAGCAGGGATGGATCTATTTCACCGCCTTGAAGAAGTCGTCCGTCGAGCGGCATCTCTACCGCATCCATTTCGACGGCAGCGGCCTCGAACGGCTGAGCAAGGAGGAGGGGTTCCACAGCATCAGCGCCAGCCCGAACGCCCGCTACTACCTCGACCGCTTCTCCAACATCCGCACGCCGCCGTCGCTTTCCCTCTACCGCAGCGACGGCACCCTGCAGCGCGTCCTGGCTCCGGCGCGCACGGAGCTGGTGGCAAAATACGACATGCAGCTTCCCGACCTGTTCACGATTCCGGCCGGCGACGGCTTCCCGCTGCCGGCGCAGTTGCTGAAGCCCAGGGATTTCGACCCCCACAAGAAATATCCGTTGATCCTCTATGTCTACGGCGGCCCCTCGGCGCCGGCGGTGCAGGACCAGTGGAGCACGTCGATCTACTTCGATCAGATCCTGCTGCGGAAGGGCTACCTGGTCGGCCGCGTCGACAACCGCAGCGCCACCGCCATCAGCAAGAAGCTGGAGAATTTGATTCTCGGGCAGATGTCGGGACCGGTCGAGCTGAAAGATCTGCTGGCGGCGGTGCGCTGGTGGAAGTCGCAGCCCTATGTCGACCCGGATCGCGTCGGCATCTGGGGCTGGAGCGGTGGCGGCAGCTTCACGCTGAACGCCATGACCCACTCCAAGGAGTTCAAAGCCGGGATCGCCGTGGCCGCCGTCACGGACTGGCATTTCTACGACACCAAATGGGCCGAATTTGCCATGAAGCGGCCGCAGGACAATCCAGAGGGGTACGAGAAGACCTCGCTCGTCAAGGCCGCCGGAAATCTTCACGGCCGGCTGCTTCTGGTGCACGGCACCGGCGACGACAACGTCCACCCGCAAAACGCCTGGGCCTTCATCAACGAGCTGATCAAGGCCGACAAGAGGTTCGAGCTGATGATGTACCCGATGCGCAAGCACCACATCGGCGATCGTCCGGCGCGCATCCATCTGTTTCATACCATGCTGGAATTCTGGCAGAGAAATCTGTGAACGGCAGCGTACCGGCGGCTGTTGGGTGGCAGGTCGCGGTGCGACCGTGTGCCGCAGCCGCATGAGGATCCCCATGTCAGACGAGTGTGCGCCGCCGCCGCAGCAGGCGGACAACGGCATCAGCACGTACAACGAGAAGCATCTCCACGCCGCCCTGAAGAGGTGGTACGCCCAGCCGGGGGATCGGCTCGAGGAGAGCGTCGACGGGTATGTAGTGGATCTCGTCCGTGGTGATCTTCTGGTGGAGATCCAGACGCGGAATTTCGGCGCCATCCGGCGGAAGCTCATCGGGCTGACGGACAGCCATCGCGTGCGCCTGGTCTATCCGATCGCCCGGGAGAAGTGGATCGTCAAGATGGCCAGGGATGGCCGTACGGTCGCGGGACGGCGCAAGTCTCCCAAACGCGGCAGAGTCGAACAGCTCTTTCAGGAACTGGTCAGCCTGCCGCAGCTTCTCTGCAACGACCGCTTTTCGCTCGAGGTGCTGTTGATCCAGGAGGAAGAGGTGCGCCGCCCGCGGGCGCGAAGATGGCGCCGCAAAGATTGGCAGACGCAAGAGCGCCGGCTGCTTCGCGTCCTGGATCGGCGCCTGTTCGGCACGCCGGCCGATCTTGCGGCTCTCATCCCGCCCGAGCTGGCCGAACCGTTTACGACAGCCGACCTGGCGTCTGCCGCTGCCATTCCCCGCTGGCTGGCCCAGAAGATGACCTACTGCCTGCGCCAGATGGGAGCGGTTGAGGTGCGCGGGAAG
>CAZGRP010000113.1:0-2626 GCA_964527995.1 uncultured Cytophagia bacterium | reverse complement strand
TGGTGCGAGATCGGCCTGGTCGGTGGTGGCGCATCGCCCTGCGCTTGCTGCTGGGGGCGATCGCGGCTCTTGTGGTGGTCGCCGCTGTCGGCGGCTTCTGGTTGCGGGCTCAGGTGAGGGGCAGCCTGCCTGTGGTCGACGGCGAGGTGGTGATCCGGGGTTTATCGGCCCCGGTCCTGATCGAACGCGACTCGCTGGGTGTGGTGACGATCCGTGGCGCCACCCGCCTGGACGTCGCTCGGGCAACCGGCTTCGTGCATGCCCAGGAGCGCTTCTTTCAGATGGATCTGTCCCGCCGCCGGGCGGCCGGCGAGCTGGCAGAGCTTTTCGGCCCGGCGGCATTGCCGGCGGACCGCGCTTTGAGGATCCACCAGTTTCGGGCTCGGGCCCGCCGGATCGTGGCCGCCGCTTCCGCTGCCGACAGGGCGCTGATGGAGGCTTATGCGGCCGGCGTCAACGCCGGGCTGGCATCGTTGAAGAATGCTCCCTTCGAGTACCTGGTGCTGCGCAGCGACCCGGCGCCGTGGAGGCCTGAGGACGCCATCCTGGTGGTTTTTGCCATGTATGTCCAGCTCCAGGACGAAAACGGCAGCCGCGAATCGGTTTACGGCGTCATGCACGATCTGCTGCCCGAACCGCTGTACGAATTTCTGGCGCCCAGGGGTACCGAGTGGGATGCCCCGGTCGTTGGCGAGCCGTTCCGAACCCCTGCGATTCCGGGTCCCGAGGTTTGGGATCTGCGTGCTCAGCCGACCACCACCGTCGAGCTGCAAGCCCCGCAGATGCGCTGGAGTGAAGGAGTTGCCGATGAGGTGGCGGGCAGCAACAACTGGGCGGTGGCCGGCAGCCACACCACAGATGGCCGGGCCATCCTGGCGAACGACATGCACCTGGCGATTCGGGTGCCGAACACCTGGTACCGGGCCTCGCTTGTCTACCGCGATGACCGCGGCAGAGAGCGCCGAATCACCGGCGTGACGCTCCCCGGGGCGCCGGTGGTCGTGGTGGGGAGCAACGGGGCGGTGGCCTGGGGCTTTACCAACAGCTACGGCGACTGGAGCGATCTGGTCGTGCTCGAGCCGGCCCCGGGCGACAGCGATGCCTATCTGACCCCTGAGGGGCCGCGCCGGTTCGAGCATCATCGCGAGGTTGTGCACGTCAAGGGCCGGGAGGACGAAGTGCTGGACGTGGTGACCACCCTCTGGGGTCCCGTCGTCGACCGGGACCACCGTGGCCGGCGCAGGGCTTTGCGCTGGGTGGCGCACGATCCCGAGGCGGTGAACCTGGGCCTGCTGCGCCTGGAGAAGGCTTCGAGTGTGGAGCAGGCGCTGGAGCTGGCCAACCGCACCGGCGTTCCGGCCCAGAACTTCGTGGTGGCTGATTCGGCCGGGCACATCGGCTGGACGATCCTCGGGCCGATCCCGCGGCGCTTCGGGTTCGACGGTCGCCTGCCGACTTCCTGGGCCGACGGCAGCCACGGCTGGGCAGGATACCTGTCGCCGGCCGAATACCCGCGCATCGTCGACCCGCCAGGCGGCCGCATCTGGACGGCCAACGCCCGGGTGGTGAGCGGGCCGATGCTGGCAAAACTCGGGGACGGCGGCTATGCCCTCGGCGCCCGCGCCCGACAGATCCGCGACGATCTTTTCGCCGTCGACAAAGCCCGGGAGGGCGATATGCTGCGGATTCAGCTCGACGACCGCGCCCGATTCCTGCAGCGCTGGCACGATCTGCTCCTGCAAATCCTGACGCCGGAAGCGGTTGCCGCGGACCCGCGGCGGGCCGAGTTCCGCAGGCTGGTGGAAGAGTGGGGAGGGCGGGCAGCCGTGGGTTCTGCGGGCTACCGGATGGTGCGTGCTTTCCGCATCTTTCTCTCCAGAGAGGTCTTCGGCGTGCTGACCGCGGCCTGCCGGGCGGCTGATTCGCGCTTCAGCTACGGCTGGGTGCCGCAGCGCGAAGGCCCACTGTGGCGACTGGTGAGCGAGCAGCCGGCGCACCTGCTCGACCCGCGGTTTCGCAGCTGGCAGGAGTTGTTCCTGGCGGTCGTCGATTCTACGATCGATCGCTTCGTCAGGGACGGCAGCTCTCTGGCGGCCCACACCTGGGGTGAGCGCAACACCACGGAGATCCGTCATCCACTGAGCCGGTTCATCCCGGGGGTGTCGCGCTGGCTCGACATGCCGCGGCTGCAGCTTCCGGGCGACTCGAACATGCCGCGGGTGCAGGGACCGGCCTCGGGAGCCTCGGAGCGGCTGGTGGTGTCGCCGGGGCACGAGGAGGACGGCCTCTTCCACATGCCGTGCGGCCAGAGCGGCCACCCGCTATCGCCCTACTACCGGAAGGGACACCTGGCGTGGGCCTATGGCGAGCCCAGGCCGTTCCTGCCCGGGCCGGCGGAGCATGTGGTGAGGTTGGTGCCGGGGGAGGGGGAGTGAGGGGCGAGGTTGGTGGCAAATGTGGCGTAGGGGCACGGCGCGGGCTTTCGGCTTCAAAGTTGAGAGCAGGAGGCTCCGGGCGGAGATAGACCGGCCGGAGCGAGGCAGATGCAGGTCGCCGGTGGCAGGTGCGCTTTTGCGGGCTGTTCGGCGGGTTCGGCGTGGTGGCTTCCCAGGAGGAGCGCGGCTGG
>CAZGRP010000112.1:0-7907 GCA_964527995.1 uncultured Cytophagia bacterium | reverse complement strand
TCCAGCTTGGCTGCCCGAACCATGCGATCTATCAAGCTGCCCATGCCGTCCCTCCCTTGGTTTGATTCGCTTCAGACTGCCACTCAGTTCGGTCGCGATTCGAGACAGAGTCCTACGGTTGGGGCGAGACTTCTGCGCCCGGATGCGCGGATCGCTCATCCGGCATCCGGCGATGTTTGTCTTACGGCTGCAGGCAAGGCAAAAGAATTGGCTGACTTGTGGTCTGATGCCGAACGGCAAGTGTTACCGCTGAATATAGTCGATGACTGCAGGATTGTCAAGGCAAAACTAAGGACAACTTTCCTGCACTGCCCCACGTCTAACAGATCAACGGGGAGGTTGCAATTGGTTACTGATCCGCCCCAAGGAGGTGGTCGCGAGGATATCTCGCGTGCCACAGGGAGCGTTCGAACCAAAGAGACGGAGTCGCTCTATGAATACCCTGATCGTGCTCACAGCCGCAACGGTTCTGGCAATTGTCTATGTGTACTCGCTCGCTCGCGCAGAAATACGCCGACAGGAACGAAGACGACAGTATCGTGCCGACGGGCATAAAGGCTAGACGGGCTGCGCGGCTGGAAGACAGCCGGCAGAGGCCCGAGAAATCGGTCGGAGAGCGCCGGGGAACAGGCTTCAAAGCCGCTTGCGGTGGCCAGAGTTTTACCTCACGCCACCGGATGGCTGACCCCTGCAACCGCGCTCTCCGACTTTCGGTAGGAGGGCAAGACGAAGTCGCACGGTTTGCACAGAGTACGAAGCCCACGGCACGGTGTCTGTATTGGGGGGACCTACCAGAACTCTCCTGCGACCGCCTGCCACCGCTACTGCTCACCTCTCCTTGCGGATTCCCAACCTCCGCATCATCTTCAGCAGGTTGGAATGATTGGCGATGCCGAGCTCCCGAGCTGTACGGGTGATATGCCAGTTGTTCTTGCACAGATAATGCAAGAGAATTTCGCGCTCGGCACGCTCCTTCAGCTCCTGGAACGTAAGGCCCTCTTCGGGAGGGACGGCTCCCGGCCGGCCGCGGATTTCCTCCGGCACATGCTCGGGCCGCAGTTCGTCACCGTCGCAGGCGATGAGCATGCGCTCGACGATGTTCTGCAGCTCGCGGACGTTGTTCCGCCGCCAGTCGTACCGCTGGAGGACCGACATAGTCTCCGGACGAACCAGCTTCTTGCGCATGCCGAAGCGCTCGCACAGGAGGTCGATGAAGCTGGCCACCAGTTGCGGCACGTCCTGGCGTCTTTCGCGCAGAGGCGGCACAACGACAGTGTGGGTATTGAGGCGGAAGTAGAGGTCCTCTCGGAACCCTCCCGCGGCCACCTGCTCGTCAAGATCTCGGTTGGTAGCGGCGATCACGCGGGCGTCGACACGAATCGGCCTCTCACCCCCCAGCCGGGTGATCTCCCCCTCCTGCAACACACGCAGCAGCTTCGGCTGCACCGCCAGCGGCATCTCACCAATTTCGTCCAGGAAAAGGGTTCCACCGGCGGCGATCTCAAACTTACCCCGCTGCATGCGAACCGCCCCTGAGAACGCCCCTCGCTCGAAACCGAACAGTTCGCTTTCGACCAGATTCTCGGGGATGGCGGCACAATTGACGGCAACAAACCGGCCCTTCCTTCTCGGACTCTGCCGGTGCAGTTCGCGCGCCACCAGTTCCTTGCCCGTGCCGCTTTCACCGATGATGAGAACATTGCTGGGGATTGCGGCCAGACGCGAGATCTGCTGCCGCAGGCGCTGCATGGCCGGGCTGTCGCCGATCAGCGGCGTGTCAGCGACCACACGCCGGCGCAGGGCTCGATTTTCGAGCAACAAAGTGCGGCGCTCGAGGGCGTTCTCGATCTCGCGCACCACCCTCTCCATCGGCTCCTCTTTGTCGATGAAGTTGTACGCCCCCGACCGGATCGCCTGCACGCAGCGCTCGTAGTTGCCCGTGCCGGTGTAGACAATCACCGGCACCTCCGGATGATCGCGCACCATGTGCGCCAGGGCTTCCATCCCATCCATCACCGGCATCTCGAGATCGAGAATCACACAGTCCACCGCCTCGCGGCCGAGGATCTCCAGCGCCTCGCGGCCGTTCGCAGCGCACAACGCCTCGTAACCTGCCTCACGCAAGTCGAAGGCGTATTGATCGCGCATAGCCGGGACATCATCGACGACCAGGATCGTTCTCATCCGCCACCCTCGGCTGGCAGTTCGATGCTTACAGTGGTCCCCTTTCCAGGTGCAGTGTCGATGCGCAGCCGGCCACCGAAGTCCTGCACGATTCGGCGTGCATTGAGCAGGCCGAGGCCGCTGCCCCCTTTCGTCGAATAGAATCCCTCGAAGACGCGCTGCTGCACCTCTGCGGGCATTCCCGGACCGTTGTCCGAGATTTCCAACACAACCCCGTGATCGGTCTCATGACTACGCAGACATACCTCTCCACCCCGGCCCTCGAGTGCTTCGACGGCATTCCGCAGCACATTTTCCACCACCCGGCGCATCTGCACTGCATCGACCCGCACGGGTCGCAGTGACGGCTGCAGCTCGCTCCGGACGTCGATGTTCGGATCAAGATCACGGTACAGCAACGCGATCTCCGAGACCAGTTCGTTCAGGTCCACCCGTCGCAGCTCCATTTTCGGCTTGAGCCCGGCGTAACTGCGCGCCAGGCTCTCCAGATAGGCCAGGCTTTCGAAAATCGTTGCCTTCCGCTCCACGAAGACCTCGGCCAGGCGTCGCGGGTTCTCACCGGCTATGCGCTCCCAGTGGCGCATGACGTTGCGGATCGGCAGAAAGCCGTTCTTGATGTCGTGGTTGACCTGGCGTGCCACCTCGGCCAGCGTCGCCTGTTGCTCGGCGGCCTGCAGATTGAGACGCTCTCGCCGCAGGCGGTAAATCATCCGTCGAAAGGCCCGGCTGAGCTGGCCGACCTCGTCCCTGCTTTGAACGCGGAAGGGCAGGTCGAGCGGGTACAGGGTGATTGCTTCAACCTGGTCCGTCAGTTGGCGCAGGGGTCGCGTGATCTGGCGGGAAAGCCAGGCGCCCACAAGAGCTGCGATGAGTACGGTTGCGAAAACGATCCACAGCATGCTCCGGTTCAGATTGGAGATCAGGCGGTGTAGCGGCGACCGCGGAATGAAGACGCGAAACTCCGCCGAAGCGACTCCATCCGATGAAACCAGTGGAATCTCGAATCGACCCATGGTGAACTCCATCCCGGAAGCCGGCGCCTGCTTTATGCCGGCGGCGGCGAGTGTGTCGGACGCCGCCACCAGCGCGATCCCCGCTGCCGTGCCTTTCTGAAGGCGCCGCAAGAAATCAGAACCGATCTCCACGCCACCGATGAGATAAAGTCGCTTTCCGGAAACCGTCAGTGAATCGACCCGCTCCAGGGCCCAGAACGGCCCCTGCGGGCGATGCTCGCGGAACAATGTCGGTCCGTTTCCGGCATCGATCAGTCGCCGCAGCCGGTCGGCCTCGTTGGCGCCGAATTCGGCCCGGTAATGGCCGGAGCTGAGAATGGTGCCGTCGGCAGCGCAGAGGGATAGAGCGTCCAACCCCATCAGTGCCATCCGCTCGCCGGCGAAGTCCACGAGAGTGCGGCTCGGTGCCGCCCTGGAGATCTCACCACGGAAGCCGGTGTCGGCACCCAGAAGGTTGCGCAAAGCCGCAAGGCGGAGAGCTACTCCAGCGTTCTGCAGCCCCACGTCGCTGCGGATCGAACGAATCAGAGCCTCGGCGTTCGCCTCGTACTGCTCCGAAAGGCTGGCGGTCACCTGCTGCCGGATCAGCAGGTAGACGATCGCCATCGGCACGACGATCAGGCCCGCCGCCACGACAGCGAATTTGTAAGCCAGGCTGGACTTCACTGGGAACGCTCCGCGGCCTCCGTACGGATCTGCCAGAACGATTCCCCGAGGTCAGGCCATCCGCCGGGGAGGCTTCCGACGGCGACGAAACCCGCCGGCAAAGCAATGAAGGGCTGAACCGCCAGCACCGGCCGCAGTCGTGCCTGCAAAGCGAGATCGCGCAGGACGCCCCTGGCGGTGCGCTCTACATCGACACCGGTGCGGTCGGCCTCTACGAGACGCTCGGTTTCGGGCGCCAACTCCCGGCCGAAGCGCAACAGAAACTCATACAGAACTCCGACCCGATCGCTGCCCGGCTGTCGTGCGAAATCAACCCGGATCCCCATTGGCCGAGGAGGTCTCAGGCCGTCGGCAGCAGTCGCTGTGCCGACGAGCCGGGCAGGGATACCGACAGCCGCCATCCGCGCTGCCAGGCGTTCGGCGATTTCACGGGCGGTGCGATCCTCGCTCGGGTATTCCACCGGCAGCGGATGCCGGGCCCTCACATCGATCCGGTCGGGCGCCGGAACCGGCACGGGGAAACGAAACAAAGTCGAGAGCGGGGTGGAGAAGGAGCTCACCACCACCTCGGAAAGCAACTCCGGCTTGATCAACTGCAGCACGGTGGCACGCACCTCGGGCCGGTCCAGAGGCGGCCGACGGCTGCCGACGACGAGCACATACAGCCTCGGGTCGAGAGGGCGAAGCGTGCGCAGATTGGAATCCCTGAGCATGGCAACCAGATCGCGGCTCTCCACCCAGACCGCCGCAGCAGGCCGCGTACCGAAGAGATCGAGCGTTGAATCTCGACCGACGGTCTTGACTACAATGGTGTCGAGGATGGCCCTGCCTCGAGGATCATGAAGGTTGGCCACCGCAACGACTTTGCCGCCGGAAATATCCAGCGGCTGGAAGGCGCCGATGCCGCGAGGCAACCCACTGCCGGAATCCAGGCTGATGGCGGCGAAGGAAGGCCGGCGGAGCGCCGCCCTCGCCTCAGCAGCCGTGACGCCGTGCAGCCGCAACGTGAGCGAATCGACGGCCTGGATGCCGGTGATCTCCTGGGCGCGACCGTCGACGAAATCACCGAACCCATCGATCCGGCTCCACCACCACCGGTCCGCAGCTGCCGCGGGAGACTTCGCCAGCCATTCCCAACCGGCCTTCAAGGCGGGCGCACTCAAGGGGGCGCCGTCGCTGAAATGCATTCCTGGCCGCACAGAAATCTCGACCACGCCGGGTCGCCCGGGCACAGACTCCAGCTTCTGCAACACGTCGGGCCGCTGCGTCAAAGTCGGGTAGAAATCCGCCAGCAGCCCAACCAGAGACGGTGACCACAGGTCTCGCACGTCGGTGAGGCGGGCCGCTCGCGGCAGAAAAAAGACTACTCGGCCGCCAAACCTGGGCAGGCCGCAGAGTGTGGCGGATGGGATGATGGTGAAAGCCGAAATCGGCAGAAAACGAAGGCGGTAGTGGTCTGGAGCATCGGAGAGCGCAAGCCACAACCCGTTGCGGGTAGCGGCTGCGGCGAGTATGTCGGCGTTCAGCTTTGGGCTCCGGGCGATCGGTTGCAGGTGGTCCTCCTCCACCCCGAAAAGAGTAAGCACTCGCGCATACCTGTGAAGGGCCACCAGACGGCTTTCCGACATCGGCACCAGGCGATTGCCGAAGGGGCCAGGCAGGCGATCCAGAATTTCACCCCTGGAGTCGGTTAGCCAGAGTCCACCCACTGTATCGAGCACGACCGAGTTTGTCCCCAGCGCCACCCTGTCGTAGGCGAACCGGACCGGAAAGCCGCGCACAGAAAAGAAGGGCCGACCGGGCTGGAAGTCACCCGGATCCCAGCCCGCCAGCAAGTCGGCATTTTGGCTGATTCGCAGGTAGCGTACCGGCTCCAGGGTGCCGGACGTCCGCCGCCATCGCCAGATCAGCAGGCCTTCGAAGCCCGTGTGCCGGGCGAAGACCTCTTTGACACCATTCCCGTCCAGGTCGGCTGCGCCAAGCCGACCCGCCGGCCACATCGGACGCACATCACGCGATTTGAAGCCACCTAGCGATGCTGCCCGCCGGCGCCACCGCTGGCCTTGCAGGCGAAGAAGGGCGATGCTGTCGCGTTCGAGGGCCACGAGGGTGGTATAAGTCGAGCCGGGGGTAAGCAAGACCAAGTCCAATACCGTCCCAGGAAAGACCGGGGAAACGGAGCTGCCTCTGTCCGAATAGCTGATCAGGCTATCGCCTTGCTCGCGTCCCGCCGCAGGGAAGTAAACGTCCAGGACGTGTTGCAGTTGCTGGCGCACACGTTCAGCCTGGCCGGGATCGAGCCGCTTCGGAGCTCGGCGCAGGATCGTTTGAATTTCCTCAAGGTAGGCCGCCCGCAGCGAGTCGCTCAGGCCCTCAGTTCCGGGAGCATCGGCTTTGTGTTGCAGTGCGGGCGTGCAAGCCATCCACCCCAGGGAAAGCTGCACCGCTGCCACCAGCCAGAAAAGGGTATGCGGTAGACTCTTAAGTTTCACTTGCTTCCAGCAGAGATTCATGCTACCTTGCGTTTCAAAACAAAGTAACAATTCCCGCTGCCTCTGTCAATGAGAGATTCTCTTCGAGAGCCGTGACAGAGGATCAGCAAGTCCCATGGAATATTGGACATCGGATCCTGGATGTCGAACGTCCGCCCATCCTCGTCGTCCGATGTTTGATGTTCGGGATTCGACGTTTGGATTCAGCGAGGACGCCATGCTAGATGGTCAGAAAATTGCGGTCTTGGGGGCAGGGAAGATGGGCGAATCACTCATAGCAGGATTGTTGGAGGCGCGGGCGGTGAGCCCCGACAGCATCATAGCGACCGCCAGGCACTCTGGACGGACGGCGGAGGTCGGCGAGCGCCTCGGTGTTCGGACCACTCTCGACAATGCCGCTGCCGTGGAGGGAGCCGACATCGTTCTGCTATGCGTCAAACCGCAAAACTGTCGAGAGGTGCTGCGCCAAATCCGGAACGTGCTGACACCGCATCAGTTGTTGATATCGATCGCGGCCTCGGTCGGCACGAAAGTCATTGAAGATGAGCTCGCCAAACCCGTGCCGGTTGTACGCGCCATGCCCAACACTCCGGCATTGATCAAGCAAGCGATGACTGTTCTGAGTCCGGGGAAGCATGCCACGCCCGAACACCTGCAGCGGGCAGAGGCCATCTTCGCCCACGTCGGCCGCACTCTGAGACTCGATGAGAAATACATGGATGCAGTCACTGCACTGAGCGCCAGCGGTCCGGCCTTCATCTACATCGTCATCGAGTCGCTGGCAGAAGGCGGGGTCAAGGTCGGCTTGCCGCGCAGCACGGCTACTCTGCTGACGGCCCAGGCTGTTCTCGGGGCGGCAGCCATGGTGCTGGAGACCAACCAGCATCCGGCACTTCTCAAGGACGCCGTCACCACGCCCGCGGGCTGCACAATTGACGGCATCCTCAAGCTCGAAGAAGGCGGTTTGCGGGTGACCCTGATCAAGACGATCGTCGAGGCTACCAAACGCGCCGGGGAACTATTGGACAGTTAAAGAGACGGTGCACAGCGAGCAACTCGAGGGAGAGGAGCAGGGTTTTCCTCCTCCATGCCGCGGCGATCACGCCTGCATCTGGCTGATGATGTTCTCCAGCTTCTGCCTCAGCATGCCCAGCTCCTTCGATTTGAATGCTCTCTTGGTCTTCTCCAAAACGCCGATCGTTTCCTCGACGGCGTCGGCGAGCGTGCTCAGGCGGGGACAGTTCAGCAAATGACAGGCAGTTTGGACAGGACTGCGTGCAGCCAGCGCCTCGGCCAGGTGCTCCAGGTCCATGAGACCTCCGACAATGTTCTGGAAAGTGACGGCCAGGAAGGCCTCAACCCCTACTGGTGAGCCGTTCACGGGGCGGGTTTTCACCCACTCCTCGATTTCATCCAGGTTGCGACTCCAATCCTCCAGTCGGCGCCGCGTGCTGGAAACCGAACGAAAGATGCGATAGCGTTCCACGCCGGTGTGGACCAGGGCGAGCAATTCCTGTGGATCAATAGGTTTCACAAGGTAGGCGATCACCGG
>CAZGRP010000111.1:2677-7956 GCA_964527995.1 uncultured Cytophagia bacterium | reverse complement strand
CAGTTGGTGAGGCGATCCATTCGTGGGAGGCAGTCGCCATGCCGTACCGTGAGAGAAAGCCGTTTCTGTACCGCCTGGTGCGCGGATTCATGCGCGTGGCCCTTGGAATCTTCTTCCAAAAGATCGAGGTGCGCCATGCCGAGAACGTGCCCGAGGCCGGGCCGATCGTGTTTGTTGCCAACCACCCGAATTCGATCATGGACGCCCTGGTGCTCGGCGTGGTTACGACACGCAAAATCAACTACATCGCCCACGCCGGTCTCTTTCGGAACCCGCTGATCGGCCGCTTCTTGCGCAGCTGCGGCGTGATCCCGGTCTATCGGCGGCAGGACGACCCTGACAAGATGGACCGCAACCTCCAAACCTTTTCCGCCTGCTACGATGTCCTGGACAGAGGCGAGACCATTGGCATCTTCCCCGAGGGCACCAGCGACATGGCCCGTCGCGTTCACAAGCTGAAAACCGGGGCGGCGAGGATCACGCTGGAGACGGCGGCGCGCAACAACTTCGACACCGACCTTCAGGTGATCCCCGTCGGACTGTATTTCTTCTCTCGCAGCCACTTCCGCAGTCGCGTTCTGGCAAACTTTGGGCGCCCCATCGACCTGGTGCCGTTCTATGAACTCTACCGCCGGGACGCGGTTGAAGCCGTGCGCGCGTTGACCGCCGAGATCCAGCGCCGCCTGGAACGTCTGACCGTCAATGTGCGCAGCGACGAGCTGGATGCCTTCGTGCGCGACGTGGAGCGCATCTATGCCGATGAGCTCCGCAGCCGTGATGGTTCTGTGCGCCAGCCGGATGCTGCCACCGAGCAGTTTGTGATCAGCCAGAAGATCGCTGAATGCGCACAGTTTTACCAGGACCACGCACCGGAACGCCTGGAAAAAATGATGGATTGGGTACGGGGCTACAACCGCAAACTCAAGCGGCTTCACCTGCGCGACGCTATGTTGCGCGAGAAGGTGACGACCGGAGAACTATGGCGCCAGTCGCTCAAGGTTGTGGGGATCGGCATTCTCGGGTTTCCGCTGGCGGCCTACGGAACCGCGAACAACTACATTCCCTATCGTATCGCCGAGTCCCTGGGCCGTCGCTTCCTTTATGAACGTACGAAGATTCTGTCCGCGCTCCTAATCGGCGGCGGGTTGGCTTTCCTTTCCTTCTATGCCGTGCAGACCGTGGTCGTGGGGCTGTTTCTCGGCCCGCTGCCGGCGTTTCTCTATCTGCTGAGTCTCCCAACTTCGGGGTTTTTCGCCCTGGCCATGACCCGACGTATGCGCCAGTACCAGGACAAAGTCAGCTTCTCTTTTTTCCTGTTTACCAACAAGCACCTCATCCGCAAGATGCGTCTGGAGCGCCGCCGCCTGATCGATGCCCTCAACCAGGTCCGGGACGAATACCTTAATCTCACTGGCGCGCCATCTGCAACGACTCCTGGCGAGCGGAGTTCAAAGCCGCAGGGGGAAGAGGCGCAGCGATGAGTGGCAGGTCGCCCCGTCGCCGCTGGACCAAGCCGGCGAACTGGCAGGCATTCCTCGGTGATGTCAGCTACGCCGTGGCCGTGGAGCGCCTGGGTCCGTGGCTGACCGAGCGCGTCTTCTGGCGCCTGGAAACGGACCAGAAGAAGGTGGCGCTGACCTTTGACGACGGCCCCAACGACCGGTACACGCCGGATCTGCTGGAGCTGCTTGCCAGCCGCGGGGCACCGGCGACCTTCTTCCTGGTGGGTCGCCACCTCGAACAGTTCCCGGCGGTGGCACGGGCGGCCGTGGCGGCCGGGCACGAGATCGGCAATCACACCTACAGCCACGTATCCCTGCTTTTCATGCCATCGGCGGAAATCGTCGCCGAGGTGCAGCGTACCGACCGGTTGATCCGGGAACTGCTCGGCATCCAGGCGCACTTGATGCGGCCGCCGATGGGGCTGTTTTCCAAGCGTGTGGTGCGGCTGGTGGGGGAGATGGGGTACCAGACTGTGGTGGGTGATGTCTACCCGCGCGATCCCCACGAGCCCGGCAGCCGCAAGATCGTCGACCGCGTTCTCGAGCGCGTCCGTCCCGGCTCGGTGATCATTCTGCACGATGGTGGCAATACCGATCACTTCGACCGCAGCCACACGGTGCAGGCGGTGGCCGAAATCATCCCGGCCCTGCGCGGAGAGGGGTATGAGTTCGTACGCGTCTCCGATTTGCTGGCCCAGTGCGTCGGTGGAACATCGTCCGGTGGGGCCTGAAAAATCGCGGCTCGAATCCGCGACAGCGGCCTGTTGGAGCAGGGGAGGGCTGCGGGGATCCAGGGAACTTTTGCACGAGGGGTTCGTTTTTGCATGGTGAAACAGACAGGGAAGAGGTAGAGGACGTGGCAGAGATGACCGGCGTGGTCACACAGGTGAGCGTGCAAAGGACAATTCAGGGCATGGTGCGAAAGCTCATTGAGCACTATGCCCCGCAGAAGGTGATCCTATTCGGCTCCTACGCGTACGGTGAGCCGCATTCAGAAAGCGACATCGACCTGCTGATCATAAAGGAGACCTCGGAGCGTTTTATCGATCGCTGGGTTCGAGTACGGCAGATTCTGTCGGATCCCAACCGCTTCGTCTCAGTGGAGACAATTGTGCTGACTCCTCAAGAGGTTGCAAGGAGGCTGGCCCGGGGGGATCAGTATCTGGCCGATATCATGAATCGTGGGAAGGTGCTCTATGCATCCTGAAGAGTCGCTATACCCCGAGGATTGGATTGCCATTGCCGAAAAAGATCTACGACGGGTGGAAGATCTCCTCGGACTGCAAGATCCGGAGGCAGCAGGTTTTTTCCTTCAGCAGGCGATAGAGAAGTTCCTCAAGGCGTTCCTCTTATCAAAGGGCTGGAAGCTCGAACGTATTCACGATCTCGAGGCCCTGTTGAACAGGGCTTTGAGACTGGAACCTGCGTTAGAGCCCTATCGACAGGCCTGCCAAAAGATTGCGGCTTACTACCTCATTGAACGCTATCCATTTATAACAGAGACCGGCTTGTCAGAGGACGATGTCCGCGATTCATTGGAGCAGGTCAGGGGCTTGGTCGAAATAGTCCGGAGAGGTGTCAGACGGTGACCATGCGTCAGCCACAATTGATCTCCTTCATTCTTGCCGCAGTTCTCATCGGTCCCCAGGTGGCCTCTGCTCAGACCCTCGAGGTGGAAAAGCGCGCCTTTATCGCTGCCAAGGGGATGTACGATGACCAGCTCTACCAGCTGGCAGCGGAGCAGTTTCAGCGCTTCCTGCAGCAATTCCCGCAGAGCGAATGGGCGCCGCAGGCTGGCTTTCTTCTCGGAGAATCGTACTTCAACAGCGGCAAGTACGCACAGGCTATCGCGGCCTACCAGCGCCTGCTGCGGGAACACACCGCTGTCGAGTTTCGCGACAAGGCACTCTACCGCATCGGCGAGGCCTACTACCGCTCGGGCTCCTATGAGCAGGCGGTGCAGGCCTTGCAGCGTTTTCTCGACCAGTATCCCGGCAGCGATCTGGCGGATGACGGCCACTACTGGCTGGGCGAGTCGCTTTACCAACTGAAGCGAAACAGCGACGCTGTTGAGCAGTACGCCTGGGTGGTCAAATATGCGCCGAAAAGCCCCCTGGCTGACTATGCCCTCTACTCCATCGGCTGGATCTACGAGCAGGAGGAAGATTTCGATCGAGCGCTGAAGGCGTACCAGAAGCTACTCTCCGAGTACGCCGACAGCCCTCTCCGCGGTACCGTGTCCTATCGAATCGGGTGGGCTTACTACGGCAAGGGGGAATACGACCAGGCGGTGCGGGCGCTCCAGCAGGCGGTAGAGCAATTCCCCGACGATGCATTGCGCGACAAGGCCGAGCTGCTGGTCGCAGAGGCGTACTACAAAAAGGAAGACTACACCCTTGCGGCCCAGGCTTACCAGCGCCTGTACGATCGCAAACCTGACGGCCCGCTCGCCGACGACGCTCTGTACGGGCTGGCGTGGACGCATTTCCAGTCGGGCGACCTCCGGCAGGCGGCGCAACAGTTCGAGCAGGTGGCCAATCGCTTTTCGGAAAGCCCGCTGGCTGCCTCAGCCCTCTACCACGCCGGGCGAAGTTGGCAGAAGCTTGGAGAGCCGCTCCAGGCACGCGAGCGCTTTGTGCGTGTGACGGAGCGCTTCCCCGACAGCGAGGAGGCCGCCGGGGCCTGGTACCAGATCGGCGCCATCGACTTCGAACGCGGCGACTACCGGCAGGCCCTGCAACTTTTTCGGAAGGTGGTGGAGGAATACCCGCAGGCCCCTCTCACTCCGGAAGCGGCGTACATGATCGGCGAGACCTACGCCGCCCTCGACAGCCTGCAACCGGCGCTGCAGGCGTTCACCCGGGTGATTCGGGACTATCCCCAGAGAGACGTGACGCCGCGGGCCGAGTACAAGCGCGGCTGGGTTCTGGTGCAGCTCGGCAGCTACGATGAGGCCATTCAGCAACTGAATCAGTTCATCGATGAGTTTGCCCAGCATGACCTGGTCGCCGATGCGTTTTTCTGGAAGGGTGAGGCGCAATTCGCCAAGGGCTCTTTCGAGGAAGCCTTGGGCTCCTACAGCAAGGCCGCGGAACGGGCCCGTCAGGCGGAACGTAGGGCCTCCGCGCTATATGGCCGAGCCTGGGCCGAAATGAAGCTGCAGCGGTTTGATCGTGCGGCCAAAGACTTCCTGGAAGCCGCCACAGACGGCGTGGATCCGGGTATTCGCACCGACGCCCTTCTGCGCGCCGGAGATGCGCTCTTCAACCTCAAACAGTACGACCGCGCCATTCGAACCTATCGCCGCCTTTTGGCCGATCGCGCCGACAGCTCGGCGGCGGCCGAAGCGCAGTTTCAAATCGGCCGAAGCTATCTGAGGGCCAAAAAGTACCAGGCCGCGGTACGTGCCTTTAACGAGTTGCTGGTGCGCTATCCTCGCTCGCGCTTTGCTGCTGAGTCGCAGTATCTTGTCGGCCGAGCTTATTTTCGCGCCGGAGAGATGGACCAGGCCATCGCGGCCTTCACCAAGGTGGAAAGCAGGTTCGCGGACAGCGACTTCGTGGACGATGCCATCTACGCGCAGGGTGACGCCTACTACAACATGGGCCGCTACCAGGACGCTGCGCGCGAGTATCGCCGCTTGATCGACACCTACCCCAAGAGCGACCTCGTCGACGACGCCGTCAGCGGCATTCAATGGTCGCTGCTGCAACAGGGCAAGACCACCGAAGCCGTGGCCGTGGCGGACCGCTATATTGCCAGGTTTCCCAATTCGCC
>CAZGRP010000111.1:0-2577 GCA_964527995.1 uncultured Cytophagia bacterium | reverse complement strand
CCACCGAAGCCGTGGCCGTGGCGGACCGCTATATTGCCAGGTTTCCCAATTCGCCCATGGCTGCGGACCTGCTGTTCCGCAAGGGCGAGATGCTGTTCAACCTGAAGGAGTATGAGAAGGCGGTCGCGGCTTTCCAGGATCTGTTTCGCCGCTATCCGACCTCTTCGGCGGCACGGTCTGCTTTCTTCTGGATTGGACAATCGTACGAACGGCTCGGACGCGACGCGGAAGCCCTGCAGGCCTATCGCAGGCAGGCGAGGGAGTTTCCACAGAACGATCTTTCGGCCGAGGCGGAGTTCCGGATCGGCGAAATCCACTTCAAGCGTGAGGCCTTCGCCGAAGCGGCCGGGCAGTACCAGGATGTGCTGCAGCGCTACGCAGCCAGCCGGATTGCGCCGGAAGCCGGGGTGCGGCTCGGTGAGGCATGGCTGCGCCTGGGTGATCTGGCCGGTGCCCGCCGCGCCTTCAACAAGGTGCTTACCGGCTATCCCAAGGCTGCAGCCGCGGCAAGGGCCCGTCTCGGGTTGGGGAAAGTGGCCCTGGAACAGAAGGAGTTCGCTCAGGCCCGGCAGGCGTTCGGCCAGGTGCTGCAAATGGTGTCCGACAAGACAGCGGCCGAGGCCCAGTACCTCATGGGGGAGAGTTACTGGAAGGAAGGGCGCTACAAAGACGCAGCACTGGAATATCTGAAGGTGAAATACCTTTACGGTAACGAAACCGACTGGGTTGTGCGCGCCGTTTTCCGGGCGGCAGAATGCAACGAGCGGCTCAGTCTCCTGGCCGAGGCACGTAAACTCTACCTGTCGGTCATCAACGATTTCAAAAACAAGGAACTGGCTGCCAAAGCGCAAGAGCGCCTGCGCAGCCTTTCTGGAAAGTAAGGATGCGAAAACTGCTGATTTGTGTGGCGGCGCTGGTGTGGCTGATCTCCGAGACCGCTGGGGTGCAGGGACAGGAGAAAGTAAAGCCGCCGCCCACTCGTATTCCGGCCAAGGAAGACACACTGCAGGCACGAAAACGACCGGTCAAGAAAAAGCCCGCCCCAGGTCTGGAAATCCCTGACGTGTTGATCTACGGCCGCGATACCATGAAGCGCGTCGTCGGCCGCAAACTCACGCCGCCCGGCGACAGCGCCCGTGTCGTGTCCCCGCCGGTGAGTTTTGAGCGACAGCCCGCGGAGCGCCTCGTCGGAGAGAAAACCGGATTGCAGGTGAGCACGCCCGTGCCGCGGCGCACCTGGGTCCGGCTGCTCGGCGGGCGCTTCACCACCCTCACGGGCCAACTAGTGCGCTGGGATCAACTCGGATCGGTCGGCTATAACTTCGAGGCTCGCGTCGGCCGCAGCAGCGGCCAGTTCAGCAACAGCGAATACGCCCGCGCGGACCTCTCTGGCTCACTCGGTTTTGCCCTTGGCAAACGTCTGCGCGGGGACGTACAGGGCATCTTTCGGCTTTCCGATTACGGCCTGCACGGCTCCGTTGCTCCCGGGCGAGACCGGCAGTTGAGTTCCGGCTATCTCCGGTCGCGCTGGCTGTGGACGTCCAGCGCCGGCTCAGAGATAGAGCTATCAGCAGAGGGCGGCGTTCTTCGCCTGGAGCCCGAACCTCCGGACTTGTTGGCGCGCTTCGGCAGTAGCACCGACCGCTGGTTCCGGCTCAAGGGAAGAGTCGCCTGGGGCCCTGAGGAGCGGCGACTGTCGCTCGCCGGAGACCTCATGGCCGACCATTTCGACAGCGGTCCGCTGCCCGACCATGATGTCCGCCTTGGCTCTGTCTGGGCCGCAGCGTCGGTGGCATTATCGCCGCAAAGCACTCTGTCGGTGACCCTGGGGTTGCAGCGCCGCAACATCGAGGGCGACCGGCTGACGTTCTTCGCCCCGCGGGCCAAGATCATGGTGCAGGCGACGCCGCGCTTCGGGCTTCATGCCTCTGCGGGGCGCGAGCTGCGCTATGAGCCGTTTCCCCGTCTCCTGGCCGAGAATCCGTATGTAACGCTTGCTCCAAGTCTGCGACCTGAAGAGGCTCAGTCGTATCTGGAGGTCGGGGCCGAATACAGAATCTCGGAGAACGTCGCGCTTGTCGGGCTCTTACGGAATGAGCAGATGGACGACTACGGATTCTGGCAGCGCGAGGACAGCACCGGGCTGTTCAGCTATGGCCGCCTGGACAATGTCGGGTTGACCTCCTTTGCGGCAGGGTTGCGGCTTTCGGTGCCGTCGAGGCTGGCTGCCGATGCCCGACTGGTTGTCCTCGACGACCACCGCGGCTCACCCGGGTCGACCGTTCCCTTTGACCTGCCGTATCGCGAGCGCTATCAGGTGCCGGTGCAGGTGACCTATCGCCCGAGCGATCGCGTCAAGTTGAGCACCAGCAGCACCTGGGTGTCCTCGCGGCGGATCCGCCTGTCCAGCCGCGAGAGCCTCTCGGCCTACTGGTTGCTCGACGCCGAGGTGGAGGTCGAGGTGGCGCCCAATGTGGCCATCCTGCTGCAGGGCAAGAACCTGACTGACCGCCGCTACTCGCTGTGGCAGGGGTACCCGGAAACCGGCGTGGTGGTGATGGGAGGGGTGGTGGCGAG
>CAZGRP010000110.1:0-8349 GCA_964527995.1 uncultured Cytophagia bacterium | reverse complement strand
AACAAAGTGGTCATTCCACAGCCAGGAAAAGAAATAGTCCAAGATAAAGTATGAAATGAACGTTAGGCAGCCAAGTGGTGCCCTTGCTTTGACGGCGACAGCCTTCTGGATTGGGACAGCGCGATACGAAGAGCGTTTCAACTTCGATCGTTTTGGCGCGGCGTATTCTGAGTACATGAAGCGCACGAAGATGTTCCTTCCGTTCTTGCTGTGAGAGCCTGGGGACTTGGATGCACCGACACTTGGAAAAGGCGGCCTAACCTGCAGTTTAATCAGAACTAAATGTTGTAAATATGAGCGTAGCCCTGAAACCTCTACAGATCTCACTCCTGGGCACCTTTAGTTTGAGGTACGGCGATCAGTCTGTGAACACTGTCAACACGGCGCGCATGCGCTCGCTGCTCGCGTATCTGCTGCTGCATCGTCAGGCCCCCGTCTTCCGCCAGCATGTAGCTTTCCTCTTTTGGCCCGATTCCACCGAGGCCCAGGCCAGAACCAACCTGCGGCAGCTTCTGCATCACTTGCACCGCGCTTTTCCGGAGATGGACCGCTTCATACAGACGACGACAAAAACCATCCGCTGGCGGAGCGAGGCACCGTTCATTCTCGATGTGGCAGAGTTTGAGCAGGCCGTGGCACGTGCCGACGAGGCGCAGAAGCGCAATGAGGGGGCACTGCTGTGCGCGGACCTGGAAACCGCAGCCAGCGTGTATCGAGGTGACCTGCTTCCCGAATGCTACAACGAATGGATCGAGCCTGAGCGGGATGGGTTGCGCCAGCAGTTTCTCTCCGTGCTCGAGCGTTTGGCCCAGACGCTGGAAGATCAGCGCGAATATGAGAAAGCCATCGGTTATGCCCGTCGCCTGCTTAAGAAAGACGACCTGCGCGAATCCTCATATTGCCGGTTGATGCGTTTGCATGCCTTGAACAATGACCGAGCCGGTGCGCTGCGGGTCTATCACACCTGCGCGAACGTCCTCAAACGCGAGCTGGGCATCGAACCGGGTGCGGAGATCCGCGAATTGTTTGAGAGGCTGATGGACGCGCCAGCGGGGGCAGAACAGGATGACCAGCTCCCTCCCCCGAAGAGCGCCGTGCGGATTCCCCTGGTGGGCAGGCAGAAACCATGGGGAATCCTGCGCGAAGCCTGGCATGCGACGCGCGACAAGCCACCCCACACGATCTGGATCATGGGCGAAGCGGGAATCGGCAAGACGCGATTGGCGGAGGAACTGTTGGATTGGGTCGACCGCCAGGGCGGCACCACCGCTAAGACGCGCTTTTACGCAGCGGAGGGCAGCCTGGCCTACGCACCCGTGGCGGACTGGCTGCGCTCAGCGCATTTGCGTCCGGCGCTGGCCTCCCTGGACGACGTGTGGCTGAAGGAGCTCGCTCGAATCCTGCCGGAACTTCAGGCCGAGCGACCGGAGCTTTCCGCGCCGGAACCCATGACGGAAAACTGGCAGCGACAGCGTTTCTTTGAAGCGCTGGCGCGCGGTGTCCTCGCCGCCAGCCAGCCCCTGCTGCTGTTCATCGACGATCTGCAATGGTGTGATCAGGAAACGCTGGAATGGCTGCACTTCCTGTTGCGCTTCGATGAAGGCGCCCGGCTGCTCATGGTCTGCAGTGTGCGCACCGAGCTAATGCACGCGAATACGTCTCTGATTTCTCTCATGCTCGAACTGCGCCGGGGTGGCCTTTTCACGCAGATTGAACTCGATCCGCTGGATTCAGCCGAATCCGCCGCGCTCGCCACCCAAGTGTCTGAAAAGGAATTGGCGCCAGATTGGGTCGAGCAGCTCCATCAGGAAACAGAAGGCAACCCACTGTTCGTAGTGGAAATGACCCGAGCCGGTCTGGAGCCGCTGGACATCACGGATGAGCAATCGAAACCCGACTTGCCCCCCAAGATGCAGGCGGTGATCCAACACCGGCTGCTGCAGCTTTCGCCCGAGGCGAGGAAACTGGTGGAGCTGGCGGCCACCATCGGTCGGGACTTCACCTTCAGGGTACTGCAGCAAGCCTGCGAGCAGGATGAAGAGGAAGTGATTCAGGCGCTGGACGAGTCCTGGCAGCGGGGCGTCATCCGCGAACAGGGCGGCGATGCTTATGATTTCAGTCACGACAAGATTCGGGAAGTGGCTTATGGAGGCATCAGCGAGGTCCGGCGCGGTCTGCTGCACCGTCGTGTGGCACAGGCGCTCGAAACCATCCATGCATCCGATCTTGACCCGGTCAGTGGCCAGTTAGCGGCGCACTACGAAAAGGCAGATCTGCCGGAGAAGGCCATCGACTACTACATCCTGGCAGGAAGGGTCTCGCAGCGGATCTACGCCAACGCAGAGGCGATTGACCACCTGAGACGCGGGTTGGCGCTCCTCGACGGCTTGGCTGAAAACGAAAGCAGAGACAGAAAGGAGCTTTCGTTACTGTTGGTGCTCACACCATCCCTGGTCCAGGCGAAGGGTTACGGCGCCAAGGACGTGCATGCCGCTTGCGATCGTGTGCATGTGCTCGGTCAAAAACTGGACGAACCCACCCGCCCGCCGATATTGCGGTCCTTTGCTATTGGCAAACTGGTGACCGGAGAGATCGCTGCGGCGGAGGATCTAGGGAAAGAACTTCTGGAACAATCCCGGCCGACAGACGACGAAGTGGTCCGGGTTGAGGCGCATTATGTGCTTGGCGTGACCTACCACTGGCAGGGGAATTTCCAGGAAGCGCGACGGCACCTGGAACAGGCACTTGACCTTTACAATCCCGAAAATCACCACACACACGTGACGCGGTATGCTCAGGATCCCGGTGTCATTTGCGGCATACGGGTGGCGCTGGTGCTCTGGCATCTGGGCCATCCCCATCTGGCGCAGGTTCAAGCGGAATCTGCGCTCGCTCTGGCGAAAGAATTAGATCACCCTTTCAGCCGTGCTTATGCGCTGCACTGGTACGCCTGGCTGTGCAATTTACGCGGCGATGTCGAAGCCACCCTTGCCAGCGCGAAACTCTCCATGGATTTTTCCGATGGCTACGGGTTCCCCTACTTTGCCAGCCAGAGTGCCATCCTGCAAGGATGGGCCACCTTCGAAGGTAGCCAGAATACCCGGGGCCTGGGCCAGATGCGCACCGGCTTGGCGCATTTTCGCGCGACCGGTTCACTGGTGGGCATTCCCTACTATCGAGGGGTGCTGGCGTTGGCCGTGGCAAGGTTGGGCCGCGGTGAACAGGCCCAGGCCATTCTGGACGAGGCGTTCGCCGCCGTCAATGACCGGAAAGAGCGCTGGCCTGAATCCGAGCTGTATCGGATCAAGGGCAACATTCTCTTGATGAATGCAGACTCCGACTCGCACCATGCGGCAGAGAGCGCTCTTCGGAAAGCCATTGAAATCGCGACCCGTCAGGAAGCCAAAACCTTCGCATTGCGCGCCGCCTGCGACCTGAGACGTTTCCTGCAGAGCGTCGGCAGACAATCCGAGGCGGAGCCGGTTTTCCAGGAGACCTGCGACTGGTTTCGCGATGGCTTACCCGCGGAGGATCTCGAGGAAGCGGAGGCATTGGTGAAACGGTGGTCGTGTGGGCCGGGCACGTAGGCTCCGAACATGATGGCAGCCCGATGGATCAACCGGATTCTATCATTACAAGTATGCCAGCGGACGCGAGGACGACTGGATGCTGACCGGCTTCTCTTCCCGCAAGCGCGAGCTGACGGTGTACATCATGATCGGGTTCCAAGATCAGGGGGAGCTCATGAAAAAGCTGGGAAAGTTCAAAACGGGAAAATCGTGCCTGTGCATCAAAAAGCTCGAAGACATCGATTTGAATGTATTGGAGACGCTGATCCGCCGGTCTGTGGAAAGGCTGTCCCAGGGAAATCCATAGCGAGGCGTTGGGAGGAAGCCATGCGCAATCTGCTTGTGCTGCTGATTTCAGTCACTCTTTTTGGCTGCTCATCGGGGGAGACTGAGACCGAATCGCCGTCGGCCTCGACCGTTGCGTACGATTCCCTGCTGGCCCGGAAGCTGGGCGCGGATGAGTACGGGATGCGCCGATACGTGATGGCCTTTTTGAACGCCGGCCCCGGTCGTGACCAGGACTCCACGATCCGATCGCGAGGTCTCGGTTTTGATTCTATCACGCTTAATGTGAACAAGGATCCAGTTTCACGGTCACGATTCGGCTACGAGATCCCCACGCGTACCCTCCTGATTCATCTGATACGTCATGTCCCGAGCTATCGCCGAACTCGTCCGCAGACGCCTGTGCTCTAGCACGCCGGAGACCATCCCCGCGGCATCCTCGCATCAGCATGCCCGCTCAGATCCCACGATGAGCGCCGGAAGAAAGAAACTCCATAGCCCCCGCCAAAGATTTTTCCCCAGAACGCCCGCCAGAACGTTTCAAGAACGCTTTTTTCTTATCTTTCCCGGAGACATCTTATGAAACCGGCGAGAATCAGGCGACGGAGGTTCATGTACCGCATCAGGATTATCCCAACACCTTTGATGAGGAGAAGCAGAGAATGAATCACAATCGAAGCGTTTTCAAGATCGCAGCCGCGCAGGCTACACCGGTGTTCTTGAATCGCGAGGCGACGGTAGAAAAGGCCTGCGAGTTGATCGGGCAGGCGGGAAAGGAAGGCGCGAAACTCGTCCTCTTCCCGGAGGTGTTTATCACCGGGTATCCCGACTGGGTCTGGGTTGTGCGCAACAGCGAAGGAGCGGTGCTCAACGAGCTGTATGCGGCGCTGCTGGAAAATGCCGTGTCAATCCCCGGTGAGAGCACCAAGCGCCTGTGCCGGGCGGCAAAGGAGGCGGGCATCGCCGTGGCCATGGGCATGCACGAGCGCAATACCGAAGCCAGCGCTGCCAGCCTGTACAATACCCTGCTCTTCATCAATGCCGAGGGGCAGATCCTGGGCAAGCACCGCAAGCTGATCCCCACCGGGGGTGAGCGGCTGATCTGGGCGCAGGGGGATGGCAGCACGTTGCATGTGTTCGATACCCCCTTCGCCCGGCTGGGCGGGCTCATCTGCTGGGAAAACTACATGCCCCTGGCCCGGCAGGCCATGTACGATCGCGGGGCGCAGATTCTTTGCGCACCGACCTGGGACCAGAGTGACAATTGGCTCTTGAGCATGCGCCACATCGCCAGAGAAGGCGGCATGTTCGTCGTCAGTTGCTGCATGGCCCTGCGAACCGAGGACATCCCGGATCGCTACGAATTCAAGAAGCGCTATCCCGACGGCAGGGAGTGGGTCAATACGGGAAGAAGCTGTATCATCGATCCCAGGGGCGAGGTGATCGCCGGACCGGTGGAGGGCAGGGAGGAGATTATCTACGCCGAGATCGACCTGGGGCACATCGCTGCCGCAAAGCGCATGTTCGATGTCGCCGGTCACTACGCCCGGCCGGACGTATTCTCGTTTCAGGTGAACCGGGGCAATGGATCATGATCAGCAGCGCTCGGTCCCATTCCTCTCAAGCATCTGCGGCCACCTCCGGCGCCGGCTCTGAAAGTCCCCGAGTTTTTCCATGCGTATTTGGAATTGTTTTTTTCAGAGAACGGCATGCAGAACGCTTTCAGAACGCTTTCATCTTATATTTGGTGGCCGAAGTTGAAATGGCGCGTGGCTCTCACCCTGCATGATGGCGAGAATGACAAACAGTGAATACAACCATGGAGGAACACGATGAGTGACCAGCACAATGGAGCGCCGCCCGGGTCGGCAATTAAGATGGATGCCGCTTCAGTCGAGGCCCTGCAAGCCAGCCTGCGGGGAGAGTTGCTGTTGCCCGAGGACCCGGGATACGATGAGGCGCACCAGCTTTGGAACGCCATGATCGACCGCAAACCCGCGATGATCGTTCGGAGCGTCGGCACTCACGACGTGATTCAGGCGGTGAACTTCGCGCGGGAGCACGATCTTCTGGTCGCGGTGAAAGGAGGGGGCCACAACGTGGCGGGGAACGCGGTCTGCGATGGCGGCATGATGATCGACTTGTCCCAGATGCGGTCCGTCCGTGTGGATCCGAAGAGCAAGACCGTGCGCGTGGACGGCGGCTGCCTGTTAGGCGACGTGGATGTCGAGACCCAGCGGTATGGCCTGGCGGTTTCGGCCGGCATCGTGTCCCATACCGGCGTGGCCGGCCTGACCCTGGGCGGCGGTTTCGGCTGGATCAGCCGCAAGCACGGACTGACGATCGATAATCTGATTTCAGCGGATGTCGTCACCGCCGATGGCCGGGTCCTCACAGCCAGCCAGGAGGAAAACGCTGATCTGTTCTGGGGAATCCGAGGCGGCGGCGGAAATTTCGGCATCGTCACGTCTTTCGAATTCCGGTGCGCGGACATCGGCACCGAGGTATTTTCCGGACTGATCGTCCTGCCCTTCGAGAACGCGAAGAAGTACATCCAGTTTCACAGTGAATATGTCCGCGCGCTTCCGGACGAGATGACCGTCTGGATGGTCATCCGTCATGCGCCGCCCTTGCCTTTTCTGCCCGAAGCGGTGCACGGTCAGATGGTCGTGATCGCGCCTTTTGTTTACCTGGGCGACCCGAAGAAGGGGGAAAAGCTCATCGCTCCCATCCGCGAGTTCGGCAGACCGCACGGTGAGGCCCTGGGCATGAATCCCTGGGTCGGCTGGCAAGCGGGCTTCGACGGGCTGGTGCCCCACGGCGCCCGCAACTACTGGAAATCGCACCACATCCGGGAGCTGTCCGACGACTGCGTCGACAAGATCATCGAATTCGCGGCCCAGATGCCATCGGAGGAATGCGAAGTGTTTATTCCGCACATGGAAGGCGCGCCGAGCCGGGTGCCGGAGAACGATACGGCCTTCGCCCACCGCAAGACGCCCTTCGTACTGAACATTCACACCCGTTGGCAGAACGCCGCGGACGATGAAGAATGCCTCGCCTGGGCCAGAGACTTCCACCGTTCGACTGAACAGTTCGCCAGTGGCGTCTATGTCAACTTCCTCAGCGAGGAAGGCGAGGATCGCGTCAAAGATGCTTACACTGAGAAGGTGTGGAAGCGACTGGTGCAGTTGAAACGCAAGTACGATCCAACAAACTTCTTCAGCATGAACCAGAACATCAAGCCCTCGGCGTGAGCATGAGGGGCGGCGCCAAAACGAAATCGAGATTTGCCTGTTGCGCCGATGTCACGATGGCAGTTTTCCCCCGAGGAGAATGCCTTTGGGCAAAGCGTCGGGGCATGAAAGTGTCCAAGCAAATGGATCAAGTCGACTTGACCCACTCATCATTCATTCTTCAAGTTAAGGAGGTAGTCATGTACCGGATTTCAATGTTGGTCCTTCCCCTGGCACTGCTTTTTTCCGCGCAATCCGGATTCGGCCAGGCCAGGAACCAGGGCCTCACGGGCCAGAGCTTCAGCGGAGAAATCACCGTGAATGCAGCCTCGAGCCAGGTCTGGGCGGTATTGACTGATGCAGGTCAGTTGACCCAGATTATGGGGTACGAATACGTGGGAGGAACAAAGAAATTCAACAAAGTTGGTGACGAAGCGCGGGTGAAAGTGTGGGGAGATGCCAGCAGCTTCGTGCTGATTCGGGCCAACCGTCCCAAGGAATTGAGATTCAGCCTGGACCCGGAAAATTGGACCTACATCTGCAATGGCCGGTGGATATTGTCCAGGTCAGGGAAAGGTACAAAGGTCTCGTTTGCGGAGCGCTACACGGAATCATCTCCGCAATCGAAGGAAGACCTTGAGGCACAGGTCAAGGAAACAAATGAAATGCTCCGGAGATTGAAGCTAAAGGCTGAGGAAAAATAACCCTGAAGTGAATCGTGGAGGCGGGATGCAGCCCATTTTCACGACCTGTCAGGTAGCTCTGATTGAATTTGGGCTCGCATCCCGCGGACCATGCGACTAACCGTCGCAATCAGTGGGGTTGAAATCGCAGAAGCTCTTAAAAGTCTGGTGATGAAAAATCTGTTTGATTCATTGTCAACGTTGATGTCATGCGGTTTCAACTGCTGATGCCTTGTGTGTTGCGCTCGCCCCAGGTGTGCTGCGCCAGGTCCGAGCCGTCGTCCACGAGGTAGTCGAACACAGAATCCACCGCGGCGACGAACTGCTCCTGCCAAATCGCGCTACCTCGGGTCGAGTCGGTGCAGCGGCTGTCGGCACACCAGGCGCCGCAGTCTCCCCTCGCTCGGTGCCTGTGCGGCACATCCTCCCACCTCCCGAACCTACCTCGGTTCGGCGCATTCAGTGACAACAGGCGAATAACGAAAGGCGAGAGGCCCCCACCGGATGTAATCGCTCTGTCTCGGGGGAATGTAGCGCAGGCTTCCAGTCTGCAGGCAAGATGTCTGAGCTACTTCC
>CAZGRP010000109.1:4379-8420 GCA_964527995.1 uncultured Cytophagia bacterium | reverse complement strand
CAGCCGCGATGCAGATCTTAGCTGAGATGAAACGAAGCCCCCGCCCCCGGCGAGATGTGGAGAGAAATTGGCAGGAAGCTTATCGCAAGACCCCCTTGGAGTTCGAGATGCGCGAGACCGCCGCCCTCCTTCGCGAAAGGAGGGTAGCCGACTCGACATGTTGCGGATGTGACACGAATATAACAACTCCGGCGGCGGATGTCAAGCGTCTGGGGGGAAATTTTGAGCATCGGGTTTCGCCCGTGGAGAATGGTGATCTTATGCAGGATGTCAGGTACCAGATCTCGAACTGGATCCGTTGGCTGCTGTCTTCCGTTGGACCGGAAGCAGCGCGGTTGTCTGCGGGCACCGCCCCCCGCAATCCGAAACCTCGACCGCCCAACGAACCATCTGCCATCCGCCCTCGGCAATCCCCAATCTCCAATCCAATCGGCAATCCGAAGCGCGCAATCCGCAGTCCCCGATGCCGGTTTCTACCACAACTTCTTTTTGGCGAGCAACCGATACCCACTGCGGAGTCGTGGCAGCGAATCCCCTTGATTTTGTAAATTCATGGGTTTATCTTAGTTGCGTGGTAACTGAGCCAAATGCCTTGAATGATTCGTACCCATGAAGTACACAAAGCTGGACAAGTGAGAATATTGCGGAGAGAGTGAAAGAGCGGGCGTCTGAGACTCAGCACCCGCGTCCGCTAACAGTGAATTGGGTATTCTCAGTGACCTTGGCGCCTTTGTGGTAGTATTGGTGAGTCATTCACGTTAACGAAATTCACTTTCCGGCTTTGGGTTTCCAGAAAAAAGCTGCGGGAAGACCCATGTCCACCACCCTCCGAATCGCCCTTGCTCAGATCAATCCGATCGTCGGCGATCTTTCCGGCAACGCCCGGAAGATCCGCGACGGAATCCAGAAGGGTGTGGAAGTGGGGGCGGACCTCATCATGTTCCCGGAGCTCGGCCTCACCGGTTACCCTCCCGAAGACCTGCTGCTCAAGCCCCAGTTCGTCACTGATAACCTGAGGGCACTACAAGATCTCGCCTCTCAGACCGAAGGCGTCGTCGCCGTGGTCGGCTTTGCCGACCGCAACCATGTGAGTGTTGAAGAGCCTGTCGGTGGCCGCCGGCCGCCGGTGTTCAACGCCGCGGCAGTGCTGTGCGGCGGCGAGATCTGCGCCGTCTATCATAAGATGTTTCTGCCGAACTACGGCGTTTTCGACGAGAAGCGCTATTTCGAGCCGGGCGATGAGGCGCTGGTGCTGCACCTTGGCGATGCCGCCATCGGGCTCAACATCTGCGAGGACATCTGGGTGCCCAATGGAGTCAGCGAGGCCCAGGTTTTCCGCGGCGGCGCCGAAGTCATTCTGAACATTTCATCCTCGCCATACCACGCCGGCAAGGGGAAGCAGCGAGAGGACCTGCTGATTTCGCTGGCACGCCGCACCGGAAGTTACGTCGCCTACGCCAATCTGGTCGGGGGACAGGACGAGCTGGTTTTCGACGGCCAGAGCTTCGTCGTCGATCCCCAAGGCCAGACCATCGCCCGAGCCGCGCAATTCGAAGAAGACTTCCTGGTCGTTGATCTCGATCTCCGCGAAGTCCGCAGCCATCGCCGCAATAGCGAGGTGTGGGCTGAGCACAAAGAGCGCTACACCAAAGAGCTGCGCTTCGGGGTGACCAGCGTCAGCCTGCCGCAGCGGGAAAGAGCGCGTCGTCCTGCGCAGGAGGCGAGGGTGTCACCGGCTCTCGATTCGCTGGAAGAGATCTACGCGGCCCTCAAGCTCGGCACGCGTGACTACGTCCGCAAGAACGGCTTCGAGCGGGTGGTGATCGGGCTCAGCGGCGGAATCGACTCCTCGCTGACGGCCGCCATCGCCTGCGATGCCCTCGGTGCAGAAAACGTCGTCGGCGTCCTCATGCCGAGCGCGTACACCTCCTCGGCAAGCCTGGGCGATGCCGAGCTTCTGGCCAAGAACCTTGGCATGAAACAGCAGGTGATCCCAATCCGCGACGTCTTCGACGCCTACGAGAGCACGCTGAAACCGATCTTCGCCGGGAAGGAAGTGGATGTGACCGAGGAGAACATCCAGGCCAGGATCCGTGGCAACCTGCTGATGGCTCTGTCCAACAAGTTCGGCTGGCTGGTGCTGACTACCGGCAACAAGAGCGAGATGAGCGTCGGTTACGCCACCCTCTACGGCGATATGGCAGGTGGATTCGCCGTGCTGAAGGATGTCCCCAAGACTCTCGTCTACGAGCTGGCCCGACATCGCAACGAGCTGGCTGGCTGGGCGGTGATCCCGGAGTCGGTGCTCACCAAGCCGCCGTCGGCAGAGTTGCGCCCGAACCAGACCGACCAGGACACGCTTCCGCCCTATGACCTGCTCGATGCCATTCTGGAAGAGTACGTCGAGAGAGATCGTTCGGTGACGGAGATTGTGGAGCTGGGTTTCCCGGCCGAGGTCGTCCGGCAGGTGGCGCGCCTGGTCGACCGAAACGAATACAAGCGGCGTCAGGCCCCGCCTGGCGTGAAGATCACCCCGAAGGCTTTCGGGCGAGATCGGCGCATGCCGATCACGAATCGCTACCAGGAAAGAAACTGACTTTCTTCGAAGAGGGTTAGCTTTTCGTTCGTGAGTTGGTAGAGCGGGAGTATTGGAGAAATGGATTGATGGAGAAGGGTTGTGACTCGGCGCTGAAATGCCCATGCATTACGTCCGGACACAGATTTCACTCCAGCTCTTCACAACTCCATGACTCCCCGGACTCATAACTTCGGAGACGCTTTGCTGTCCAGACAGATGAAGAGAGTTGCCCAACGGCTGGGCCTGAGTGTGGTACTCATCCTGATAGCTCTGCCCCTGGAAGCGTGCGGCAAGGAGAGCCCGGCGAACACCCGCTTCATCCTGCGCATGGAGGAAACGCTGTCAGTGCAGCCGGCGGTCTACTTTCATTTCGACACCCTTGCCACGGGTGACCTCTATCCCTCCATCGTCATCACCGGGAAGGAGATCCAATTCCGTTCCGCCGGCGGCCAGGTGCGGAAGTCGGTTCGGGTGCCGCCGAGCACCTCGATCGTGCCGACTGCCTCGGGAAAGTTCGTCGGTCTTCTGCGACTCGAGGGCTCGCTGGAGCGACCCACATCAGTAGCCACCCAGGTGTTCCAGGTCTACGATCAGAACGGAACGCGGCTCTATGAGATTCGCCAACCTGTGCGCTACGACGATCCGTTCGGGCAATTCTATTTGTCGAACCTCGACGGCCGTTGTGTTGTCGCCGACCCGGGACGTGGGGTCGTGCAATTCTACGACCGCAAGGGGAAGTTGCTGCGCAAGGTGGATCTGTTTGCCGACGACAGCTATGATCTGGAGCGCACGCTGGTGGCGGCTTTCAGCGAGGATGGCCGACGGGTCGCCCTGGCCACCATGAAGCGTGCGCCGGCGCCGCCGGTCGATGGCCGTCCGGCCATGCGCGGGGAGCCGCATCTGTTCATCTTCGCGCCCGACGGAACCGAACTGCATCGCCTGCCACTGCCGGGCGACGTTGTGCAGGAGCTTGCCATCGCTCCGGATGCCAGCTCTGCGGCGGTAGCCACCTACGGCATGGATCTCAGTGACAGTCGCACCACGCTTTTCGACGCTCAGGGCCGGAAGATCGGCTCAGTCGATTTGCTCTTTCGGCACGCTGCCTATTCTGCTGATGGCACCAAACTCCTTCTTGCCGAGAATCATCGTATGGTTTTGCTGTCGAGCCGCACTGCAAAAGTGCAATGGGACTGGTCGATGGAGTCGATGGAGGGAACGGTGGTTGCCATCGGCTTGTCACCTTCAGCCACCATGGCCGCGGCTCTGCTGGCACGCACGGAATTTCAGGCCGGCGAGTTCCTGATGAGCGGGGCCCAGTTGACGCTCCTCGATGGCGCAGGGAAGTTGCTAACCACCCGCCTGTTCCCGCTGGAGATGTTTCGCAGGGCGTACCTGGCGCTGTCGGAGAAGGAAGTGGCCCTCGGGATCGACAGCGGATATAAGATCTACCGCAAAGAGTAGAA
>CAZGRP010000109.1:0-4279 GCA_964527995.1 uncultured Cytophagia bacterium | reverse complement strand
AGAATCCCTATGAGGTGCGGTTTCTCTCTCCTCCTCATTCTCGTGCTCCAGCCAGCGGCCGCACTGGCCCAGTATCACTGGCCAGCCAAGCCTTTCGACCAGCAACACTGGGTCAACGGCACGTTTTGTGAAAACAGACCGAGCGGCACGACCTTGCGAGATCACTTCCACGATGGGGTCGACATCCATCTACCTCAGGGGAACGCGGTTTACTCGGTCATCGACGGCACGGTCACCAGCCTGTCGCGCGGGGGGACGAATGCCTTCATCCGTGTCGGCCGGTACGCCTACGTCCACGTCGAGCCGAACCCGAGCCTCCAGGTTGGGGATGCGGTCAAGGCGTTCGACACGGTGATCGGGGTCACCAACAGCCGGAACCACATTCACTTCAAGGACGGCTTTCCCGGCTCGGAAATCAACCCGTTGCGAAACGGCGGCGGGCTTACTCCTTTTGTGGACATGCTCAAGCCGCAGGTGGTGTGGGTCGAGTTTTTCAGCCACCTCTCTGGCGAGAGATTCGACAATCGCGTCGTATCCGGCCCGGTGGACATCATTGCCCGGGCGATGGACACGACAGACAACGGCCCTCTCGGTAGCAACAACGGCATCTACAAGATCGGCTACCAGATCTTGACGGCCGACGGTTCCACCTCCCTGTTCGGACCGCACGTGCCGTTCCAGTTCGACCAGAAGCCATCGAACATATACACCACAAATGTCTACGCCCCCGGGTCCGACCTGAGCACCTATCTGTACCAGGTCACCAACGAGGTGACACAGCCCGGGACGTGGGACACGTCCACCTGGCCAAGAGGAGAGGTGCTGGTGAAGGTGTTCGCCGAGGATACGCGCAACAACACCGATACCATGAGTGTCCTGGTGACGATTGCAGAGCCCGACACCGTCCCGCCGGCCGCGCCAGTGCTGACCTCGATCACAGGCGACAGTGCCGGGACCCTGACTATCCACTGGCAGGCGAACCAGGAGTCGGATCTGAGAGGGTATAGACTCTACTTCAGCTTCGATGGCGTGAAGTGGACCCGGCGCTTGAATGAAGACGATCTCGGGGCTACCAAGACCGAGGTGAGCTTCCCAGGCTTTCCGGCAGGGACCGACATCTACTTTCGCCTCACTGCCGTGGACCAGGCACCGCTCGCCAACGAGAGCCCGGCCTCCGACAGCTACGGAGTACAGATCACCCGGGCGCACCCGAGAGCACTGATCGTAGATGGATTCGACCGCACCGACGGCGCCTGGCAGTCGTCGCGGCACGACTTTGTCATACCGTATGGTCTGGCGCTGAATGCCGCCGGCATCGGCTTCGACGTGGCAGCCGATGATGCCGTCCGTGACGGACAGGTCCGCATCTCTGCCTACGACTGGGTGATCTACCTGCTGGGCGATGAACAGAGCCCGGATACCGTGTTCACGGCCCAAGAGAGGAAGCAGCTTCGCGGTTTCCTGGAAGAGGGCGGGGCTCTTCTGATTTCAGGCGCCCATGTCGCGGCTGATCTGGCTCAGGCCGATTCCGCTTTTCTGGCTGACGTCCTAAAGGTCGGCTACGGCGGCGATCATCCCGGCGGCGATGTGGTTCGCGGAGTCGACGGGAGTCCCTTTGAGGGAATAGCGCTGAACCTATCATCGGGCGCATATCTGGTGCCGACAGCAGATGTGCTTTCTGGGGCAGGTGCCGATGCTGCGCTGCGCACCGAGGATGGTAGAACGGTCGGGGTGACGTATCAGGGTGTGGTTGCCGGCGGCTCGGCCGCGGCGCGGATCGTTTTCTGGGCTTTTCCCTTCGAAGTGGTCACTCCAGAGGAAGCACGCATCGCCCTGATGCAGCGTGCCGTGCAGTTTCTTTTCCCGACGACGCGGGTGGCGGATGTCGGGCGCGAGGTCGCTGCCGACGAGCTCCTCCTTCTGCCCAACTCCCCCAATCCGTTCAACCAGGAGACGGAAATCCGCTATCGCCTGGGCCGTGCGGCAGACGTGACCTTGAAAGTCTATAACTCGAAGGGGCAACTTGTACGGGTACTGGAGCAGGGGCGGCGCTCGGCCGGGCTACACGCGGTACGCTGGCGGGGTCGCAATCGCTCCGGCGCTTCGGTCGCTTCGGGGGTTTATTTTCTGAGGCTTACCAGCGGCCAGCGGGAGATGACGCGGCCCGTGGTGCTGATGCGGTAATTAGTATTCGTTGTTCGGTGATGCTACGCTTCGTCGGGGGCGCGTCGATGGGCGAGTTGCTTTACGGCCACGACGAAGCGCAGTAGCGCTGTTGAGAAGTAGGGAGAACCTTTTTCAGGTTGCGTCGGGCCTTTCGGTCCTCACACCGGGTACGTCGGGTGGCAGACCAATCGAAAGGGGCGCCGCAGCCTGACCGTAGGGAAGGACCATCCATGGCAGGCTTCTGTCGGCGATGGCCTATGCCGTGTGCTGCGTCTGCTGCCGCGGGCCAGGTCATTGCCCAAAACCCTCTTTACCCTTCCTCTGTCGCCGTCCTCGTTTCCGGCGTCGGTCGAGCTGCCGGCGGGTGTAGAACGCCTGAGCGGCCGCGGTGCCCGGCGCGGACTACGACCTCTTCCCTCGATCCTCTTCGCTCACGCCGTCGATGCTTTACCCGGAAGCCTTCCGTTCACAGCCGCAGAAAAAAGGACCATTCCGTTTTTCAGCCCAAGAAAGGGGAGGACCACCATGCAGAATTTTCATCGTGTCGTCGCCACCGCCGGCCTCGGGATCATCCTGTCGCTGGCACTTCCGCAGCCCTCGTCGGGTCAGGATGCTCCGGATGAACCCCTGCCCCGGGGCGTGTTCGTCCCGCTCGACGAGGTTGTCTATGCACCGACGCGGCGCGCAATCGAGCTGCGCAAGGCTCCGGGAGCGGTGACGGTGATCACCGAGGAGCAGATCATCCAGTTCGGCGCCCGCTCCCTGATCGACGTGCTTCGTCTGGTCCCAGGGCTGAACGCCCGCATCACGCCTATGGGGACGGCCTATGCAGTGCGCTCGCTCGGGGATTCGCCCTTCACCGAGCGCATTCTGCTTCTCATCGATGGGGCGCCCTACAACAGCCCGGACAAGGGCGGTCTGCCAGCGCATCCGGGCTTCGAACTCTTCCCATTGGAACACATCAAGCGGATCGAGGTGATCCGCGGGCCGGGTTCTGCCATCTATGGCGCCAATGCCTTCTGGGGCGTGATCAACATCATCACTCGGAAGGGCTCGGATTTTCAGGGCTCCGAATTCCGCGTGGTTGGAGGCGGTCGCGATACACAGAAGTTCGCCATCAGTCATGGCATGTCGAGGGAGGATTTCGAGTGGTCGGTGACGGCCAACCTGAAACAGGAGAACGCTCCGCTGCGCTTCCTGCGGGATGTGCAGTACCGCTACTTCGACGTCTACTCCAATCTTCGCAAAGGCCCCATCACCGTATCCATCTACAACCATTGGGATTCCAGTTCGCCTTTCACCTTTGACCAGAACGTGGTTGTCGGCGGCCAGCCCATCGAGCAGAAAACCGGCGGCACCGATCAACTCGTCACCATCGCCGATGTCACTTTCGACCACCGCTTCACCCCGCAAGTGGATCTGCAGGCGAAGGCTTTCTTCAACCGGCGCGAAGGCAACACCTGTGCCAGTTGCCATAACCCCGCCTCGTTTGGAGAACCCTACGATGTCACTTTCGAGCGGGAGGTCAATCAGCGCGGCTTTGTCAGCCTGCAGGTGAACTACAACCCGACTCGAAGTCATCTGCAGACGTTTGGGGCAGAGTTGACAGTTGACGATGTCGATAAGCGCGTTCTGCTCAGGCGTAACTCTCAGTCGCGAATCACGAACGTGGCGATCTTCACTTCGCAAGAGGTGCGAATGGCGCGCGATCGGCTGATCGCTACCTTTGGGGCGCGCTATGACCAGAACGAGATTACGGAGAGCAGCATCAGTCCGCGAGTGTCGCTGGTGGCCGAGCCGGTTCACGGCCTCATCCTGCGATCTGATTTTGGCACTGCCTTCCGGGCCCCCACCTGGAACGATCTCTACATCAACCACCAGCTCACTCCCGATTCGAACGGCGTCCGCTATCTCGGCGACCCCAATCTGCAGAACGAGAAGATCTCTACCGCCGAGGCCGGCTTCGAGCTCTGGTTCGGCGGCAACTCGGCCTTCAAGGCGATTGCCTTCTACAGCGTCGTATCCGACCTGATTTCAGTGTTCGACAACGAGGTCAGCCCGGGACTCTTTCAATTTCACAATACGGCAGGGGATGTGAAGATCAGTGGTGGGG
>CAZGRP010000108.1:0-8487 GCA_964527995.1 uncultured Cytophagia bacterium | reverse complement strand
TCCCCGGTGTCGGCGGCGAGCAGTTTGTGGGGCCGGTGCGCCTCGCCTGGGCCTACGGCCAACCCGTCACTATTGGAGCCCGGACCGTCTGGCCGGTGAATGGCGAGAGCTACACCTTTGCCGGCTGGCAGGACGGCGAGGCTCGCCCGGCGAGAATGCTGATCGTGTCGCCAAATGATACGTTGCTTGTGGCCGTCTATTCAGCCACGGCCGAAGCCACTCCGTGGACGGATTACATGGCGGGCAGTGAAGGGCCGGCAGGCGACATCCTCTGGGATGTGGCGTTCGGCCCCGACAGCTCGTTGTGGACGGCAGGCGAGGGAGGGATCTCCCACTTCGACGGCTCGACGTGGGAGCACTTCACGCCCGCGAACGGCCTGCCCGATGACTATGTCTACAAGCTGGCCTTCGGACAGGACGGTGCGCTCTGGGCAGCCGGAAGGGCAGGGGTGATGTATCTCGATGGCGGCGCCTGGCATGTGGCCGACACTCCGCCGGGATGGAGTTCTTTCAACTCTCTGGCTTTCGACCGCGACGGCAATCTCTGGGTGACGGCTTTGGGTTACGGCGTCGGTCGCTTCGACGGCTCGCAGTGGCAGACCTTCACCACAACGGAGAACCTGCCTTCGGCCAACGTCCGCAGCGTCGTTGTCGACAGCAGCGGCGGCGTCTGGGTAGCCAGCGATGCCGGCATCAGCCGCTTCGACGGCACCGGCTGGTCGCACTTTACCACCTTTGAGGGCATGCCGATCCAGGACGTCAGCGACCTGTATGTCGCGCCCAACGGCAGCGTGTGGGCCGCCACCTCGGGGCTGGGTCTGCTGGAATACGATGGATCGGGTTGGCAGCAACACCTCATCCCTGACTTGCCGAACAGTGAGTACGTCACCGCGGTCGCGGTCGACGAACTCGGAAACGTCTGGTTCGGTTACAGCAACGTGTTCACGTGGACTCCCGATGGAGACTCGCAGCTGGTGCAGGCCGGAGGTCTGGTGAAAGCCGACAGCGCCAACTGGAAGAGGTATGGCAGCGACTCGGGTCTGGCGCACAACTACATCAAGCGGATTCGTTTCGATCGGCGTGGCAACGCCTATTTCGCAACCTACGGAGGTGGACTCAGCGTCCTTGAAGGGGCGGTCTCCCCGATCACGCCTTTGCCTATGGGTGTGACGCACGAAAACGGCCCGCCGCAAAAGTTCAGCCTGCTGCAAAACTACCCGAACCCTTTCCCGCAGAGAGCCGGCCGGGCTGTCATGGCAAAACCGACCACCGCAATCATCTACCGGCTCAGCCAGTCGGCCAAGGTGCGGTTGTCCATCTTCGACTTGCTGGGACGGGAAGTCGCTGTGCTTGTCGACGGCGAGCAAAGCGCCGGGGAGCATCGTGCGGTTTGGGACGCCTCTGGGGTGGCGGGTGGTGTGTATTTCTATCGCCTCGAGGCCGGCGGTCGGGTTGAGACTCGCAGGCTGCTCTATCTCAGGTAGGGTAGGCGGCTCGAAGATCGCGAGCTCGTCTCAGGCTGGCGATGGCTTCGCTTCCCATCGAGGAGGTCCGGAATCAGCCACGGGTAGGTGTGGGCTGGCATGGCCTCAGAGCCATCAGCAAACATGCGTATCCGTGGCTGTCTGGTCTTGAGTGTGGCAGCAGGGCCCCGTCAATCGTCCGCCCCTGGGACGGGCTTTTTCCCGCCGAATGCGGCGCGAATGTAGCGCACCAGCGTCCAACGTTCTCTAGGTGTCAGGTCGGTGCGGAACGACGGCATCGTCCCTTCGCCGCGAGTGATGGCCAGAAAGATGTCGCCATCGTTGAGCCGCTGGACGCGCTCGGAGGTCAGGTCCTTGGGTACGGGGAAAAGCTTCTCCGCCACAGGGCCATCGCCCTTGCCGTTCGAGCCGTGACAGAAATCGCAATTACGCTGAAAGAGCCTTTGCCCGAGCTTCACGATGGCAGCGTCGGCCGGCAACGGGTTCGACAGCTCCGCACCCTTGACCCTGCGGTAGGACGGCTCCTTACCCCCGAACGGCACATTCCAGGCATCCCTTGCCGGCGCCGGGGCCGACTGCCACTTGACCGCCGGCTGCTGGCGCATCTGCGTCGACTCGCAGCCGATGCCGGCCCACAAGGCAAGCACTGCCAGTCCAAGGCTCAGGGTCGACATTCGCCTCATAGCTCCTCCTCTGCCAGTCGCCGCACTTCCACCGCCTCGCTCTCCTGAAGGACTGCCTCGATGGCCGTCTCGCTTTCCTTCGTCGCCGCCGGAACGAGGACTCCGATGAAACCTTCACCAAGCCTTGGCTCGTCGAGCCGGGGGCGACCCTTCTGCAACCCCAGGAACAGCCCGACGATCGTGAACACGATCGCGCCCAGCATCATCACCTCGTACGTAATGATGCCCACCGGAGGAGGCGCCACGACGTCCATGTGGCCCGTGAGGATCTTGTACAACATCGCCGTGCCGCCAGCCAGAAGCAGCCCCGCAACCACACCGAGGAAGCCTCCCGCGAGGGTCACCCACTGCAACGGCACCCCTGGCGGATGCTCCCGGAAGGTGTCCTCCGGGAAGGGCACGCCGCTCACGACTTGGACGTCTTCTTGAGACACACCGACCGATCGCAAATGATTGATCGCTTCGGCAGCAAGTTCGGAATCCTGAAAAAGTGCAAACAGCTTGGAGTGGGCAGACGGCATGACTCAGCGCTCCTCGGTTTCTTCAACGACGAGAGAGGAATCGTGATCGTCGCTGGCATAGGGCGCCAGATACGCAGGAAACAGCTTTCCGGCCAGCCGTTTGGTTGAGCGATGCAACAGGCCGTGCTTATATTCCCAGAGCGAGATCACCGGAAACAGTTTGACGAAGCCCATGTACATCATCGCGAACAGCCCGAAAGACCCGGCCACAATCGAGATCTCCACCCACGTGGGCTTATACTGCTGCCAGGCAAAAGGGAAACGCGCATTCACCAGTGAAGGCACAATGATGAGCACGCGTTCGATATACATCGCCACGTTGATCAGCAATGACAGAACAAAGATGCCGGGGATCCAACGACGCCATCTAGGCACCGAGAGATAGATGACGGGCGCCACAAAGCCGCACACCATCATCACATAAAACATGGTCGAAAAGGGCGGATGGAAGCGGCTCATGTAGGCCTGCATTTCCATCGGCTGATGGCCATACCAAATGGTCAGGAACTCCGCAAAGTTGAAATAGAACCAGAGCAGCGACAAGGCCAACAACAGCTTGCCGAGCTGGTTGAAATGATAGGGCGTCAGGTATGATTCGAGCCGGAAGCTCCATCGTAACAGGGCCAGAATGGTGATGACCGCAGCCGTGCCCGAGAAAATGGCTCCAAGCACGAAATACGGCGCGAAGATGGTCGTATGCCAGCCGGGCACCAGGCTCATGCCGAAATCCCACGACACGATCGAATGCACCGAGACGGCCACGGGGATGATGACCACGGCCATGATCAGCATGCCACGCTCCAGCCAGCGCCATTCGTGGTCTGTGCCCTGCCAGCCGAGCGACAGCAGGCCGTACAGTCGCCGGCGCCAGCCCTGGAACTTGCTGCGCAGAAAGCCGAGATCGGGAATGAGGGCCACGTACAGAAAGACCGTGCTCCCAGTCACGTAGGCGAAGATCGCCGTGGCGTCCCAGAGCAGCGGCGAGCGAAAGTTGGGCCACAAACCACGCCCCGTTGGCAAAGGTATGAGCCAGTAGAAGAGCCAGCTCCGCCCCAGGTGGATGAGGGGAAAGAGACCGGCCACCATCAACGAAATCAGCGTCATTGCCTCGGCGCCCCTGGTGATCGGCAGACGCCAGTTGGCGTGCGTCAACCGAAGGATGGCCGAGATCATGGTGCCCGAGTGGCTCATACCGATCCAGAAGACGAAGCTGGCGATATAGAGACCCCAGAAAACGGGGCGGCGAATGCCAGCCACTCCCATGCCCAGGCGGATCTGGTAGGCCCAGGCGAAGGCGCCATTGAGGACGATCAGACCGAGGACCACCATGGTGGCGCGGTAACGCCAGCCGGTCTCGGTGATGGTGCGCAGGATGTCGGCATTGATGCGGGCGTCGCGCTGCTGGAGGGTGAGCTTCTGCACGGCCATCTAGAACACCTCCTCGCCCTTTTTGAGATAGACCACTTTCGGCCCGGTGCCGAGGTCTTCGAGCAAGCGTTGCCTCCGGGCGCCGCGACTCAGCTTCGAAACCAGGCTCTGCGGGTTGTCGAGATCGCCGAAAACCAGAGCATCGGTGGGGCATGATTGAACGCATGCCGGCTGAAGCTCCCCGTCGGCGACCTCACGGCCCTCGAGCTCGGCTGCTTCTTCCACCCGGCGGATGCGCTGAATGCAGAAACTGCATTTCTCCATCACACCGGCGCCACGTACCGTCACGTCCGGATTGAGTTGCTGCTCCAGCGGCGCCGGCCAGTCCGGCTTGAACCAGTTGAAGTATCGAGCATTGTACGGGCAGTTGTTGGCGCAATAGCGCGTGCCTACACAGCGGTTGTAGACCTGGACGTTGAGGTGGTCTCGGCCGTGGTAGGTGGCATAGACCGGGCAGACCGGCTCGCAAGGGGCATGCTCGCACTGCTGGCACAGCACCGGCAGGTAGCGCACCCGAAGGTCTGGGTATTCGCCTTCCCAGTATCGCTCCACACGGATCCACTTGTGGTCGCGACCCTTGGCAACCTCGTCCTCACCAACGAAGGGTACGTTGTTTTCAGCGGCGCAAGCCACCTCGCATGCCTTGCACCCCGTGCAGCGATCCACATCCACCGCCATGCCCCAGCGATGGCGGAACTTCTTCTCTACCTTATCGCGCTCGCTCTCTGGCATTCTCGCCTCGAAATGTCACACTCCTACAGTTCAGTTGACTGGCCTTCAGTCTTCCAGGTCCTGCAGCTCGCGCTCGATGCGCCGATCCAGGTCGGGGTCGAGATTAGCCGGCTGAGGCGCCTCTGTCGGCTGGTCGGTAGCCGGGCCAGCTTCCGTCGCCTCTCTCCGCGTCCATTTTCGCACGACGACGAAAACCACCAGGCCGCCAGCGAACATCGCCGCAAAAGGCATCACCCAGGCGGTCAGATTGAAGCCGCGTTTGGTGGGGGCGGCCAGGACCGTCTCGCCGTACTTCTGCGCCATGCTGGCCAGGATCTGATCTCGTGTCATTCCCTGGTCGGCCATCTCCCTCAGCTCGGCCTTGAGCCTGACGGCGTCTTCGCACGTCATTGAATTCTGACAATTGGTCACGGTCGCGCCGCATCCACAAGTGCAGATGATGTCGTCCGCCAGCTTGCGGACATCCACCTTGGACTGTTGTGCCGGCGCTGACTGCGAAAAGGCCAGCAACGGCACAGCCAGAATGAGTAGAATAACAGGCTTACGCATCATGATCCCACCACCTCGTTTGTTCTTTACCTTCTGTACGGAACTCCCTGCAGCCGACCCGGGTCACACCGGGAATTCACTCCCCTCGAGCCATCGTCCGCTGCCCTCCTGTTTCACCAGCTTCCCCTTTCGGCCCGTGGGTACCACCCTGACTCGGGTCGACACCCAGGCAAGGGCCCCGGTGTGTGTTTCCTCAGTTGCAGGCAGAAGTGCCATGACGTTGGCCCCACGATTCCTGGCGTAACGCCCATACGCCCGATGTCCTCCACCCGCGGGCACGGCGATGGTATCGGGCCGCACACCCGGGTAGATGTAAACCGGAACGGTCAGCGAACCGTGGGGTGTTTCGAGCCGTACTTCGTCCCCATCTTCAAGCCCCAAATCGCCCGCTGTGGTCGGGTTCACTTCCGCCCAGGTTCCCCAAACCACACTGGTCAATGGGTCGCCGAGTTCCTGCAGCCAGGGTCGATTGGCGCCATCCCCCGACAGTAGCGACAGCGATGGGTACGGCAGCAAATAGAAAGGGTAGCTCCCTTGCTCACCCGCGAATGTCGGCCGGATGGCGGCCGGCGGCGCCGGAACGAGCCACCTCGAAACAGTCTCTACCCGGTTCGCGAGCGGCACGAATTCGTCCGAATCCGGCCTCCGATACCACCCTCCGCGTGCCACGATGCCATTGAAGAACTCGTCATACTTTTCCACACCGGTCTGAGATGCGAAACGGTCGTGGAGTTTGAACAGCGAATCGTCCAGGGCCTGCGCCGTGTCCTTCCATGGCAACATCTCCGCCAGTTTTCCTGGCAGCCGCTTCGCCAGGTCGAGCAACAGGTCACCGGGTGATCGGGTGTCGTACAACGGCATCGCGGCTGGCTGACTGAGGGCCCAGGCCGACACGCCTGGTCCGGGATCGGGGACACCGTCCCCCCAGGCTTCCAGCGGTGTACTGGCAGGCAGAATGAGAGTCGCCTTCTCGCAGGTATCATTCGGGAATGGACTGGCCACGATTCTTGCCGGAATCTTCTCGAACGCTTTCAGAAGGGACGATCCACCGGGCAATGCGTGCGACAGATCCAGTCCCCAGACCAGGATGGCGCCGTAGCTTGGCTCTCGGCCCGCCAAAATCGCCTTACCGGCCTGCTCCAGGCGACGGAAGCCGCTCTCGGCGTCCTCAAGTTCGGTGCCGTCGCCGTTCAGGCGGAACGTTTCCAGCGCCTTCAGCGGCGAAGGCGGGTTGGCCTGCAGCGGAATGTCGGCGCCGGCGCTTTGAAGCACGGCCTGCAGGGCATAAATGGCCCACAGGTTGGCCGAGCCCGTTTGCGTGCCCGCTGCGGCGCCGCCCCCAATGACCACGGGCCTCCGGGCTTGCAGAAGTCTCTCGGCCAGTTGCTCGAGAAAGCTGCCCCGGACATCGAGATGCTTTTCTGCCTCGGCTACCGAGACCGCCGGGACTTTCTGGCGCCAGCGCCGCCGGGCCGCGCCGCTCAGCCGCAGGCCCGGGTGGTCCAGCAGGAGGCCAACCAGCGCCAGGGCCACAATTCCTTCGAAACCAGGCTCGACCGGGATCCAGCGGTCGGCGTTTGAGCCGGTCACCGACAATCGCGGCTCGAAGTGGTACCAGACGCCGCGCAGCCAGCGCCCGCGACGGCCGTTCCCTATTTCGCCGCGGCGGAAGCGGCCATACTGGTTCCCATAGTAGACAGGCGAAAGCTCGGTAGCAAGAAAGTCGGCGCCGAAGGACAAGATCAGGTCGGCTTCGGCCAAACGGTAGATCGGAAGCCTCTGCAGACCCAGGTTCTCTTTCGTCGCACTTCGCAGCACCGTGTCCTCGAAGGGCGCCCAGCGCACCCAGTCGGCGGAACCGAATCCGCGAACAAAGAGCCGAAAAATGAGAAAAAGATGCCCCGTCAGCGGAGGTGTCACGATCAGCAGCCTTTGACCCTTCTCCCTCAACCGATTCAGGGTGCTGGCAGCTTCCGCCAGGGCCGCCTCCCACTCCACGGTTTCCAGGGTGCCGTCTGCTTTTCGGCGCTTTGGGGCTTTCCAGCGGTCTGGGTTGTAGAGGCCCTGCAACGCCGCCTGGCCGCGCGCGCATGTCTTTCCTCGATTGACCGGAAACAGCGGATTGCCCTCGATCTTCTTCGCACGCCCCTCGACGACGCGGACCAAGACACTGCAGCCGGCCTGGCACTCCTGGCACTGGGTGGCAAACCAGGCATCCTCGCCCAAAGGTACGATCTCCTCCGGCACGACCTGCGAGTACAGGAGTTTCAGCGGATCCTTATGGTCGCTGCAGCCGGCTGCGGCCGCGGTAGCGCCTGCCAGCCCTGTCAGTTTAAAGAAAGTCCTTCGATCCATGCTCCCTCATCCATTTCCCCGCAATCTGAAGCCCCTTCACTTGTGGCATGTCGCACAATCCACCGACACCTTTCGCTCTCGGTGACAGTCCACACACCAGCCCATATTCAGGCTGCGAACACGGCGGATACGCTGCATTTGAGTTACGTCCCCGTGGCAGGTGGTGCAGTCGACCCCCTCGGCCAGGTGCACCCGATGGCTGAAGTAGACGTGGTCGGGCAACTCATGCACGCGAATCCAGGGGATCGCCTTCTTCTGCTGCCAGAACTCGGCGATTCGCGATGCCTCGGCGTCAAAACCGCCTTCCGCCTGAGCGGCGTGGCACTGCTGGCATTTCTTGACGCTGGGCACGCCGGCGACGGGTGTCTTCTCTGCACGACTATGGCAATAGAGGCAGTCGATCTGATACTTGCCGGCGTGGAGCTTGTGGCTGAACGCGATGGGCTGCTCTGGTGACTTCGGCAAAGTACCGGGGTAACCCGCCGCGTAGAACCTCTGCCAATAGAGGAAAAGCAACGCGAAAACCACAACTCCGCTCACGAGCGCTGCCACCCATTTGCCCGTCCTTCCGGACATCAAGCCTCCATTCTGCTTTGTTGACTCTTCTTGCTTGAATTTGCGATCGTCAGGGTTGCGGTACCGCGGATCAACAGGAACCGATCAGCCCAGAACCACCGACAGTTTTCCACACTGCCACCTCCCTAAGGGGGGATGTCCCCAAGAACCTTCAAAGAT
>CAZGRP010000107.1:4600-8577 GCA_964527995.1 uncultured Cytophagia bacterium | reverse complement strand
CCGGGCGGTGGATCGCGCGAAATGGCGTTGCTGCAAGACCGAACCGCACGTGGGATTCAGCCGCGAATGGACGCGCATGCACGCGAATGCATTTTCTTGGGTACTGATACCTGACACCTGGCACCTGATACCTGACCGGAACACCGGCGGGCCCTCTGAATTTTCTCATTGTATCCAATGGAAAAGTTCGATAAATTAGATCTGGCGCAGGGGACATATCGTACAAGATTTTGAACTTCCAGCAATTCAGTGAGGAGAGCCTCTATGGAATGGATTATAACGGGCAAAAACTTTGAAGTCAGCCCGCAGTTGCGCAGGCTCGTCGAAACCAAGTTCGGCAAGCTGACGCGCATTACCGATGAAATCATCACGATCGAGGTAAAGCTCATTTCAGATAACCATCACCAGCGCGGCAACGAGGAAGTCCACGCGATCATCTCGCTGCCGAAGCACAAGATCACCGTCTTCCAGAAAGCCGAAGACATGCGCGACGCCGTCAACGCTGCGGCCAACTGGGCCGAGCGCGAGGTCAAAGAGTGGCTCGATGAACGCCGCAAGCGCAAGGCGCGCACTCGCAGCCGACCGAATGAAGTCTGAGGATTCCACACACAGCGGAGGCAGAAGGCATCGGTTCGATCAATCGAATACCACCCCCGCCCGTGCTGCCGCCCTGCCAACGGCGGATCCATTTCGTCCTTGTCGAGCCTGAAGACACCGCCAATGTTGGGGCAGCGGCGCGGGCCCTGAAAAACACTGGCTTCGACCGCCTGGTTGTGGTTCGGCGCCGCCACCCCCTGACACCGAAAGCTCGCTACATGGCCCACGGCGCCACCGACATACTGGAGAGCGCTGTACTGGCCGAAAACTTCGCCACTGCCATCGCTTCAATGAAGCTGGTTGTCGGTACGACGCAACGCGTCCGCGATCTGAAGACACCGGCCTTCCTGCCCGAAGAGGTCGCGCCGAAAATCTGGGAAACCGCCCGGCGTGGACCCGTGGCGCTGGTGTTCGGGCGAGAAAGCTCCGGACTCACCAACGAGGAGTTGGGCCGCTGTCAACTACACCTCACCATCCCTTCGCCGACGCGGTATCCGTCCTACAACCTGGCCCAGGCAGTCCTCATCGTCGCCTATACCCTTTTCCGCCACGCTACCGAAGCCCGCGTTTTTGAACTCGATCCAGCACCCCAGCACGAAATCGAGATCCTGTACGACCACTTGCGAACGTCTTTTGTTCATGCAGGCTTCCAATCGCACGACGGCATCGACAAGTTCGTGGCACGGTTTCGGCGCTGGGTAGGCCGGTCCCTTCCCGAGCGTCGCGACGTCCGCTTGCTGCACAAGCTGCTGCAGGTTTTCGACTTCCGCATCGCACAGTTGGAAGAAGAGCTGGCGGGTCGAACAAGCTGCCGCTGCGAAGAAAAACTTCAGCATGGAAACGGAGGTGATGGAGCTTAGCGCCGTTCCTTGTTCGACTGCTCCGAGCCTCGCGGCTTCGCCACCTGAGGCACAACCAGATCGGCGCTAGTGTTGCACATGACGACCTTCCTGAAGTTCCTTACCATTCTATTCTTCGTGTTACTGAACGCCTTTTTCGTGGCGGCTGAGTTTGCCCTCGTGCGCGTGCGCAGCTCGCGCCTCGATGAACGCGTGGCCGAGGGGGTGTGGCGTGCCCGCATTGCGCGCTCCGTGCACCACCACCTCGACGCCTACCTGTCCGCCTGCCAGGTGGGCATCACTCTCGCCAGCCTTGGATTGGGTTGGGTGGGTGAACCATTCCTGGCACGGGTGCTGTTCCCCGTCTTCGGTAGCCTGGGGATTGGCTCCGAGACCTTCGTGCATACCTTCTCCTTCGTGCTCGCCTTCGGCATCATCACCTACTTGCACATCGTCGTCGGCGAGATGGCGCCGAAGTCCTTCGCGATCCGATACCCGGACGCAACGGCCCTGTGGACCTCGCCGCCGCTGCGCGCGTTCTATATTGCCCTCTACCCATTCATCTGGTTCCTGAACGAGTCGGCCCTGTTCATTCTGCGCATCCTGGGTGTGCAGCCGGTTGCCGAGGGCGACATGGGATACTCCGAAGAAGAGATCCGCGCCATTGTGGCGCAGTCGCACCGCCTCGGTATCCTCACGGTTCACGAACGCCGTCTTCTCGAGAATGTCCTCAGCTTCAGCGACAAGGCGGCCCGGCAAATCATGGTGCCGCGCACGGCCATCGTCTATCTGTCCAGCGACCAGACTCTGTCCGAGGCCTTGGGCGTCATCGAGAAAAACCCGTTCACACGCTATCCACTGTGCGATGGGGACCTCGATCACGTGATCGGCATGGTGCACGTGCGCGATGTCTACATCTTCCTCCGCCAACACGGGGGCGCCACTCCGATCACCAAACTCAGACGCGACATCCTGACCTTGCCCGAGTCTGTGCATCTCGACCGCCTGCTGGCCGAATTCCGGCGTTCAAACACCCACATGGCGATTCTCGTGGATGAGTACGGCGGAACCGCCGGGCTGGCCACTCTGGAGGATGTGGTCGAGGAGTTGGTGGGAGAGATATACGACGAGTTCGACGTCGTCTCGCCCTTTATCCGCAGAATCGGACCCTTGTCTTTCGTGATCGAAGGACTCTGCCCGATCGAGGAGTGCGAAGAGCGGCTCGGCGTGCAACTTCCGAGGGTGGACGAAGAGATCGAGACCGTCGGCGGCCTGCTGTTCAGTCTTATCGGACACCTGCCGAAGCCGGGAGAGCGGGCGATCTTCCAGCAAGGGGAGCTGGTCGCCGAACGCGTGGAGGGGCAGCGAATCGCCAACGTCCGGCTGGTGTTGCGACCCCAGCGCGCCTCCGGGCAGGCCGGGTCGCCGTCCGGGCTCGAGGCGGATGGTTCGGCCAGAAGGGGTCGTGGAGTCGAGAAAAAGGGTGCGTAGAACCCGGCACCGGGATGCGGCTTGTGGCTGGCGGCCGTTCCAGAGGGAAGAAAGAGGGGTGCGATCCACTGGAGAGAACTTTGAGGACACTGCAATCGCTTTCGAGACAAGTCAGGGCCTGTCGCCGTTGCCGGCTGGCTGAATCGCGCACCCACGCCGTCCCGGGAGAAGGGAATCCGGATGCGCAGGTGTTGTTCGTGGGGGAAGCACCGGGAAAGTCCGAGGACGCAGAGGGGCGCCCGTTCGTTGGCATGGCCGGCCGCTACCTGGACCGTCTCCTGGCCAGCATCGGCTGGAGCCGCGACGATGTCTACATCACCAACATCGTCAAATGCCGGCCCCCCGGCAATCGCGACCCGCGACCCGAGGAGGTCGCTTCCTGCCGGCCCTATCTCGAGCGCCAGATCGACATCATCCAGCCGAGGCTCATCGTGACCCTCGGCCGCCATGCGCTCGGTTGGTTCCTGCCCGGCGAGAGGATTTCGAGCGTGCACGGTGAGCTACTCGACGCAGGCGGTCTTGCACTGTTGCCCCTCTATCACCCGTCAGCCGCGCTGCGCTTTCGCGAACGAAGGACAGCTTTCGAGGAGGCTTTTCGCAGGATTCCGGAGACGCTGAACAGAGTGGGAACGAAGTAGGATGGGGGATGGAAGATGACGGTTTGGGATTGCGGATTGCGGATTCCGGATTTCGGATTGCGGGCCGCGAATGAACACAAATCGGTTTCCAGTCAATGCGCCGCAAGCAGCGCCGGGCTGGGCCGCCCAATTCCTGTTTCCCAGTTTCTAATTCCCAATCATTCCCAGGCCCCGGCATCAATCTCCGTCGCTGCTCGACTCGGGAGCGCTGGCAAAATACACGCACCGAAAGGGGCCGCGAATGAACGCCGATGGACTCAATTGGGTTTCCAAGTCGATGCACCACAGGCGGCGCGGCGCTCGGCGCGCCCAATTTCTGTTTCCCAATTTCTAATTCCCAGCCATTCAGACCTGGTACCTGACGTCCAGCCGCGTTCAAGCTCGGCGCGGCCGATGACGAGATGATCGCTGA
>CAZGRP010000107.1:0-4500 GCA_964527995.1 uncultured Cytophagia bacterium | reverse complement strand
CCTGACGTCCAGCCGCGTTCAAGCTCGGCGCGGCCGATGACGAGATGATCGCTGAAATCAAGACCGAACCGCTCGATCACGGCGGCTTGATCATCCGGGCGCATGAGGAGGGTGCGCCACCGGTGTTCTCCGACCGTCCCATTCCCGAACCGATCGCCGCCATCCTGCGGCGGCGAGGCATCGACCGGCTGTACCGCCACCAGGCCGAAGCCTTGCAGCGCATCGAGGCCGGCGCCAACGTCGTGGTCACCGCTGCCACAGGGGCGGGCAAGACGGAAGTCTTCCTCATCCCGGCGGTCCAGGCGGCGTTGCAGGGCGAGCGGTCGCTCCTCATGTACCCCACCAAGGCTCTGGCGCGTGATCAGCTCGAGCGCTTTGTAGATTTCACCGAACTGGGCGTCACTTCCGGAATCTACGACGGCGACACCCCTGCGGAGGACCGCAAGCACCTGCGTCAGGACCCGCCGCATTTCTTCATTACCAACCCCGACATGCTCCATTATCTCATGCTGCAGAGCTTTCGCTTCCGCAAACTGTGGCAGAGCCTGCGATACATCATCATCGACGACGTGCACATCTGCTCCGGCGTCTATGGCAGCCACGTCGCCAACCTCTTACGCCGGCTGCGCCGCCTCTGCGCCATCCACCATGCCGCCCCGCAGTACATCGCCGCCTCAGCCACCATCGCCAACCCCGCGGAATTCTGCGCCACGTTGTTCGGCGCGCAGTTCGAGTGGGTGGCCTCCAGCGGGCCAGCCTCGCCCATCGAACACTGGATCGTCGATCCGCCTCGACTCGCCGGAGGCGGCAAGGAGAGCTACCTCACCCGCACCGTGAAACTGATTCAGGATCTTCTGGAAGAGTGCGACAAGATCCTGGTTTTTGGCAACTCCCACGCGGTGGTCGAGCAGTTGGCCGTCATGGCCGAGGACTTTGGCATCAGTGGGTTGGAGGTCTACCGTGGCGGACTGCAAGACCGCTTCCGGCGCCGGATTGAACACGCCTTCAAGACCGGCGAGCTGCGGGCCCTGGCGACGACATCGGCTCTCGAGCTGGGAATCGATATCGGCACCGTCGACTGCGTCGTCCTGGCGGGTTATCCGGGCAGCGTCACCCGGGTGCGGCAGCGGATCGGCCGAGCCGGTCGTCGTGGCCGCGTTGCTCGCGCCGTTTTTGTGGCCCGCGAGAATCCCCTCGACCAGTACTATGTCAGCCATGTGGAGAGCTACCTGGAAGGCACACCCGAGGGAGCGCAGGTCAACCCCGATAACCCCCAGATCCGGCGCTGGCATCTGCTGGCGTCGCTTCGAGACTTCGTTGCAACGCGGGAGCAGATCGCCTGGACGTTCCCTGGCGCCGACGAAGAGATTTCGCAGTGGGCTGAGCAAGGCCTGGTGGAAGAGGGGCGTGCGGGAAGGCTGAAGGTGAACAATGCCGGGCTGCGGCAGCTCTACCGCCTCAATCTGCGCGGCAGCATGGAACAAGTGCGCATCTACGACGTCGAGCAGCGCAAAACCATCGGCTTCCGCGACATTCACATGGCCATCGGCGAACTGTTCCCCGGCGCCCTGTACCTTCTGGGTGGCAGGCAGTATGAGGTCAAGTTTTTCAACCTGGAAAGACGGCTGGCCGGAGTCAAGTCAGTCCCGCGCTCGCCTCTGCGAACCTCACCTCTGATGGACAAGGATGCTGTGCCCCAGGCGGTCGAGGCGGAGCGCCTCTGCTTTGGTGCCCGGCTCTATTTGGGCAAAATCCTTCTCAGCACGCGAGTGCACGGCTATCTGGTTCGGCACCTCTTCTCCGGTAAGACAGTGGCGGAAACGCCGCTGCAAGAGCCGCTCGAGACTGAATTTCCCACGGAAGCGCTCTGGCTCTTGGTTCCGCCCGGGATTCGCCGTCAGGTTTTCACCTTTCCCGACGGCCTGCACGCGGTCGAGCACACGGCCATCAACATGACGCCCGCAGTGACGGGCACGGCCGCCAACGAAATGGGCGGTCTCTCCTACCCCGACGGCCGCATGTTCGTCTACGACGGCTTTCCCGGCGGTGCCGGTCTGGCACGGCTGGCTTACGAACGCTTTGAGGAAGTGCTTCGCATGGCGTACGAACGCATCGCCACGTGCGCCTGCGAAAACGGCTGCCCGGCCTGCATCCTCGACCCGCAGTGCGGCAACGCCAACCGCCACCTGGACAAGCAGGCAGCCCGGGCGATTCTGGAAGCCTTGTTGCACGAAGAAGGTCGGAAGGATGCCCGATCGTCACAGCCATGAACGCGCCCGGCGCGCGGCGACTCGTCTCGTCCTTCGGCTTGGCCAGCGATCTTCTGGACATCCCCACTTTCGCGTGAAGGCACGGCAAGCTCACGAACGTGCAATCGGGCCGTGATGAACCCAAGCAAGGCCAGGCGTAGAGAGCGGCTGATTCAATCCGTGACCCTGGACAGGCCCGTGGTGAAAGGGTGCTGGTGGGCGGTGCGGCGCATTCCATCAAGGAGGCAGAAGCGATGAAGGCAGGAGACGTCGACTGGTCCGTTTATGTCATCACCGACCGCAAAGTCGCCGGCAATCGTTCTATTCTGGACGTGGTGCGCGCGGCCATCCGCGGCGGCGCCACCGTCGTACAGCTTCGCGAAAAAGAGACCACCACCCGAGACATGATCGAATGGGGTCAGGCGCTTCACGAGATCACTGCGGCCGCCGGCATCCCACTGATAGTCAATGACCGCGTCGATGTTGCGCTGGCCATCGACGCCGAGGGCGTCCATGTCGGGCAGGAGGACATGCCGGCCGCAATGGCACGGCGGCTGATCGGCGATGACATGCTTCTGGGCGTTTCGGCGGAGACGATCGAGCAAGCGGTGCAGGCTGAACGTGACGGCGCCGACTACCTCGGCGTCGGCGACATCTTCGGCACCCCCACCAAGCCGGATGCCGGCGAGCCAATCGGCGTCGAAGGGCTGGCCCGCATCGCCGCCAAGGTGTCGATTCCCATCGTCGGCATCGGTGGAATCACAGCCGAGAATGCCGGAGCGGTGATCCAGGCCGGTGCTCAAGGGGTGGCGGTGATTTCGGCCGTGGTCGGCGCAGCCGATCCGGAAGCGGCAGCCAGGCGCCTGCTCCAGGTCGTGCGTCAGGTACGGTCGCAGACGTGAGGTGACGGCGCCAATCTTCCACCGCCATTCCGCCAGCGCCATCCTCCATTTTCCCCCATCAACCCTTCGCCAAGATCACCCTGGCAATCCTCTGGGCCGCCTGGCCGTCCCACAGCGGGATATGGCACCCGGATTTCCGCCCCGACTCACTCGTGCCGGCCGCCAGAATGGCGTGCACCTCCGCTTTGAGTCGCGCCATGTCGTTGCCGATGATGGTGTTCGTGCCCATGGTCACCGTGATGGGGCGCTCGGTATTGGCGCGCAGGGTGAGACACGGCACACCAAGGTAGGTGGTTTCCTCCTGAATGCCACCGGAGTCGGTGATCACCACCGTGGCCCTGCGCTGCAGCGAAAGAAACTCCAGATAGGAGAGCGGCTCGATGAGTTTCAGACCGGGGCTTCTCTTTGCCGACCAGCCTTCGCCGCCACCCAAGCCGTGCAGCCGTTCCCGCGTGCGCGGATGGATCGGAAAGATCACCGGCAGCTCCTGACTGATCTCCGCGAGGGTGGACATGATTGCGAGCAACATCTCCTGCTCGTCGACATTGGACGGCCGATGCAGGGTGACCAGCGCATAGCGCTCTGGCGGCTCGACGGTGCGATCCTGGTCAGGAAGATCGGAGAGTGGCAGGAGCCGCACCAGCGTATCGATCATGACGTTGCCGACGCGGTGGATCTTTTCCCGTGCCACCCCCTCCCGCAGCAGGTTGTCGTCACCGTCCGGCGACGGTGTAAACAGAAGATCGGCGAGCTGGTCCGTGAGCAGGCGATTGATCTCTTCCGGCATGGTGCGATCGAACGACCGCAGGCCGGCTTCTACATGGCCCACAGGGATGAGAAGCTTGGCACAGACCAGGGCCGCTGCCACCGTCGAATTGACGTCGCCGTAGACGAGCACCATGTCGGGACGGCTGGCAGAGACCACAGCCTCGAAACGCATCATGATTTCGGCCGTTTGCACCGCGTGGCTGGCCGAGCCAACACCGAGGTTGATGTCAGGCTCCGGAAGGCCAAGCTGGCGGAAAAAGATTTCGGACATGTTAGCATCATAGTGCTGGCCGGTGTGCACCAGTGTCTGGCGCAAGCGGGCGCTGCCGATCTCAGAGTTGCGCTCGTCGAGGGCGGCGATCACAGGAGCCACCTTCATGAAATTCGGTCGGGCACCAACGACATGGAGGATGTGCATGGGATGAAGTTCTGTTTGGAGTCTGGAGTTTGAAGTTCAGTCACCGGTCAAAGACCGTGGTTTCCTGCGACCACACATAGGCCATTGGTCGCAAAAACTGAAATGCAATGTAACATCCCGGGGTCCAGCAGGCAAGTGAAAGTTTGGCAAAATAGCATGGCCC
>CAZGRP010000106.1:0-8636 GCA_964527995.1 uncultured Cytophagia bacterium | reverse complement strand
CGGGCAGTGGCCGTCGATAGCAAGAAAGCAGTTTCTTAGAGGGTATCTCCGGCTGAACTGGGGACCTCAATCGCCGCTCCGGCAGGGAGGCGACATGCTACAAACCTTCGTCCGTCTCATCAAGCAAGCCCCGGGGATGATGATCGCCGTCTATGTCATCCCTGCGTTGGCCATCCTCAAAGGACTCGTCGTCCTCATTGTCTTCCTCGGCATCCATTTGGCGGCCTGGTTCTTTCCCTCCTTGACACCGAAGTTCCCATGGGAAGGCTTCGCCGCCGGCCTGATCGTGGCCGGGATAGCGTGGTACTACCTGGCCACATGGGTCTACAACCGCCTGGTCCGTCACGGCCGCACTCCCCGCCGGCGAAAGACCGCGCGGGTGCAGACAGCGGCGGCACCACCGTCGCCGGGGCCAGACCTGCCGTTCCAGCGCATCGGCATCATACTTTCCGGCGGCGGCGCCAAAGGCGTCTACCAAGCTGGCGCCATGAAGGCCATCTACGAATTCCTGCACCAACACGGCGCCTTGCAGAACGTCGTTGCCGTGGCCGGCACCTCGATCGGCTCGTGGAACACCACCTTCTGGCTGGCTGATGAAGTGGGCGCACCGCCGGGCGGCACCAGCCTCCACGAAACCTGGTGGAAGAGCATCGACGTGAAGCGGATCGTCACTCCGGCTCCCTATGTGCCCCTGTTCTCCAACCACCTGATGCGCAACACGCCCTGGCGCTCCAACTTCGACGAGCTGTTCTCCGACCACCCCCGGCTGCAGGCGTGCCTGTCACCCGACTCGCCAATCCATTTCTACCTGACGCGGACCAACGTCGAGTCAGCGCGGCTGGCCTTCGACACCAACAATGCTGCGGTCGAGGAAGCGCGACGCCGGGGACACGGCGCCACCCACGTGCACGAAGTGAACATTGTCTCCGACCCGAAGCAGTTCAAGCAGGCGGTCTTTGCTTCGATGGATATCCCGCCGGTCTTTCCTTATGTCAGGGTGCGGCACAACAGTACCGTGGGTTTTTACGAAGACGGCGGCGTGGCAGACAATCTGCCCATCCGCCTGGGCATGGCGTTCGACCGCTGCGACCTGCTGTTCGTGCTGCCGCTGAACGCCACTTTTGCGCAGCAAGCCAGCGAGAAATCCATCGTCAGCCGCCTCATGCGGGTCACCACCGTGCGCCAGGGCGTGCTGGAGCGCAACTCTTTGAAGATGATCTACATGTTCAACGAGCTGTCGCAGGTACGGCAGGCCGAGCCGGTGCTCGCCTGCATCCTTGCACCCGGTCTGCCGCTCAAGATCGACACCATGGAGTTCTGGAAGACGCCCGAAGCAGCGGACGCCTTCGACCTGATGTACGAGGCCACGCGCGAGTATCTGCGCGGCTTTTTCAACGCGGAGTTGTTGCAGAAGCTGAACGCCGAGCCCGAAGAGCGAAACCAGTTTCTGCGCACCCGGACGGTCGAGATGGCCATTGTGCCACCCGATTGGCAGCCCGGGCAGCCGTTCGAGGTAGAGACCGAGTTTTAGGCTTTCCCCACCTCGCGAGGGAACTGCGTTCCCGAGCTCTGATTGATCGGGTGACTGCGTCCCCCAATTTCGTTACAAGTCGCCACAACCCATGCATACACAACAGACTGGGTTTGTCAACGCGGAGATCGCAAAGAACGCAAAGCTGATTGCTCAGCGAGCTCAACGTTTTTTGTGAGCCTCCACCTCGCGAGGGGACTGCGTTCCCAAGCTGTGGTTGATGGGAGGACACCCTCTTCCAAAGCACCCCGTCCGCTGCCTTCCCCAAGTATGACCCAGTGAGCCGACCACGCGCAGGACTCGCTGAGGCCGCGTCCTCCGGGACGCGAACGCCTGTGCTACGGGCAAAAAAACTTCCTGGATGACTCTGGGCGGCGGCTGGCGGTGGAGAGCGAGAAGGCAGTTTCTTAGAACCTGCTAAAGGCCCAGAGGCGGTTGCCGATATGAATAGGTGAAGAGATTCAACATTCTACACCGCACATCAATGAAGGATCCAGATCTGTAGGACACGGAGTTCGTTTGTCATGAGCGGTATCATCTCTCCCCAGGATCGGCGCCAGCACTACCGCATTAACTGCGCCTTGCGCAGGCCTTCGGCAGCTCATCTGTTCATCAACGATGCCCGCGTGCCTGCGGTTACGCCGTTGAACTTCAGTGCCGGCGGAATGTTGTGCGCAATCGAACTCGGCGATCTGGCTTTGGCTCAGGGACAGAAAGTCGACTGCATCCAGCTTGTCTTCCCGCACAAGCCGCCTCTGGCCTTCTCTGGAACGGTCGTACGGCTGGAAGCACAGGAGAGAACGCACGACTACCTCTGCGCCATCCGCTTCGAGAGCATGTTGTCGGCCGATTCGGTGCCGAGCGCCCGCTACGACGCCGCGCGTCTGGTCCGGCGAGTCAAGGCCGGCGAGGTGAGCGATGCCCTGATACAACGGCTGAAGTTCTTGCCCAATTACATGCAGATGTCTAATCCGGAGAAAGCCGCCAACGTACGCGAGCAGGTCTACTCCTCGTTCAAGGCCGTTCTCGGCTCGCTCGAACCCGGAGAGCGCTGGTGGTTCTGCGAGGTCCTCGATGCTCTGAAGTCGATGGAGCCGCAATACCCATTCGGCCTCCTTGAAGAATACCTCCGACTTTGCAAGAAAGCCTATTCTTCGGCCTACCGGCGGCTGATGGAAGAACGCTATGGCGGCACGCGCGTTGAGTATCAACCGAGGTACGACTGCTAACCCCCGAGAGCCAGACATCCAGGAAGGGCGTCATGCCAGGATGCGAGTCAGGCGCCCATGTGCACCCATCGGGGTTTGAAAAACGAAGCCCCGGAGGTTCTCAGGACTGAGAACGCCGGGGCTTTTTGTTGCCGTCGCCGTCTCGCCGCGGGCTTACGGCTGGTCGGCCGTCTCCAACTTCTTCTCCGTCTGCCGGCGCTCGGGCAGCGTATGATCCAACTCACCTTCCGTCGCCGAGATGACCACGGCGCAGGCAGCATCTCCGGTGATATTGACCGTGGTTCGGCACATGTCGAGAATGCGGTCCACCCCCAGAATCAGGGCGATCCCTTCCAGCGGCACACCGATGGTTTTCAACACAAGCGCCAGCGTAATCATGCCGACCCCCGGCACGCCCGCTGCACCGATCGACGCCAGGGTGGCGGTGAGGATCACCTCCAGCTGCTGGCCGATGCTCAGGTCCATGCCGAAAACCTGGGCGATAAAAACCGCTGCCACGCCCTGGTAGAGGGCCGTACCGTCCATGTTGATGGTCGCTCCCAGCGGCAGCACGAAACTGGCGATCTGGGTCGGCACGCCCAGCCGCTCTTCGGCACACTCCATTGTCACCGGTAAAGTGGCCGAACTCGACGACGAGCTGAAGGCGATCAACTGCGCCGGTCGAATCCCCCAGAAAAATTTACTGATCTGCATCTTGGTGAAGATCTTGAGCATGGTTGGATAAACCACTGTGGCGTGAATAATAAGGCCGACGATCACGACGGCCGAGTACTTGATCAGTGTCCACAGGATCCCCAAACCGAACTGGCTGATGATGGCGGCAATCAGCGCGAAGACGCCGTATGGAGCCAGCTCCATGATCAGGTCGACAAGCTTGATCATGGCATCGTTCACACCGTTGAAAAAGTTGAGAACGGGGGTGGATCGGTCGTTGGGGATGAGCGTCAGCGTGATGCCGAAGACCAGCGCGAAAAAGATGATCTGCAGCATGTCACCTTCGGCAAAGGAGCGCGCCGGATTGGTGGGGATGATGTCGAGCAACACCTCGGACAGGCTCGGTTTCTCCAGAGCCTTTTCTATGTTTTTCTGCGCCTCCGCCTGGTAATTCTGCATCAGTTGAGCCGTCGTCTCGGCCGGCAGCCCTTTGCCCGGATGGAAGGTGTTGGCCAAAACTAGACCGATGGTGATGGCGGCGGCGGTGGTCACGAGGTAGAACACGATGGTCTTGCCGCCGATTCGGCCGAGCTTGCGCACGTCGTCGAGGCTGGCAACGCCAACCAGCAAGGAGGCGAACACCAGAGGCACGACGATCAGACTGATCAGGCGGATGAAGGCGGTGCCGAACGGCTTGATCCACGTGCCGACGAGGGAAGCAAATCCCATCTCGCTGGCAGCGACTCCAAAACCGGCACCCAGCACAAGACCCAGCAGGATCTTCGTGTACAGCTCGAGTTTCGGAAGTTTCATGGACTCCTCCGAGGCATGAACGGGATGCGAAAAATGGGCCGGTAGGGACGATTTGGCCGCAGCTAAGATACCAAATTAAACCGCAGAAGAAAAGAGAAAATTTGGCCGGCAGACTCCGGCCAGAGGCGACTTTTTTGGTTGATTCTAAGGCGAAATTGCGTTACTTTGGGGCGGACAGAGCCAGAGGGCCGAGGCCACGACCAGTGCGCACCGCAACCTCTTCGAACGCGGGCGATGGTCGTCTTCCTTTGAAAAACACCCAAAGCGCCCAAGGAGAACAGGGTGACGTTTGCTGAAAAAGTGCGAGCCGTCGAGCGCAGCCAGAACAGTCTCCTGTGTATCGGGCTCGACCCGGTGCTCGAGCGGCTGCCGCGCATCTGTCGCGATCGACAAGAACCACTTTACGAGTTCTGCAGGGCGGTCGCCGAAGCAACCGCCGATCTGGCCGCGGCCTTCAAGATCAACACGGCCTTCTTCGAGGCCTATGGCTCCGCTGGCTGGCGACAGCTCGAACGCCTGGTCGCCGACATTCCCGGGCCGGCGTTGATCCTTGCCGACTGCAAGCGTGCCGACATCGGCCACACCTCAGAGATGTATGCTCGCGCCTTCTTCGACCATCTGGCCGTCGACGCCGTCACCGTCAACCCCTTGCTCGGCTCCGACAGTGTGGAGCCCTTCCTGCGCGACCCCGAACGCGGCGCCTTTTTCCTCTGCCTCACCTCGAATCCGGGCGCCGATGACTTCCAGTTCTTCTTCGACGGCCGCCAGTACCTGCATGAACGAATTCTGGCGCAGGTAAAACAATGGAACCGGCACGGCAACGCCGGCATTGTAGCCGGCGCAACCCGGGCAGACATGCTTCGCAAACTGCGCCTGCGAGCCCCTGATCTGCCCTTCCTCATCCCGGGAATCGGGGCGCAGAAAGGTGACCTGGCTGCTACGGTTTCGGCCGGCATCAGCAACCAGGGAGATCTTGCCCTCATCAACGCCGGCCGAAGCATCCTCTATCGTTCCTCCGGCGAAGACTTCGCCGAGGCCGCACGAGAAGCGGCGTTGCAGTTGCGCGACGAAATCAACCGCCTCCGAGCCAGAACATCGGCAACACAGAACCATGGATAATCAGGATATGCTGAAGATCTTTCGACAGACCGGCACCCTGCAGCGGGGTCACTTCGTGCTGACCTCTGGCCTCCACAGCCCGCAGTACTTCCAGTGCGCGCGTGTGTTGCAGTACCCCCACTATGCCGAAAAGCTCTGCCAGCGGATTGCGGAGCACTTTCGCGATCAGCAGGTCGAGGTCGTGATGGCCCCAGCCATCGGTGGCATCATCGTCGCTCACGAAGTGGCGCGGGCCCTGAAGGTGCGGGCCCTTTTCGCAGAGCGCGAGGACGGTCGCCTGCAGCTTCGCCGCGGCTTCACCCTGGGGCGCGGAGAACGCGTTCTCGTGGTCGAAGACGTCATCACCACCGGCGGCTCGGTGCGCGAAGTGCTCGACCTGGCGCAGGAGCACGGTGCCGAGCCGGTCGGAGTCGGGGTGGTGGTCGACCGCAGTGGTGGCAAGGCCGAATTCGGACTCCCCTTCTACGCCTTGATGACGCTCGAGGTCGTCACCTACGCCCCCGAGGAATGTCCGCTGTGCCAGCAGGGCGTGCCGGTCACCAAACCGGGCAGCCGGGAGATCCATGTTGAGGGTTAGAGTCCCAGGCTCGACATCCAACCTTGGGCCCGGATTCGACACCCTGGGTCTGGCCTTGCAGCTCTTTCTCACGGTCACGGCCGAACCGGCCGAGCGACTCCAGATCGATGCCCGCGGCGAAGACGCGACGACATTGCCCCTGGGAGAGCAGAATCTGGTCTGGCGCGCCATGCGGGCAGTCGCCGAGGCCGTCGGGCAGGAGCTACCGCCCCAGCGACTGCTCCTCGACAGTGACATCCCGCTGTCGCGCGGCCTCGGCAGCAGCGGCGCGGCCATCGCCGCCGGCCTGTGGGTCGCCAACGAACTCACCGGGTCGCGCCTCGACCGGCAACGGTTGTTGCAGCTCGGGGCAAAGATCGAGGGCCACCCGGAAAACGTCGCTGCCTCGCTTTTCGGCGGCATGACGGTCAATTGCCCGACAGCCCATGGCGTAGTCAGCCTGCAAGTGCCGGTACAGCAGTGGCCGGAGATCGTGGTCCTCATCCCGAGCCTCGAGGTACGCACCGAGGAGGCCCGCCGCGTGTTGCCCGAAATGCTACCCTACCAGGCGGCCGTCGCCTCGGTGCAGCGCCTCGCCCTCCTCCTGGAGGCCTTTCACCTTGGCCGGCTCGAACACCTGCGCACCGCCATGCAGGACGAACTCCACCAGCCGTACCGCAAGCACCTGGTCCCCGGCTTTGACGCCATTGTGGCAGCGGCGTACCAGGCGGGCGCAGACGGCGTCTGCCTCAGCGGCTCCGGATCGACCATCCTTGCCTTTGTCTGCTCCGATGCAGACTCCGTTGCCAGGGCAATGGCAGCGGCGGCGGAAAAAGCCGGCCTGGTCTCGAAGACACGCGTGCTGGGAGTTGCGGAGAAAGGAGCGGAGAAGGTCGACTAAATCCGCCAGTGGAGATAGGAATTAGAAAGCAGAAACTGGGAGTGGGAGATAGCTCCGGCGCAACAAGTAGGAACGAGGCTGTACGGTTGCGGAAGACCAACGGATCGAAGCTGCCAACGGATTTCCTGGATTTCGCCCTGATATGCCTAATCGTCGGTTCATCTCGAAGATCTAGAACACCATGCGCCGATGGTTTCCGCGAAGAACGATCGGGTCGCTGTCGTTTCTGGGAGGGCGAAGCTCCTGCTGGGCCCTTTACCATGAATCGCGGCTCGGCGGGAGGATTTCGCTTTGAGTCATCAACGTGGATATGTAGAAAATCCGTTGGCCGCAGTCGCCCGTTGGAAGCACGACACTATTTCCCAATACCCAGCACCCAATAGCTGATATCCAAAAGACTGGGAGGTGAAATATGATCGCTGAATTCAAGAACGAGACATACCTGGACTTCAGTCTTGCCGAGAATCGAAAAAAGATGGAACAGGCACTGGCTTTTGTGGAAAGCCAGTTCGATCGCGAGTATGCGCTCAGGATCGGTGGCGAGCAGGTGACCACCGGGGACCTGCTTCGCTCCTTCAATCCGTCCAATAAGGACCAGGTGGTCGGCACCTTCCACAAAGCCGGCACCAAAGAGGTCGATCTGGCTCTCGACAAGGGGTGGGAAGCCTTCGAACAGTGGAAGCGAGTGCCGCCGAAGGAACGAGCCATTATCCTCTTCAAGGCGGCCGACATCATGCGCCGCCGGCGTCTGGAGCTCGATGCCTGGATGGTGTTGGAAGTGGGCAAGAACTGGCTGGAAGCCGACGCCGATACCGCCGAGGCCATCGACTTCATGGAGTTCTACGGCCGCGAGATGCTGCGCTACGGCAGCGAACAGCCCGTGACCCCGGTGCCCAACGAGTTCAACGAGCTGGTCTACCTGCCCCTCGGCGTCGGCGCCATCATACCACCGTGGAACTTTCCGCTGGCTATCCTGACCGGCATGACGACGGCCGCCATCGTGGCAGGAAACTGCGTTCTGCTGAAACCGGCGAGCGACTCCCCCACCATTGGCCACAAGCTGGCCGAGATCATGGAGGAAGCCGGTCTGCCACCGGGCGTTTTAAACTTCATCCCCGGCAGCGGTGGCACCATCGGCGACTACATCGTCGGCCATCCAAAAACGCGCTTCATCTCCTTCACCGGCTCCAAGGAGGTCGGCCTGCGCATCAACGAGCTGGCTGCCAAGCACCAGCAGGGGCAGCTCTGGATCAAGCGCGTCATCGCCGAGATGGGCGGCAAGGATGCCATCATCGTCGACCGCGAGGCCGATGTCGAGGCCGCGGTGGAGGGTGTAGCGGTGTCGGCCTACGGCTTCCAGGGACAGAAATGCTCGGCCTGCTCGCGCCTGATTCTCGACCAGGCGATCTACGACGATTTCATCGACCGGCTGGTCGCACGCACGAAAGAAATCACCGTCGGTCCGGTTCGGGATCCGAAGAACTGGATGGGGCCGGTGATCAACCAGGCAGCGCAGGAGAAGGTCCTGTCGTACATCGAGATTGGCAAGAAAGAGGGCGAGCTTGTGACCGGCGGCGACACCCTACCGGGCAACGGCTGGTTCGTGCAGCCGACGATCTTCAAGGACATCGACCCGAACGCCCGCCTGGCGCAGGAGGAGATCTTCGGCCCGGTGCTGGCGGTGATCAAGGCCCGCGACTTCGACCACGCCCTGGAGATCGCCAACAACACCGAGTACGGCCTCACCGGGGCAATTTACACCCGCAACCGCTTCAAGATCGAAAAAGGCAAGCAGGAGTTCTTCTGCGGCAACCTCTACATCAACCGCAAGTG
>CAZGRP010000105.1:3450-8692 GCA_964527995.1 uncultured Cytophagia bacterium | reverse complement strand
GAAATCGATTTTTCCCAGATGCAATGATTTCAGGAAGGAGAAGGAACCATGCTAGAAAGGATCCTGATTGACAAACGCATCATGCACGGAAAGCCTGTTATCAAGGGCACACGCGTACCCGTAGAGGTCGTGATAGGCTCTCTGGCAGGCGGCATGAGCTTTGAAGAGATCCAGAAGGAGTACGAAATCGAAATTGAGGACATTCGCGCCTGCTTGGCCTATGCGGCGCAGGTTGTAGCAGAGGAAAGGGTCTATCCCCTTGAAGAATCGGCGGAGGTATCGGATGCCGCAGTTTCTGATTGACGAAGATTTGCCGCGATCCTCTGCCGAACTTCTGCGGAAACTCGGTTACGATGCTGTGCACGTCAGGGAGGTTGGTCTGAGGGGTGCTTCGGATGATGAAGTCTTCGTTCATGCCCAGAAGGAGAAGAGAATCATCGTAACTCGCGATCTTGGGTTTTCCAGCTTTCTCGACTATCCTTTGGGGACGCACGAAGGAATTGTTGTTTTCCGCCTGCCCCACTTTTTCACGGCGGTGCAAATCAACAAGGTCCTCTCAAATTCTCCACATCCAGTTTCAGAGCCAGATAGTGTTGGTAGTCGTTGGCCCATTCGACGGAATCCAGACTGTCTTCCATCTGACCTTTGCTGAATTTGTCAAGAAAGGTCTCGAAAGACATGCCGTGCCGCTCTTCGTAGAGGCTGAGCCGTCTCGCAATGGCGACGATCGCATCAACGGGTGAGTCATATTCGATTCGTTGCTTCTTCATGGTAATCGTCTATGGTTGGGTTGTTCGCACTTATGAAGCCGTGCTTCCAGGACTCAGAGTAAAGTCGCTGAGTGGAAGGGATCCGGAACTGGCAACTTCTAATCACACCTCCCAATCCTCCGGCAGGTATCGATTCAACAGCTTCGAGAAAAATCCCTGATCTTCCAGTGGTACCTCGCGATACTGCTCTTCGTCTATCCGATACGCTTTCACAATCCTTCCCTTTCCGATCTCGGCGTCTCCGATGAAATACTCCTGCACACCGATGGTCTCGTAGAAAAACGGCTTGAAGTAGAGGTCGTTTTCGTACGACGAGGGAGAGAGTACCTCGATAACAAGCAAAGGGATCGAGAAGCGGTTGTAGTCATCGTCCCTGTGAACGACAAACAGATCGGGAGCGTAGGTGCCCTGCCCGACACCTGTCCCCGCGAACTCTTGAATTTTCCGCTGGATGAATCCCTTCGGGGCACCGAACCGCTTCAGGCCACGAACGAACTTGTCCACTTCAATGCCGTTCTTGAAGTTGCCAAACAGATTGATGACGTCCGCCTCCAGATAACGATACGTATCGTATTTTATTTTCAGTGAAGTGTTCTGGAGAAGGTTTGTCAGGTAGACCAACAGCTTCGCACAAAAGTTGTTGTGAGGATCCGCTGTTGGAGTCATCGTGAACTCCCCCTCGATCAGGATAGTGTCCGGTGTGGTTTTCTCGAGCACCGTTGCCATTGTTACTCACCTCCAGGGAGATGCTTGCTACGTGTCCCTGCTGTCAAACTCAAGATAATCACAACCTGGGTTGTTGTCAATCAAAACTTTGTCCACCCCTCTAGCAGTCGGTAGTTATGAAAACTCCCTGCCCTCGATGCTCCTCCGACCTCGCCGTGCCTTCTACCCCTGCCTCATCCTCTCCAGTACCCCCATCACCTCCTTCACCTTCACCCGCGTTTTGAAAAAGACCACCTCGCCGCGGAAGTCCTCGCGCGAGCAGTTGAGGCCTTCGTGGACGGCGAGGAGGAGATTGCCGCAGTCAGCTCGGCGGACTTTGTCGATCTTCTTCTTCAGGTATTCAGGCGTCCAGAAGCCGACGATCTCCAGCAGGGCTTCGTAGCCATCCTTGTGGACCAGCTTGAAGTCGGGGATGAGGACCGTGTCGCCCAGGTCGAGGATGGCGCCTTCGCGCTCGATGCGCCAGTCGGGGGCGCGTTTTGAGAAGGTCCGGAAGAAGGCTTCCTCGACTTTGCTGTCAAAGGGTTCGTCGCGCGGGTAGGTGCTGTGCAGGCCGCAGTTCTGGTCGAGCATGAACCACCGCCGACCCTGTTCGGTCTGGATGGCGGCCGCCATCTGCCAGCGCCTGGCCAGAAGGAGGCCGGGCAGGAAGCGCGCCATCTGGATGCCGTAGCGGCGAATCTGGCGAAAGACCGACAGCGGGCCCGTCACGGTGAGGACGTAGCCGTCGCCTTCGCGCCGCAGTTGGTGCATCAGGCGGGCCAGCTTGAGATAGTGGAACACGGCTTTGTAGCTGTCCCACAGGCGTACGTGCATGCCGACGCAGCGGTAGAGGATCCCCTGGGCCAGGGCCAGGTTGTAGCGCCGCAACAAATCCTCGGCTGGCAGATCCCAGGTGAACGATCTGAGGATGTGATTGTCGGGCAGATCTCCGTACAGGTGTCGCAGGATCATCTCCGGCGGCAGGTCGACCTCCGAAGCGATCTCCTTCAATACCGTGTCGAGCCGAATCGTGTGAATCAGGTCGGCCTTTTGAACAATGGGCCGGTGGCGTTCGGCAAGATCGAAAACGGCCTCGCGCAGAGCGGCGTGGTCGAGATCCCTCTCCGGAGTGAACTCGGCAAACTTGTCGAGGATCTTCGCCAGCCCCGCTACGATTTTGTAGTTGGCGCGCTCGTTCTGCCGGCCGGACAACGCCGTCTCCAGCTCCTTGCGGCGCCGGCCGACGTGCGTTCGATAGAGCTGGATGAGATCCTCAGCGATGCCCAGGTAGAACGCAGCGTGTTTGCGGGTAAGGTAGCGCGGCGTGATGGTGCGTTCGTCGATCCGGTAGCGCAGCAGGTCAGTGGTAAGCATCGCTGCGCCTCCGGCGGTAGGAGATTTGGGATTCCTTCGTGCCGCGGGTGACGATCTCGTAGAGCACGGCCTCCTTGTCTTCCATCTTTCGCAGAATACGCCCGAGGCGCTGCAGGTGCTCCACCGGGCTGCCGGTGCCACTGAGCACGATGGCTACATTCGCCTCGGGGACGTCCACGCCCTCGTTGAGCACCCGCGAGGTCACCAGCACGGAGTATCGGCCGCTGCGGAATTTGTCCAGGATGCGTTTCCGCTCCGGCGCCTTGGTGTGGTGCGTCAATGCTGGGATCAGGAAGGTTTCGGAGATGCGGTAGACCAGTTGGGTGCTGGCGGTGAACACCAGGATGCGGTCTCCGTGGTGCCGTTTGAGCAGCGAGTCCAGGAGTTCGAATTTTTTCTCTGCATGCAGGATGATGCGGCGGGTGTCGTAATGGGCCATGAGGGCGGCGCGGGCATCGGGCTCGTAGGCGCTCTCCAGCAGAAGGGTCTCGAGCTGTTTGCCGAAAAACTTGATGCCCTTTTTCTTCAGGTAGTCCGAGAAGATTTGCTGGCTCTTCTGATAGCGTGTTGCCTCGTCCGGGGTGAGATCGACGATCAGGCGAATCGTCTCGTACGGAGCCAGGAACTCCCCTTCGAGATCGCGGATACTCTTGTCGTAGAGAAGCGGCCCCACGAGTCGTTCCAACTTGCCGTGCAGACCGTCGGGGCGCTCGTAGGTGGCCGTCAGGCCGAGGCGGTAGGGGGCCAGGCTCATCTCGGCGATCTGAGTGTAGGAGGGCGAGGGCAGGTGGTGAACCTCGTCGAAGATCAGCAGGGCAAAGCGATTGCCGTAAAGATCCATGTAGCGGAAGGCGCTGTCATAGGTGGTGACCGTCACCGGGCGGATCTCGTGGAATCCGCCACCCAAGATACCGATTTCGAGCCCGAAAGCGTTGCTGACGACCTCATACCACTGGTTCATCAGGTGGAGGGTGGGCAGGATGATCATCGTGCTCTGTGCTACCTCTGCCATAGCCTGGAGCGCCACCCGTGTCTTGCCGGAGCCGGTGGGCAGGACGACCACGCCTCGGCAGCGGTTGGACTTCCACTTCTCGATGGCCTCGCTCTGATAAGGACGCAGGAGCAGCTCGTGTCGGAGCTCGATTGGGACGCATTCGAAGCGCGGTGCCTGGTCCTCGAGCGGGATGAGCTGGCGGTCGAGCCAGCGACGGAGTTCGACGTAATCCAGGGCTTTGGCGCGCCACTGCTGCGTGCGGCGATCCCAGACGCCGCACGGCGGCTCTCGGCCAGCATCCAGGCCATCAATGACCAGGGTGCCGTCGTGGAAGCGGAGTGTCACCGGAGACTCGGAGAAGTTATGGAGGTTCTGCGGCATCAGGCAACTCGGGTGGGAGGCTGAAACGGAGTGATGGAGCGGTGGAGAATTGCAGGAAGTTCGGTTCCGGTTTGCCAGTCATCGACCCCTCCAGCCCTCCAGAACTCCATCGCTCCAGGCCTCCAACAATTCATTCCTCACCGCTGGCACCTCGGACAATAGAACGTACTCCGGCCGACAAGCACGACGCGCCTGATGGGCGTGCCGCACTTCTTGCATGGCTCTCCGGCGCGGCCATAGACATATAGTTCAAACTGAAAGTAGCCGGCATTGCCGTCACTGCCGACAAAGTCGCTGAGGGTGGTGCCTCCTTTGGCGATCGCGGCGCGCAGCACCATGCGCACGGCTCGGACGATGCGCTGCCAGCTCTTTTGGCTGATTCGTCCGACAGATCGCGTGGGTCGAACCCCAGCGTGGAACAGGGCCTCGGTAGCGTAGACATTTCCCAGCCCGGCGACGACATGGCCGTCCATCAGAAAGTTCTTCACCGGCTTTTTGCGGCCGCGGCTGAGCCTGTGGAGGGTCTCGGCGTTGAACTCGTCGGAAAACGGCTCGATGCCGAGATCACGAAGGCGTGGGTCGGTCTCCAGTTCGCCGTTGCTGACCACGTCGACCAGCCCGAAGCGGCGCTGATCACGGAAACGGAGCTGGCGGCCGTCGCTGAGGTGGAAGATGACGTGGTCGTGTTTGTGCACCGGTTCGTGAGGTTCGACGAAGCGCAGACTGCCGCTCATGCCGAGGTGGAACATCAGGACGACGCCATGATCGAGATGGCAGAGAAGGTATTTCCCGCGGCGTTCGATGGAGGTGATGCGGTGCCCCTCGACCGCCTGGCGAAGCCGGCTGGCGTCCACCGGATAGCGAAGCCTGGGCTCGCGCACCTCGACCTTTTCGATTACCGCATCGTCGAGGTGCTCCAAGAGCCCCAAACGGGTGGTCTCAACTTCCGGCAATTCAGGCATCGCAGCCTCGTATCTCTTGCTCCGTCAGCTGGATTTGGACTGGCCGATTGGGT
>CAZGRP010000105.1:0-3350 GCA_964527995.1 uncultured Cytophagia bacterium | reverse complement strand
ACCCCGCGGACCGAAAAGGCCTGCGTGTGATCGAACTGGAAGGTTTTGTGCCGATAGTCGCCGTTGTCCAGGCGATCGTACTGCGATTCGTAGAAGGTCTTGTTCTCGGCAATGTGTTTGAGCGCGGCGGCACACCGGTCGACATCCTCGCGGGTGGTGTAGATGCCGAAACTGGCGCGCACCATGCCGCGGCGCAACTCGACGTACTCCTCAAGCTGTTCGTCGGTGATGTCTTCGGTGTTTTCGCTCAGACTGTAGGTGATCATCTCGCGGACATAGGGGTGAGCGCAAAAGCACTCATTGCGCGTGGCGATGTTGAAGTAGTCGTTCAAGGCCGCTGCCACCAGCCCGTGGTCGAGGTCGCGGACATTGAAAGCGATGGCGCCGGCGCGCTGGCAGACGTGGCAATCGGTCTCGCCGTAGATCACTACATCCTCGATTTCACCCAGCCGCTCGAGAGCATACTCGATGAGCTGGCACTCCTCTTCGGCGATCAGGTCCATACCGACCTTGCTGAGGGCGTAGAGTGAGGCCGCCAGGCCGATGGCGCCGGTGATGTTCGGGGTTCCCGCCTCCTCGCGCTCCGGAAATGACTGGGTGATGGTATAGCGGTTGACGTACACCCGATCGACCATGCCGCCGCCGACTTCTTGTGGCTCGAGATCGGCGAACAGGTCCTTGCGCGTTACCACCACACCGGGCGAGCCGGGTGCGTAGATCTTGTGGCCCGAGAAGACCAGCACATCGAGATCACGGTCACCCTGACCGCTCACCTGCACCGGAAGATGGGCCACCAGTTGGGCTCCGTCGACCACCAGCAGGGCGCCGTAGCGGTGGGCAAGTTGGGCCGCTTCGTGCACGGGATTGATGATGCCGGTGACGTTGGAGACGCCCGTGATGGCGATGTAGTTGACCCGGTCCTGGTACTGTTTCAGCGCCTCTTCCATTCGATCAAGGTCGACGCAGCCGAGGGCATGCACCGCCATCCGTGCCGGCACATGGACGACCTCGCGGAAATGTTTCCGGTGCGGCAGGTCGTTGGAATGGTGCTCCATGATCGACGTGATCACCACATCCCGGTCGGGGCGTTTTTCGCGTAGGGTTCGTGCCACGCGGTTGATGCCCGCCGTCGTGCCGCTGCCGACGAAGAACGCGGTGTAGGTGGCAGGGTCCGCGCGGACAAAGTCGAGCACCATGTCGTGGGCCCAGCGATACTCCTGAGTCGAAAGCTTGGCACTGAAATGCAGGATGCTGTGGGTGTTGGCATAATGTGGCTGGAAACGATCGAGCACGTTCTGTACGACGCTGAGCCGAAGGGTTGTGGCGGTGCTGTCGAGGTAGATCCGTCGCGTCCGCTCGCCGTTGACCAGGGTATACTCCGTGTCCAGTCCCACGGCGTTGGTGCGAAGTTTTTGGAAAAGGGCCAGACGTTTCTCTCTTTGGGCTGTGAGTGGCTGGATCATGGCGTGAACCTCAGGCTTGAACATGAGTTTCCGCTAACTCGTCTCGATCCACAAGGTAGGAATCGACCAACAAGAAAATCAAGGGAAATCCGCAGGCCTGAGGCTGGGGCTTGGCACATCCAGAGAACCACCCGGAACGCGGTCTTGAGTGGCTTGCGAGTGACAGGAGTTCCTGTCGGAGCTGCCCGTTCAGCGAATGGAGTAGCGGCAGCCCCCAGGAATTCGCCGCAGGAAGTCAAGATCGAATCCGAGCGCCAGGTACCCCGCAAAGCCCGGCTTGACTTTGGAATCGAATGTTCATACCTTTACGGCGGATTGTGGAGACGCAGAATCCGATGGCAGTTGTCACCATTTCGAGACAGCCTGATGTTTTTGGCGAGGAAGTCGCTGCTCGCCTGGCCGGAAAGCTTGGCTTTATGCTGGTCGACGACGCGCGACTGGCGCAGCTTTGGCGCGAGGCCGACCTGGACGAGGGGGCGCTGGCGGGGATCGACGAGCGACTGCCCTGCGCCGATCCGGGCATGGATCCTGAAACCGAGGCGTCGCTAAAGCTCCTTCCCGACCTGATCGCGCAGCTCGCGGAGGAATACGATCTGGTACTCGTCGGCCGCGGCGGCCAGGGTCTGTTCCGGAACCGCGCAGGCACGCTGCACGTCCATCTGATAGCACCGCGGCCGTTCCGTGTGCGCCAGCGACAGGTTCACGACGGTGTGCCGGCAAGGGAGGCAGGACGTCGCATCCGAGAGCTGGAAGAGCAGCGCGCTTGCTACCTCCGCTTCCTCTACGGCCTCAACTGGCGGGACCCACACCTTTACGACTTGATCCTGCGCATGGATCGGATCTCGGTGGATCAGGCTGTGGAGCTGATTGCTGCTGCTGTCGAGACCACCGGCATCCGCCACGTACCACGCGAACAGATCGTCAAGGACTTGCTGCCCGAGACTGCCGAAGGCCGAGGGAATGGCCGCTTTGTGAACGAGGCCGAGGCGGAATTCGCTCACTTTCTTGAATTCTACCGCATTCCGTATGAATACGAGCCGCGCACTTTTGTTCTCGAAACAGATGCCGAGGGCAGGGTCGCGGAGGCGTTCACACCAGATTTCTACCTGCCGGAGCAGGACCTCTACATCGAGCTAACCACCATGCAGCAGAGCCTGGTGACCCGCAAAAACCGCAAGGTGCGCAAGCTCCGGCGTCTTTACCCGAACATCAATATCCGCATCTTTTATCAGCGCGACTTCTACCGGCTGATGGCAAAGTTCGGTCTGTTGGCCGAAAACGCGGAGGGGTAAAGCGCGCGGGCTGTGATGGTGCAGCACGCCGCCCACCGTCGCCGCGGTTCCGCGGCTTTTTGCCTGGCAGCGGTTGTCGAACGACGGCCAGGGGTCATGCGCTGGCCCGCGATGAGACCCGCGTGCCGTTGCCTGTGGGCTTCGAAACGGAGAGGAAAGAGGTGAACCATGGGGCGACTCGATCGTGACATCGCCGAGGTCTTGATCACGCCGGAGGCCATCCAGAAGCGCGTTTACGAGCTCGGGCAGGAGATCGCGGCGGCCTACCAGGAGACCGTACCGCTTGTCATCGGCGTGCTCAAGGGGTGCGCTCTGTTCATGGCCGACCTCGTCAAGCAGATCGATATTCCCCTGGAAATGGACTTCATGGCTGTGGCGAGCTACGGCGGCGGCCAGCAGTCCAGCGGTGCCGTGCGCATCCTCAAGGATCTCGATGAGGTCATCGAAGGCCGCGACCTGCTACTGGTGGAGGGGATCGTTGACACGGGAATGACAGTCGGATACCTGCTGCGCAATTTGCAGACGCGCCAGCCGCGCAGCATCCGGCTGTGTACACTGCTCGACAAGCCGGCACGGCGCATTGTGCCGGTGCCCA
>CAZGRP010000104.1:0-8856 GCA_964527995.1 uncultured Cytophagia bacterium | reverse complement strand
CCACTCTGCGTTCTTTGCGATCTCCGCGGTACCCAACTCCGGCCGATGTCATCCAGAAGGGATCTTCTCCGTGCCGAGAAGCGGACTCGCCTGCTCGAAGGACTCGCCTTGATCGAATCGGGCGCCAGGCCCCCGCCAATGCCGTGCAGCAGGCAAATTCACCTTGCACCCCTTGCCTCATCTTCTTAAATTGCGCTATTCGCTTCGTACCCCGATTTCTTCACATGCGAAGTTTGCGGCTACATAGGGGGTTGTGTCAAGATCCAGGCTTCGGCGAAGCTCCGGGAGTGGGGATCCGGACGATGCAGAAGCCAAGCGGTTCATCCGATAACATCGAAGGACATTGAAACACAGCGAAAGACACTCGATCCGAAAAGCTGTTCGGTGTTTTTCAGTGTTGAATTTATACTGAGGCGATTCACTCAGGACGAGCATCATGACAGCACCTTCATCGTCAGCGGGCGCCTTCGTCTTTCTCTTTCAGGCGTCTGCCGCTGACCGCGTCCGGAAACAGAACGAGGCGTTCCACCTACTTCTCGAGACATACCGAAGTTCTGCAGACACCGAATCCGTACCTCCTGGTGATCGCCATTACCAGAATCTTCGCTCCCTTCTCAGCGAAGCCTCCACCCTTTTCACCCCAACCCCCGTTCAGAAAGAGATTTACCATGCCGACTCCGGTACCGCCTTTGTGCCGGGCGGCTTGAAAAAGCTACTCCTCGACATCGGCTCCTCCTTCGTGGTGCGGCCCGGATGCCTGGAGGATCTGCAGAAGTTCGTGCAGTACGCCCACGAGCACAAGCTGCGCTATACTCTCCGCAGCGCCGGAACCTGGCCTTTCGGCGGCGCCGTGCCGATGAATCACGAGATCATCCTCGACCTCTCGAATCTCGACTTCCACCAGCTCGATGAGCAGGATGAAGAGGTGATCCTCGGCCCCGGCGTCCTTTTCGCCGACCTGCGTAAGGAGCTACGGGACCGCGGCTTCGCTCTGCGGCAGGAAATCACCAACCCGCACTCCGGCAGCATCTGCGGCTGGGTGGTGACCGGCGGCCTGGGGCTCGGCGCCTACAAGTACGGCCATGTCAAGAACTCGCTGCGCGCCATCCTCCTGCTGCGGCCCGATGGCGTATGGCAAACTCTGACGCCGGAGGACCCCTTCTTCGATCAGGTCGTGGGCAGCGAGGGCCAGCTCGGCATCGTTGCCGGCGTGGTGCTCCGGGTGCGCCGCCTCACCTATGTCAGCAAGCCGTACGCCTTCTCCTTCGCCGATGTGCATTCGGTGCAGAAGTTCATGCGCCTGTTGGACACCTGGAATTTGCGCCCGACAACCGTCCTCTACTTCGACACCCACTACACTGAAACCACGCGGCAGATCGTACACGAGAAGCTTCAGCGCGCCCTTGACACTGCCCTGGAGAAAGGTGAGGCCGAACGCATCTCGCAGATCCAGAGCGAAATCGAGCTGGCCAGAGAGATGGAGCGTCTGGAGCACGTCGTGGTTCTCGAATTCGACTCCCACGAAGACGTGCAGCGGGCCCTCAGAATCCCTCTGTTCAGCTCGACCGGCGAGCGCCGGCGTTATCAGGATCTCTCCTACTGCCGGCTTCCGGTGGAGCTGGCTCACAAGTTCTGGGACCACCGCTACCTGCCGGTGGAGATGAAACCCAAGGGGCCATCGATGCTGGTGAGCGAGACGCTGCTGCCGCTGGAGCGGTTCCCGGAGTACATGGATTTCGTCCACAAGGCAGTCAGCGACTGGACGCAGAATGTGGTGAAGACCGAAGCCCATCTGGTGAGCGCCACCGAGGTGCTGGTGCAGAGCATCCTCCTGGCCGATACAGCCCGCCTGCGCCACAAAATGTACCTGGGGCTGATACCGTTCATGACGCAGGCGGCCCTCTATTTCGGCGGCCGGCCCTACGGCACCGGAATCTGGAACCTGCCGTTTCTCAAGGGGATGCAGCGAAACGGCAGCGACGGCCACCTGAGGAAACTTCGCGAGAGCAAGCGCAAGGGAGACCCCCACGGGCTGCTCAACCAGTGCAAGTTCATCAACGGTAGCGGCCGTAAGCTCGCTCTCAGAGCGTACAAGGGCCTTTCCCCCATCCTGATGCAGCAGGCGATCCACCTGCTCCATCGCGGCCAGACCAACCGGAAATTCTTTTCCTTATATAGTGCCGGAGAGCTGCTCTGGAAGGGAAGCCGGTGGATCTTGCCGCAGGTGGTGCCGCCGGAGCTGCGGGCCGAGCGCCACCCAATCCTCGAGCTCACCTCGGCCTGCGCCGAATGCGATAGCTGCGAGCGCGTCTGCCCGACCAGCGACGTCTTCGGGCGCTATGGCCTGGCCACGCCGATCACCCGCCGCAAGACCGCCAACCGGGTGGCCCGCGGCGAGCCCATCTCGCAGGAGGAAGCGCTGGGGTTCCTGGTGTGCACGCGCTGCGACAACTGCACTCGAATCTGTCCCACGGACATCCCTCTGACGCACCTGTTCGACCTCGTCGAGCACCACCCCCACTTCCAGCGGGCGCTGAACCTGAGCCGCGAACAGAGGCAAGAGTTCATCGACCGTTTCTGGCAGGTGATGAAGGAGAGCCCGCTCTACCGCAAACACACCCGCGCCGAGCAGAAGGGCGAGCATTCACACCTGGAGCATGGCCTCAAGATCCTCTACCCGCGCGGGTTTGCCTACGCCCGGCTGTTCATCGACCCGGAGACCTGCATCCGCTGCGGCATGTGCGCCCACGACAACGCCTGCACCTACGGCGCCCGTGTCGGCCGGCCGCGCCAGATCCCCGAGCTGATCGACCAGAACTGCGCCCTGTGCAACGCCTGTATCAACTTCTGCCCACAGAACAAGGCGGTGCAGGAGGAACGCGACTACGTCGAAAAGCTCATCCACAATGCTGTTGACCTGGACGAGAGGCGCTATTGGGCCGAGCGGCAGAAGCGGCTGCGCGACACTACCACCATCCAGCGCACCTCGGCACTCACCGAAATGGCCGATGTCTACGTCACCGAAGAGATCCTCATGGAGATCGACAAGGAGTCGTCCACCGGCCAGATTCCGGTCTCCGGGATGGGGCAGGGCGACAAGCACATGGGCATCGGCTTCGACGCTGAGCGCTTCTCGCACTTCCACATCGTCGGTCCGGCCCAGAATCGCCTTCACGAAGGCGATCCGGACGAAGAGCTGTCGGTGATCCTGGGCAAGCGCCACCGCTACTGCACTTTCGACACCGACGGCAACATGCACAATCCGCCCTTCCCCAAGATCAAGCTGAAAGCGCCGATCCTCTACAACGCCGTGCCGCTCGACAGCAACGGCCGGGTCGAGCTGGCGCTGATGAAAGTCGCCGAGAGCCAGGATACCCTGGTCGTCATCAAGCTCAACCGGCTGCTCGACTACTACGACTTCTTCATCCTCGAAGGCAGCTACCCGACGCTGCCGCCGGTCATCATCCCGCGGGTCGACCACGAGCTGATCCACCACCTCATCGTCAACCCGCAGGCGGGCCGCGAGCTGCTGCTCGACCTCTGGCACATGCCGATGTTCGAGATCACCTACCACCCCGAGATGGAGCGCACCGTGCAGTACATCCGCGACTCGGTGGCCGCCCTGAACGGCGGCTCGCCGCTGCTGTGCGGCTACCTCGAGGTGTCGGAATACGACATGATCGGCGGCACCGAGATCCTGCCGGCGGTGCGGGCCAAGATCGACGGTTTCCTCGATCTCGGCGTCGACGTCCTCCAGGTGCACGGCCTGCGCAACAAGGACAACTACTTCGTCACCTCCAACGCCGTGCGTGCCATCCACCGCTACCTCCTGGAACAGGGCCGCCGGCACGAAGTCGCCATCATTGCCTCGGGAGGCATCCGACTGGCCTCCGACAGCCAGAAGACCATCCAGCGCGGTGCCGAAGCCACTCTGATCGACTTCGCCGCCCTGCTCGCCCTCGACCCGTACGCCTACAAGGCCATGATCGAGGGGCAGACCACCACCGAAAGGTTGCTGAACCTGGACATCGACTGGGCCGTCGAACGCCTCAACAACCAGATGGAGTCACGCAAGGTCCAGATGCTCGAGGTGCTTGGTGCTGCGGGCTTCAAGGATTTGAAAAAGACGGTGGGGGAAGAGGGCCGGCTGATCGATTTCAACGAGTTGGAGGAGCGAATCCAGAAGCAGATCTTCGAGAAAGAAGAGCTTCTCGACGCGTATCAGAGACTGAACCGGGAGCTGATCGACGGCGAACCAGTGCCCGCGGAAGCCTCGCCACGCTATAGCGAGTTGCGCAGCCGGGTGGTGCCGCTGCCGGCCCCGCACAGCTTCTACCACCTCAGCGAGGTGAACCAGACCGTCTATCAGCGCGACCATGTCTGGCCGGGGCCGGTGATCGAGTCGCTCGGCCGCATGGCCGCCGGCGACCCGCAGACGTTCCATCTCAAGAACATGAAGGGCACCGGCCTGCTCGGCGACGGCTTCGATGTGATGAAGATCCTCTACCAGCGCGATCCCGACCGCATCCCCGAGGAGGAGCTGGACCAGGTGCGAACCGCCGTCGCCCTCGACAAAGACTTGATCCTGCGGGCGCCGTGGATGTTCGGCGGCAAGTCGGTCGGCTCCATCGGCCTGGACACCTGGCGCGCCCACGTCATCGCAGCCAGGGAGCTGGGTATCCAGTACGACACCGGGGAGGGCGGCTACCCGACCTGCTTTTTCCTGAACCGCAAGGGGGAGCCGATCTTCTTCACCGAGCCCGACATCCAGGCAATGCGGCCGTTCTTCGAGCACGACACCCACTACACCGTGCGCGACATCAAGGAGCGCCTGCAGGCCAACGGCATCACCGCCGACACCCATCCAGGCATCTACCAGGCGCTGGAGCCATACCCCGACCTGCAGCCCTTCCTGTTCTACGAAGTCGTGGAAGCGCGTGACGAACCATTCGTCTCCACCGAACTAAAGACCGGCCTGTTCGGAGTCACCAAGGAGACGATCAAGAAGGCGCGCCGGGTGGTGATCGCCTATAGCCAGGGCGCCAAGATGGGGATCGGCGGTCACATCCTGGCGCAGAAGGTAAACAAGCTGGTCTCCTACCTGCGCGGCATCGAGGGGCTGGAGGTTCTCGATCTGGAGAAGATCCAGACGCTGGCCGACAAGATCGAGCGCATCGAGAAGAACGCCGGGCACCCGCTGCACGAAGTCGCTCGCCAGGCCTACCCGCATCTGCTGCGCGCTCAGGATGAGCAGGAGGTCTTTCCTGAGCTCAAGAAGAGCCTGTGGCTGATTCAGCAGCGAGCCTACGAGCTCCACCACGAGGACCGCATCGATCCCATCGAGTTCGAGCAGATTCTCCATCTCTGCGAGGAGGTGATCCGCCACTCCTACACCAGCATCATCTCCCCCTTTCCCTTCCACAACTCCTACTCGATCGAGGACGTGAAGGCCTTCATCGACATCGTGCGCATGATCAACCCGCAGGCAGTGATCTCGGTGAAGGTGTCACCGTCGGTGGACATCGAATTCATCGCCGCCGGGCTGGGGCGCATCGCGCGCGACAACACCGAGGAGGCTGTGCGCGCCGCCGCCGAGAAGGCCGGGGACCAGACCGCCGAGCTGGCGAGTGAACTGGCGCGAGCCGGCCGCCGCTACGGCATGAAGATCGAACTTTGGCTCGACGGTCCCCGCGGCGGCACCGGCGCCTCGCCCAACATCATCAAGGGCCAGATGGGGATGCATATCGAATACGCCATCCCCCTCATCCACAACCGGCTGGTGTTGGACGGACTCCGCAACGACGTGCGCTTCTTTGTCAGCGGCGGCATCCGCACCTACGAAGATGTGATCAAGGCCATCGCCCTGGGCGCCGACGGGGTGATCTGGGGCACCGCCCCGATGGTGGCCGTCGGCTGCGACCGCAATCGCAACTGCCACGACGGCTGCTCGCGCGGCATCGCCACCACCAACCTGATCATGCAGCGGCTGCGCGACGTCGAGGTCAACTCGCGCCAGATGATCAATGCCTTCCGAATCCTGCAGATGCAGGTGATCCGGGCTCTGGCCGGGCTGGGGCTGCGGGACATTCGGGAGCTGCGCGGCCGCTTCGACAAGATCCAGTGGCTCGGCCTGAAGGAGCGCGTCGATTTCCGCCTGCACCAGCGCCGCGAGTATCACCGACGCAGCACAGCCGTTGCCGAGATGCTACACCCCACCGGCCAGAGCAACTGCGGCGTGGCGGCCGTCATCGGCACCGAAAACGTTCCCAACCACATTCTCGACCGTACCCTGCTGGCCATGCGAAACCGCGGCATGGACGGTGTCGGCATGGGCAAGACCCTCTGCTTCCCTGAATACCCGCACCACTACGCCTACCGGGTGATGGTGAAGGGTGTGTTGCAGCCCGAGATGGAAGAGCGGCTGCGGCCTCAGGGCAACGGGATCAGCGAGGAGCAGCTCCGCCGCCAGGCCCGGGCCAGGGTCCTGGCAATCCGCTGCGGGCTCGCCGAGAAGATCCGCAAGGTGTATCTGGAGCCGTATTTCGACTTCGCCGGTGAGACCGACGTGCGCAAGGTTCGCGAGCCCTACAAGAAGGACGCGCAAGGCCGCGAGAGGGACTATCGCGATTTCGGCAACCCAGACACCGACCCCGGCGACATCTTCCGCTTCTTCGTGCGCGTCAAACCGCAGGTGCTGGCCGACTTCATCGAAGAAAAGCTGCTGAAGTCGCCCCGCTACGCTTACATCCGCGAGTACTTCCCGCGGGTGACACTGGAGAACTACCGCAGCGACGACCGGTTCTTGCGGAAAGCTGAGGATCTGTACGTCTTCGACCACTCGGTGCGGCTGACCCAGGTGCTCTACGTCTGGGAGGTGGAACCGGAGTTCTGGGAGAGCTACGTCAACGGGGACGGCGGTGGCAGGGCCGCCGCAGCCGGCGACGGCCACTTGCTGACGGCGGAGCCGCCCGGCGAGGAGGCCGAAATCTACCTGAGGCTGCTGCGCGACTTCGCCTGGCGTTACCCGCAGACGCAGAACAAGGAGAAGTACGTCCCGAGGCTGCGCAAGGTGGCGGCGGTGATGTCGGCCGGCAAAAACTTCGCCGTCTGGAAAACCGCCGGCCGCGAGATCCCCTGGGAGACTCCCCCGGCGCCCAACAACATCATCCATGTGCGCCTGGCTACTGGCAGTGTGGTCGAGCAGATGAATGCCCACCCCTTCGCCAAACTGCACACCGCCCTCACCCACAACGGCGAGACCACCAACTACCAGACGCTGAAGCAGCGCGTCGAGCAGTTCGGCCTGCCGCCGCTGGCCACCACCGACACCGAGGTCGCCTCGCTGAAGTTCCACCTGCTGGCCGAGGAGCTGGAGTATCCCGACTGGGCGCTGTTCGAGAGCTTCTCGCCCACCACCGGCGACGATCTGGCCCTGATGCCTGAGGAGCTGCGCCATCGCCTCGAAGAGGTCCAACGGGTGGAGTTCACCAGCAGCCCGGACGGTCCGTACCAGTACCTCTGCCTGCGCCACCGGCCGGAGCAGAACCTCACGGAGCGCGTCGACCTGAAGGACCCGGCGGACCTGCGGCCCAGCACCACGGCGCTGTGGGTGGACCGCAGCAACGGCAGGACGCGCGCCTTCAGCATGATCGCCTCCGAAGAGCAGGCCATCCAGCAGATGCTCGAGCTGATGGATGAAGAAGGTCTGGTGGATGGCGCCGCCGCCGATGAGGTGATGGTGAGCGACGGCATGATCAGCCGCTTCCAGTTTAACGAGACAGGAGATGTGGAGAAGATACAGCTGATCGACCGCTACGGCCGTGACATCCCCCTGCCGGATGCCGGCGAACACTACAGCATGCGGCGTACGCCGCTGCGCCAGCCTGACGACGCCGAGTCGCTGCGGCGTGACTGGCAGGCCAACTCCGGCCGGCTGGACGCCTGGATCCGCCAACATCTGCCCGGGTGGGACTTCAACACCTACCGCTGGGTGCTGCAGCAGGTGGTCCAGTCAACCACGCCGGACACGGCGGCCGAGGTCATCCGCACGCTGACCCATTTCATCGACCACCTGCGCACCATGGACACCGGCACCAAGGCCAAGAGCTCGCTCCTCGACATCACCCGCCGGACGCTGTACGACCTGCTGGACCGCCTGCCGCAGGTCGACGGCCGGCGCTGGGTCGCCATGCGACAGGGTTTCGGCGAGATTCCGGCGGCCCATCGGCCCGAGGAGCAGACGCTGTTGGTCGATGCCACCGGTTTGGCCCCCCAGGGAACCGATCCGCGGGTCTCTCTGGCACGGATCGTGAGCCAGGCGTACGATCGCGGCTGGCGGCGGTTCCTCCTCTACCGCGTCAACGGCCAGCGCCTGATCTCCACGGCGGTGATGGGCAAGGGAGACACCGACGACGTGGTGATGGATGTGTACGGCACACCAGGCGAGTATCTCGGCGCCTTCATGCAGGGCGGCACGCTGCGGGTGCACGGCAACGCCCAGAACTTCGCCGCCATGTGCATGCACCACGGCCGCCTCGAGATCTTCGGAAACGCCGGCAAGGTGTGCGGCTACGCCTCCAAGGGCGGCGAGGTCTTCATCCTCGGCGACATCGTCGACCGCGCCTGGACCAACTCGGTGAACGACTCCCGCTGCCAGCCGCTGCGCGTGCACATCCTCGGCAGCGCCAGCAAGTACGCCGGTGAATCGCTCATGGGCGGGGACTTCTTCTTCGGCGGGCTCACTTTCGACAGCTCGGGCCGGCTGCGCACCCAGGAGCGGCCGTACCGGGGCACCAAGATGTTCGGCGGCGCCTCGCGCGGAAGGATGCTGTTCTTCGATCCCTACGACCGCCTCGA
>CAZGRP010000103.1:0-8990 GCA_964527995.1 uncultured Cytophagia bacterium | reverse complement strand
AAATGGGAAATGGATTTGCCGATCACCGACAACACCCTCTTCCCCACCGAACCGATCAGTTCCCCCATATCCAGCTTGCGCTTCGGTGCTGCGAGGTAGCCTGGTATACGTCTTGCTGTTCCGTGCCGACTTCGCACCCTCGTGCTTCGGTTTACAGGTTGACCAGCTCCTTCACGCATTCAACAGCCTTGGCGGCATCGTAGGCGTAGGAATCGGCACCGATCTCCCGGGCGAAGTCCGCCGAAACCGCGGCGCCTCCGACAATGGTCTTTGTCTTGCCATTCAGGCTTTTCTCGCTGAGCAATTCGATGACTCGCTTCATGCCATGCATGGTGGTGGTCAGAAGTGCCGACATGCCGATCACATCCGCACGCTCTTTTTCGGCCGTCTCTACGAATTGCTCGGGCGAAACGTCTCTTCCCAAATCGATGACCTCAAATCCGGCACCCCGGAGCATGATGCCCACAAGATTCTTGCCGATGTCATGGAGATCACCGCGCACCGTACCCAACACGATTTTCCCCCTGCTGGGGATCTCTTCGCCAGCAAGCAGCGGTTTCAGCCGATCCATCCCCGCCTGCATCGCTTTGGCCGCAAGCAGGACATCGGGGAGAAAGATCTCGTGCTGACCGAACTTTTCGCCGATGACGTTCATGCCAGCAATCATGCCCATGGTGAGGATGTCGACCGGAGGGATTTTCTGTTCGAGTGCCCGCTCGATGAACGCCACCACCTCCTCATCCTCTCCCCTTTGCAACGCCGCTGAAATGCTGATCAGAAGGTCCATGGAGTCTCCTCATCTGTTGAGAAACGTGCTGCTCCTACGGGGCTGTCCAAGAAGTCGAGAATTACCCTCATTCCTGCAAAGCTTGTCCTCGCGAAAGCAGGGAGAAGGAGTCCTTAAAAACCAACATGTTATAGATTCCCGCTTCCGCGGCAATGACACAAGATTGCGCTTTCTGGACAGCCCCCCACAAATGAGTGCGTCAATCTATCTTCACCGGTCCGGCAAGCGATCCTGCCCGTAGCGGCGAGCCTCGGCCTCCATCCGTTTGATCAGCTCACGCTTTTTGTCTTCGCTTAATCGCGACGGTTCATAGCTCTGCAGCAACCGTTGCACTTCACGACTCGCCCGTTCCTCCAGCGTTGACGAGCCTTCTTCGACCCAGCGCGGCCGGTTGGCCCGATCGATCACCGCTCCCGGCATGAACTGCTCCTCCTTCAGATAGCGGCGAGTGTGTTTCGAAATCAGAAGGTGCTCTTGCTCGAGAAGCTCCTCCAAGAGCGGCCGGGCTGGGAAGTCTTCCTTTGGTTCGATTCCGCGAACCACTCTGTGGGCCATGCCACAAATCTCATTGTCCAACACAAGCTTTTCGAGACTCTGGCAGCTTTCAAAATCGAGCATCCCCGGCCCGGAGATATTGTTGATGCCGGCCATAGCGGCAAGGACCGCTCCGACTCCGCTCTCGAGCCCGGCCTGAGCGTCGAGCTGTTTGGCGTCGCTGAGCGAGATGTATGCCTGGGTTGGCAGTCCAAGGTGTTTGCCGATCTCGTTGTAGGCGCAATCGATCATCATGGTTTCAATCGCCCCCATCGGCGTCGTTTCATAGCGGACATCGAATATGGCAGGAGATCCGCCGTAGAGAAGCGGGGCGCCGGGCCTGGCGAGCTGGTGGATGACAATGCCGCTGAGGGTCTCGGCAGTATGCTGAACCAGGGTGCCGACCAGAGTCACCGGAGCCACAAACCCGGAGAGAGGCATCGAGACGAATTCCACCGGGATGCCGGAGCGAGCGCAGTCCAAGACATTCTGCGAGGTCATGTCACTCCACTTCAGCGGCGAGCTCGGACAGCACGAGAAGATGGTCAGCGGCTGGTCGCGAAGCGCCTCCTCGGTTCCCCGTACAACCAGTTGCAGGTCTTTCATCACAGTGAACGCCTCTGCCGTGAAGGCGCCGGTGACCACCGGCTTTTCGCAATAGAGCAGGCTGAGGAAGAGCCGGTAGCTATCGGAAATCATTTCGTGGACGTCCGCCGGGATAAATGCGGTACTCTGTGAGGCAATGTGAGCAAGCTGGCCGACGATTTTTGCATATCGAATATAATCCGCCGTCACTGGCTTGCGAATCTCTCCTGTCGCTGAATCCAGAATGTGCAAGGCCGCAGATCCCGGAGTGAAATAGACGTTTTGCTCGGCAAACAAGTGCGTTTGGTTTCCAAGAACATCGAAGAGCCGAAACGACTCGGGTGAGGCTGCCAGCGACTTCTCAATAAGCTCCGCCGGCAACTTTACCTGCTGGGTGGCCTTCTCCACCGTTGCGCCGTGATCTGACAAAAGCGACAAGACCTCCGCGTTGTTGATCTGCACACCAAGGTTGGAGAGGACATCGATCGCTTCTGCGATGATTCGTTCGATCAGCTTCTCGTCCAGAAATCTGAGTGTTGGTCTCATTGGGTCTCCTCACGCTCTCTGATGTCGCGACGAACAATACCCTTTTCGTTCACTTCCTGTAGAGCTTTGTCGATCTGGATTGCGGTTGTTGGTCGCCCCGTCCAGAGGACGTTCGCCGGCATGATGTCTCGATGAATGATACCTCTTGAATGCGTCTTTGCCAACCCCTGAGCAATTTGAATCGTAGCGTAAGTAGCCTCAGATATAGGCTGCGGCCCTCGCCCTATGTTTTCCTTCAGCGATTGAACATCATAGCATGCCATGGCGATAGACGACTGACCGTCCTCGGTCTCGTGAATTCCGTAGACGGTGCCGAGTTTCCCGAGAATCTTGTAGCGGGACACCAACTTGCCGATCATGTCGCCTCTGCCGGTGGGACCCGGCTCGCGCCGGGCACTCTGTTTCCGGACCACGGACTTCGCCTGACTTCGCCATCCAAACCTTCATTGAAAGCTCTCAACAGCCTGCTCCACGGTCTCGAAAGTCTGAAATACCGTGATGAGGTTGGTGACCATGAGCAGGCTATGCACCCGCTCGGTGACTCCCACAAGCCTCAGGTCCCCATCCTCATTCCGGAGCGATGTCAGGCAACCGATCAAGACGCCGAGCCCCAGACTGTTCAGCCACTTGACCCCTGACAGGTCGATAACCACTTTCTTGAATCCGTCCCGGATCAGCCTCTTCACGGTCTCATGGACCGCTCTTGTCTCGGCGCCGCCCCAGAGTTTACCTTTGACAGAGAGGACTGCCACATCTCCCATTGTTCTTTCTCGAACCGACATGACACCACCTCACACGTTAGAGCGTGTCTGAGTCGCACCAAGCGCGGGCCGCAAGGCCGACCTTCAAATTGCCTTCGGTCGATCACAAGGCGTGGCTCACCGTCGATGGTGCGAAGAGTGGTCACCAGCTGGCCTGCCGCCGGTCTCGCGAAGAAGGCCGCGCAGGGCCGCGCCAAAGCCATCCGAAGACGTGCATTCATCTTCTGGTCCTCCCTCCCCGAGAGCACACGTGGAGCATAAGATCTTGGGGATGACGGGCGGGGGCGCGTTGCGTCGTGAATGGAGATTGGGTGTGGAGGTGAACCTGCCGAATCTGTCGACCCGCGCTCTCAGCGCCGTCAAACCCGGTTGAGGCTGAGTGGCCGGATTGGCGCGATCGCGGCAGGATTTTTCACCGCGCATAGTCCACCTCGTCGAGCGAAGATGTGAACCAGGAAGCGTTGACCGGCTCACCTCTGTTCAGGCATCAACCAGCGGAAAGCGCGGTTGGAGTATACGGCATTCGGGAGCCGAGTCGGGAGTGCGAAACAGGAGGTCGCGGAAAGCGGGATAGTACGAGAGAGTGTGAGCCCAAGTTTCGGGGGGAATCGAATGCACGCGAGGGACCAGTGCTTGGGCATTGATCGACCACTGAGGGGACTCTCGCTCGCCCCTCCAGACTGACTGTCCTGCGGCCTTCTGCACCCACCCTCCCTGTCTGAAAGATACTGTTTTTCATGGAAAAGTCAACAGGAAAATCAGAACACTGCGGTTGCGAGAAATGGGACGGCCATCGCCCATTCTGTGGCCGGCTGCCGCGGTGACCGACGCGCCGAATCAATTCTCGCCGGCACCCCGGATCACGACTGCCTTACGGATGGGGCTCGTCACGACGCGGTTGCCGAACTCAAGACAAAGCCCACACACCGCAACAACGTCCAGCTTGATCGCGCTACCGCCCCAGGTGCAACCAGTGATGGTCATCTCCACAGGAGACAATCCCTTTCGGTCGAACCAGCCGCCCGAAACGAGATAGTGATCAGCTCCGATCACGCGAATCGAGTAGACCGAGTTCAGGGTCATCACTAGCAGCCAATCGCCGACCCGCAGATCAGCCTTGTGAACCTGCCGGAGATGGTGGGTCATCCCCAGCAATCTGTCAAGGCTTTGGCCAGAACTTCTCATGTCTCTTCTGCCCGCAAGAGGTGAACTTCATTCCTTTGGCGCCGAACGTTCGCTGCAGAAACCCTACGAACGAACCTCCACGAAACTGCGTTTTCGAGGCTCGGTGGGTCTCCCCAGCCGTAGCGAACGGCCTGGCACAATCATCGTCCGGCGCAGCAAAACCAGACAGCGCTAGTGAAACCTCTTTCCTACCACAATGTGGTAGTGCTCGACGGACAAGTCTTCGCTGGTCCGTACCTTCCGGGAAGACTCACCCTCGAGCGCCATTTTCCACTGGTACAACTCGGAGAACGTGTGCTTGACCTTCTGTGTGAGTTGATCGAACAGGCCGCTACGCTCGTAGTTTTCGGCATCCTCTCTGGAGTCCCAAATCGTCACCGAGAGAGCTTCGTTCTGCTGCTCCCCGCTTTCGATCAGATAGGCGTACCGACAACCCTTGACGCCCCGAAGAGCGGGAAGGATGGTCGTCGTGTAAAGCCGCCGAAACTCCTCGAGCTTCCCCGGCCGCGTCTTGATGGAAACGATCCTCGTGTGCATCCTGTCGGATTCTTCCCTTCCACAAATGCCGGCATCCGTTTGCACAACGACTGGATAGGCTTTCACTACGGGTTCTTCTGGGACAGGCTTATACTCCAGCTTTAGCTCGCGCGTCAACTCCACTTTCCACTGTGACGACAGCGAAAGATAGGGCCTCATGTTTTCGAGGAAATCCGTAAACAGGCCGCTTTTCTCATAGCTCACGGCGTCCTCCTCCGTCTCCCAGAGGGTCATGGAGACGCATTCATCCGGATGCTGCTCACTCTGCATCAGGGTCACGCAGAGACATCCCGGGATCCTCTGTAGCTCCGGAATGATCCTCCCCTCGTAGCGAAGGCGAAAATCTCGCAGTTTCTCCGGATCCACTTTGGCCTGCACAAGTCGCATGAACATGGCATTGCCTCCTCTTCTTGGAGAACTCCCATGGAACGGCCAGGAACCGGGCCCGCTCTTTCGCTTATGAGCGGATCTTCTGACAAGGTGGCAACGCGACTCGTGGTTCCGGTTCGGCTCGAAGGCCCTGGCTTTGGCCATGAAGTGCACCAATTCGGCAGGTGCGCCGGTCCGATGAGCGGTGATAACATACCGTGCGCCGTCAGGCGCCCGGCGGGGTCCTACTCCTCCATTCGACGATGTCTGCCCTTTGCCCTTTGCCCCTGGAAAGGCCCTCACACAGGCTTTGCCAGTCGAGGATCAACATAGAGCCATTACGCGGCCGACAGCTTAATACAGGTTCGATTGGTTCCGCTCAAGATTTGTTTTGCCTGGCCGCTGCCGTCCAATGGCTTTACGAAAACTCCCCAGCCCCCATCCTTGTTCCAGGCGAAAGCGTTTTGTTGGCCGTGCGGCGACCCGACAGCCCCTCTGGTCTCGCCAGCGAATTTGAATCGGCTCAGCCCGCCCGAAGGGAAGCTGGCGTGGATGGTAGCAATACTGGACTGATTCAGCGCTGCAGCCGCCTGCGCCGAGCTTCTTGGTGATTTTGTCGTGTAGGATAGTTTTTCCGATCATGATTCCAATCCCATCCTTTTCAAAAAAGGACCATAGCGCGGGTCAGAACGCAGCGGGTCTGCCATTGGATCCACTTTGATGAAGAAGGGCCAGCCCGAGTGCTCCTGGTAGGATTTTTCGAGCCATTTGAAGGCTTGGTCGACATCTCCGAGAGCTGCATAGATCATGGCGAATTCGTAAGCTGCAATCTGTTCTGTATCCTGTTCAGATAGTATCTCGTCGAGGATTTTGAAAGTCTCATCTTTTTGCCCTGCCAGGGCATAAACAATTGCCAATTGCGCAAGATTGTAGGAACTGCGTTCCAGTTCCACCGCTCGCTGTATAGATTGAATGGCTTCGGTAAACATGGATTTTTTGGCATAAACCCAGCTCAGCTCACGATGCGACATCACAAAATCCGGATACATCTCGAGATTGTTATGGTATTCCCTTATTGCCTCGTCATAGCGGCGCACACAGTAATTGATCCATCCTACATCGTTATTGATACCTGCATTGAGGGGATCCAGCGACCGCGCCTTTTTGATCATAGCCAGTGCCTCATCGCCACGCCCCATTGAAATCAAGAAGCTTGCATAATCAAAGTAAGTGTTGGACAGATTGGGGTTTAATTCCAGAGATTTCCGGAATGCTTTCTCCGCACCCGCCCAGTCCCATTCTGCAATATGCTTGAACCGACCCAGAATGCCGTACACTTCCGCCTGCGATTCGCCCAGTTGGAGGGCTTTGTCGAGAGCAGTTTTCGCTATGGGATAAAGCTCGCTGAATGGCAGTCCCCCAATGTCCATCAGGCCGGTGGCCGCCCTTACAATCCCAACGTATCCCAATGCAAATCCTGGCTCTTTTTCAGCCGCGATCGAGAAATAATCCAGGCTTTTCAAAAAGTCCGAGGGGTTATATTTCGTATCATAGTAAACGCCCTTCAGGTACGCTTCGTACGCGGCAGGATCAATCTGCTTTACATCCTGCAGTTGCCTTTGTTCTCCCGGTGTCAGTGTCACCCTGACCTGCGCCGCAATGGCCCTTGCAATATCGCGCTGGAGCGTAAAAATATCCGCCAGGTCACGTTCGTAACTTTTTGCCCATAAGTGGCGATCCGTCTCGGCTTCGATAAGTTGGGCGTTGATCTGAACTCTCTGGCCATCGCGCATCACCGACCCGGTGATGATAGCCTTCACACCGAGCTCTCGAGCAATTTCGGGCAAAGGTTTTCTTGCATCTTTGTATTGCATGACAGAGGTGCGGGAAATGACTTTCAAGGCGCTGATTTTTGAGAGATCGGTAATCAATGCTTCCGTCATCCCGTCTGAAAAGTATTCCTGTGCCGGGTCGCCGGAAAGGTTGGCGAGTGGCAGAACGGCAATCGAATCGATTGTCTGTTCTGCCGGGCCTGTCGGACGCAGGAACCAAACTGCCAGAATCAGGATCAGGAGCAAGAGTCCGGTCCCACCGAGGAGATAGAACAGGCTTCGCGGTCGCCGGCGAAAGGCAGTCGTTTTGGACCCACCTGGTTTGGCGTTCATTCCCGCTGAACTCAAGTCTGCGAGCAGCTCACCGATGTGCTGGTACCGTCGAGCAGAGTCTTTTGCCAGAGCTTTTTCGAGAATCGATTTCAGGTTTACCGGGATGTCCTCTGGATACTCCGGCTCCTCATTCAAGATGGCGTACACCACAGCTTGCTCATAGTCGCCTTTGAAAGGCAGTTGGCCCGTCAGCATTTCGTACAGCACGACCCCAAATGCCCAAATATCTGTGCGCTGATCCACCTCTTCTCCCCGCGCCTGCTCCGGCGACATGTAGGCTGTCGTGCCAAGAGTTGTCCCGACCTTGGTAAACTCCGCGCCGCCACGAATTTTCGCCAGACCAAAATCCATGATTTTGACCTGGCCTTTGCCGGTGATCATGATGTTTGAGGATTTGATGTCGCGGTGCACCACGCCTTTGTCGTGCGCTGCTTCCAGCCCAGAGGCGATTTGGCTCGCGATGTTAAGAATTTGATCGATGTCCATCCCTCCATGGAGGGGGGTTACAGATTCCCGCAATTCTTCCCCTTCGATATACTCCATCACGATGAATAGCTCATCTTCGTGTTCCTCAATGGCGTGAATGGTAGCAATATTTGGATGATTCAACGCCGCGGCAGCCCGGGCTTCGATTTTGAAACGCTGCCGTTCATCGTCGCTGGCGGCAATCTCTCGCGGCAGGAATTTCATGGCAACGTCACGCTTGAGGTGGGTGTCCTCGGCCTTGTAAACGACGCCCATGCCGCCTTCGCCCAGTTTTTCGGTGATTCTGTAGTGGAGCATTGTCTTACCGATCATAATCAATTGCCTTTGAAGTATTGCATCATAATTTAGATTGGCCTAATTCAGCTTCTTTAGAGCTTTTTGAAACCGAGGGTGGTCTCGAATCGCATCGAGGTCCGAATCATTTTCAATCCATTCTTTGGAAGCAAAACCCGCTGCTATTGCACTCTCAAAGTAATCCAGTGCTTGCTCAAATTTACCTAGAAGTGAATAGATGCATGTGGCATTATACAGGACTGCTGTTTCATGTGGATTTATTGACACTGCTTTTTCCACCCACTGCAAAGCCTCTTCGGGTTCGCCTGCTTTCGCAAGAGTCCCGGCGCCTAGGTAAAATGCACGAGCATCATCGGGGTTCAATTCCAGATGCTTTCTGACAACATCGAGCGCTCGCAGGTTTGCTTTCTTCATTTCGCCTTCAAGGCCGAGGTCATTATAAGCACTAACGAGAAAGAGTGCGGCTTCGTAGTCCTCCGGCCGTATCCGGGATGCCTTCTCAAACAGCTTTACAGCTTGTTCGTGCTTTCCTTGCGCTCTACAAGTTCGCGCATACTCGTAGTATGCCTCAAAAAATTTCGGATCTAATTGAATAGCTGTTTCAAACTCTTTTTCCGCTTCTTTGTATTGTTTGTTTTGTGCCAGGGCCAGTGCAAGTGAAGCATGGACTTCTGGTAAATCCGGATCTAGTTCAAATGCTTTTCTGCTTGCGGAGAGCGCATGCTCTAAATTTTCATCTCT
>CAZGRP010000102.1:0-9296 GCA_964527995.1 uncultured Cytophagia bacterium | reverse complement strand
GGATAGACCCCCCACGGAAACAGCTTGAATACCACCAGGGGCTTCTCCCCGGTATTCACCAGGCGGTGAACCTGGGTGGCGACGGCGGCCCCGATGAAGAACTCATCAGCACCAGCGGCTGCAATCGGCACGTTGTTCAGCCGTCCCTGCCCCCGCCACACGAACAGGCCGCAGGCCCCGGCATCCGAGGTCTCGAAGGTCTCACCGGGCGCCACGGTGATCTTCTTGCCGCAGAACTTGTGCGTGAAACGCGGCGGAAAGATCCACTCTTCGACACTCTCCCCCTCGCTGCGGATCACTTCAGGCACGATGCGATGGCTTGCCAGAAGGTCCTCCCGCGTGGCCGTGGCGAAGTCGATGAGGCCAAGCGCCTCGTCCAGCGTGGCGAACCCGGGATGGATCTGCTCTGGTGACAATCGCTCGCCGCCGGACTCGCGTTCCAGCAAGGTGTACACGTCCGACGGCTCCTGAATCTCCAGGGTCAGTGCCGTTCCGGGACGATGCGGAACAGCGGCTGGTGTGAAGAAACCCTCTCCAAAGGTCTGATAGTAATAGGGCATCAGCTCGAGCAGATGATCCCGCCCTCGATCAATGGCCCGTCGCACCTGATCCGGAGTCACACCGGGATAGAACCCGAAGTGGGTGTAGGGAACCGGTCCTTTGGGCGCATCGAGGAAGTGATAGGCCTCGTCTTTGCCGAATCGATGACCCTCAAAGTGATGGGGTTGGCTTCGAACCTGCTCGTCGGTGGCGTGAAAGTGCACAACGATGGGCTCATTGCCGTCCAGGAGCTTGGTGAGCACGCGGAACTCGTTGCCCACTTGCCGGCTGTAGTCGCTTCCCAACAGCACGGCGCCGCGGTGCTGCAGCACCTCCTTGAGAGTCACATCTTCCCGGAGGCCGGCAAGCCGGCTCAGCCCCTCGCCCGCGATGGGATGTGGATTGCTGGCGGTGCTGCAGGAGATGAGCCAGCGCTCGGGTTTCCAGAGGCCCTCAGCCGGGTTGAAGGTATCACCCGCGCGCTTGCCGAGCCCCAGTCTGCCACCGTCCGGGTAAAAGCGCCGCACGAAGGTCGGTTTCAGCGGCAGGATTCCCCCGGTGTCATCGAGGATGCGGTCTACTTCGTCCAATGCTGACATCTGTGCAAATCCCTTGGTAGTCCGGCGATTCACTATCATGCCGGCGAAATGAGTCGCGGGGCTCTCCCAACAGCCTACTTTTTCTGTAACTCCCGCGCAAGTCAGCGGGGGAAGGCGCCCGGCAGGCCGCCGTCCACCGTGAGGATGCAGCCCGTCGTACGCGAGGAACGCTCTGAGGCAAGAAACAGCGCCGCCTCGGCTACGTCCTCGGGCCGAATGTTCACTTTCAGCAGGTTGCGCCGGCGGTAGTACTCTTCGAGCTGGTCCGGTGCGATGCCGTACTGGGCCGCCCGGCGCTCGCGCCACTCGGGAGTCCAGATGGAAGTATTGATCACCGCATCCGGGCAGATGGAGTTGACGCGGATGCCCGACGGCCCCAGCTCCTCGGCCAGGCCGCGGGCCAGGTGCAGTTCCGCCGCCTTGGCTGTGCTGTAGGCCGCGTTGTTCTTTCCGGCCATCAGGGCGTTCTTTGAGGCGATGAAGATGAGGCTGCCACCCAGCCCCTGCTTCTCCAGCACCCGCACCACCTCGCGGCTGACCAGAAAGTAGCCACGAGCCAGGACGGCGTACTGCTTCTCCCAGTCCTCGAGTGGCGTCTGCGAAAAAGGCCAGCTGATGGCAAAGCCGGCATTCGAGACCAGGATGTCCAGCCCGCCGTAGCGCAGCACGGCCTCGGCGATGGCCTTTTGCACGTCTTCCTCCTGAGTGACGTCGGCGTGCACCGCCATCGCCTGCCATTTGCCATATTTTTCGCACAGCTCCGAGGCCGTCGACCTGGCCTTTTCGGCGTCGATGTCGGCGATTACCACGGCGGCACCACTGGCAGCGAAGCGCTCGGCCACGGCCCGTCCGATGCCGCTGGCACCGCCGGTGACCACCGCCACCCGGCGCGATAACTCCTTCTCCGGGGGCAGGCGCTTGAGCTTGGCTTCCTCCAGGGACCAATACTCGATGTCGAACGTCTCTTGCGGCGGAAGACCGCGATAGGCACTCAGCGTGCTGGCACCGCGCATGACATTGATGGCGTTGACGAAGAACTCGCCGGTCACCTGGGCCGTCTGGCGATCCTTGCCCGAGGCGATCATGCCGAGCCCCGGGAACAGAAAAACGTTTGGGTTGGGGTTGCGCATCGGGCCGCTGTCGGGCCGCCGGCAGCTTTCGTAGTAGCTGGCATAATCCGCCCGGTATGCCTCCATCTCGCGCACCAGCGCTTGCTTCAGATCGGCCAGCGACAGCCGTCCCACGTCCTCCAGAAGCAGCAGCGGCTTCACCTTCGTGCGCAGGAAATGGTCGGGGCAAGACGTGCCCTGCTGGGCCAGGTCCTTCGCCTGCTGCGAGTTGACGAACTGCAGCACCACATCGCTGTCAACGAAGCTGTAGAGGCGTCGTTCGGTCTTACCGATTTCGCCACGCAGGAACGGCAGGAGCTCGAGAGCCACTTGCCGGCGGCGGTCCGGCGGCAAACTCTGGAACCGAGGGCCGCCAAAGACGCGGTCACCGCGCTGTCTCACCTTCTCTTCAATGAACTCCGAGGCCTTTTCGATGGCACGCAGGGTACGGACGTAGCATTCGTGGGCTGTTTCGCCCCAGGTGAACAGCCCGTGGTGCCCGAGGATGAGCAGCTCGGCCTTCGGCTTTTCACGCAGAGCTTCCGCCATGGCCAGCGCCAGCCCGAACCCGGGTCGCTGCCACGGAACCCACAGGCAGCCGTCGCCCCAAAGCCGCCGGGCGACCTCCGGCCCGTTCTCGGCAGTGGCGATGGCGATGATGGCATCGGGGTGCGTGTGGTCGACGTGCCTGGCCGGGATGAAGGCGTGCATCGGCGTATCGATGGAGGGAGCCTTGGGATTGAGATTGAAGATGGCGTGCCGGTACAGCCCGACCATCTCCGCCTCACTCTCCGGGCCGCGGTAGCGTTTCTTGAGATCGTGCAAAGTCTGCAGGTAGAGGGAGGCGAATCCCTCCCGGGTGATGGTGCCGAGATCGCCGCCGCTTCCCTTCACCCAGAGGATCTCGACCGGATCCCCGGTCAACGGGTCGGTTTCCGTGATCTTGGCAGAAGTGTTGCCGCCGGCGAAGTTGGTAATGCGCAGGTCGGCACCGAGGAGGTTGGAGCGATAGACGAGCAAATCGAGCTCGCCCAAACCCTGGGCTTTGGAGTCGTCCCAGAGGTAGTCGACATGCTGAAAATCCCGTGCGTTGATAGACATGGCATTGCATCCCGTGCGGTTTTGGTAACAGGAGATTAGAAACCAGCAATTGGAAATCCCCGGATCGGTTTCTGGCCGGTGGAATCAGAGCACCCGATGTACCTGTCGCTCGACCCGGTCCAACAAATGAAGGCGGCCGACGGAATCTGAGACCCGGCAAAATCCGTCCCCGGCAAGCGGATTACTCCTTGTCGAATTGGATCAGCGACACGATCCGATGGCCCGCCAGGCGCTCCCGGCCTTTCAGAAAGGTCAACTCGATCAGGAAGCCGATTCCGACGATCTCCCCGCCCAGTCGGCTCACCAACTGCGCCGTCGCCCAAGATGTGCCGCCGGTCGCCAGCAGATCGTCCACGATGAGGACCTTCTGCCCGGGCGAGATGGCATCCTTATGGATCTCCACCGAATCCACCCCGTACTCCAGCTCATACTCCTGGCGCAGGGTCTCAGCCGGCAGTTTGCCCGGCTTGCGTACCGGCACGAAACCGACTTCGCGCTTATAGGCGATCGGGGCCCCGATGATGAAGCCGCGCGATTCGACGCCGACGACCACCTCCACCGGAACGTCGTCGAACCGAGCTGACAATTCGTCGATGGCACGGCGCAGCGCCGGCCCTTCTTTGAGAAGCGTGGTGATGTCTTTGAATCCGATCCCCTCCACCGGAAAATCGGGCACATTGCGTATCAGTGCGGCGAGATCCATTTCCATCCAATCCTCCGCGTTAGTATCGCACCTCGAATCTCTTGTGCTCGCCGCTGGCCGGCCGCCACTCGACTTCCACGTCCTGCACGTGGGCGAAGACCGGACCGCGCTCGGCGAAGCGAATCAACTCCTCGATCAGCATTCGATCCCCCTCGGCGACGATCTCCACGTCGCCGTTGGGGAGATTACGAACGTAGCCGCCCAGCCCCAGGTCCTGGGCATGCCGCAGGATAAAGTAACGATACCCTACCCCCTGCACCCGTCCTTTGACAACGATTCGAGCCGATGCCTGCATCGTCCTACCCCCGATTCCGTTTGCCTATCGATGAACTTGCTCCAGCGCCAACGATACCGCCTCCTCGGCTGTGGAGGCGGGCAGGACGCGCGGGTCGATGTTCCAGGAACGGAGAGCCACGACCGGCTTTCCGAACTTCAGGCCAAAAGCCATCTCCGACAGGGTGCCATACTCGCCGTCGACGGCGATGAGCACCGAGGCCGTGCGAGCGATGATGACGTTGCGGGCGTCGGCCAACCCGGTGACAATGGCGATGTCCACATACGCATTGGCCTCTGCGGCTGTCGTTCCCGGCAGAACACCGATGGTCAGCCCGCCGCCCTCTTTGGCGCCACGGCATACCGCCTCCATCACGCCGCCGAGGCCTCCGCAGATGACCACGGCGCCTCTCTCGGCCAGCAGCCGCCCCACCTTGCGGGCCTCTTCGTAGATGTCGGCCGGCACCACGCTTCCGCCGATCACGCCGACCACGGGACCGAATCGCTGTTCCGGCATCCGATCCTCCCTTAAGGCTGCAGGCGATGGAGCATGCGCGGGAACGGAATCGTTTCCCGCACGTGCGGCAAGCCGCAAATCCAGGCCACGGTGCGTTCGATACCCAGGCCAAAGCCCGCGTGCGGAACCGTGCCGTAGCGGCGCAGATCGAGATACCACTCGAAATCGTCCTTCGGCAGGCCGTGCTCCGCGATCTTGCGCTCCAGAACCTCCAGGTCGTCCTCTCTCTGGCCGCCGCCGATGATCTCGCCATACCCCTCGGGCGCCAGCATGTCGACGCACAGGGCACGGTCGGGCGCCTCTGGATCATTCTTCATGTAGAACGCCTTCACCTGCGCCGGGTAGCGGTGCACCATCACCGGCCGGTCGAACTTCGAGGAGATGATGGTCTCGTCGGTACCGCCGAAATCGTTCCCCCATTCGAAAGGCTGGCCGCTTTCGCGCAGGATCTTGACGGCGTCGTCGTAGGAGATGCGCGGAAACGGCCGGCGCACCTTCTGCAGTGAGCCGGTGTCGCGCTCGATGACGCCCAGCTCCTTTCGCCTGCGCTCCAGCACGCGCTGCACGATGTACTCGATGAACTCCTCGGCAAGCGCCATGTCGCCGTCCAGATCCATGTAGGCGACCTCCGGCTCCACCATCCAGAACTCGATCAGGTGGCGGCGTGTCTTCGATTTCTCGGCCCGGAAGGTCGGCCCGAAGCAGTAGACTTTGCCGAAGGCCATGGCTCCGGCTTCCATGTAGAGCTGGCCGCTCTGCGTCAGATACGCCTTGGTGCCGAAATACTCGGTCTCGAACAGTGTCGTGGTGCCTTCGCAGGCGCTCGGTGTGAAGATCGGCGCGTCGAGCAAGGTGAAGCCACGCTCGTCGAAGAAGTCACGGCAGGCGCGGATGACCTCGTGGCGAATGCGCAGAATGGCGTGCTGCCGTGACGACCGCAGCCACAGGTGGCGGCGGTCCATCAGGAACGTTGTGCCGTGCTCCTTCGGGGTGATCGGATAGTCTCTGGCGATCTGGACGATCTGCAGGTCGGTGAGTGACAATTCGTAGCCACCCGGCGCCCGCGGATCTTCGCGCACGATTCCGTGCACCACGATCGACGACTCCTGGGTCACTTCCTCGCAGCGGCCGAACACGTCCTCGCCGACATCGCCCTTGAAGGCGACGCACTGGATGACGCCGGTGCCATCACGGACGAGCAAGAACCACAGCTTGCCCTTGGATCTCTTGTTGTAGAGCCAGCCGCAAAGCTTCACTTCCTGGCCGACATAGCGGGCGATCTCATCAATATAGACAAAGTTCTTGTAGAGTTGCTTCGGAATCAACATGCCAGGCCTCATTCTCCAGTCTATTTGACCATCACCGCCGGGACCGTGCTCCGCCGCAGGATGTTCTCCGCCGTACTGCCGAGCAAGGCCTCGCGAATGCGCGAGTGGCCGTACCTGCCGATCACAATCAGCGAGAAGCCCTTCTCCTCGGCGTAGCTGGCGATCTTTCGCTCCGGGGTGCCCGGTATCACGTCGGTGTCGAATTCGATGTCATAGTGGCTGAGATACTTGCGTGCCTCCTCGGCGTAACGGTCGCCGACGTTGCGATTGGGACTCACCGAGAGAACCGTCAGCGGCACACTCAACCGGCTGGCGAAGAAGGCCGCCAACTGCATGGCTCGACTGCCCGGAGCGCTGCCGTCATACCCGACCAGGATGCGCTCGGTAGGAATGACCTCACGCCGGGCCACGAAGATCGGCTTCTCCGTCTCGCGCGACACGGCATGGAGGGTGGCGCCGACCATTTTGCTCTCCCACGTGGCGAATTCGCCACGCACTCCCATCACCAGCAGGTCGACGAGGTGCGCCCGCTCGACGATGATGTCGGCCGGCGGACCGCTGAGTCTCTCGGTCTCGAACGACACACCAGCCTCTTCGAGCACTTCGGCGCACTTCTTCAGCACGGCCTCGGCTTTTTCCTCCATCAGCCGGCGCGACTCCTCCTGGTAGGCCGTGGACGGAATCACCGGCACGAAGGCGTCGGCACCCATCGCTGAAGTCCACTCGAAGATGCGAATGTCGACGACCGAAAGCAGGCGTGCATGCGCGTCGAAAGCGGTGGCGAGATGCACACCGTGGCGAAGCACCGACTCGGTGTAGGCCGAGCCGTCCACGCACAACAGCAGCGACTTGATCATCCCCAATCCTCGACCTTTGCTTCCCGGGTCATGAGATCGTAGACCGCCTGCCGGGGCGGCTTGTCCTCGAACAGGACGCGATAGACTTCTTGAGTGATCGGCATCTCCACGCCCTTGCGCTGGGCAAGCTCATAAGCCGACTCGGTGGTTCGAACTCCTTCGGCGACCATCACCATTCCATCGAGCACTTCTTGCAGCTTGCGGCCCTTGCCGATTTGCTCGCCGACATAGCGGTTGCGACTGTGACGGCTCATGCAGGTGACGATCAGGTCCCCCATGCCCGAGAGTCCGGCGAACGTCAACCGGTCCGCCCCCAACGCCACTCCCAGGCGGGTGATCTCCGCCATGCCGCGAGTCATGAGCGCCGCCTTGGTGTTGTCGCCGTACCCAACCCCATCGCCGATACCGGCAGCCAGGGCGATGACGTTTTTCAGAGCACCCCCCAGTTCAACCCCAATCACATCGGCGTGGGTGTAGACACGAAAGGAAGGTGTCATGAAAGCCTGCTGCACCTGGCGCGCCGCAGCCGCATCCACGCTGGCCGCCACCACGGCCGTCGGCACAAGTCGGGCAACCTCTTCCGCATGGCTGGGGCCGGAAAGCACGACGATGCGCTCCGGGGTCAGCCCCTCCACGGCCTCTGCCAGCACCTGGCTCATGCGCAGCAGGGTGCGGTTCTCGATCCCTTTGGATGTGGTGACGAAGATAGGCCGCCGTTCTCCAGCCGGCAGCGGCAGCCTGGACACGACCTGGCGCAGCACCTGCGACGGCACCGCCAGAACCACCATGTCGCGGCCAGACACGGCCTCCCTTGCATCGCCCGTGGGGGCCACGCACTGCGGAATGTTCACACCAGGCAGGTACCGGGTGTTGGTGCGCGCGGTCCGGATCTCTTCCACCCGCTCCTGGTTGCGATCCCAGAGCACCACCGGTTGGCCAGCCCTCGCCAGCAACACCGCCAGCGCTGTGCCCCAACTCCCGGCACCGATGACGGCTATTTTCGCTTCAGGCTCAAAGATCATGTGCTGACAACCCGACCGATACGTACAGGACGCTCGCCCTGGGCACGCAGCTCCCCTTCCACCGCTGAGGCCTCGTTCTCGCCGACCACGAGCACCAAACCAATGCCGAGGTTGAATACCCTTCGCATCTCTTCATCGGAGACACCACCGAGACGCTGGATCATCTCAAAGATCGGTGGTACCTTCCAGGCGCCCCAGTCGATCTCGAGCTGGAGTGACTTTTCCCCAGGTAGCAGTCTAGAGGTGTTGCCTGCCAATCCTCCCCCGGTGATGTGGGCAATGCCCTTCACTCTGCCCCCGAAAAGGAGCGGCCGAACGCTGGCATCATAGCAGCGGTGCACGCGCAGCAGTTCATCCGCCAGAGTGCCGCCAAGCTCCGGGAGGCGCGCATCGAGCTGCAATCCGGCCGTTTCGAGCAGCACCTTGCGCGCCAGCGAGTAACCGTTCGTGTGCAGGCCGTTGGAGGGCAGGCCGATGAGAACATCGCCGGCCTCTATTGTGCGGCCGTCGATGACGCGATCCTCCTCCACCACACCGACGATGCAGCCGGCCACATCCAGCTCGCCCTCCGCATACACTCCAGGCATCTCCGCGGTCTCACCACCGATCAGAGCGCAATGAGTCTCCCGGCAGGCGCGAGCAATGCCGGCCACGATTTGCTCGACCACGTCGGCCCGCAAACGGTCGAAGGCCAGGTAATCGAGAAAGAAGAGCGGTCGCGCCCCACTGGTGAGGATATCGTTGACACAGTGATTGACCAGGTCCTCGCCGATCGTGTCGTAGCGCCCGGCCATGGCCGCCACCTTGACCTTGGTACCCACTCCGTCGATGCTGGACACCAGCACTGGGGAGTCGTACGCCTTTGTGTCCAGGCGAAAAAAACCGCCGAACATCCCGATATCGCGGATCACTCCGTTGGTGAATGTACTCTTCACCAGTCGGCTGATGCGCTCCTTGCTGGCGTCGCTCTCCCCCAGGTCGACACCGGCACTGCGATAATCGAGTGTTCTCATGACTTCCGATGTTGCTCCAACCAGAGCTGCCGCGCGTTGAGGGAAAAATCGCGCGCCGCTGCTGTCTTGGAGTCAGGATACGTCTGCACCTGGCAGATGATCTCGCCGTGTCGGAAGCGAAAGACCTCGCTTCGGGGCTCGATCGGACCGAGAGCTTGCTCCAATTCCGCCACGCAATCCTGCCTCGGTCGAATCTCCCTCAACGTCATGGCTACGAACAACTCAACTGGAGAA
>CAZGRP010000101.1:0-9546 GCA_964527995.1 uncultured Cytophagia bacterium | reverse complement strand
TCGCGAAAGGAAGAATCATGTCCAACAATCCGAGTCAAGACCAACAGGCGCCGAACAGCGCCGACATCGCCCAGCTCCTGACAGCCCTGGAAAGCGAAGAAACCGTGGTGCGGGAACGAGCCCGTGAGGCCCTGGCGGCCCTGGGCCGACCGGCCGTGGAGCCGCTGATCCAGGTGCTGAGCGACGAGAGGGCACACGTGCGCTGGGAGGCGGCCAAGACGCTCGCTGAAATCGGCGATCCTGCTGCCGCGCCCGCCTTGGTGAGCGCCCTGGAGGACGAGAACAGCGATATCCGCTGGCTGGCTGCTGAAGGGCTGATCGCCATCGGTCGCGACGGCCTGGTTCCTTTGCTGCAGGCGCTCCTGAAGCACGCGGACTCGATCTGGCTGCGCGACGGAGCGCACCATGTCCTGCGCGAGCTTTCCGACCAGGAGTTGCGCCCGGTCCTGGCGCCGCTGCTGGCCGCTCTGAAAGATATCGCTGCAACGGAAGAAGTGCCTTCGGCTGCGGAAGCAGCTCTGAGCGCTTTGCAGTAAGAAGTCCGGGCTTCGGATGATCACCTGAATCCACGGAGAACCGCCACATGGACCAATCATCTTCGGGAACCATCGGCTACTGGGAAGCAGTGGCCATCGGTGTCGGCGGCATGGTGGGCGGCGGCATCTTTGCCGTGCTTGGACTGGCGACGCAACTTTCCCGTGGAGGTACCCCGGTTGCGTTTGCCATTGCCGGGGTCGTGGCTCTAATCACCACCTATTCCTATACGAAACTGTCCGTCGCCTTCCCCAGTCAGGGTGGCACCGTCGCCTTTCTCGATCGCGCCTTCGGCTCCGGGCTGCTCACCGGAAGCTTGAATATCTTGCTCTGGCTGAGCTACGTGGTCATGCTGTCGCTCTATGCCTACGCCTTCGGAAGCTACGGCGCCGCCTTCTTGCCGGCTGCCTTGCAGCCGCTGTGGAAGCACGTTCTGGCCTCTGCCGCTATCCTCGGCATCACGGGCCTGAACATGCTCAGCGCCAACGCCATCGGCAAAGCGGAGGGCTGGGTCGTTGGCCTGAAGCTGACGATTCTGCTGCTCTTTGTTGGCTTCGGCATCCACACCGTGAATTCCTCTCGACTGGCCCTGGGGACCTGGTCACCCCCGCTGCATCTCGTTGCCGGCGGCATGATCATCTTTCTGGCCTACGAGGGGTTCGAGCTCATTGCGAACACAGCGCACGACGTCAAGAACCCGGCGCGAACACTGCCCCGGGCCTATTACTCGGCCGTCCTTTTCGTCATCGTTCTGTATATCCTGGTGGCGATCGTGACGGTGGGGAATCTCTCCCTGGACCAGATCGTGGCAGCCAAGGACTATGCCCTGGCAGAAGCCGCAAAGCCGGTCATGGGGCAGGCCGGTTTCACCTTGATCGCTATCGCGGCGCTGCTTTCCACCGCATCCGCGATCAACGCCACGTTGTACGGAGCGGCGCGGCTGAGCTATGTGATCGCGAAGGACGGCGAGTTGCCGGCCGTGCTCGAGAAAAAAGTCTGGAACGAACCCTTGGAAGGGTTGTTCATCACGGCGGCAAGTACACTCCTGGTGGCCAATTTCTTCGACCTTTCCAGCATCTCGACCATGGGCAGTGCTGGTTTCTTGCTTATATTTGGCGCCGTGAATGGGGCCAATACACTTCTTTCTGAGCACACGAACAGCAAGCGATGGATTTCGGCAACCGGGATCGCGGCCTGCACTGCTGCGCTGGTTGCCCTGCTCTGGCAAACAGCCACCACCTCACCGCAACAATTGTGGATACTCGGCGTGATGCTGGCTCTGGCCTTCGCGATCGAGGCCAGTTATCGCGCAGCCACAAGCCGTGAAATCCGCTTGCACCACCCGGAAGCGTGGGTGGAAGGAAAGTCAGTGCCGTAGAACCAATCTCACGGAGGTTCAATCATGCGAAGCCGAAGGGCCGTTGACAGCCCAAACGGCCCGCAACAACACCGGATCGAAGATTCTTCTGAACTAACAACCGAGCAAGCAGCCGCCTTGCCGCTTACAGAACTACGGGGGCGGTTAGGCACATCGCCGGACGGCCTGAGCCAGGCCGAGGCGCAACGCCGCCTGGCACGGTACGGCTACAACGAGCTGCACGAGGAGAAAACCAACCCGCTTCTGAAGTTTCTCTCCTACTTCTGGGGACCGATCCCGTGGATGATCGAAGTGGCCGCCATCCTTTCCATTCTGGTGCGCCACTGGGAGGACTTTGCCATCATCCTCGCCCTGCTGCTGATGAACGCCGTCGTCGGCTTTTGGGAGGAGTACCAGGCCGGCAACGCCATTGCCGCACTGCAGAAAAAGCTGGCACTGCGGGCAAGGGTCAAGCGGGATGGCGCCTGGACCACGATCCCTGCCCGCGAGCTCGTGCCGGGGGACCTGGTCCGGCTGCGCATCGGCGACATCGTGCCGGCCGACGCCAGGCTGCTCGAAGGCGACCCGGTGCAAGTGGACCAGTCCGCCCTGACCGGCGAGTCGCTGCCCGTCACCCACAAAACGGGCGACACCGTCTACTCAGGCTCGATCCTCAAGCAAGGGGAGATCGATGCCCTGGTCTATGCCACCGGCAAGGACACCTACTTCGGCAAGACCGCCCACCTGGTGGAAACGGCCCACACCGTCAGCCATTTCCAGCGCGCCGTCTTGAAGATCGGTGATTATCTCATCGTCATCGCCCTGGCCCTGGTGACCTTGATCCTGCTCGTTGCCCTGTTCCGTGGCGACGACATGCTCACCACCCTGCAGTTCGCCCTGGTGCTCACCGTGGCCGCCATCCCGGTGGCCATGCCGGCGGTATTATCGGTCACCATGGCGGTCGGCGCTCGACTGCTGGCCCGAAAACAGGCCATCGTCCGTCGCCTGGCCTCCATCGAAGAGTTGGCCGGCCTCCACATCCTGTGCTCCGACAAGACCGGCACGCTGACGCAGAACAAGCTGACACTCGGAGAGCCGTTCTGCGTGGACGGAATGACGCCGGAGCAGGTGATTCTCAGCGCCGCGCTGGCCTCGCGCGCCGAAGACCAGGACACCATCGACCAGGCTGTACTCGGCGGCCTGAAGGACCGCCGGCAACTGGCCGATTATCACGTGGTCCATTTCCAGCCCTTCGATCCCGTCCACAAGCGCACGGAAGCCACCGTGAAGGGACCGGACGGAAAGACGTTCAAGGTCACCAAGGGAGCGCCCCAGGTGATCCTGGAGCTGGTCGCCAACACCGCTGAGGTCCAGTCGCAAGCGGAGCAGGCGGTGAACAAGTTCGCTGCCCGCGGCTTCCGCTCGCTCGGAGTGGCCCGCACGGACGCGGCCGGACATTGGCAGTTCCTGGGCGTGCTGCCCCTGTACGACCCGCCTCGGGAAGACTCCAAAGCCACCATCGAGACCGCCAAGAAGATGGGCATCAACGTGAAGATGGTGACCGGGGACCAGATTGCCATTGCCAAGGAGATCGCCCGCCAGTTGGGTCTGGGCACCAACATCCTGGACGCCTCCCTGTTTTCAGAAACGAAACATCACCAGGCCGGCCTGCTCGCCGACGAGATCGAGCGGGTCGATGGCTTTGCCCAGGTCTTCCCCGAGCACAAGTACCACATCGTGGACGTACTGCAGCAGCACGGCCACATCGTCGGCATGACGGGCGACGGCGTCAATGACGCACCGGCGCTGAAGAAAGCAGATGCCGGCATCGCCGTCTCCGGCGCCACCGATGCCGCCCGGGCCGCTGCCGACATCGTCTTGCTGACCCCCGGCCTCTCGGTCATCATCGACGCGGTCAAGGAGAGCCGCAAGATCTTCCAGCGCATGAACAGCTACGCCATCTATCGCATCGCCGAGACGATCCGGGTGCTGTTGTTCATGACCTTGTCCATCGTGGTGTTCAACTTCTACCCGGTCACGGCGGTGATGATCGTCTTCCTGGCGCTGCTCAACGACGGCCCGATCCTCACCATCGCCTACGACCGCGTTCATTACTCTGAGCAGCCCGAAAAGTGGGACATGCCGGTCGTGCTCGGCGTCGCCACGGTGCTTGGAATCGCGGGCGTCTTTGCCTCCTTCGGCCTCTTCTACCTGGGAGAGCAAACCTTCCACCTCGACCGGAGCGTGATCCAAACCTTCATGTTCTTGAAGCTGGCGGTGGCAGGCCATCTGACCATCTTCGTCACCCGCACACGCGGACCCTTCTGGTCGATCCGGCCGGCGCCGATCCTGCTGTGGTCTGCGGTGGCCACGAAGCTTCTGGCCACAGTGGTTGCCGTCTACGGCATCTTCATGCCCGCCATCGGTTGGGGATGGGCGCTGCTCATCTGGGGCTATGCCCTGGCCTGGTTCCTGGTGAACGATCGCATAAAACTGGCGGCGTACAAGGTTTTTGACTTGCGCCAGCCGGGACTCTTGCCGGCCGTAGCGAAAAGGACATCCCATGAAAGCTGACCCGAATAACGACAAGGACAACAGCGGAAACAGAGCCCAGTCCAGTTGGAAGGCGCAACTCATCGAGGTCTCTGTCTTCCTCTTTCTGATTGTACCCTCCATGGCTCTTTCCTTCTTTGCGGTCAAGCAGGGGAGCCTGGGCTTCGTGATCGTCGCCTTCTCGGTGATCTTGCGTGACCTGGCCCTTGTCAGCTTGATTTTCTTCTTCATCTGGCGCAACGGCGAGTCGATTCGCCGCTTGGGCTGGACCCTCGAGAATGGCTGGAAAGAGGCCGTGCTGGGCGTCGTGCTGTTCGTTCCGTTCTTCTACAGTGCCGCTTTGCTCGAAAGCATGTTGCTGGCGGCCGGGTTTTCCGCCCCGTCGCCCCCCCTGCCTTCCTTTCTGGCTGCCAAAGGCGTGACGGAGATTGCGCTGGCCTTCGTGCTGGTCGTCGTCGTGGCCGTCACCGAGGAGACCATCTTCCGGGGCTACCTCATCTAGCGCTTCAAGACCCTCACCGCAAGCCCGGCGGCGGCTGTTGTGCTGTCGGCGGCAATCTTCTCGCTCGGGCATGGCTACGAGGGAACATCCGGGGTGAGCACCGCCGGTGTGATGGGAGCGGACAGATTAACCGCTTTCCCGGGACATCCAGAGCCGCTCAGGATTGTGTGATCCCGTACGACTTAGGGGCCAGCCGGCCTGTGCCGGACAGAATTTGGGAGCTTGGCGGCAAGCAGGAACACCTCGATGGTTTGACGGTCGAGTACGCAAACTGGTGGTTCAATCTCAGAGAGTCCCACACCGAGCCGGTGGTCAGGCTGGTCATGGAGGCAGAGGATGAGGAGACTCTGCAGGAAGCAAAGGCGAAAGTGCTGACAATCATCCACTTCTACGTCGAGCCCCCCGCCTGAGGGAGACGGCGGAGGGGTCAGGAGGCCACGGGGAATGAGCCCACAACAACCCTACACATGGAAATCTTGCAAACAATTGTTGCCCTCTTCTTTCAGTATGGCTACTTTGTAGTCTTAGCCGGGGTGATGCTGGAGAACGCCGGGATACCTCTCCCTGGAGAAACGGTCCTTCTGGCGGCGGGCTTCTTTGCTTCTGAAGGACATTTTTCCCTGCTCGCTGTGATGGCTTTGGGGGCGGTCGGAGCCATGCTCGGAGATAACATCGGCTACTTCGTCGGCAAACGTGCCGGGCGTCCTCTGCTCGACCGCTACGGCCGCTACTTATTTGTCTCACCGCCGAGGATTGCCAGCCTGGAGGCGTTCTTTGCCCACCACGGCCCAAACGCTGTGCTCATCGGTCGCTTTGTTTCCGGTTTCCGAGTTTTCATTGCCCTGTTTGCTGGTGTCTCTCGCATGCGCTGGCGCGTATTCCTTGTCTACAACGCCGCCGGGGCAGTGCTCTGGGCAAGCGCGATCACCTCACTCGGCTACTTTTTCGGACAAAGCTGGGCACTCCTCGACCGGTGGATGGGACGGGTGGCAATGATCGCCATCGGCACGGTGGCCGTCGGCCTGCTGCTCTTCGTGTCGTTCCACCGGTGGAAAGCATCCCACCTTCAACGGTGAAAGTGTCTGTATCAAACTCAAATGGAGCACCCCGGCATGGGACGGGAACGACATCTCATCATGGACACGCTGCTGCTGGGCGTCATCGGCGCCCTCAGCGCCCAACTGTTCATGCTGATGTTGAACGCCAGCCAGGCCTTTTTCCTGGGCTGGCTGGCGGGGTATCAGGTCCCGGGATTACCGGACGAGGGCGGCCAGCTAACTCAGGCAATCGGATTGCACGGCCTGTGGCTCATTCCCCTGGCCACGACGCTGGGCGGCCTTCTGTCCGGCGTCCTTGTCTACAGCCTCGCGCCGGAGGCGGAAGGCCATGGCACCGACGCTGCCGTCAAGGCCTTTCACCGCGCCGGAGGGGCGATTCGGGCCCGAGTGGCGCCGTTGAAAATGGTCACCTCGGCCATCACCATCGGATCAGGCGGTGCCGCCGGCCGTGAGGGACCTACCGCCCTTATCAGTGCAGGCGTTGGCTCGATCTACGCCACCCTGCGCCACCGACCGGACAAGGAGCGCAGACTCCTGGTCCTCATCGGCATGGCGGCTGGGCTCTCGGCAATCTTCCGCTCCCCGATCGGGACCGCGATTTTTGCCATTGAAGTCCTGTATGGCAGCATGGAATTCGAAGCCGGGGCCCTCCTGTACACGACGCTCGGATCAGTAGTGGCCTATGTTGTCAACGGCTTGTTCATCGGCTGGAAACCCTTGTTCCAGGTCCCGGCAAACGTTGGTGTCCCTGTTTTCACCGAGTATGCCTGGTACTCCCTGCTCGGCGTAGCCAGCGGCGTTGTGGCAACGCTGCTGCCCGCGGTGTTCTACGGTCTGCGCGACGCATTCCGCAAGCTGCCATATCCGCCACACATCAAGCCGGCCATCGGCGGATTGGCCCTCGGGCTGCTGGCCCTGGCGTTCCCCCAGGTGCTGGGTGGCGGCTACGGTTGGATCCAGGAGGCGATTGACGGCCGCCTGGCGCTGGGGTTGTTGCTGGTCCTTCCTTTTGCTAAAATCCTCGCCCTGGCCCTGACGGTCTCCTCCGGCGGCTCAGGCGGCGTCTTTGCACCCAGCCTCTTTGTCGGCGCCATGCTGGGCGGCCTCTTTGGTCAGCTATTCCATCAGCCATCGGCCGCCTTCGTTATCGTGGGTATGGCGGCGGTCTTCGCCGGCGCGGCACGGGTGCCGATCGCCACCCTGCTGATGGTGACAGAGATGACGGGCGGATACCAGTTGCTTGTGCCAGCCGCGCTGGCCGTCACGCTCAGCTCTCTCGTGGAGACGAAACTATCGGAGCGCCTGCGGTACAACAGCCTCTACGAGGCGCAAGTCCCAGGTCGTGCCGATTCGCCAGCCCACCACGTCGAGCACCTGGAAACCGCACTCCGGCTGCTGCGCGAGCGTCGCGTGGTCATACCCGAAACCATCAGTCATCTCGACTTACGGTCGCTGCTGGCATCCGGGCTACCGGTCGACCTGCCTGACGGCAAGCAGATGATCCTGTGGACGGTGGCTCCGAAAAGCCTGTATGTCGGCAAGCCCATCCTGGAGGTCCTGCCAGTCACGGATCCTGACGAGCTTGAGATTGTGGCTGTCTTTCGCCTGGGCCACACACTCCTGCCGCACGGGGGCCTTGAGCTACAGGCCGGCGATCAGGTCCTCGTCATCGCCTCACCCCAGGCGTGGGGCCAGCTAATGGCGAAACTTTCCGTACCGTCCCCCCGGAAAAGCAAGCAAGAGGCTCCTGGCTGCTGACAACTGCCTGGGGTCCGGCAGGCAGGGCTGGGGGTCGAAATCGCTGCCCTGTCCGCCCCCAGGCTCGCCGAGATTTGCCTTGACATTGCCCACCACGTCTCTTAGCTTTATGTTTTGGCGTGCCGATCTCGGCTCAATTCCGGCTGCGCGCAACAAGTCGAGGATCCTCAGCTCGACCCACCGCCGCGGTCCCTGGTTGACCGGCCACCCGAGCCAAAGGCAGAGCGCAGGGCCGGTTTCGCAAAAACGTCGTGGAAACAGATTGATTCAGCGCATCGAGAACATGCTCGGCGTCAACCGTGTGGTCCTGGCGCTCTCCATCGCACGCATGGCCGACGCCATGGGCAACAGCATTTTGTTCATTGTCATCCCGCTGTACATCGCCAAGCTGCCGGCACCGAGCTTTCCGTTTCCTGTGCCCGTGCTGGTCGGCCTCCTCCTCTCCCTCTACGGCCTGGTGAACTCGGCCCTGCAGCCGCTGATGGGGGCGCTCAGCGATCACCTCGGCCGGCGCAAACCGCTGATCACCGGAGGCCTGCTGCTGATGGGCCTCAGTACCCTGGCCTTCACCCTGGCGCACCGGTTCACCGACCTGCTGCTGCTGCGCTCGCTGCAAGGGTTGGGCGTCGCCCTCACCGTTCCGGCATCGCTGGCCATCATGGCCAGCGCCACCCAGCAACGCACCCGCGGCGGCGCCATGGGCGTCTACACGACCATGCGCATGCTGGGCTTCGCCTCCGGGCCGTTGATTGGCGGCTTCCTGGAGGTGAAGTTCGGTTTCAACTCCAGCTTCTACGCCGGCGCCGGCTTCATCTTCCTCGGTCTTTTCCTGGTGCAGGCCTGGGTACACGAAACCCCTCTCCAGGTCGCCCGTCCGACATCCGGAAACGGCCGCCATCATGGCCGCAGCCGCGGCCTGATCTCCAGGGGCATTCTCGGAGCGGCGCTGGCAACCTTCTTGATGGCCGTCAACTTCTCGATGATGACCACGCTCGAAAACGAATTCAACCAGCGCCTGAGCCAGACGGCAATCGGCTTCAGCGTTGCCTTCAGCGCCTTGATGATCAGCCGGCTGCTTTTTCAGGTGCCGCTGGGGCGGCTCTCCGATCGCCTCGGGCGCAAGCCGCTCATCATCACCGGTCTGGTGCTGATGGCGCCGGCCACGGCCCTTCTCGGGGAGGCAGCCAGCACGCTCCAGCTCACCGGGCTGAGGGTCTTCCAGGGACTGGCAGCGGCGGGTATCGCTGCCCCTACCTTTGCCCTGGCCGGCGATCTCTCTACCCGCGGCGGGGAAGGCCGGCAGATGAGCGTCATCACGGCGGGATTCGGCCTGGGACTGGCGCTGGGGCCGCTGATCGCCGGTGCCCTGGCCGCCTTCTACTTTGAGCTGCCCTTCCTGATCGGCGGCCTGATGTCGTTGATCGGCGCCTGGGTGGTCCACCGGTACGTACCCGAGACGGTGCGACGCGATGACGTGCCGGTAGCCCCACTGCAAGAGACAGAAACCACCTCGAGATAGACAGGGAACCAACGCCGTTGGAACCAGGGTCTGGCGGGGATTCCGGAGGCTACGACCACCAGACGGAACGAGCGAGAAGCATGGCTACTGCCCTGACTCAGGTGGACGCCTTCACACATGAGCCGTTCACCAGAAACCCGGCGGCGGAACGGAATTTCTTCGTCAGCCTCAGGGTGCAGATTTGAGAATCAGGTGGTGCGTGAATGTGCCTGGTTTCGGGATTGAGATCGGAGAACGTCGAGAGCGGAGTACTGGATTGATGGAG
>CAZGRP010000100.1:0-9612 GCA_964527995.1 uncultured Cytophagia bacterium | reverse complement strand
GGCGGCAGTGCCGGAGAAGAGGGATACCTCCAACGCCCTGGCGGTGGCACTATGCCACTTCCATCGCGTAACGGGAGCCGGAAGCAGGATGCGAGCGACGAAATGATCACCCAGGTGCGCGGCCGGCTCCTCGACAAAAGTCCGACCTCCGTGGTGATTGAGGTTGGCGGCATTGGTCTCCAGGTGAATATCCCTGTTTCCACCTATGAGAAACTTGGAGGCCGCGGCGAAGAGGTCCAATTGCTCACGTACCTGCACGTCCGCGAAGACATTCTGCAGCTGTTCGGTTTCGCGACAGAGGAAGAGCGGGAGTTGTTCCTGATGCTGACATCGGTTTCAGGAGTCGGCCCGAAACTGGCCCAGGGGATTCTGTCTGGTAGTCGGCCGCAGGATTTGCGCCGCGACATCATCGATGGCAACACTGCGGCGTTGACCGCGATCTCGGGTGTCGGGCGAAAGACAGCACAGCGGCTTGTGGTCGAGCTTCGCGAACGACTCGCGGGCCCGCAACCAGAGCCCTTCATCTTGCCAGGGGGGATAGCGTCGGTTTCATCTTCCGAGTTCGAGGAGGCGGTGCTGGCGATGGTGTCGCTCGGGTACAACCGCACCACGGCCGGGCGCGCGGTACGAGCTGTGATGCAAGAGTTTCCGGACCTTCCAGTCGAAGAGATCGTGAAAAAAGCTCTTCGTCGAGTGTGAAAGCATGGCTGTAGCGGAACGTCCAACCAGTCCGGGTCGTAAAGAGGGGGAGATTGAATTCGACCGCGCTTTGCGGCCGCAGCGGTTCGAAGACTTCATCGGCCAGGAGCATCTGAAGGAGAACCTGCGCGTCTATATCCAGGCGGCGAAGGAACGGGACGAGCCCCTGGATCACGTGCTGTTTTACGGTCCTCCGGGGCTTGGAAAGACCACTCTGGCCACGATTATCGCCAATGAGCTGGGCTCCGATATCAAGGTGACCTCGGGACCGGCCTTGGAGAAGCCGGGGGACCTTGCGGGCTTGCTGACAAACCTCAATGATCGCGATGTGCTGTTCGTCGACGAGATCCATCGCCTGAACAAGGTGGTCGAAGAGTATCTCTACCCGGCGATGGAGGATTTCAAGCTCGACATCATCATCGATCGAGGTGCCAACGCCCGCACGATTCAACTGCAACTGCCGCAATTTACGCTGGTTGGAGCCACCACGCGAGCCGGGCTGCTGACCTCTCCCTTACGGGCGCGCTTTGGCGTGGTAAGTCGGCTCGATTACTATGAGCCGCATGAACTCCAGAGAATCGTGTTGCGGTCGGCACGCATTCTTGCGGTGGAGATCGAAGAGGAGGCTGCAGCCTTGGTGGCACGGCGAGCACGGGGGACGCCGCGCGTCGCCAATCGCCTGCTTCGACGAATTCGCGATTTTGCTCAAATCGATGGCGATGGCGCTGTCACCCGCGACATCGCCGAACACTCGCTGAATCGGCTGCAGGTGGATGAACTCGGGTTGGATGAGATGGACAAACGAATTCTCATCGCCGTGATCAAGAAGTTCGATGGCGGACCGGTCGGGATCAGCACACTGGCAGTCGCCGTAGGCGAGGAGAGCGAAACGATCGAAGAGGTGTACGAGCCCTATCTGATTCAAGAGGGGTTTCTGAAGCGCACCCCACGCGGCCGGGTTGCGACCGAGCTGACGTACCGGCATCTCGGGCTGACCCCGAAGCGGCCGCTGCAGGAACGGTTGTTCTGAAAACGGCGGGCCGAGGCTGGCCGATTGGCTTGTGCGGCCAACCGTTCACGGAAAGAGATGTGTCAGAGTGCGCAGGTCGGAATGATGCGGGTTTGGTTTATAGATCACCCGGGACGCGGCTGGGGTGGAGGAGACCGCAGATGCGTTCCGCTGGCTGCGCAGAATGCAGCCGAGAAATATCGGAAGACTCACTACCTGTTGGAGGGACACTTATCCAATGAAGCTTTCTGACTTCAAATACACCTTGCCCGAATCGCTGATCGCCCAGTATCCCGCTGAGCGGCGGGATGAGTCGCGTCTGATGGTGCTGAATCGTGAAGATGAGAGCATCCAGGACCAAGTTTTTGCCGACGTCATCAACTACCTGAACGAGGGTGACTGTCTGGTCGTGAATGAGACCAGGGTTTTCCCAGCCCGGTTGATGGGCACCAAAGACAAGACGGACGCCAAGGTGGAGATTTTCCTCCTGAGGCAACTGGAGCAGGGCCTCTGGGAGGTTCTGGTCAAGCCGGCTCGCAAGGTGCGCGTCGGCAATCGCCTGACCATCGGTGGCGAGCTCGAATGTGATGTCATCGACAACACCGTGTCAGGCGGCCGCGTTGTGCGTTTCAACTACAACGGCGACTTTTTCGAGGTCGTCGATCGTATCGGCCAGTCCCCGCTGCCACCCTACGTGAACCGCGATCCGGAACCTCTGGACAAGGAACGCTACCAGACGGTGTTTGCTCGTGTCCGAGGCGCTGTGGCAGCCCCGACAGCTGGTCTCCACTTCACCGAGGAACTGCTCGACAAGATTCGCAAGAAAGGGGTCAAGGTTGTGCCGATCGTACTCCATCTTGGACTCGGCAGCTTCCGTCCGGTGATGGTGGAGGACCTCAGCCGGCACAAGATGGATTCGGAGTACTATGAGATCCCGCCGGAGGCGGCCGAGGCGATCAACGAGACGATGCGGAACGGCGGAAAGGTGACGGCCGTGGGTACCAGCACCGTCCGAGCCCTAGAGACGGAAGTGACCGTCGAGGGATGGGTCAAACCTGGCAGGGGGTGGACCGACAAGTTCATCTATCCACCCTATGAGTTTCGCATCGTCGATCGGCTGATCACGAATTTTCATCTGCCCGCATCGACGCTGTTGATGCTGGTCTGCGCCTTCGCGGGTCGCGACTTCGTGTTCAAGGCCTATCAAAGGGCGATCAAAGAAAAATATCGTTTCTACAGCTACGGCGATGCGATGTTGATCCTGTAGCGGTTGGGACGCGGCTGTCGTAGCTCATCTCCCCGAAGAAGACTTTGAGTCGAGTCAGTGCCATTGTCGTTGCTGCCGGCCGCGGAACGCGTGTCGGCGGCGCGGTGCTGAAACAATTTCTGCAGCTTGGCGACAAGCCAATCCTCTGTCACACCCTGTCGAAGTTCGAGCGTTGTGACCAGGTCGATGATGTCGTGATCGTTGCACCAGAGGATTGGCTGCTTTATGTCGTGCAGGAAATCGTCGATCGCTTCGGCATCGAGAAGGCCCGCAGGGTGATCTCCGGTGGCCCGGAGCGGCAGGACTCTGTTTTCGCCGGATTGCGGGCTGTGGAGGGGGCTGCGGAATGGGTGGTCATCCACGACGGCGTACGCCCGTTTGTGCGCGTCGAACAGCTCACAACGGTGATCCGAGCCGCCCAGAGTTCCGGCGCGGCGATTGTGGCTGTTCGACCCAAGGACACGATCAAGCGGGGAAGTGCCGGGATGGTGCAGGAAACATATCTGCGAGACTCCCTGTGGGCGGCGCAAACTCCTCAGGCTTTTCGCTATGACTTGATTGTCAGGGCCCACGAGTCGGCTGCCAGAGAAGGGTACTACAGCACAGACGATGCGGCTTTAGTGGAAAGGCTTGGCCACCCTGTCGAGGTCGTCGAGGGCGATGAGTCCAACATCAAGATCACGACCGAGATGGACCTGCAGTGGGCTGAGTTCTTGTTGCGTGAGGGCATGGCGCATTGAGAGTGGGCTTTGGCTACGATGTGCACCGCCTCAAGGATGGCCACCGGATGGTGCTGGGGGGCGTGGAGATTCCCTTTCGTAAGGGACCGGTGGGGCACTCCGATGGCGATGCTCTCGTGCATGCAGTGATCGACGCCCTGCTGGGTGCGGCGGCTCTTGGCGATATCGGTAGCCACTTCTCCGATGAAGACGAGCGCTTTGCCGGCATCTCCAGCCTCTTGTTGCTGCGAGAAGTGAAAAGCAAGCTCGAGGCCCGCGAATTCGTGGTCGTGAATGTCGATGTAACGGTCGTGCTCGAGCGACCCAAGCTGGCGCCGCACATCCCGGCGATGAGGAGTAACCTGGCAGAGACCTTGGGGATCGACACAGACCAGGTCTCCATCAAAGCGACAACTTCGGAAAAAATGGGTTTTGTGGGAAGTGGAGACGGCGTGGTGGCCTACGCCGTTGCCCTTCTGGCGCATCGTTGAAACTGTAAAGAGTTCTCTATGCCTAGCGAGGTTCGAGTCCGCTTTGCCCCGAGCCCTACGGGGCATTTGCATATTGGCAACGTCCGCACGGCCATCCTGAATTGGGTCTATGCCCGCAAGCACCGTGGCCGTTTTGTCCTGCGCATCGAAGACACCGATGTGGAGCGCTCCACCGAGGTGTCGATGCAGTCTATCATGGATGATCTGCGCTGGCTCGGCCTCGTGTGGGATGAAGGGCCGGATGTGGACGGGCCGTACGGACCGTACCGCCAATCGCAACGCTCCGACCTCTATCGCGGCCAACTCGAAAGGCTCCGGGCCGCCGGCAAAGTATACCCTTGCTATTGCACCCAGGACGAGTTGGCCATCATGCGGGAGATCGCCCTGCGCAACAAACAGCAACCACGCTACACAGGACGCTGCCGAGATCTCACAGAAAGTCAACGCCAGGCTTTGGAGCGCGAAGGGCGCAAGCCTGTTTTCAGGTACAAGGTGCCTTCCGGAGAGATCCACTGGAAGGATCTGATCAAAGGGGAGATCGTCTTCGAAGCGGATACCATCGGCGACTTCGTCGTCGCCCGCTCCGATGGCAGGCCGGTGTACAACTTCGCCTGCGTGGTGGACGATCACCTAATGCGAATCAGCCATGTGCTGCGCGGCGACGACCACGTCTCGAACACGCCGCGGCAGCTCTTGCTCTATCGCGGGCTGGGATGGCAGCCACCGGCCTTCGGCCACATCCCGATGATCCTCGGCCCGGACCGCACGCGACTGTCAAAGCGTCACGGCGCCACGTCACTCGATTATTTCATCGAGAAAGGATATCTGCCGGAGGCCATCATCAACTATCTGAGCCTGCTGAGCTGGTCTTCGGAAACCGGGGATGAGATTCTGAGCCTGGATCGCCTCGTAGAGGAGTTCGATCTTGATCGGGTCGGAAAGTCTCCGGCGGTGTTCGATGTTGTGAAGCTGACGTGGCTGAACGGCCAGCATTTGCGCCGGCTGAGCGCGGATCGACTGGTGGAACTCGTGCTGCCGTATCTGCAGCGGGCGCCTCAGCTCGAACTGCCAGCCGACCGGGCCGTGATTCGGCGTGTGGTGGAGGCGGTCGCGGAAAAGCTGAATCTTCTTTCCGACATCGTCGAGGTGGCGGCTCCGTTCTTCCAGCGTTCAGTCGAACCGGAGAATGACGAGGCCCGCCAGATTGTCGAGAAGGATACGTCTCAAAAAGTCTTCTGGTCGTTCCAGCGCCACCTCGAACAGTATGAACGAATGGACCGCGAGGTGTTCCGCCGCATCATGAAGGACGTTGCCGAGGAGACCGGAGTGACAGGTCGCGAGCTGTGGATGCCGATCCGGGTTGCTCTCACCGGACGAACACACGGCCCCGAGCTGCCGTTGGTCGCCGAGATTCTCGGCCACCAGCGCTGCGAGCAACTCATTGCGAAGGTGCTGAGACATTGAAGGTGCTGGTTCTCATGGGCGGGGAGTCGGCCGAGCGGGATGTCAGTCTGGCGTCGGGCCGAAGCATTGTGAAAGCGTTGCAGGCGCGCGGGCACGAAGTCTGGGCGCTCGATATCGGCCGCGGAAAGATGGCCCTCTCCGGCGATGCGGAGAAGATTCCCGCGCGGGTCGGCAGCCGGCCGCCGGATCCAGGCTCGCTGCCGCAGACCTACGGTGAGTCGGCGCTCGAGAGTTTCCGTCATCCTCTCTTTCGCCAGGTCGATTTGGTTTTTCTGGCGCTTCACGGCGGGAGCGGCGAGAACGGCACCGTTCAGGCACTGCTCGACCTGGTCAAGGTCCCTTACAACGGATCCGGCGTGCTCGCAAGTGCCTTGTGCATGGACAAATCGATCTCCAAGACCATCTTCCGCCAGGTTGGAGTGCCCACGGCACCGTGGCACACCGCGCGGCCGCAGGACGATCGGTCCGCATTGGTCGAGGAGATCTTAGCGTCGTTCGGCTTCCCCGTGGTTGTGAAACCGAACTCGCAAGGTTCCACCGTCGGCTTTTCCGTGGTCGAGGACGCCACGGGGTTGGCTGCAGGTCTCGAAGAGGCGTTCCGGTACGACGAAGTCGCCCTGATTGAGAAGTTCATCCCTGGCCGGGAGCTGACCGTAGCGATCCTCGGTGAACAGGCGCTTCCGGTGGTGGAAATACGCCCGAAGCACGGGGTGTACGACTACGAGTGCAAGTACACCAAAGGGATGAGCGAATACATCGTCCCGGCGGAGCTGGAGGAGGATGTGCGCCAGCGGTTACAGGAGCAGGCGCTGCGGGCGTACCGGGCATTGAAATGCGACGGCTATGCTCGCGTCGATTTCCGTCTCGACCCCAACAACGAGATCTATTGCCTCGAGGTGAACACGCTCCCGGGGATGACGGAGACCAGCCTGGTTCCCAAGGCAGCACGCGCGGCCGGAATCGACTTTCCCGAGCTGGTAGAGCGCATTCTGCAACTGGCGCTACGAAGGTGGGAGAAACGATCGTGACGCCTGCTGATCTTGAGAGGCTCTTTGGCACATCCAAGCCGCTGATCGGCATGGTTCACCTGCTGCCGCTGCCCGGAAGCCCGCGATACGGCGGGCAACTTGCGGCTGTCGAAGAGAGGGCCCAGAAGGATGTCGAGGCCCTGGTGGGAGCCGGCTTCGATGCTGTGCTTGTGGAAAACTTTGGAGATATGCCTTTTTATCCGGACCAGGTGCCTGTGGAAGCCGTAGCTGCACTCACCGCCATCTGTGTGAAGATCCGCGAGCGTACCGCTCTCCCCGTGGGTGTGAACGTGCTGCGCAACGATGCCCGGGCCGCCATGGCCGTGGCGGTGGCCGCCGGTGCCCAATTCATCCGCGTGAACGTGCATACGGGTGCCGTCGTCTCCGACCAGGGCCTTCTCAGCGGTCGCGCCCACGAGACGCTGCGGTTGAGGCGGAGCCTGCAGGCGGATGTGGCGATTTTCGCAGACGTGGCCGTCAAACACAGCTACCCACCCGCTCAGATCGACTTGACTGAATTGGCGGCCGATGCTGTGGAGAGAGGCCTGGCGGACGCGGTGATCGTCACCGGGCGGCGAACCGGAGAGGTCGTAGCTGCCGAAGACCTGGTACAGATCCGGGAGGTTCTGCCGCAGGTTCCTGTGTTGGTGGGAAGCGGCGTTTCCGCTGCGAACGTGCAGGAGGTGCTGTCGATTGCGGATGGCGCCATCGTGGGCACGGCGATCAAGTTAGCAGGCCGCACCGACAATCCCGTGGATCCACAGCGGGCTAGAGATTTGATCACCAAGGCGCATTCGATTGCGATGCAGTGATCGCTTGACCGATCAACTGAGGTGAACACAAAGCATGGGCCTTCGATTGTACAACACGCTGACCAGGCAGAAAGAGGAGTTCGAGCCGCTGGTGCCAGGGCGGGTGGGGTTCTATGCCTGCGGGCCAACGGTCTACAACTATTTCCACATTGGCAACGCGCGGGCCTTCATCGTCTTCGATGTCATCCGGCGGTACCTGATCTACCGCGGCTATGACGTTCGCTATGTCGTGAACCTGACCGATGTCGATGATAAGATCATTGCCCGAGCGAATGAGGAGGAAGTTCCCATCGAGCGCCTGGTGCAGCGCTACATCGCCGCCTATTTTGAGGATGCAGCCCGTCTCGGGATTCGACCGGCGGATGTGTTTCCGCGGGCGACGCATCACATTTCCGAGATTGTCGCCCTGGTGGAAACCCTCGTCAACAAAGGGTATGCCTATGTCATCGACGGGGATGTCTATTATGACGTGAGCAAGTTTTCTGCCTACGGCCGGCTCTCGGGCAAGAACCTCGACGATCTGATGAGCGGCGCTCGGGTGGCTGTCGACGAGCGCAAGCGCAGTCCCTTGGACTTCGCGCTGTGGAAGAAGGCCAAGCCCGGAGAACCGTCATGGCCGAGCCCGTGGGGTCAGGGGCGGCCCGGCTGGCATGCCGAGTGCTCGGTCATGTCGATGAAGTACCTTGGGGAGACGTTCGATATTCACGCCGGCGGAGTGGACCTGATCTTTCCGCACCATGAAAACGAGATCGCCCAGAGCGAAGCCGCCACTGGCAAGCCGTTCGCGCGCTACTGGCTGCACAACGGGTTCTTGATGATTCGTGGCGAGAAAATGTCCAAATCCCTGGGCAATTTTTTTACGGCACGCGAGGTGTTGAGACGGTATTCGGCCAACACGATCCGGCTGTTTTTCCTGCAAAAGCACTACCGGAGCCCCATCGACTTCACCGAAGAGGCCCTGGAGAGTGCGGAGAAGGCGGCACAGCGCCTGGAAATCAGCGTGCAGAACCTCGATCGAGCTTTGCAGAAAGGGGAGGGATCGGACGCTCCCGCCGGAAGTGATGCGCCGGAGGAGGTGCGAAAATTTCGAGCGCAGTTGGAGGGCCTTCGACAGCGCTTTGTTGCTGCCATGGACGACGACTTCAACACCGCCGATGCCATAGGGCATCTTTTCGAGATCGTCCGCGAGGTCAACCGTTTTCTTTCTGAGAGTGACCTGCAAGCGGCACACTACCATGCTCTGCAGGATGCGAAAACGCTGATCGAAGATCTGGACCAGGTGCTTGGTGTGGTGAGCTCGGGGAGCGCCTCCGGTTCGAGCAGCGCCATGGATGACCTGATGCAACTGCTGATCGAAATCCGCGGAGAGCTGCGGCAGCGCAAAGAGTGGCAACTGGCCGATCGAATCCGCGATGAGTTGCAGCGGCTCGGTATTGCGTTGGAGGATACACCGGCTGGAACGTTGTGGCGGTGGCAGCGTTAGAAACTCGAACCGGTGGGGAAAAAAAGCTTGACTTCATGGCATTTGTTTCTATATTAGAAGTTTGTGCTTTTGGGGGAAGGAACGATTGCGCCTCGAGCGGTGATTCGTTGATTCCACGCCACCATAGCTCAGTCGGTAGAGCAGCTGATTTGTAATCAGCGGGTCGCGGGTTCGAATCCTGCTGGTGGCTCTTTTGTGTTGGGGAGGTTCCCGAGTGGCCAAAGGGGGCAGACTGTAAATCTGCTGGCATCGCCTTCGGAGGTTCGAATCCTTCCCTCCCCACCAGGTGTTCGTGTGAAGCGGCGAACACAAAGGCACGACGATCGTCGGTGGATGGAATTCCGGGGCTTTGGAGTTGCTGCTGGTGTCTCTACGGGCAGTGCGTCCGCACGCCCTCGTCCAACTGTGCCCTCCTCCGTGCCATCCCCGATCTGGTTTGACGGAATTCGCAGGCGGAGTCCGGCTGTGTGGCTGTCGCTTCTCCCCCTTAGGGATGATCCGCACCATGCCGGCAGCCCGCATCTTCCGCGGTGTGTCCAGGCGCGGGAACGGCCGGGTTCAGGGAAGTAGCGCGGAAAAGCGGGAGTAACTCAGTTGGTAGAGTCACAGCCTTCCAAGCTGTTGGTCGCGGGTTCGAGTC
>CAZGRP010000099.1:0-9712 GCA_964527995.1 uncultured Cytophagia bacterium | reverse complement strand
CCTGGGGCTGGAGAAGGTCCCAAGGGTTTGGCTGTTCGCCAATTAAAGCGGTACGTGAGCTGGGTTTAGAACGTCGTGAGACAGTTCGGTCCCTATCTGTCGCGGGCGTAGGAGATTTGAGGGGCGCTGCTCCTAGTACGAGAGGACCGGAGTGGACGGACCTCTAGTGCACCAGTTGTCACTCCAGTGGCACCGCTGGGTAGCTATGTCCGGACGGGATAAGCACTGAAAGCATCTAAGTGCGAAACCCTCCCCAAGATGAGATCTCCCTCAGGCTCTGCCTGACTGAAGGCTCCTCGAAGATGACGAGGTCGATAGGCCGCAGGTGTAAGCACAGTAATGTGTTCAGCCGAGCGGTACTAATCAGCCGTGCGGCTTAACCAATTAATTTGGCGCGCAGCAGACGGTCAGTGGTTTACGCAAAGGATCCGGTTGCCTCGGGCCCGCATTTCTCAGGTTGATCTGTTTTGGCAAAAACATTTCCGGTGACCATAGCGGCGAGGAAACACCCGTTCCCATTCCGAACACGGAAGTTAAGGTCGCCAGCGCCGATGGTACTGCCCTGGTAACGGGGTGGGAGAGTAGGTCGTCGCCGGGAATTATGATTTTCGACAAAGGGAGAGGATTGAATGTCCTCTCCCTTTGCTTTTTGCACGCCTCGGTGCCTTCCCGCCTCCAGGCAATCACCGACCATCGACTCCGTCTCCTTCACTCTGCTGCCCGACGGCCTGACCTGGCGAGGTCGGAGCCAAGGGCGGTGTGAACCTGGAGCTTCCATCCCGCGCCCTGTCCTCCTTCGACATGCCTGACAACTCAATTCCTGTTGATTCGCTTCGCTGCCATTCATATATTGATGTCGTGGATTCTGGACGACTGGGTCTTCGGATAGCGATCATGCTCTTGCCGAAAAGTTTTCCGATCGAAATCTTCGACCTCCCCCTCAGCAAACGCCGTCTGCGCGTGTCGCCGGACACGTGGCGCCTGCTGCGCAGGATCGGCGTCGAACGCCTGCACATCCCGAACGACCCGGAGTGCCGGTCGCGCTGCGAGAATCTGCTCGGTCGGCTCGGCAGCTCTTTTGTCCGAGAAGTGAAGAGTTGGCTGAAGGAACATCGGTGCTGCCAAACGGCATCGGGCTGCATCTGGGAGCGAGCCCGCTGGCAGGTGTTCCATCCCTATTTTCGTGAGATCCGCTTAGTCCCGCGTTTTGAGGGCGCGCATAGCTATGAGGTTGCCGGCGACGTGTTGTCTCTGAGCTGCGAAGCGGATGGCGCCGCATCGCTTTTTGAAGATATTTCCTCTTCAGTCAGCCCGGGTGGCGTGTGTGTGAACATCATTTCGGCGCCTTTGGCGCCGCGGCAGGTCGTGCTGAAACCCGTGCCCGTGATCTTTGGAGTCCGGGCTTGTGAGGCCTTGCGGCAGGATGAGCGCTTGCAAGAACAGATCGCTCATGCCTACTGGCAAACCGTGTGGGCGGAAGGGTTTCTCAGGAGTCTGGTGGGTAAGACCGAGCCTGTTGCATTTCTGCCCGTAAGTCGAGGTCCCCGTACAGACGGAGCGCCGGAGAACGTCCTCTTCATCGAACCGGGGCGGATGCTCGTCGGCTACCACACCGTGGACCACTACTGGCTTGCCCGGGCGTGCACCTCGGGCGAATTGCTGTGCGACTTTCGGAAGCAGCAGTTCACGTCGACTGCATCGGGAGCTGGAATATCGGCAGCTCTAGAGCGGCTGAATGCTTGTGGATTTGTGGACCGATGGATCGGGGAGAACGCGAATCTTTGCGGTGCTAGAGGTCGGGTGCCGATTCAGCGACTAGTGCCGGTAGCGGGTTCCGAGATCCTCAGTCGTCTGGCACCGCGGCTATCTGACTCCCCCTATGTGGCTGCTGAAGGGTTGAGCGGCAACTTGCTGGCGGCGACCAACTCCGTATTCTTCCTCAACTTCCCCGAAGAGTATCACAATCTTCACTCCGCAATGAACGACCTGGTCGGTCTGCTGGTTGTCGATGGAGTGTTGTGGCAGCCTCCGCTTCTACGGCGCGCGTCGCTGCTGATCGACGAAAACGGCCACGCCGCTGTGGCCGTGGTGTCGATGGCCGACTGCCACCTCGATCTCGGTGGCTCCATCGGCCGGATCGAGCACTTCGCCATCAATGAACAGGCTGCACCCGGCGACCTTCCGACGGTCTATACACCCAGCTTCACGGCCCGATTGCCTCCTCACAAGAACCTGACGCCCAGGGCGGAGGTCGTCGATCTCGTGATCGTGGATTGCCGTATCGTGGAGATTCATCGAGGCGGCGGCACTGCCATTCCCATGAATGGCTTCGTGCTGTCGCTGCCCGGCGCCGATCCGGCAGGAATTGTCCGCCATGTCCGAGAGAACGGCGCAAGAGTCGAAATCGAATTGGACCTTGCGCGTCTCGGGCTCTCGAGCATCCGCACTGCGATCGCCGCTGGACCACAACTGGTAAAGGGCGGCCGTCCTCTGAGCCCGGACTATCTCGCCTCGGGGACCGAGGAGTTCGTGCCCCTGCGACTCGACCGGAGCGGGATTGTTCAGTCAGGCCTGCCCCCGACTCGTTTCCCTCACAGTGTCACCCACGTGCGCGCCCCTCGCACGGCGCTCGGGATAACGCACGACGATCGCTTGCTGCTCATCACCGTTGACGGTCGCAACTGGGAGCACAGCGTCGGCATGACGCTACTTGAGCTAGCCCGCTTCCTGTGCCGGCTCGGCTGCCGGGAAGCCCTGAATCTCGACGGCGGTGGGTCAACGGTGATGTACGTGTCGCCGGAGCGCTGCGATGGGGCGGCGGTCATTCCGGGCGCTCCAGCCGGCATCGTGAACCGGCCTTCGGACGTCGGAGGCCGAGATCGTCTGATTCCGGCTCCTCTCGGCGTCTTCGAGCTTTCAGGAGAGAAAAAGCATCCCACTACTCAACCCAAACCGATGGTAAGCTGATGCCACACGACCTGACTCTTGCTCTGCCTCTGTACGAGTCCGCCGCTGCGGTGGTGGACCAGATCGCGTCGATCCGCCGGATGGAAGGTGCACAACCGGAAGTCCTCCTTTTCGACGAGCGGTTGCACCAAGTGTCCGACCCTACCCTCGATGACCTGCTCGCACAATCCGGCCTACGCTACTTCCCGCGGGCCCACCGGAACAGGGCGGCTCTCTTCAATGATGCGATGGAGCAGGCTGCCAGCGACCTGGTGGCGGTCCTGCCCGCAAACGTCTACCTCGACAGAAATTTCTCCCGGCAGGTGCAGGCTGCCTTCCGCCGCGGTGCAGAGGTAGGCATGGTCTACTCGGACTACGCAGAGGTCGGGGCTGACGGCGCCACCTCGACTCACCGCCTCTTTCCCTACGAGGACCAGATCGACGAGCGGTTCCCGTTGGGTTTCGTGCGCGTGTATGACCGGCGCAAGGTCTGGGAAGTCGGTGGCTTTTGCGAAGACTACGACCATGCCGAGGAGTACGATCTGCGGCTGAGATTCTGGCGGCGCTATGACATCGCCCACATCCCCCAGCCTCTCTACCGCTGTACCTTGCCCTCCGCACAGGCGGAGACGGACGCGGCGTTGTCCAAGCTGCACTCGCCGGGCCAGGGCGCCCGGGGAGGATTCTCCTACCTTTTCTACACTCCCGAAATGGAGCGCGAGGTCGAGTTTGTTTTCAAACAGTTCTTGCAGCGCGTCGGCGCCTATCTGAGCCAGCGAAACGCCGTTGTCGAATACGACTCGGGCGAGTCTTTTCCGGTCGTTGTATCCATTGTGATTCCTATTTTGAACAGGAAGCGCTTCATTCGGCGGACTATCCAGACCGTGCTCGATGGCACCTTCGACGACTTCGAAATCCTGGTAGTCGACAACGGCTCGACCGACGGCACCCAGGAGGAGGTACAGGCGATTCGAGATCCGCGGGTGCGGCTCATCCAGAACCACGGCACCTGCATCGCCGACGCGCTAAACCGCGGCATCCAGGAGGCGCGCGGTAAGTACATCGCCCAGCTCGATTCCGACGACGAATACGTACCGGAGACGCTGGAAACCATGGTCGCCTACATGGAGACGCATCCCAGATGTGGGCTCGCTATCTCCTACTACGACCTCATCGACGAAGACAGCCGGCCGCTCACGGAGTTCGGCGTGATCAAGCACCTGGAGTACGATCGCAACAACATCCTGCGCGTCGATGGCGCCGGCGCCCTTCGATTCTTCCACAAGAAGGTGCTTGTCGAGTTCGGCCTCTACGATGCCGCCAACTACGGGAACTTCGGCGAAGACTACGACATGGTGCTGAAGATTTCGGAGAAATACGATGTCGATCGCGTTCACAAAGTGCTCTATCACTACCGCCGCCATGCCGACAACACCGACGTCACCCGCGATCCCGCCATGAAGGTGCGCAACAAAAACCACGCACGGCAGATGGCCCTCAAGCGCAGGATCGCGCGGAACGAAGCTCGGTTGTGAGACACGCCTCGATGCCCCAGGAAGCAAGTTTGCCGCCCGAACCTCGAGCGCGCTGCAGACTCCGCGCTGTTGGGATGCGACCCGGCCCCCGTGGCCACCGTCTGTGCATCGATCATTTTCGCAAGTCTAAGAACGTTTTCCTGTATTTTCCTGAACTTGAGAAACTGATGTCGTGCTTGACCCAAGCCACATCGGTGTAACATAATTACAAACAATAGATTGAATATTTTGCATTTTTCGAAAAGGACTCCTAGACCTGGCGCGGGATTTGCGAAGAGGCCGGAAGTACGACGCAACTCCCTGTTTCGTCTGGGCACGAGGGGTCTGCTGCAAACAGCTGGATAGCACGACAAGTCGGGAGAGCCAAGTGATGAAACCAAACCGTGAGTTTTATGGGGCCAACTCAAGCCCATTTGGGCTCGGGCCACGTCGTGGCATCTACTACGACATCAGCCAGGTGTTGCAGGACGTGCCGCTGCCTGTGGAGCCTGCCGAGATCGACACGCTGGAGCAGATCGATCTGGTCTACCGCACCCTCTGCGGCATTCTCTACAACTTTGTGCCCACTTCGGGTCATCCGGGCGGCAGCATTTCCTCCGGCAGGATTGTCGAAGGACTTCTCTATCGAACCATGGACTACAACTTCCACGATCCCGAGGCTGAGGACGCCGATGTTGTCTCCTACGCGGCCGGCCACAAGGCCATGGGGCTGTATGCGATGTGGGCCCTGCGCAACGAAATGGTTCGCATCGGCCGGCCGGACCTGTTGCCCGAAGTGAGCCAGCAGCTTCGCCTGGAAGACCTCCTCGGCTTTCGCCGAAACCCCACCCACGACACGCCCCTTTTCCGCAAGTTCAAGTCCAAGGCCCTCGACGGCCACCCGACACCGACGACGCCTTTTGTCCGTCTGGCCACCGGAGCCAGTGGCGTCGGCGTGCCGGCCTCGCTCGGCCTGGCCATGGCAGCGCTCGACATCTACCGGGAGAATCCTCCCTGGGTGCACATCCTCGAAGGCGAGGGCGGTATGACTCCGGGTCGAGTGCACGAGGCTCTGGCCGCGGCGGCAACAGCCCGCCTGCACAACGCCGTTCTCCATGTCGACTGGAACCAGGCCTCCATCGACTCGAACCATGTCTGCCGCGAGGCCGAGGAGCCTGGTGACTACGTGCAGTGGAATCCCGTAGAACTGGCGTACGTGCACGACTGGAACGTCATCTTCGTGCCCAACGGCTTCGATTTTCGCCAGGTGCTGGCGGCCCAGGAGTTGGCCCTCGCCCTGGACACCCGCCAGCCGACCGCCATCGTCTATCGCACGGTCAAGGGGTGGAAGTACGGCATCCAGGGAAAGGCATCGCATGGCGCCGGCCACAAGTTCTGCTCCGAAGACTACTACCGCTTTCTGGGTGAATTCGAAGAGGCCTTCGGAGTTCGCTTTCCGCGCTTCGAAGGCGAGCCGACTCCGGAGAACATCGAACGCACTTTCTTCGACACCCTGATGGTCATCCGCCATGTGCTGGAATCAAATCGCAACATCGCCGATTTCGCTGCCGAGCGCGTGTCCATGGCATGGCAGCGCCTGCAGGCGCTGAAGCGACGGCCTCATGCCCGGGCGCCGAGGGTGCAACGACTCTATGACCGCAGTTCCCAGCCGCAGCCCGAGGAAGTGCCCGAAGCGCTCCGACTCGAACCGGGACAGAAGGTAACCCTTCGCGCCGTGCTCGGAGATGCCCTCAACGTGTTGAACAGCACGACCGGAGGGGCCGTAATCGGCGCCGCTGCGGACCTGTTGAACTCGACCAGCGTCTCGGCTCTTGCCAAAGGGTTCCCCGAGGGATGGTTCAACGCCGTCTCCAACCCCGACGCCCGCCTGGTGGCCGTCGGCGGCATCTGCGAGGACGCCATGGGTGCGTGGATGGCCGGCCTGTCGACCTTCGGCCACCATATCGGTGTATCCTCTTCCTATGGTGCCTTTATCGGCGCGCTCGAGCACGTTGCCGCCCGCCTGCACGGCATCGGCCAACAGGCCCGCTACGGCCCTCATGCCGCCTACCGCACCTGGATCATGATCAACGCCCACGCCGGCGTCAAAACCGGCGAGGACGGGCCAACGCATGCCGATCCGCAGGTGCTGCAACTATTGCAGGAGAACTTCCCCAACAACGTCCTCATCACCCTCACGCCCTGGGATCCGCAGGAGATCTGGCCGCTGCTGGTGGCCGGACTGCTGGCCAGGCCGGCGATTCTGGCGCCCTTCGTCACCCGGCCGCCCGAGCAGGTCGTCGACCGCGCCGCTCTCGGATTGCCGCCCGTGACCGCCGCCGTGAAAGGTGTCTATGCCATGCGCCAGGCCGACCTCGATGCGCGCGAATACCACGGCACCCTGGTTCTCCAGGGCAACGGCGTTGCCAGCGCCTTTGTGCACGATGTGCTTCCAAAGCTGGAGGACCGGGGTATCAACATGAACGTCTACTACGTCGCCAGCACCGAGCTTTTCAACCGGCTGCCGGCCGACGAGCAGGCGCGCATCTTCCCCGAAGCCCTGGCGCGGGAGGCCATGGGCATCACCGACTTCACCCTGCCCACGATGTACCGCTGGGTGCGCTGGAACGAGGGGCTGCGGCGAACGCTCCACTCCTTCCGCGACGGCCACTACCTGGGCAGCGGCCAGGCGCATCGGGTGCTGCACGAGGCCGGCATCGACGCCGAGGGCCAGCTCCGGGCCATCCTCGACTATGCCTTGATGATGGAGAAGCGGCAGCGCACGGCCGGCCGCCGCTACGCGCCGCCGGTGGACGAAACGACCGGGCGATTTCCCGAGGTCATGCTGGCCTGCAGCGAGTGCGGCGCCCAGATCGATCCGCGCGACTACTTCTCCGCCGACCCGCTGCCGACCGAGGAAATCTGCCTGGAGTGCGAGTGGCGCAGCCCGGAGGCGTGCGCATCTTGCCGGGCGTACTGGTTGCTCGAAAAGGGAGAGCAGGTTCTCTGCAGCAAGTGCGAAGCGAAGGTGGCGCTGGAGTAGCCGGACAGCAGGTTTCGTTTCGACCTGCATCCGTTATCGGCCTGTCCTGTTCCGCTTTGGGACCGCTTCGGCCTCCTCGCCCGGCGACGCCGGGCTGCGGGGTCCTCCGCGGGCTCCGGGCGCCTCCTCGGCCGGCTGCGCCGGCCTGCGGGGTCGCCCTCCGCGCCTTTCGCGGCACGATCACGATGACGGATTTCCCCCTTGCGGGCTCGGCGCCTCCTTGGCCGACCCCGCGGCTACAGAAGCGATGCTCTTGCCACGACCCGGTTGGCCCACCCTTGCCAGGCCATACCCCGCCAGGACCGCGACGATCGGCATCACCGGGTGCCGGAAGCGGCTCGTGCTGTTGGGACCGCCGGAGAGGAGGATCAGGTAGGCCGCCACGGCCAGCAGCGCGGCCAGCCCAAGAGGACTTGCCGACTTTCGCTTCAGCGCCCCTGCCACCGCCAACAGATAGAAGGCCAGCAGCAGCATTCCAAGGACCAGATTGCTCCAGAACAGGGCGGGCCGCTCTCTGATGAGGCGCAGCACCGTCCTCCCCATCCCCTGGTCCACCATCCTCCCCAGCAGACCGCCGGACTCCGGGTAAAGCCGCAACAGCCTCCGGATCTCCACGGCTCCCGGGTCGAGCAGCACCCGCAGCACGCCCTTCAGGTGGATGTTGGCATAGACGCCGGGGTTGTGGCGCAACACGCCGAGGGCCCGAGCGCGCATCCATTCATATCTGCGGCCTCGGCTCCAGGCGAGCTGCTCGGGGTGGTCCTCCAGATAAACCTCGAGGTTGTGGTAGCCGAGCCGCTTCTGCATGTCGTAGTAGGGGACCCCCTCCTTCGCAGCCAGCACAGCCGCCATCGGATAGAAGTAGAGGTTCGTGTCCGTAATGGCCGAGAAGCCCGAATAGCCGGCTTCGACCTGGTTGCGCACCTGCCACAGACCCACCAGCCCCATGCCGACGGCCAAAAAGAGGGGGATATGCAGCAGAATGGTTCGCTGCGCGCGCATGCGGACCAAAAACCAGCCCAAAAGGAGTGCGGTGATCAGCGCCGGCAGGAAATATCCGATCGGCCTGACGTAGACCGATGCCGCAAACAGGACGGCGGAAAACATGAGTTGCCTCAAGGACCGGTCCTTCAGGTATCGTAGTAGCCAATAGAGAGACACCATGATCAAGGCCGTAAAGAGCGTCTCGCTCAAAAGCCGGCTCGAATACAGGACTGAAAGCGGTTCGATGGCGTACAGCAAAGCGCCGAGCCGGGCTGCGGCACCATTCCCGAAAAGGAGCAGGCCGATCCGGTACACTACGTACACGGTAGCCGAACTCAACACAATTTGAAGAAGGATCGTGACGAGCTCGATCTGGCCGAGGACGATTCCCGGGATGAGGAGGATCGGATAGCCGGGAGTGCGGATGATCTCCGGGAGTCCGCCGCTGGTGAACCTCCCGGTAGAGAGCAGTTCCTTGGCGGGCGTGACATAAGAGGCAGTGTCACGGGCGTGAAAAACCGCGGGATCGTGGCTGCGCAGCAGGGCGGCAACAGGGACCGACACCCGCAGGAGGAAGGCCAGGATGAGAATGGCCCGTATGGACATGGCTTCTCCAGAATTCGTCTGAAGGGTCCAGGCCCGACGGCGGCCGGCCACGGAGCTTCGGACTCGAAGCGTGCTCGCCTCCGGATGCAGTCTGGGCGCTTGGCTTGTCAGGTCCGATTCCGTCTCGACGCGCTTCGACTCGTTGTGGACGGGCCGCTGCGACGCCATCTCGAGGACAGCAAGAAAGATCATAAGAAAAGATCTTACAAAATGCAAGGTCCGGAACTCGACCGCCACCGGACGAGAAGGTATGTGAGGCTTGCCGGCCTGAAAGCAGTAGTCAGGTTGTGCCAGGATGTCGCCCGGGGCCGGAACCGACGAGGCCTGCGGATCGTTAGCCGGTTTGCTAGTGCTTTTCGCAAAATGTCGTACTCACTCGTTACCCAGGTTGTCATCCTGAGCGGCGCGGAGCAAAGTGGAGCGCAGCGAAGGATCTCCGCCGCAAGTGCGCGGGGAGGTTTCGATGCGATCGCACCTTACCGCTCGGATGCCCGACGAAGCCTTGTTCGTCGGGTGCGGCTTTCTGGTGGGCCTGCCATGAACGCGAATGGTTCGCAGGCCAGGCGCCAGAATTTCTGAGGGGGCCTGATGCCGAAGAATCGTCAAGGGGGGCGCGTGC
>CAZGRP010000098.1:0-10256 GCA_964527995.1 uncultured Cytophagia bacterium | reverse complement strand
TCGCTGACCATCCCGGGCGCCGATGAGCAGCATCCGTTGGGCGCCGTTTTCCGTTGGTCAGTGGAGAACCATCGGCCGCAGTCCGCACTCCGCAACGGGCCCATCATCCATCAACCATCAACCATCACCCCCCTCGCCCATGTTTCGAAAACCAGATACACATTCTCCGGCCTTGCACCGGGTCCGAATTCGCATTGGGCGATGGCACCGCCATTGTCGTAAAGTGCTTGCCTGGCGCTTTGCACTGCCTCGACCACCTCGTCATGTGTCCCGTAGGGGAGAATGAATTGACGGTCGATCTCGCCCCAAAACGTAATCCTGCCGCGAAAGCGCCTGCCGAGTTCTTCGACCCCCATGCAGAAGATCTGACAATTGATGGCATCGACGCCCAGGTCGATCAGATCGGGCAAAATATCGATGATGTAGCCGTCCGAATGCATGAAGGCGTACTTTCCATGACGGTGGGCGATCTCAACATATTCCGCGTAGAGGGGTTTGAAAATCCGACGCCACAGGGCCGGCGAGATCAACAGCGAGGTCTGGGTGCCCCAATCGTCCTGGAACATCAGCGCATCGACTTCTGTCTTCGCCCACAGCTCGAGCTCCTCGACATAGAACGCCTGAATCTTCTCCAGCAGGTGGAACAGCTCGGGCGGCTGGTCCACCAGGTCGAGGAACAGGTTCTCCGCGGTGCGAACAAACTGAAGTCTCTCAAACGGCCTCGGAGCACAACCAGAAATCACGAAGCGGTCCGTCTGCCGGCAGAACGAATTGACCCTGTCCACATCTACACTCAGAAGTTCACGCGGAATCCGCACACGATCCAGCTCGTCCCACGATCTCACAAGAGGTTCTCGCACCGCACCGATGATACCCTCCTGGACGCTGTCGAACCTGCATCCCCATTCGTCGACATAGACACCGGGAGCGTAGGGATCGCCCGTCGTCAGTGGGCCCTGTCTACAGAAGGAAGGAGAGGTGAGAAGATCATCGGGAAAGCGTGCCTGGATGCGGGCCACCTCCTCGGGATGGTGCAGGGTGGCCCAGGGCAGCAGCCACAATTGTCTGGGAACGCGTTCCGGCCCTTCAAACTCCAGGCATTGTCGGACGAGATTTCGCGGGGATGTCATGGGCGATACAAAGCTAGGGGAACGTTCCGCGGACGAGGGGAGGATGGCACGCAAAACTCGTGGAGCGACCAGGCGTAGACGACGGCATCGAACTCCACCGAAACCGGCGGCGCCCGGCCCCTCACCGGGTCAGGCCTGCCCGGGATCGGCTCCTCCCTTTATCTCGGCAACGGCTTCGGCTTGAGTCGCCTTCTTTCCACTCCGGCGGGAAGCCCCTGAGGAAAACGCGCATACTTGCGCAATTCGTCCCACGAGGCTGAAGGGTACTTGAGCTCCGGGACGTGCGATTGCAGGGCCGTGACCGTAATGCCCGTCAGCATCCAAACGGGCGCCGACACCAACAACAGCCAGCCGTGAAACGCGGTGGAGAGAGTTCCGAGCGTCGCCCAGTAGCCGAGCTGGCCGTATCTCGAGTCGTAGCCGGTCAGTTTCGCCCACTGGATGTCGGTCTTGGCGATGGCCTTCAGGCCGCTCAGGGAGAGGACGAACACCGTGTCTTCGTTGACGGCAATCAGCTCGCCGTCGATTCGATCGCGTCCGCTCAGCTTCAAGTTCCGTCTTAGCAGCCACCCCGAGCGCCCGTCCTGCAGCTCGATCTCGCACCAGCCTTTTTCTCGGCGGACGACCCGCACCCGTCTTCCGCGATGCAGGATCGCAACCCGGGCGGCACGGCGATCGGGACGCTTCCTCACCAACACCCTTCTCTCAAAAACCACCCCTTCCTCGGCCGCTGCCGGCAGGCCGGCTCCCTTCTTCAGCCGAACTGAGATCCAACCACCATAGGCCGTCGCCTGAGACTCCGACGCCGGAGGCAGCCAGCCGCGCGGGGCTGTGTTGCTGGCGCAGCCGGCCACCAAGAGGGCGATGACGGCCGGCGCGAAAAACAAGCGCCTTCTTTCAGTGACCTGCATAGCGGCTGTTCCAGAAAGCTTTCTCCAACTCCGCTTCCACCTTCTTGAACTGCGGCGCCAGCGAGCGCAGCGCCTGCCGCGGCTCGAGAAACATCATGGCGGCGCGGATGGGGTCCTCCTCCGCCAGCCACTCCTCGCGCATCCATTCCAGGTAGTAGCCGCGTGTCTCCAGAAACAGCTCGTAGCGCTCTGGCTGCTCGGGAAGTCGATAGACGAGCGTCACCTCATCGCCGGGAAGCGTTGTCAGCACCCTGGTCGTATCGATCAACGACTTCCTCGCCATCGCGTCCGCGCGGCCCGCACGCCGCACCACATCCGGCTCGAGCCGCAACGGCTGCACCTGGTCGCCGAGTCGAGCCAGCGCCACCCAGTCGATGCGCCAGTAGCCGCGCGTCAGGCGCAGGCGAACGGTGACCCGGCCCGACACGGTCTCCGGCAGCGGCACAACCCTGACATCGGCGGCCAACGGCCCGGTTTCGTTGATTTCCCCGGCGGAGACCCAACTCCCGTGCGCGGTCGGGATCAATACTTCCATCCCGCCCAGGATTCGGCCGATGGCGCGGCTCCGCCTTTGCGCCTCGACGTCACCGCGCCCGAGGCTGGCAAGCCAATGTGTGGCCGAGCGGCCCATGTAGGCCAGAGCCTGATAGAACAGATACGTGCTCAGCAACGACTGCCTGGCGGCGACCACCACCCCGTAGCGCCCGGCATCTTTTACTACGAAGACGAGGTCCAGCGATTCCTTGCTGGCGAGATCGTTTGAATCCGCAAGGCTCACCCGCTCGACTCCGTCGAAGGTGCGCACGGCTGCGCTGAAATCCCCTTCCGGACCCAGTGCGGTCGACGCTGCAATCAACTCCTGGCTCTGATAGAAGCCGCCCTCCGTAGAGGCGAAGACTCGGCCGCCGTCTGGCCGGCGAACGGCAAGCACGCGGACATAGCGCACGACGTGCGTCTCCAGGGCCTCGTTTTTCATGCGCACTTCGAGAAGGCGGCCTGTGGGTCTTGCGCGGTAGAGAGCATCGACATCCCGTGCCTCCAGCGCCGGCGCAACGCTGGCCGAGAAGCCCTCGGCCTGCAGAAGCTGCCGCGTGCCGTCCCAGACGTAGAAGGTGGGGCAGGAACCGTAGCAGGCTTTGGGATGAGTCAGACAGTAGGCCGTCGCCACAACCGAGGCGCCGGTGAGCACGCTCAGGGCCGCCACAGCCGGCGAGGTCTGGACGACATTCGTCTCGAACAGGGCCACCGAATCGAGAGGCACGGCAAAGGACCCTTCGGACACCACCTCACGGTTGACGTCCAGAAGCCTGCCACGCCCGAAAACCGTATCCTGGGCTGCGTTGACCTGCCAGCTGGAAAAAACATAAACGCCGCCGTCGCGCATGTGGGCCTTTAGGAAAGGAGAACGCCTGTCCAGGGAGGCGACCTGCTGCGGTTCCTGCAGCGACCGCTTCTGCGTTTGCACGCTGCAGGCGGTGAGGAATGTTACAACCAGAAGCAGAACGGTGAGGGGTCGAATTCGGTCAGGCATTTTCATACTCCGGGCCGGATGGAGTCAAGCTGCATCGCGCGGCGGTGACCAGCGCTCGGCACCCTATTTATAATGAATCCAGGCGCGAAAGTCAAGCACCGATGTCACGGGCTGGCCGCAGGCTCGCAGGAGATTCCGGTCCTTGCCCATCCGCAATCTCCTGCGTCTTATGTTCACGAGACTGGGCCTACATCGCCATCGTGCTGTGGGAATGAAAAAGGAGTGCTTTGTCGTATAAGAATAAGGCATGATCTCCGTCATCAACAATCGCAGGCGAATCTGTCCCGTTGAATTCCATGTTCCTGCCGAGCACGCAGGAAATCCTGACCCGCCGGTGTGTGGATAAGGGGGTCCCCCAGTCCGCGCCGGAGGCACCAGCCTCGGGGCATGCCCACCGGCGACGGCTCATCTTGAAGCTATCAACAGGTCTCCTCCTTCTTTGTGTTTCGCCGCGGATCTTTGCCGCCCCAGGCTCCGGCGTCGACTCGACGCAGGCAGCGCGCGGCACTACCGCCAGGGCTTGGCCCGCCGGCCAGACACTGGCACGCCTCAGCCAATTCGGCCGGCAACTCGGCGGCGAATTCCTGCGCGGCATCGTGCGGGCAAACTATCGCGAAACGCCGCCAGGCGACATTGCGGCGCTGCACCTCATTCCGTTACCGAAACCGCTGCTCCCTGCCACCATCGGCCATCCCTCCCTCCTCTTCCGCGAACGCGATTGGCCCAGGCTCCGTACCCGGCTGCATCGACCTCCGTACGCCGACTGGGCCGCTCAGATTCTGTTCGAAGCCCGCTCCACAACAGAGGACCCTTCCTCGCCGTTGCTGAACGAGGGAGAACGTAGCGGCATCGCCAAAGTGTCGGCCTTCGCGTATCGGCTCACCGGGGAGCCTCGATTCCGGCAGACGGCTCTGCAGGCCCTCAGAAACATGGCCGAGCCCGCGCGCATCACCACCATCGAGGGCGGAAGGCGTGGCATCGGCTGGGGCGACTGGCTGCAGGCGGCCGACGCGCTGCGCCAGTACGCCGTGGCCTACGATCTCCTCGCATCAACGCTGTCCCTCGCGGACCGTGCGGTGATCGCGCAGAAGCTGGCGGCGGAGACCGAGCTGCTCGCCGGCGTCTTCGCTCTGGTACCGGAAAACAACCACACCACCATCATCGCCATCGGTGTGGGTAGCGCCGCGCTGGCTCTGGCCGACGCCTCCCTCCCAGGGAGAGCTTCGCCACAGCGCTGGCTGGATGTCGCCATGACTCAACTGAGCAGCGGCCTGGCGCAGATTGAGCCCGATGGCAGCTATCGTGAAGGCGCCTACTATGCCCGCTACATTGCCTCGCGCCTCTTTCCTTTCGCGCTCTATCTGTATCATGTCACTGGGGTCAACCTCCTGGCACAGCCCAGGCTGGTGCGCTTCAGCCGCTGGCTCCTCGACATCGAGAAGCCGGATGGCAGCGTGCCGGACTTTGACGACGCCTTTCCGGAGAACTTCTTCTACGAACCGATCGCCGTCGGTCTCTCTCCCAACGGCGGCGAACTTCGCTCTTCCTTCGAACGCCACGGCCAACGGCTCCGGAGTTTCAGCTCCAATCTGGTTGAGGCCTTTTGCGGCTTCGACGATCGCGTGCAGCCAGGCCGGCCGACCCAGCGCTCTGCGGCGTTCTACCCGGACGGCGGCATGGCCGTGTTCAGAAGCAGCAGGGAGCGCCAGAGTATCTACGGCTTGCTGCTGGCAGAACCCGGCCGTCCCCATTTGTCCTGGCACGATCACGCCGACCCGACCGCCTTCACTCTAACCGCCTTCGGTCACGATCTGCTCATCGATGCCGGCTACGGCCCTGGAGGGGTCACGAACCCCGATCGGGCCTGGTACGTGTCGCCGGAAGCGCACAACATGCCCCTCGTCGACGGTCTCGGCCCCGACCCGAACCCCGTCTGGGGGGACCAGCTGGGGGGCAGGATGGCCGACTTCTTCGAGACAGACGAACTCGCGGCGGCCGCTGTCACCACCCATTACCGCGGCAGCGACGTGCAGCGGCGGGTGTGGTTCGTCGATCATCGCTATTTCGTCGTCGCCGACCACCTGAGCGCTGCGGAGCCCAAACGGTTTTCAGTCCCCTGGCATGGCCTGGGGCAGTTCGAGCCGGCGGGCTTCAATCGCGTGGAGTGGCGCCAGAATGACGTCCGCCTGGAAGCCGAGTTCGTCACCGCCAGCCAGGCGCCGGTAACCATTTCGCCCCAGGTGGGCTTGCACACGCTGGCCGCCGGAGGCAGCCATGCCACCGCCGTCGTCAGTCTGCCCGCGGCACCGCGCCAGAGGCTGGTCACACTCCTTATTCCGCAAGCCGGCGGGGCACCGAGAGTCGACGTCGACCCGGTGCCGGTGAGCAGCAAGGCTGCGGCCACGGGCCGTCGCATCCGCACAGTGGACGCCGGCGGGGAGGATCTACTGATCGTCGCCGACGGCCCCTGGCAGAGTGGCCTTCTCGACAGCGACGCCGAAATGGCTCTCGCCCACCAGGGTCCCAGCGGCGCCGTGGCCTGGATCAGCGTCGTAGGGGCCACCTATCTGCGGATCGCCGGGGAGAAGATCCTCGACTCGGACCGTCCTGTGAACGCCTCCCTCGTGCTCGACGAACGCGGCTGGTACGGCTACCTGGGCTCACCGGAAGGCGAAGCCAGGGTGCAACTCTACCCGCCCGTGAATCCAGGCTTGGTGATGTTCAACAAGAAAAAGACAGGCAGCGATCCGGGCGACGGGTCCGTGCTGGTTGCCGTGCGTGGCAGCGGGCCTTTGGAGATGGGGTTGGTCGGCGGGCGGGTGCGCACCGTCGAGCGGCTGCGCCGCAGCTATCCACTCCTCAACTGGTTGGGCCAAAGCAACCAGCGCCAGGATCTCGTCCGTCAATTCTCCACCGCCCAGCGGCTGGAGTTGCGCAACGAAATCCTCGCAGCCCTCGGCAATGCCGGAATTCACTGGTCCGATGGCGTACTCCAGCGCGGTCTCCACGCCGGGCCGCAGGCGACGAGGCGACTCTATGGTCTCACTGCCGGAATCCTCAACAGCCTGTATGATCCCTCCGGACTGGCCCGCATGCGCCTGCCGCAGGTGCTGGACATCCAGCAATCGTGGGGCGATCGCGACGTGCGCTTTTACCAGGAAGGCCTGCTCACCGAGACCGGCCTGCAGGTGCGCCGCCAGAGAATGACCGTGGTCGGGCAAGACGGCAGCCGGCTGCGGGTGCAACACCAGCGCCTCTTTCGTGGACAGGAAAGCGGCTCGCTGGAATGGGAACGAAAAAGGATGGTGGCATTTCTGCGCGTAGAAGACTGGCGAGGTCGCCGTGGCTTCCAGGTCGGCCTGGACCGGCGGAGCAACAGCGGATGGATTTCGCTTCAGCACAGCGTCGCTGCTGTCGATGGAAGCAGTAGCAGCCTGGTGGCGGCCGGCGCCGGCCGCTGGTCCTCCGTGTTGTCTGTGGCAAGGCCTGCAAAGGGCTCCGGCTGGAAGGGACGTCTCGACCTGCGGAAAACCTCGTCGAGGCTGGCGTCGACGTTGAATCTCCGGTTCGCTTCGAGGGATGGGCCGGAGGCCATGTCGCTGCGCACGTCCTGGCGGCCGACGCCTCAGGTGCTCGTCGACAACGAGTGGCACACCGCCCGTCGCGCCGACCAACGCTGGGAATCAGGCCTCAACACACGCCTGTTCGTGCGATCGGCCAATCTCAGCAGTGTCCTCTCGGCACAAAGTCGCTTTGGCACCGACCTGCTGGGCACCTGGATGGGTCTCTACCACTCCAAAGGCTGGCGCATCGATGGCCGCGGCCGATTCGGGAGTTCGCTCTCTGGCCGCGTGGAATGGGACACCTTCGGCGTGGCCCGGCGGTCGCAGAATTCATCGTGGCAGGCACGGCTGCGCCGCTACGGTGGCGGCCGAGCGACAGAGGCCGAGATTCGTCTGGTGCGGCGGGCCGGGACGACATGGACCTCCTCCCTCTACGCCTCCTGGCAGGCGCCCTTGGGCAAACCGGTCGCCGCATCCCTTGGCGTGACGCACAGCGGCACGGCCAGTGTGGGCGGAGAAATCGGTCTCGAGCGGAGTCCGTTGACGACGCTGGCCAGGGTGACAGGGTTTGTGGGGCTGCCGCTGACACCGGCTCAGGGTCTCCATTTGTACGTCACCTCGCTTCTGGACTCCCGCGGCCGGCTGCGAGGTTATGAGGTCATCCTGACGCAGTGGGGTGGCGAGGCCACACCAGGGTTGCTGCTCAGCCGCGACGGCCGCGGCCTGCTGCGCTTCGAGGGGCACGTCAAGCTTGTCTGGTGATGCGCCCAGTCGGGGGTTGCATCGATCAGAATCGCCGCTGCCAACGGGGCACTGTCCCTCACCGGCCAGATTGTCCTTGACTGATGGTGCCACTTTGTGTACCTTATATGGTCCGTCGGTGCGAGTCGATTTGCGATCATTCTCGACGGATTCGGCTTCTGATATGAGGAGAGTGGGAATGCCGCCCAACCAATCGGCCTTCGAATCGTTCGCGATCAAAGATTGCGCCCTCATTGCCATAGCCACCGGCAAACGGGCCCAGAACCTGCGTGAGCTGCACGACCGGATCTCGACCATTCATCCCGGCAGCATCTACTATCACTTCTGGGGAGGCCTGCTCAGGCCCCGCTTCGACGATCCCGAGTACAACAACGACTTTGCCACCTGGTCAAGACACGCCCTCCACGACGGCCAAATGGCCGAGCGTCTGGGTGTGATCGATCCCACCGAATTCTCCAGCCTGGAGGAACTACGCCAGGAGCTGCTGGAGGTCATCGAAGAGCGCCTCGATGAAACTGAGTTCGTGCCCTGGGCTCGGCCTGACCAGGAGTTCAATTTCATTACCTCGCAGATCGTCGTCTTCGATACCAACAGGCGCATCGTGGAACCGAAAGAGCTGGCCGACGCCATCCCTACCTTGTCGGTGGGCAGCATCTTCTATCACTTCATTGATGCCCGACGGCGCACGCCCGGCGCAGTCGACGACTTCCGTGCCTGGCTGTGGGGGTTTGGCGAGACCTACGCCGATCTATGCGTCGAACTGGCGACCGTCGATCCCTACTTCCCGACGCTGACTGAACTCCGCGGCGAACTCGCCGTCCTGTTCAAAGACTACTTCGGAGGATCCAAGCGATGACGACCGATCTCGAGCACTACGCCAGGGTTGCCGGAACGGATGTCGTCGACCACCTTCGCCAGCTCGCAGCGCCGCTCGAAGGAATGCGGCTGGTGCACGTAAACTCGACCCGACTTGGCGGCGGCGTCGCCGAAATCCTCACCAAGCTGGTTCCGCTCATGGTAGAGCTCGGTATCGACGCCCGCTGGGAGGTGCTGCAGGGAAACCCGGTGTTCTACCAGTGCACCAAGAGCTTTCACAACGGCCTGCAGGGAAACGCCGTCGAATTCTCCGATTCGATGCTACGCGCCTATGAGGAGACCAACGCCCAGAATGCCGAGGAACTGCGGCCGGTGCTGGAGGAAGCTGACTTTGTCATCATCCACGACCCGCAGCCGGCGCCTCTGCTGAATCTAATCCCAACCCGCAAAGGCAAATGGGTCTGGCGCTGTCACATCGATGTCAGCCGGCCGTTCCGGCCGGTTTGGAAGTACTTGCGCAACTTTGTCGTCGGCTATGATGCCAGCGTCTTCTCGCTGGCCGATTTTGCGCAGCCTCTGCCGCACCCTCAGTACCTTATCGCGCCAAGCATCGACCCGCTGAGCGAGAAGAACATGGACCTCAGCGAAAAAGAAGTGCAAACCGTCCGCCGCCGCTTCGACATTGCACCGGACCGGCCGATGCTGTTGCAGGTCTCCCGGTTCGACCGCTTCAAGGATCCGGTCGGCGTCATCCATGCCTATCGTCTATCGCGGAAATTCATCCCTTCCCTGCAGCTTGTGCTGGCGGGCGGCGAGGCCACCGACGACCCGGAGGGCCAGGCCGTCATCACGGAAGTCAGGGCCGCGGCTGCGGATGACGAGAACATCCACATTCTTCTGCTTCCTGCCGACTCGCACCGCACCATCAATGCCCTGCAGCGGGCGGCCGACGTCGTCCTGCAAAAGTCGATTCGCGAAGGATTCGGCCTCACCGTCACCGAAGCGATGTGGAAGGCCAAGCCCGTCGTCGGTGGCAACTGCGGCGGCATTCGCCTGCAGGTGGCCAATCACCACACCGGATTTCTGGTCGACACCCCCGAAGGCGCAGCGCTCCGTATCCGTTATCTCCTCTACCATCGAGACAAACTCCTGGAGATGGGGCAGAAAGCGCAGCGTTTCGTGCGCGAGAACTTCCTCCTGACACGGCATCTGCGCGAGTACCTGACCCTGATCCTGGGATTGCTGCATGGAACCGAAGACAGAATCGAGCTGGACTGACTGGTCCGCCGCAGTGTAACGATCCATCCGCATGCGAACCTTCTTGGATCATCGGGGCCTTTCCGCGGCTAATCCTTTCGATCCGAGGCAAGATATGGCTAAGGAGACCCCAACGAGCCACGCCACGTCGAGGCTTGTGGAGCTGTGTCTCCTCCTCCTGACCGTGCTGGTCTCCACATTCGGCTTCGCCTGTGCGAAGCGAGACACAGGCAAGCCCGTGGTGACCCTGGTGGCGGCTTTGCTGCCCTCCGAGCAGACGCCCTAC
>CAZGRP010000097.1:0-10456 GCA_964527995.1 uncultured Cytophagia bacterium | reverse complement strand
ACCTATTGGGGCTGCCACACGGCGCTGTGGGATTTTCAGGAAATGGAACCCAGCCGACACGCACTCGACGGTCTGGGCTGGCAGGACCGCATGGCGCCCCTGGTTTCTGCTGATACCCGTCTGCAGCTCGCGTCGGAGCGAGCCGCAGAGCTCGGCTTTCGGACGCCGGTGCCGGTCGGAACCGGGCTGCATGACTCCTCTTCGGCGCTGGTGCCCTATCTGCAGGCCCTGGGCGGGGGCTTCGTCCTGGCCTCCACCGGCACCTGGATGATCTGCCTCAATCCCGACGCACCCTTCCACCTTACGGACGAGGACCTGGCCCGCGATCTGCTCTACTACCTCACCCCGGATGCCCGCCCGGTGCGCGCCGCTCGCCTCTTTGGCGGCCGCGAGCACGATGTCCAGCTCGATCGGATTCAGAAGCAGTTCGGGTGCCCGCCGCAGACCGAGGCTGCCTCGCTCGAGACCTTGATCGATCCCTTTTTCGAGGAGTCCGAATGGCGCGGCCTGGTGCCTGCCGAGATGCACGGCACGGGTCCTTTCCCCCACGCGCCCGCCGGTAAGTGGGACCTGGCCGCTTTCGACACCCCCGAGGAGGCCTACGCCCGCCTCTGCCTCGACCTTGCCGTGCTCACAGCGGTCTGCATCGACGGGGTGCGCAGCGAGTCGACGCGGACCGTGGTGGTCGACGGCGGCTTCGCGCGCAACGACTGGTTTGTGCGGCTGCTTGCCGGGCTGGTGGCGCCCGACCGGCTGTGCATTGCGGAAGTGCCGCAAGCAACAGCCCTCGGTGCGGCCCTCAAGGTGCATGCCTGGTGGGCAAGCTCGGTGGAGGTGCCTGTGAAGTTGCAGGAGATCACGCCCGTGCAGGTCGGCGGGCTGAAAGGTTATCACGAGCTTTTTCTCAAACATCTCGCAGGCGAATCCTGACGGGATCAAGCCTGCGCACCGTTGGCTTCGCCAGTCCAACGGACAGGGGTCGCCGGCTGAAACGAGGGCGCGGCAGGTTCGAGCCCGGTCAGGTCGTCTTTAGAAGCCGTCACAACCCCGACGGGATTCGGCGTTGCTTCAAAGGTCGGAAACGCTTGGTCTTCTTCTCCGAGTTGCGTGTGCATGCTCATCGGGTTGAGTTTTTTCAACGCGGAGATCGCAAAGAACGCAGAGTTGATTGCTCTGCGGGCTCAGCCAGCTCTGCGTTTTTTGTGAGTTTTTCAGGTTAGCCCGGCGTTTCCTAAGAAAATCCGTTGGCCGCTGTAATCAGTTGACACATAAAGTTCCCGGCCTGCGACTCATGGGTGCCACCCCGCCCCAAGTCGCAAGCCGAAACACGCGCCGGAATTCTTACACAGTTTTCAGAAACACTTCAGTTGACAGGCCGGGACACCGGCCTTTATATTTGTAGCGGAACCTGATAGGTGGATTTCCCATGCGTATACTCGTCGTCGAGGACGAAGCCAAGGTCGCCCAGGCCCTGAAAGAGGGTTTGCAGGCCGAGAACTACGAAGTGACGGTTGCCCGCACGGGAGAAGAAGGGTTCTTTTTGATCAACGCCGAGACCTTCGATCTGGTCGTCCTCGACCTCATGCTGCCCGGGCATGATGGCATCGAGATCCTCTCCACCCTGCGTAAGCGCGGACTGCAAACGCCGGTGCTGATCTTGACCGCACGAGACGCCGTCGAAGACAAGGTACTCGGGCTCGACAGTGGCGCCGACGACTATCTGGTCAAGCCCTTCGCCTTTCCCGAGCTCCTCGCCCGAATCCGTGCCCTCCTCCGCCGTGGACGCACGGATCAGGTCCTGAGGCTGAAGCTGGCCGACCTGGAGATGGACCTGGTCACAAGGAAGGTGAGCCGCGCCGGCCGGGCACTGGAGCTCACGGCCAGGGAATTCGAGCTCCTGGAGTATCTCCTGCGCCATCAGGGCTATGTGGTTTCGCGCGAAATGCTCGGCCGGGACGTATGGAACGAGACCAGTCGCGGCACGCCCCTGGACAACGTCATCGATGTCCACATCGCCCGGCTGCGGCGAAAGGTGGATGATGCCTTCGAAAAGAAACTGATCCACACGGTGCGCGGCGTTGGTTTCGTGCTGCGGGAGGAAACAGAATGAAGATAGCCTCCCGTAGCGTACGGTTTCGTCTGACCCTTTGGTACGCAGCCACCTTGACGGCACTGATCCTCGTCTTTTCGATGGGGATCTATTTTTTTGTCCGGGCCCGCCTGATGCGTCAGCTTGACGAACAACTCGACCACGACCTCGTTACGGTGCGGCAGGCCCTGTACGAGGGCCCAGTCGAGCTGGAGGAGATCGAGGACCACGGCGCCGTGGTGCTGTTCCAGGTAACCGAAGATGGCCGCACGCTCTACCGCACGGCTTCGTGGCACGGGGCCGGCTTGGGGGCAGCGACAGAGAATCAACCTTCGGCACCGTACATGTCGTGGACAGCCACGAACGGCCAGCAGTATCGTCTGAGAACGTCCGAGGTCACATCTTCGGCGCACACCTACCGGGTGACGGTGGCGCGGAGTGAAGATGCGGTGCGCGGAAGCCTGCGAACGCTGGCGCTCATTCTCCTTATCGGGTTCCCCTTCGCGATCGCTCTGGCCGTGGCCGGTGGCTACTTTCTGGCGGGGCGCTTGCTTTCCCCGGTCGCTGCCATGGCGTCCAAGGCCCGGGAGATCACTGCCGAACGCCTTTCCGAGAGGCTGCCGGTGGAGAATCCCGACGACGAGTTCGGCCGTCTGGCAGCCGTGTTCAACGACACGCTGGCTCGGTTACAAGACTCGTTCGAGCGGTTGCGCCGCTTCACGGCCGATGCGTCTCATGAACTGCGCACTCCACTAACCGCCATCCGGAGCGTCGGTGAAGTGGCGCTCGGAGAGCCCCTGGATCCGAAATCTTATCGAGACGTCATCGGCAGCATGCTCGAGGAAACCGAGCGTCTGGCGCGGCTGGTCGATAGCCTCTTGACACTGACGCGGGCCGATGCCAGCACGGCGCGGCTGGAGCGGGAAGAGGTTGACCTGGGTGCGCTGGCAAAGGAAGTGGTCGACTATCTCCACGTCCTGGCCGAGGAGAAGCACCAATCCCTGTCGGTGCACGTCGAGCCTGGCATTCGAGTGAAAGCCGATCGTTCTACCCTGCGCCAGGCCGTGGTCAACCTTCTCGACAACGCCATCAAATACACGCCGCCGGAAGGCCAGATTGACATCTCCGTAAGGAAGACCTCCGAGGAGGATGCCGCCATCGAGGTGCGCGACAGTGGTCCGGGGATTCCGAAGGAGGAGCACGACAAGATCTTTGAACGATTCTATCGGCTGGAGAAGGGAAGCCCAGACGGCGCGAGCGGCGCCGGACTCGGCCTGGCCATCGCGCGCTGGGCTGTCCGGGTCAACCGCGGACGCATCGATGTCGAGAGCGAAGAGGGTCGCGGAAGCACGTTCAGGATCGTGCTTCCGATGTAACTGTGGAACAAGCAAGATCGAGGAGGCAAGCCATGAGATACCGTCTTCGTGTCCAAATGGTGCTGGCGATTACGTTGGGTGCCGCAGTGACGGCCTTGGGGATGGCCGGTGGCAAAGCCGACAAGACGGCCAGGAAGTGGACCTTCGAGAACGTCGACATCGGTAAAATCCCAGCGGGGTGGAAGGTAGAAGCCACCAACCGCAAAGGGCCCCTTGCCAAGTGGCACGTTGTCGAGGAGGAGGAAGCCCCCTCGGGCACCAAGGTTCTGGTAGTGCGACCTCCGAAACATGCCTTTGGCGGTACGTTCAACCTCTGTTGGACCGACTCGGTCTCTTTTCTGGACGGGGAGATTTCGGTCCACTTCGAGGCACTGACGGGCGAAGAAGACCAGGGCGGTGGTGTCATCTGGCGAGTGCAGGACAAGGACAACTACTACATCTCACGGGCCAATCCGCTGGAGAACAACTTCAGAGTCTACTATGTCAAGAACGGGGCCCGGAGGATGCTCGCCAGCGCCCGGCTCAAGCTGACCTTCGGCAGGTGGTACACCTTGCGGATTGTCCACCGCGGCAATCGCATCCAGGGCTACCTCGACGGGAAGAAGTTGCTCGAAGCGACCGACAGCACGTTCCCGCAGCCCGGAGGTATCGGGCTATGGAGCAAGGCAGATGCCGAAACCGCCTTCGATGATCTGCAGATCGTTCCAGCCAAGTGAAGATGAACCGAACGATGACGCCCGACTCCACGATCCTTTCAAGCCCAGACCGCTCCAAGGCAGAACCTCCGCTGGCAGCCGATTCCGGTGATACCAGGAAGACTCCCCGCTGTGCGCACAGAGGACTCCTCTTGCTCTCGTGCGCCCTCTGGCTGGCGTTCCTGCCTGCCCGTCCCCTGTTCGCCCAGCACAGCCAACCCGATACGGTGCGCGCTCAGCCCGTGCATTCGGCCATCCGCATGGACGGCGTGCTGGACGAACCGGATTGGGCAACGGTGCAACACATCACCAACTTCACCCAGCGCGAGCTGATCGAAGGCCAGCCGGCAACGGAACGCACGGAGGTCGCCATCCTCTATGGCCCGAATGCCCTCTACGTCGGCGTCTGGTGCTACGACCGCGAGCCCGACAAGCTGGTGGCCCAAAAGATGAAGCGGGACTTCGATTACGATACGGAGGACAACTTCGAGATCATCATCGACACCTACCACGATCGGCGCAATGGTTATCTGTTCGTCACCAATCCCAACGGTGCCCGCTTCGACGCCCTGGTGATCGACAACGGCCGCAGAGTCAACAGGGACTGGGATGGCGTCTGGGATGTGGCGACTCGCGTCACCGAGGCCGGCTGGTTCGCCGAGTTCGTGATTCCGTTCTCGACCCTGAAATTTCGCGACGCGCCCCAACAGGTATGGGGGATCAACTTCGAGCGCAATATCCGCCGCAAGCGGGAGCAGGTCCTGTGGCAGGGCTGGTCCCGGGATGTAGAGCTGGAGCAGGTCTCGCGAGCCGGCACCCTGGTCGGCCTGCGCGGCATCAACAGTGTCGATTTGCTCGAATTTCGACCTTACCTCCTCGGCGGCGTGGAGAAGCCCCGGATTCTCGGAAGCAGATCCGTGCGAGATGTCGGCGGCGACCTGAATTATCTGATCACCCCCACCCTCAAGCTGAACCTGACGGTCAATCCGGATTTTGCCCAGGTGGAGTCGGATCGGGCCCAGGTCAATCTCACCCGCTTCTCTTTGTTCTTTCCCGAAAAAAGAAAGTTCTTCCTCGAAGGACAAAACTTCTTCGACTTCGGCCTGGGCCACAGCATCCAGCCGTTCTACAGCCGGCGCATCGGACTCTCCGGGACCGGCGAGAAGATTCGCATCCTTGGAGGTGCACGCCTGCTCGGCAAGCAGGGACGGTCCACAATCGGCGGCATGGTCCTGCAGACGGCCAGAAGCCATTCCCAGCCCTCGACGAACTATGGCGTCCTGCGCTGGAAACAAGACGTTCTGCAGCAGTCCACCATCGGGGTGATCGCAACCAGCAAAGTGGAGCCGCACCGCACCAACGCGACGTACGGATTCGATCTTTTGTACTCCACCTCCTCTCTCTTCGGAGACAAGAACTTCATGGTCGGTGCAGCTTTCGCGCAGAGCTATACATCCGACGCGGTCCACAAAAGGGGCAGCGCCCACCGCCTGTTCATCGACTATCCCAATGACCGCGTCGATTTCTCGGCTGTGTGGGATCGATCCGGGAGGGACTTCAACCCAGAGGTTGGCTTCCTGCGGCGGCGCAACTACCAGATGTACAACGCCGATCTGCGCATCATGCCACGGCCCAGGTTCCTGCCGTGGATTCGCCGTCTGGTCTTCAAGCCCTTTGATTTCAACTACTACGTCGACGATGAAACCGGCGAGCTGCAGTCGCTTTGGTCGGAGTTCAGACCTCTCGGCTTCTCCACCAAGAGCGGCGAGTTCTTCGAATTCAACATCCAGCGCACTGCCGAGAATCTGACCGAGGACTTCGAGATCCACCACGGCGTCACCATTCCGAAGGGCACCTACTGGTTTACCCACTACGAGCTCCAATTCGAGACCTTCCAGGGGCGCCCCCTGTCCAGCGAGCTTTTCATCAACTGGGGGAACTTCTACAACGGAACCCGCATCGAGGCTTCCGGCCGCCTCGTCTGGCGATTCAGCAAGTATCTCAGCATCAGCGGGGACTACCGGCAGAACCGCATCCGCCTTCCTGCCGGCCGCTTCACGATCCATGAATTCGGCAGCCGGGCCGAGTTTGCCCTGAGCCCGAAGCTTTTCGGTTCTTGGTTCGCGCAGTGGAACAACGATGATGAGAGGATCCGCCTGAATTTTCGAGTAAACTGGATCCCCAAGCCAGGGAGCGATTTCTACTTCGTGGTGAACCAGGCGGTCGAAACTCCCAAAGATCGCTGGCTCATATCGGATACGACGGTGCTCAGCAAATTCGTGTGGCGCTTCGCGTTGTGATAAGAAGGGGCTTTCATCCAGAAAGGGGGTCACAGAAATGGAACTGACACGGAAAGCGCTCTTAGAAGAGGCCAGGCGAACCTGAGGAACCTACAAAAACGCTGAGTTCGCTGAGCCCGCAGAGCACTCGACTCTGCATTCTTTGCGATCTCCACGTTGACAAACTCCGCCTGTTGCGCACGGCAGGAGACCTTTCGGGAACTGAATCTCTTGGCGGCTCTCATCAGTTGGAATGTCTTCTTCAGAAACTTCCGGCTGGATGACTGTTCCTTCGCGAAAGAACGACGACGGTCAAGACCTAATCGCAAGGACGCCCAACGGACAGAAACTGCCAACGAATGCTGGATCCCCTCCTTGCGGACTCGGCGCCTTCTCGGCGAACTCTGCGGTCAGGCAGTTCACTTCCGGTGCTCGTTGCCCCCCGACGCGCCTGAGTTCGGGCGGCTTCAGAAATCTTTTGGGAACCGAATCCGCTGGCCGCTTTTATCCGTTGGAGCATCTCCTTCAGAAACTACCGGCTGGGCGACTGTTCCTTTCCGAAAGAAGGACCCCGGTCGAGTGCTGCTGGCAATGACAGGGTGATCACTATGTCTTCACGAATTCAATACACCGTCCTCCTTCTCTCGACGCTCCTCCTCGTTTCCTGCTCAACGAAATCCAACCAGGTTGTCGTCTATGTCAGCGAGGACCAGGTATTCTCCGAGCCGATTCTCAAGGATTTCGAGCAGGAAACCGGGATCAAGGTCAAGACGGTGTTCGATACCGAGGAAGCGAAGAGTACCGGCGTGATGAATCGCCTCATCGCCGAGAAAGACAACCCGCAAGCCGATGTCTACTGGGCCAATGAACCCATCCGCGCCGAGGTGCTGAAACAGCGGGGGATCTCGGCGCCGTACTTTTCACCCAATGCCCGCGACATCCCGGCCCTCTTCAAAGACCCGGACGGCTACTGGACCGGCTTCTCCGCCAGAGCCAGGGTGCTCATTGTCAATAAGAGAGTAAAGGACAAGCCGACCTCCATCCTGGACTACACCGATCCGCGCTGGAAAGGCAGGACCGTCATCGCCAATCCCCTCTTTGGGACCACCACCGCCGAGATGGCCGCGCTGTTCATTCTCTGGGGCGATCAGCGCGCCAAGGCATTCATGAATGACATGAAGGCGAACGGGGTCAAGGTCTCTACCAGCAACGGCGAGAGCGCCGATTTCGTAGCGTCGGGGGAGTTCGACTTCAGCCTTGTGGACAGCGATGACGCCATCAACCGCATCAAGCAGGGGAAACCGATTGAGATGATCTATCCTGATCAGGGAGACGGCGAGATCGGCTGCCTGATCGTACCCAACGCTACGGTTCTCATCAAAGGTGCGCCGCACCCAGACAACGCCAGGAGGCTCATCGACTATCTTCTGTCGCGAGAAACCGAGCGGAAGCTTGCATTTGCCGATTGCGCCCAGATCCCTCTGCACCCCGATGTTCCGATGCCTGCGGTGGTGAAACCGATCAGCGCCATCAAGATCATGAAAATCAACTACGCTGCGGTAGCCAGGAAAATGCAGGAGATCCAGCCGTTTCTGAAGGACTGGGTTGGCTTTTGATGACCAGAACCGCGGTCCTGACATCGGTTGCGCTGTTGCTCCTGGTGATCGGCCTCCTCCCTCTCCTCGTCATGTTTGCCAGAAGCGTAGACGTGGGAGGACGTCTGAGCCTCGCTTCCTATCAGGGCGTGTTGGCCTCCCCCCGGGGCTGGACGCTGCTGGGGCGCAGTCTTTCCCTGTCGAGCCTGACCACCCTGCTGGCGATTGCCATCGGGCTGCCGCTGGGGATCCTGCTCGGCAAGACCGACCTGCCGTTTCGCCACTGGTTCACGGTCCTGTTCACCGTCCCTTTGCTGCTCCCTCCGTACGTCATCGCTATCTCGTGGTTTGACATCCTCGGCAAGGAGGGACTGTTGGCCCGGCTGCTCGGACCGTCCGTGGCACAAGCGACCTCTGGATGGCTCTTCGGGCTGCCCGGCTGCGTTCTCGTCCTCGTGTCGACCTTCATGCCGATCGTGATGCTGCTCACCCTCACCTATCTCAAGACGATCAACCCGCGACTGGAGGAGGCAGGCAAGCTGGCTGCCGGATGGGTACGCGTGCTCAGAGGGATTACGATTCCGTTGATCCTGCCGGGTGTCCTCCTGGCCGCCATGCTGGTCTTCCTTCTCACCATGGGAGAATTCGGAGTACCTACTTTCTTGAGATATGAGGTCTTCCCGGTGGAAAGCTTCACGCAGTTCTCGGCCTTCTACAACTTCGGAAATGCAACCGCCGCGGCGATTCCCCTGGCGATCATCACCTTCCTGGTGCTGCTCATCGAGCGTGCCTTCCTGCGCGACAAAACCTACCAACTTCGACCTGCGCCCGACGGCGAGCCAGCGCTGGAAATCCACTTGGGGCCCTCACGCAAGGTGTTTCTGGGGATCGTGAGCGTGCTTTGCCTCGTCGTTGTGGCGGTGCCGCTCCTGGTGTTGGTGTTCCAATCATTGTTGTCGCCAGGCGCCTACGCGGAAGCCTTGACCAGGGCCGGCGACAGCCTCCTTCGCAGCCTCACGTATGCCGCCATCGGCGCTTCGCTGCTCACGGTTCTCGGCTTCCTGGCGGGTTATCTCATCCACACCCGGGCCCTGCCGTTCTGGCGCAGCGTCGATAGCTTGACCCTGTTCCTTTTTGCCCTGCCCGGCACCGTCATCGGCATCGGGCTGATCAGCCTGTGGAACCGGCCGTGGACAAACTTCATCTACGCCACACCGGCCATCATCCTCGTTGGCTACCTGGGCCGCTACACCGCTCTCACCAGCCGCATTACGGTGTCGACGCTCGCTCAGGTCCCACCGTCGATGGAGGAGGCCGCCCAGATCGCAGGCGCAAGATGGCTGCGGCGGTTGAGCCTGATCGTTGCTCCCTTGGCAAAGCGCGGGCTCATCGCAGCGTGGCTGGTTGGATACATTTTCAGCCTGCGCGACATGGGGATCACCATGCTGGTTTATCCTGCCGGACATGACACGCTGCCGGTCCGCATTTTTACGCTCATGGCGAACGGCTCGGCTGCTCTTATCGCCGCACTGTCTGTGATCCTGGTCGTGGCGACGCTGTTGCCCCTCGGCCTTCTTGCGGTAGTGTTCAGAGGACGCCATGAATATCATCGAGTTTAAATCCGTATCCAAGTCGTACAACGCAAAACGCGCCATCCAGGACCTCACGCTGGAAATCGAAGAAGGGGAACGCATTGTGGTTCTCGGTCCTTCCGGTTGCGGGAAAACCACGCTTCTCAGGCTCCTGGCCGGCTTCATTCCGCCGGACTCCGGAACCATAGCGATTGACGGCGAGGTGGTTGCAGCAGAGGGTCGCAACCTCAAGGAACCCGAGGATCGCAACCTGGGGATGGTGTTTCAGGATCTGGCCCTTTGGCCCCACCTGACGGTCAAGGGGAATCTTGAATTTGGCCTGAAGGCCCGGGGGGTTCGGGCGAGTGAGAGGTCGCGGCGCATCCGCGAGGTTCTCGGCCTCGTTCAGATGGAAGAGGAGATCGCCGCCAGGCCAGCCGAATTGTCAGGAGGGCAGCAGCAGCGGGTGGCGCTGGCGCGAGCCCTGGTCTTGCAGCCGAAAGCGCTCCTGATGGACGAGCCGCTCTCCAATCTCGACTACGAGCTGAACGTCCGGCTGCGAATGGAGATCCTCAGACTTCAGAGGCAACTTGGCTTCACGCTGCTCTACGTCACCCACGACAGGGAGGAGGCCTTCGACATCGGCACGCGTATCGTGGTGATGAAAGCGGGCCGAATCGAGCGAATGGGAACCGTTGAGGAAATCCGGGATCACCTCTCCGCGACACTGTCGATGCCGCGCACCTTCAGTTCGTAACACTTCTCCGCCAGCTCGACCAGCTCGTCATACCCCCACGTCCCCTGGTCCGTCAATCGGTGCGCCAGACCAGATGGAATCGCCTCCAGACCCA
>CAZGRP010000096.1:0-10618 GCA_964527995.1 uncultured Cytophagia bacterium | reverse complement strand
GCCAGACGATCACAGATACCCGTAATGCTGGAGCAGCTCCACAGCCTCGGGCTGGCTCATCAGGCGTTCGACTCTGTCCGCGAACTCTGGCTTCTTCCAACGACCGATCGACTCGGCGCTGATCTTCCTTGCCGAGCCAAACCACCCCAGGCTTTGTTTCACCCTTGCTGTGTCCGGATAGGACAAAAAGGCCTGGTCAAACTCCTCTTCGATAAAATCACAGAGCCGCCGCAGAGTCCGCTCGTAGTCGAGCAGCAAGTCCTCGTAGCGCATCGTGAGCACCCGAGGATGGCCTTCGAACCGTCGGCCCGCGCCCACATCCTGGATCCAGCGATCGGGGGTGATCCAGAAGCCGGACGGATCGGTGGGGTGCCTGGAGGTGATAACGTCGCGGCCGTCTCGGACGATGTGGATCATTCGCACCCGCCTGCCGAACTGTTCGAGGATTCTGCCGAAGTAGAGCACGTTGCGCGGTGTCTTCTCGCACCAGCGCTCGTAGTCGCCGCCGTCCAGATGCTCGATCAGGTAGTCGTAGATTCGCCAGAGCTGGAGCGGCACATCCAGTCTGGGGTTCGGATTGTACAGCCCGTCCGCGCCGTAGCCGTCAGGGCAAAGGGCGACGGTCTCGGAACCGATGGCAAAAATATGGGGATGACACGACAGGATCGACAGCAGCAACGACGTGCCCGATCGCCCGCAGCCACCGATGACGATGGGCCGGCGACCGAGCCTCCAGATGCGCAATGCCTGACGTGGCGAGGCATGTCTGAGCAGATAAACCGTCGAGTTGATGCCGATCCTCCTTGAATGCTCATAACCCCGACCTGCTCGGCCTGTCAGCAAACCGGCCACAGACTTCCATGCCACAAGTGCCTTCCATGCCGATCTCCCGAGGAATCGTGCCCCCGTCCTGCCCCCCGAGAATGGACACAATATAGACCGGCCGCCGGTCCAAATCAAGGAGAAAACTGAATCCACAGTTGAAACCGCAAACAGCCAGATCGAACTTCGTTCCACACTTGTAGCCGCAGCGGGCATAAGAAAAAAAGCCCGAGTCACAGTCGCGACTCGGGCTCAAAATCGATAGTTCGGCCACGATCCAAGTTTACTGGATCAGATTGCCGTCGGCGTCGATCAGACGAATCTCTCCGTACCCAAGCTCCTTGATCCCCGTCTCGATCTTCTCGCGGTCGCCCACCACCACCCACACCAGGTTATCGGGATGGATCACCTTGCGAGCTGCAGCCGCAACATCGGATACCTTCAGGGAGCGGATCTGTTCTGGGTACTTGTTGTAGTAGTCGTCCGGAAGTCCGTAGCGAACGATCTCGCTGATCGAAGAACCGACGGCCGCCATCGTCTCCCAGGACCCCGGCAGCCTGAGGATGCGGTTCTTTTGGATCTTGGTCAGCTCCTCTTGAGTCGGTGGCCGCTGCCCCAGGAAATCGCGCAGCTCTTTGGCGATCTCCACCATGGCCTCCTTCGTCTTGTCGGTCTGCACCGGGGCATAGACGAAGTAGGGACGCTGCCCCCGTGCGCCCACCAGAATCGTGCGGGCGCCGTAGGACCAGTGCTTGTCCTCGCGCAGATTCATGTTGATGCGCGATGTAAAGGTGCCGCCGAGGATGTTGTTCATGGTCTCGATGGCGATTTCGTTGGGGTTGGCCTTGGGAGGCGCGACGTGGCCGGCGAAAATGATCGACTGGATCGATCCCGGCTTGTCGATCAGATAGACCACGGAGGTTGGCTTCTGCTCTACGGGCCGGATATTCTTCTTCGGCACATCTCCTTTCTTCCATCCGCGAAAGAGTTTCTCCAGCCTCGGCTTGATCTCGTCCAGTGTGGTCGCTCCGACGATGACCAGGGTGGCGTTGTTGGGCTTGAACCAGGTCCGATGAAATTGGATGAGATCGTCGCGCGTCAGTTTTGACACCGATTCTTCGGTTCCGGAACCGGTGAAGGGATTGCCATAGGCGTGCCCCTCGCCGTAGAGCAGCCGCGGGAACACCCGCAGCGCCATCTGCACCGGCGTCACCTTCTCGCGTTTGATGCGCGCAAGCTGCTGTTTCTGCAGCCGCTTGAAATCCGCCTCGGGAAAAGACGGGTGGAGGATCACGTCGGCAAAAATGTCCAGTGACTCATCGAGGTTCTCCTTCAGAGCCGACAGGAAGACGTTGGACATGTCGAGGTTGGAGCCGGTGCGAAGCTGCGCCCCGAGCATATCCAGCTCCTCGCTGATTTGCAGGGCCGTGCGCGTCTTGGTTCCTTCATCCAGCATCTGCATGGTCAGGCTGGCCGTCCCCGGCGCGGCGAACTGGTCGGCGGCGTAGCCAGCGTCCACCAGGAGGTTGAAATTCACCACCGGGATCGCTTCGCGTTCGGCCAGAACCAGCTTTAGGCCATTCGACAGGGTGGCGCGCTGAAGCTCGGGGAATCGAGCCTTGGGCGGCGTACCGACGTCAGGCAGTTTCGAGCGATCGACGTTGGTCTCCTCGGTGCGATATTCAGGAAAAGGAAGGACCTCCAGCGTGTACACACCGTCAGAGAGCCACTCCTGGGCAGTGCGGTGCACCGCTTCGGCCGTGGCCTTACGGATGCGGTCGAGCGTGACCTTGTAATAATCGGGACGGCCGGCGAAAACCTCATTGATCGCCAGAATATCGGACTTGCCCCCGAAGCCGCCGATGCGCTCGATGCCGCGAACGAACCGGGCCAGATACTGGGTCTTGACGCGTTCCAGCTCCTTCTCGGTCGGTCCCTCTTTCAGGAACCTGTCCAGTTCTTCGTTGACGGTCTTCTCAACCCGCGCCAGGTCCACGCCGGGCTTGGCGGTAGCCACCACGTAGAACTGGCCGGCGATCTCCTTAGCGTCCACATAGGCGGATACATCGGTGGCGATTTGGTCATCGTAGACCAGTCGCTTGTAGAGTCTCGACGTCTTGCCCTGAGCCAGGACATCGGCGGCGAGGCGGAGGTAGTCAGCCTCGGGTGTACCCCACTGCGGCACGTTCCAAACTTTGTACAGCCGCGCCTGGGGCACGCGGTCCTCCACCCTCTGGCGCTGTTCGCCGGTACGGCGTGCCACCCAGGCCTCGTGCCGGGAGATCGGCGGACCTGAGGGAATGTCGCCGAAATACTCTTCCACTTTCCGGCGGGCCGTCTCGGCGTCGATGTCGCCGGCCAGCACGATCACGGCATTGGAAGCACCGTAGTAGGTCTTGAACCACTCCTTCACGTCGTCCAGAGAAGCGGCATTCAGGTCCTCCATGGAACCGATCACGGTCCAGGAGTAAGGGTGGCCGGCCGGATAGGTGGCCTTGGTGATCAGCTCGTAGGCCACAGCGTACGGCTGGTTCTCATACTGGCGCTTCTCGTTTTGAACGACGCCGCGCTGCTCATCCAGTTTTTCCTGGGTGATGGCGCCGAGCAGATGGCCCATGCGATCTGATTCCATCCACAGCGCCAGATCGAGGGCCGAGGTCGGGACGTTCTGGAAATAATTGGTGCGGTCCTCGTTGGTGGTGCCGTTCATATCGGTGGCACCGACCCTCTCGAGGGCCTGGAAGTAGTCGTCGTCGAAGTTCTCGCTGCCGTTGAACATCAGGTGCTCGAAGAGATGAGCGAAACCGCTCTTGCCCGGCTTCTCATTCTTCGACCCGACGTGATACCAGACATTCACCGCCACGATCGGGGCCTTGTGGTCTTCGTGAACGATCAATGTTAGGCCGTTATCAAGAACAAATTTCTGGTAGGGGATGTTGATCTCTGTCTGCATATCGCTATCAGCTCCCGTCGCTGCAATTCCGAGTGAGAATAGGCCCAACAGGCACAGAAAAACCAAAATCTCTTTCTTCAACGCGCGCATAGCGACCTCCGTTCTTTTTGGCCCTAAAATAATCCGACTCAACAGCGCCAGCGGCACCGACTCCGCGCTCGCCGGAGCCTCCTCAACATGCCCCGGAGATTCACCTACGAGCCAGAGAGCGGATTGTTGCCTGACTGGCTCAACACCGCGGCCGTCGACAGGGTTGAGACACTGAGCTGCGTCACTTCATCTCTGCCACGCCGAAACCTCTCCGCAATGTTTTACCGCCGACAGCGACCGGCCTTCATCGCGCCCCTGCATCACGCTCCAGGGTTGCCCGGTCGCATCGGCGCCGCGGTTCCTCGGCCCTTGTCGACCAAAAGCAAGAGCCCATGGGGACGCATCCCCCATGGGCTCTCGGTAGGAAACCAGGGTTCAACCACGCTGAGGACCCCGTGGCTCGCCACTTGCGGCAATGCTTGCGGGTCTCAGAACGGCATAACGAAAGGAGACACGCGGTTGTCGGCCAGCACCTGATTCATGTCCGTGGAGATGACGGTGTTGTTGCCAGAAACTGTGAATGCATCCAAACCGTCACCGCCCGGAATGTAACCAGGTACCTGGACCACTGTTCCGGGATCCCCGGGGTTGATACTCGTGTTGGTCTCGATCTCGCGCTGCATCATGGGCAGGCGGATACCCAGATCGCTCATCCGCCGGCCTTCGAAGAAGAAGATCTCCTGGCGCGCCTGGTAGAGGGTGCGCAGAATCTCCACTGGATCACTCAGTCCGGCGACCTGAGTCGGATCGAGGCTCGTCGCCGAGATCACGGGTACCGGAACGGCGCTGCCGCTACGCGGCATGATGAGGCCAGCCAGGGCGGGCGCCGATGGGCTTGCCTGCACCGTGCCAGCTTGCGGTCTTCCCTGGCGCGGATCCGAATCGAAAAAGGTCACCGTCGGCCGCGACTTGGCCAGGTTGATGGCGGCGACCAGGTGTTGCACGGCGCCGCCAATATCGCTGCCGGCCAGGGCCACCTCAGCGAGAATGAGGTGAGCTTCCTCCATCTTGACCGAGGCGATCGGTGAGTCGCGATCGGTGTACTTCGGATCGAGGAAATCGAGCCGCGGTAGAGGCTGGATGTCATTCAGGTTTCGGCTGACGGCGAAAGTGAAGCCGACGTTGACGTTGTTCGCGGCGTCGTACAGAGCCGGGAAGACGAAATCTGACGAACCGCCGAGGGCGGCAGTGGCTTCGCTGCCAGCCATGGCAGCATCACCGGCCAACCGGTAGGCACGCGCCAGCACCAGATGAATTCTCGTCTGGAAGTCCCCTTGCTGACTCACAGTCTGAGCCTTCTTGAAATCAGCGATGGCGAGCTGAAGCAACTGCTCACCGGGCACGGCCGGGCCGTTCTCTTCGACGGGCACGGCGACGAAATCTTCAGCAGCGAGCAGGCTCGCCATGCCACGATAGAACCACACGTCAGCCTCCTGCTCCGGCGTTGAGGTGGGATCGTTCGGCAGCACCGAATCGAGAGCAAAATTCGCTAGAGCACGAAGTTCTTGCATTTCAAAGAAAGGACCGCCACCACCATTCAGGGTCAGATCGGCCGGCACGATCGATGTGGGGAGGTCGGTCTGCGGCGAGATGAACGTCGCCACGTTATCGTAGTTGTCCGAGACGACGTCCGTGTAGTACGATAGATCCTCAATGGCGTCGGAATAGCGCTCCTGCACCCCTGTCACGAAGGGGCCAGCGGCACCGGTGGCGCCTTGCTGCAAGCTCTCCTCGGTCGTCTGAGGGTTTCTGACATCCGTCGGGTCCAGGATGTCGCACGCCGTTGCCGTGATCGCCGCGGCCGAGAGCACCCACACGACCCGTCTTCGCGTTCGAAAAAGGACTTTCAGCATCTCCTACTCCTCGTTAGTGTGGTCAAGTTTGTGGCCTATATGCCAACTTCAACGGTGAAGCGAAACTGCCTCGGCGGCGAGAGCGTGAAGAAGTTGATCCCGCCGACGTCCACGTTACGGCCGCTCCGTACGCCGTTGAGCTCCGGATCGAGGTCGTCGTTGTTTGCGAATGTCAGAAGGTTGCGGACACTGGCCGACAGGGTCAGAGCCGTGCCGAAATACCTCTGCGGAACGCGGTAGGAGGCCGTGATTTCACGGATCTTGAAGAAGTTCGAGTCCTCCACGAACACGCCCGACGCTGTCACAAACGAGTACCCCGGCGGCACCTTGGATGCCTGCGGCGCGGCACCGTTGAAGAAGCGGATCACCGAGCCGGTGTTGAGAATGTATCCACCGGTCTGGCCGTCTCCGAGGATCGTCAGCCGGAAGTTGCGGCGGAAAGTGACGAAGGCAGCCAGGGAGTAATACTTGTCGGCGATCGGAGACTTCTGCAGCACGGTCTCGAACTTGCCATCGCCCGTGGGCTCGTTGGTCCTGAACACACCCACCGGACGACCTTTTTCGACGCGCTCGGGCAGAAAGCCGAAGCCACCGATGCTGAACGGCTGCGAGCCGCCCAGACTGGTCACCTCGTTGTCCAGGGTGGAGTAGGACCCGCGGAACGACACCTTCAGATCGCGGTTATCGATAACGGTAGCGTTCAGGCCGAGCTCGATGCCGTTGTTCTCGATGGTGCCGACGTTGCGAAGCTGAAAGCCGAGACCGGTGGCCGGATCGCTGGGGACCGAAAAAAGAGCGTCGGTCGTCTTCTCGTCGAAAACCGTGAACTCGATGCCGATTCTCTCCTGCAGAAGCGCAGCGTCCAACCCAAACTCGATTGTCCGCGTGCGCTCCGGGCCAAGATCGGGGTCGCCCGGGTTGCCGAAGTTAGCCGAGACGGTGCCGAGAAAGGCACCCTGGTTGAAGCTCTTGTCCTTGGTGAAAGGAGTCGGGAAGCTTCCAGTTTCACCCCAGGAGCCTCTAAGCTTGAGCTGATGCAGCACTGTGCCCCAAGGGAGTTTCGACCAGAAGCGCTCATCGGAAACGTTGTAGGCGGCGCCGAACTTGGGGTAGGTTTCCAGATTCACCTTATCCCCAAAAGCAGTGTTGCCGTCGAAACGGATCCCGGCATTGACGAAGAACTTGTCACGGAAGCCGAGCTGCTCATTGAAGAAGAAGCCGCCGTTGAACACCTCCTGGTTCGATTCCTGCGGGGAGAGATTGGCTGCGTTGTCGAAGTCGTCCGAACCCGGCAGCCCGAAGCTGGTGGCGATTACCTGGCTGGTGCGGTCGTTCTGCCGGAAACCCTGGGCGCCAAAGGTGAACGATGAGGTGATGTCGCCCTCGGTAGGATACCTGATGGTGCCGGCATAATCGAGAGTGACGGTGAGGAATTCGCGGTCGGATCGATTCAGGCCGCCGCCAGGAGTGCTGGTCACCCGTTGTGCAGCGATCGGGATGAACTGACGGTTTTCGTTCTTGCGGAAATCGAGCCCGAGAGTCAAACGCGTGGTGAAGAACGAACTCGGTTCGAAGCGGGCGGTGGTCCCGAAATTGAAACGGTTGACGGCTTCGGTGATCTTCGGTAGTATGAACTCTTTGGCAGCGGCTTCTTTTTCCGCCAGCGTCGCATTCGGGTCGCCGAAGGGTGCGTCCGCGCCCTCGACACTCGTCAGCAGGCTGGCGATGGCGTTGTTGTTGAACATGCGCTCGAAGTCATCGCGCACCACGCCGGCCGAGAAGTCGATTTGCCACTGATCGTTCGGGAATGTGCGCACGCCGCCGCGGAAAGAATAGCGGTTGTCGTTGTTCTTGGGCAAAACGCCGTCGTTGCCCAAAATCGAGCCGCTGAAGTGATAGGTGGTATTCTGGCTGCCACCGTCGAGTCCGACAATGTACTTCTGGTAGTAGCCCGTTCGCAGAACTTCGTCCTTGGTGAAGTCCTCAATGATGAACTTCTTCTCCGGGGAATTGAATCCCTGCTCGAGTTTGAAAGTCCAGCGGGCTGGCCCGGCAGTGCCTTTCTTGGTGAAGATCTGGATCACTCCGTTGGCGGCCTCGGACCCGTACAGTGTCGATGCGGCGCCACCCTTGGTGATCTCGATGCGTTCGATATCACCGACCAGGATGTCGGAGAGCGCGTTGGAGGCCAGACCGCCGGTGCCGACTTCGAGGCGGAAATTATCGTTGTTGTCCACTCGCACGCCGTCGATATAGATGACGGGCGTCTGGCTCACCGTGGCGCTGTTCACTCCGCGCACGCGGATTCGGCCGGCGGTTCCCGGTTGACCGGAGTTGAGATTGACCACGCCGCCCGTAACCCGGCCTTGCAGCAACTGGTCAATCGACTGTGAGGGTGTGCCCTCGATGTCCTTGGCGCTGATGGTCCCAACCGCAGCGGTGATCGCCTTTCTCTTCACCCCGGTGCCGGTCCCCGTGACCACGATCTCGTCCATCTGCAGAACACTTTCCTTCAAAGAGAAATCAGCGGTGGTCCGGGCGCTGGGCGCCACGGTTACTGTCCGCTCCTGGCTGTGGTAGCCGATGAAGGAAGCGACAATGGTGTGCGTGCCTGCCGGAACATTACGGATGATGTAGAACCCTTCCGTAGTTGTGGCTGCGCCCATCGTGGTACCTTTCAGCGCTACGTTGGCGCCGGGTAGTGGTTCGCCGGTTCGGGCCTCCAGCACCCTGCCGACGATAGTGCCTTTGGGCTGAGCCAGAGCAATCTGTGGAAGTGAGGCGGCAAGCAACAGAAGCACGCTGAGACACCCGAACTTCTGCCTGACTCGCGCCAAGTGCGGCTTGGCAGTGGGAAAAGCCATGGAAGTACCTCCCTTCTTGGGGTTCACTGGTTTTCTCCTGGCGATCGCAAACGAGGCGGCCGCGCAGGAAACCCGCGTGTTCTGTTCGGATCCTCTGCCTGCAAACCCGCCGCCGGTGACATGCCAGCAGGCTTCTACCGAACAGAAGTTCGCGGAATGGGACAAGAGGAACCCGAACCACACAAGTTTTATTCCATACGAGAGACCTGGCCAGAATGTTTTGGATTGTACCGTTATTTTTCATTTTTTGTCTCATTCCGTCCCGACGTGCACAACCTTGCACCACACAGCCGGTCACCTCTTGCACACCCACCTGCGAACCCTGAACGACCCACCTGTGGCACCCCAACCACAAAGTTTCCATCATGTTAAGGCTGGTGTTTCCGGGACCCTCTTCTTCCACCTGTTCCAACCAACTCCGACATCATCGCCGATCGCCTGCCATTGGAAAAAGATTTTTTACGAATGTGTATATCATTTGCCGTTTTTACCACATGCAGACGGACTACAAAACCGCGCCGCTTCCCTGTCGGCAGCGGCGCGGCGGAAAGAATCTTTTTGTCGAAACCGCCGGGTTTCTTTGGACAATTACTTCCAGAGACTTTCATCTGTGACCTTGAGGATCTTCGATCCGGTAGGGAAAGAAGTCGCCGCCGGGTTGGATGGTCGACGTCAAGCAGATCAGCACAGGCTTGGCGGCTGGGTCGTGCGCACCTTTCGGGCACGGTTTGGTGTTGACAAAGCGGCCTCCTTGGCGTATATTGGGCCCGTTACTCATCCTTCGTATTCCCGGTGCAGCCAGACGCCGTTCTGCCGCTTTCCATAATAGGACTCGCACCGAGGGGGTCACGAAGACGACACACCGGTACTGCTGCTGCTCGATTCGGCCTCTCGGCTCCCTCGCTGCGTTTGGATCGAACGCCATGGCGCGAACAACCTCGTCCCTTCAGGGAGACCCGCCACCCGGGCTTCGCGATCTGGTGCGCCAGGCCCTCCGCTATTGTCGTGCCCGCACTAAGCATGTGTTGAAAAGAGAGGTCCGTGAATAGATCAGAACCCGGATTACCAACAAAACGTACCTGGCAGTCCGCTTCGCGGCATGCAGGTGATCCCGAGAGCGCTGGCAGATCAAATGGGAAGTGGTGGAAGATGATCCTATTCGTGATCCTGGGACTGGCGATCGTCATTGCCGTTTTGCTGGTATACGGCTCCAGTCGCTGGCAATCCGCTACCAAGGAGATGCATACCAAGCTGGAGGCAGAACGTCTCCCCATTGAACCGGCGACATACGACTCCAAAGAACTGAATGGTCTGCCTGCGCCGGTGCAGCGCTACTTTCGCGCCGTACTTAGAGACGGGCAACCCCTGGTCTCGGCCGTCAGCGTGGAGCACACTGGCACTTTCAACATGAGCGAAACCGGCGAACAATGGAGGTCATTCATCTCGACCCAGAGAGTCGTCATCCGGCGGCCGGGCTTCGACTGGGAAGGGCGTATTGCCATCATGCCCGGCCTGACGGTGCGCGTGCATGACGCTTACATCGCCGGCGAAGGTATTCTCCATGCGTCGCTGTTCGGACTGGTATCGCTGGCGGATGTGCGCGGCACGCCGGAGGCGGCGCAGGGTGAACTGATGCGATTTTTTGCCGAAGCCGCCTGGTATCCGACGGCGTTGCTGCCGAGCCAAGGCGTGCAATGGGAAGCGTTGGACGCTACCTCCGCGAAGGCAACTCTGAAGGACGGCGAAACCACGGTGACGATGGTGTTCCGCTTCGATGAGAACGGCCTGATGCAGTCCGTGCGTGCCGAGGCGCGCGGGCGGATCGTTGCGGGCGCCGTGATTCCAACACCGTGGGAAGGCCGATGGAGTAACTACGATCTACGCGACGGCATACGCATACCGCTCGATGGCGAGGTGGCATGGATCCTGCCCGAGGGACCGAAGCCCTACTGGCGTGGTCACATAACAAGAATCAGTTATGAGCTGGCTGAATGACCAGACCCGGTCGGATCGCAAGCTACCTGAGTAGGCGCTCC
>CAZGRP010000095.1:0-10649 GCA_964527995.1 uncultured Cytophagia bacterium | reverse complement strand
GCGATCAGCCATCGACCATGCCATCCCCCTGAATCTCCCGGCGCTACAACGACTGGACCGCAGCAGGCTTTACTGCCATTTTCTTGTCGAGGAGGCGCCCGAGGACTTCCAGGTCGGTGGTCGGCAGATCGCAGGCGTAGTTTTGGCATACGTACGCCGTGGGGCGACCATCCATCATCGAGATCGTTTTGATGAAGGGCAGATACCTGCCCAGACGTTCTTGCTCGTCGCCGCCATCGGCAAACAGCAGGACCTGACGTGGCAGGAAGCGGCGGTAGACCTCATGCAGCATGACGTGCGTCTCTTTGTCGGCGGGGTCGCCGGCGATGATCACCTGCACCGCGGCTGACCGCAGGAAGTCGTAGGCAACCAGCATCTGCGGGGCTGCAGTGGGATTGTCGGCGATGCGCCCAGCGAAGGCCGAGATCCCCTGCTCGGCCTTCTCGTACCACTCTTCACGGTCGACCATTCGCGCCAGACGCAGAAGGTTGAGGGCGGCGATCGAATTGCCAGCGGGCTCAGCACCGTCGTACTCGTTCTTCATGCGCACCAGCACCGACGGGTCTTCACCGGAGCTGTCAAAGAAGCCGCCACCGTTAGAATCCCAGAAGAGATCGACCTGCTGCTCCGTGAAGGCAATGGCCTTTTCGAGCCAGTGGACCGACAGGGATGCTTCGTAGAGATCGAGCAGACCTTGCACAGTGAAAGCATAATCATCCAGATGCCCCGGGAATCTGGCCTCGCCATCGCGATAGCGCCTCAGCAGTCGCCCCGTCTTCGGTTCCACCAGTTGCTCCGTGAGGAAGCGGGCGGCGCGTTCTGCGGCCTGCAGGTATCGCTCCTCGCCGAGAACCTTGTAGGCCTTGGCGAGGGCGCTGATCATCAGCCCGTTCCACGAAGTGAGTACTTTGTCGTCGCGCGGCGGACGTGGCCGGCGGCTGCGGACCTCGAAGAGCTTTTCCTTCCCCTGGGCGAGGATTTTCTCAATCTCCTGCGCCGACTTGCCGAACTGGCTCGCCGTTTCTGTGATGGTGTGGGCTGCATAGAGGATGTTCCGTCCCGTAAACTCGCCCTGAGGATCGCTGAGCGCGTTCCCTCCGTCCCGAACACCATACCGATAGCAGAAGACGGCGCCGGCATCGGAGCCGAGAAGCTCCATGATCTCTGATTTCCGCCACAGGTAGAAGCCGCCCTCTGTTTGCTCCTTCGGATTGTCGGGATCCGGGCTGTCGGCATCTTCGGCCGAGAAGAATGCGCCCCGGGGTCCGGTCATGTCGCGCAACACATAGTCGAGAGTCTCACGGGCGATTCGGGCAAAAAAAGGGTCGCCGGTCAACTGGTAGGTTTCCAGATAGGAGACGACGAGTTGCGCCTGATCGTAGAGCATCTTCTCGAAATGCGGCACGCGCCACTGTCCGTCCACCGAGTAACGGTGGAATCCACCGCCGATGTGGTCGTACATCCCGCCCTGGGCCATCTTGCGCAAGGTCAGCTCGGTCATCTCGAGTGCCTTGTCGTCCCCCCTGTGGTAGCGCAGCAAGAAGTTGAAAGTGACAGGGCGAGGAAATTTGGGTGCACCTCCGAATCCTCCCCAGGACGGATCGAAAGCGGACACGAAGCGCTGGTAGGCGAGGGCCAAGACCGAATCGCTCAGCGCCCCCTGCTCTGCCCCCTCCGTGGCACGTTGATCAAGAAAACTCACGAGCTCATCGGCCGACTCGAGCACCTTGTCGTGCTGTGTTTCCCACACTTCGCGCACACGCCGCAACACCTCCGGAAATCCGGGTCGCCCATAGCGGGCGGTAGGCGGGAAGTACGTTCCGCCGTAAAACGGCTTCAGATCGGGAGTGAGGAAAAGCGACATGGGCCAGCCGCCGCTTCCTGTCATCGCCTGCAGGGCCGCCATGTAGACCTGGTCGATGTCGGGCCGCTCCTCGCGATCGACCTTGATGTTGACAAACCATTTGTTCATCAAGGCGGCGATCTCCTCGTTCTCGAACACCTCGCGTTCCATGACATGGCACCAGTGGCAGGTGGAGTAGCCGATCGACAGGAAGATCGGCTTGTTTTCCCGGCGCGCTCTCTCGAAAGCCTCTTCGCCCCACGGGTACCAGTCAACCGGGTTATAGGCATGCTGGAGCAAATATGGGCTCTTTTCATGGATCAGGCGATTGGGTCGCCGACCCTGGCGATTCCCTTCGGGGTTTGCCATGGTGGACTCCTTCGATGAGTTGTCCGTGACGAGGAAGACGGCGATCGTCGCCCCGGCAAGTACGACGCCGGGGACAATGATGGCCAACAGCTTTCGTTGCATCTTGATCATGGCTACCTCGGACGTGGCGTGGAGTGACGGCAGGATTCTCGGGGCAGTGCTCCCCGGATCGGTTTGGGCGGTTGGCCCTCCCTGTTTGGCTCCCTACATCGGCGACGTGTGCCGAACCACGGCTGCAGCCCTGTCCCGGACGTGAACCGAGGGCGGGGCGGGTTCGGCAGCTCCCGCTCTTCCCAGGAAGAATGACCGGGGCAGCGGCTCAGTGGTCCACTAATATAACGAAACGCTTGCCCTCTTTGCAAGAGGCTTTGGCAGTTTTGCTCGATCGTCTGTTGAATTCACTCGCCGGTTCCTATCGTCACGAGTTCCAGGCCCCACAGAAATGCACACACCATCGGCATCGAGGGCTTGCACTTCCTGTGAAAATTGATTATTTTGGGTCACTTCACAGAGCACCACATCTTCTGGTTTCCCGGAACCTTTTCCCAAACGAAAGAGCATGCAAGCCGGAAGCGCCCATCCCTCCCTTCTCGATCATCTTGGCCGGCCGCTGCGCGACCTGCGCATCTCGGTGACGGATCGCTGTAATTTCCGCTGCCGCTACTGCATGCCGCCCGAGGTGTTCGGCGACACCTACGATTTCCTGCCGAGGGAAGAGCTGTTGACTTTTGAAGAGATCCACAGGGTCGCCGGGCTCTTCATCGGACTGGGCGTCCGCAAGCTGCGGATCACAGGCGGCGAACCCCTGGTGCGCAGTCGCCTGGAACGGCTGGTGGCGCTGCTGGCCCAGCATCGCGGCATCGAGGATCTGGCTCTGACCACGAACGGCTACCTTCTCGGCCCAAAAGCGAAGCCTCTGAAGGAGGCCGGACTGCGGCGCGTAAGCGTCAGTCTGGACACGCTGGATCCGCAGCTTTTCCGCAGGATGAGTGGCCGGGAACTCGATCTGGAGCGGGCGTTGGAAGGCATCGCTGCCGCCGATGCCGCCGGGCTGCACCCGATCAAGATCAACATGGTGGTGCAGAAAGGCGTCAACGACCATGAGATTCTTCGTCTGGCTGAATTCGGCCGGCGGCACGGATACATCGTGCGTTTCATCGAGTACATGGACGTGGGGAATCTGAATCAGTGGCGTCTCGATGACGTCGTGCCGGCGGATGAGATTTTCACACGCATCTCCGCTGTCTATGCGATCGAGCCGCTGGGTGCATCGCACAAGGGCGAAGTGGCGCAGCGGTTCCGCTACCGGGACGGTGGCGGTGAGATCGGCATCATCGCCTCGGTGACGCGGCCGTTCTGCGGCACCTGTGTGCGTGCTCGTCTGTCGACCGACGGCAAGGTGTACACCTGCCTGTTTGCCGGCCACGGATATGACCTGAGGGGACCGCTGCGCGCCGGCGAGTCCGATGCCCAGTTGCAGGACCGCCTGATCGGCCTGTGGTCGGGGCGCAGCGATCGCTACTCGGAGGAAAGAGGCTCTTCGCAGGCCCAAAGCCAGCGCAAGGTGGAGATGCACCAGATCGGCGGGTGACGAGAATGGCGAAGCGTGGGGGGACCCGATTCCGGTGGGTGAAATAGGACTTGGGAATTGGAAATCGGGGGGCTGCGAAGGGGCGATGACGGGTTTTGTCTGTCCCCTTTTGGCTGGACCGCAACAGAGGGGCCATCGGGCCCGAGCCTGTTTCGGCCTGTCAAGCAGGTGATGGGACATTCGGGATGACAAGCCAGGGGAGGAAGCCATGAAGCTCTATCTCGTTCAGCATGCCGAGTCGAAGCCAAAGGAGGAAGACCCGGCGCGGCCGTTGAGCGACGCCGGTGTTGAGACCGCCCGCCGCATGGCCGAATTTCTGATGAAGAGTCGGGCGGTCACGCTGGCCGAAATCCGCCACAGTACCAAACTACGCGCCAGACAGACGGCGGAGCTGCTGGCGCAGGGGCTGGGATTGGACGTTGCGGTCCGCGAAATCCCGAACCTGGAGCCGCTAGACGAGGTCGCAGAGCTGGCGCACGAACTCGAATCCGAGCCGAACGACCTCATGCTCGTCGGCCACCTGCCGCACCTGAACAGGCTGGCTTCACGGCTGGTCTGCGGCGACGAAGCTGCCGAGGCGTTTGCCTTCCAGCAGGGTGGGGTGCTCTGCCTGAGCCGCAAGGAGGAACCACCTGAAGGTGCATCTCGCTGGGCCGTTGAATGGATGGTGGTGCCGGCGCTGGTGCGCCAGAAGTGATGAGCCGGCGGAGGCGACGAGGGAAAGTGCAGGAAGTCTGCCTGGCTCTCTTCCGTGGCGACGGCGAGCCATCGTGTGCTGTGGATCCACAGGCGCGGCTGCGCCGATCTGCCCGCCGGCTGCGCCTGGGGCGAAACTTCGTCGCGGCAATTCTCCCTAAATCCTGAACGTCTTCAGCAAGGAGGCGTTCGGCCACGCCGAATCGCTGCCTCCAAAGCCGGTCCAAACTCACTTTGCACCGCTCCTGTCCACCCTCGCTGCCGATGTTCATTTTAACTTATTCGGGTTGTTAGGCGATTTTGCTTGACAATGTGAACGGAATTTAATAAAGTGGCAGCGTCGTCGTAGGTTCAATTGGATGTTGGAGTCGTCACTTCCCGTTTCCCTTCAAAGCAAACCCTTGCACGCAATTCCACCAATCTGAAAGGAAACAGGCAGAGCACATCGAGCGGCCGAAGCCTGGTCGCGTCGGAAGTATTCCATCTACAGACCTTCAAACGAGAAGGGAGGAGGTTGTTTATGTTCAAAACCCAACGTCTTCTGGGGGCCGTGGCTATCCTGCTTTGGTTGCCGGCTTTCGCCTTCGGTCAACTGACTATCCAGGGGAAGGTCACGGACGAACGAGACGAGCCGCTTGTGGCAGCCAACGTGCTGGTCGTCGGCACAAACCGCGGGGCGGCGACCGATGACCAGGGAGAGTTCCGCATCTTTCTGCCGGCCCCAAAGGGCCCAACGGTCATCGAGGTGAGCTATCTCGGCTACAAGACCGTGCGCCGCACGGTGACCGAGACGAGCGGCATCGTAGATTTGAACTTCAGGCTGGCCGTCGACGTGCTGCAGCTCAACGAGATCGTCGTCACCGGCACCTCGGTGCCGAGCGCTAAGCGGCAGCTAGGCAACGCCATCTCGACCGTCAGCGCCAGAGAGCTGGAATTCACCGGCTCTTCCGCCATCGATCGGGCTCTGTCGGGCAAGATTGCCGGGGCGCTGATCCAGCAGAACTCGGGCAATCCCGCTGGCGGTGTCACCGTCCGCTTGCGCGGCACCAGCACCGTTCTCGGTAGCGCCGATCCGCTCTACATCATCGACGGCGTCATCGTCAACAACGATTCTCCGATTCTCATCCGCCTGGGTGGTTACGCCCAAAACCGCCTGGTCGACCTGGATCCCAACGACATCGAGCGCATCGAGGTCGTCAAAGGTGCAGCGGCGGCCGCCTTGTACGGATCACGAGCCAACAACGGAGTCGTGCAGATCTTCACCAAGCGCGGCCGTGTGGGCCGGCCGAGGATCACTTTCTCCCAGCGGCTGACGACCTACTCGGTGCGCAAGACGCTGGATGTGAACATGGCGCCAGTCGACAACAAGGGGGACAAGAATCCCGATGGCTCCGATGTCAAGCGCTACGACTGGCAAGATTACATTTTTCACACCGGTGTCGGCGTCGAGCAGTATCTGTCGCTTTCCGGTGGCTCGGGTGGCACGCGTTATTTCGCCTCCGGTTCGCATCTGGGCAACCAGGGTGTGGTGCGACAGACTTTCTTCCGCCGTTTCACCGGCCGCGCCAACGTCGATCAGGTCCTGAGCCGATGGGCCACTCTGTCGGTGGGCGCCAGCTACACCAACAACAACAGTCATGAGGTCCCCAACGGTGGTCTGGCCTCGAATTATGGGGCTTTGACCGGCTTCATCTTCGGCCCGAACACGTTCGATCCCAGGCCGGACCCGAAGACCGGGGTCTACCCGAACAAGGGGATCCTGGCCAATCCGGTGGAGGTGATCGATCGCTACAGATTCCGCCAGTCGCTGAACCGCTTCATCGGCAGCGCGAAATTGAATCTGACCCCGCTCAAGGGACTGAGCATGGATTACACGTTGGGCGTCGACACCTACAGCCAGATTGCTCTGGCCTTCATCCCCATCGGCACTTCGGCGCCGGGGTTGTCCAAGGGATTCTCGCGCCGGGCGGAGCGTGATTTCCTGCAAGTCAACAACGATCTCAACGTGCGCTACCAGAGGTCCCTGAGCGATCGGATCCAGTCTACCACGCTTGTGGGCGCGACCATGCAGTACGAGAAATCGTCCACCTTCAGTGCCGAGTCCAGGGAGCTCAGCCCGGTGTCGGAGATCGTGCCGAGCGGATCTCAGCAGGCCATCGGCGAGTTCCGCCGCCGGGTGGTCATCTACGGCATCTTCGGCCAGCAGACGTTCGGCATCGCTAATCGGCTTTATCTGACCGGCGCCGCCCGATTTGATGCTTCTTCGGTCTTCGGCGAGAAGAACCGCTGGCAATTCTACCCCAAGGCCAGCGCCTCCTATCTCCTCTCCGAGGAGAATTTCTGGCGCAACTCCGGCCTGAGTAAGCTCATTCCGAGCCTCAAACTTCGGGCTTCAATCGGTGCATCGGGTGGGCTGACCGCCATCGGTCCGTTCGATCGCTTCACCAACTACAACCCGGTTTCCTATGACAGCAAAGCCGGCCTCATCGCCAGCACGCAGATCGGCGGTGCGGACATCAAGCCCGAGCGCCAGCGCGAAATCGAGCTGGGTGCCGACATCAGCTTCTTCTCCGATCGCCTCGGCGTGGAGTTCACCTGGTACAATCAGCACACCACCGACTTGCTGCTGTTCCGGTCGGTCTCGCCGACGACGGGCTTTTTGACGAAGCTGGAGAATGTCGGCACCATGGACAACAAGGGCGTGGAGATTCTGCTCCGTGCGCTTCCTTTCGACAGGACCAACTTCCGCTGGAACACCGCCGTGACTTTCTCTACGAACCGCAACAAAGTCAACGGCATCGAAGGCGATATCCTCATCTTGCCTTCCTCGTTCGGGCAGGTGGCCGCCATCAACGGCCAACCGCTGGGAGTGTTCTACAGCAGCGCCTTCAAGCGCGACGCCAACGGCAACATCGTCAAGGATGAGAACGGCATCCCGCAGCGCGCCGAAGATCGCAAGATCATCGGCGACCCCAATCCGGATTTCACGGCGTCGCTCATCAACGAGTTTGAGATTCACAAGAACTGGTCGGTGCGGGCCCAGTTCGACGCTGTCGTTGGCAACGATGTCTTCAACTTCACCCGCCGCCTCGCCTCCCTCTTTGTCTTTGGCACTCTCAAAGACTATGAGCGCGAGCTGCGTGGTGAGTTGCCCAAGGGGTACAACGCCGCCACCTTCCGTATCTTCGAGAACTGGATCGAAGATGGATCCTTCGTGAAGCTGAGGGAGCTGTCCGTTGCCTATACCCTGCATCCGAGGAACCTGGGCGTGCGCAGCGTTCGGCTCAGCCTCATCGGCCGCAACCTGTTCTCGATCGACAGCTACAGCGGCTATGACCCAGAGATCAACGTGGCGGGGCAGCGTACTGCGGTGCGCGGCTTTGACTTCGTCGAAGTCCCGATTCCGCGCAGTTTCTCTTTCGGTGTAACCTTCAACTTCTAAGAATCAAACTGGAGAAGATGATAATGAGACGACATCAACTGCATACATTTCGGTCCGTCGTCCTGGCAGGCCTCCTGCTCCTGGGTGCGGCCGGTTGCAGCCTGAATGTCACGAATCCGAACAGCGCATCGGAAGAGCAGGTGCTCACCACCCGCGAAGGAGTCATCGCCCTGGCGATCGGCATGCAGCAGTTCTACGCGACAACGGCTCTGGAAGCGGTGATCCTGACACCTGGCGTGACCAGCCGGGAAATCGCCATCAACACGACCTTTGCCAACCTGGTGGAACTTGAGGATGGCCTGTCTGCGCTGACAGGGGCCAACGGCAGCCTGCTGGCTCTGTGGTCGCGGCTCTACCGGGTTGTGGGGATGGCCGAGCGCCTGATCCGCAGTGCGCCGCAGGTTCGGCTTGCCGAGGGCACCAGGAGCGGCATCGTGGCACTGGCCAGTCTATATAAGGCCATGGCGCTTGGCTACATCGCCCAGTCGTTCGAGAAAGCGCCGATCACGGTTCAGGACGACGGCAAGGCGCCGTTCGTGTCTCGGGAGGAGGTCTTTGCCGAAGCGATCCGGCTCCTCGACGATGCTCTGCAGACGATCAATGCCACGCCGCCATCCGATGAGTTCAACTCCGATGTTCTGGGCAGTGGCTTCGATCTCGAGAACACCCTTCAGGCCTACCGGGCGAGATACAACCTGCTTGCCGGCAATTACCAGAAAGCGATCGAGGCTGCCAATGCCGTCGACCTGTCGGCCACCTCGGTCTACACCTATGATAGTCTCAACCGTAACCCGATCTACCAGGCCGTGCAGGTGTCGAAGTTCTACGCGCCGCGCGACAACTTCGGCACCCAGTTGACGGAATCTGGGGACGGCAGGCTCGCTTTCTTCTTGATCCCGAGCGACGAGACCAGCGACCCCGGCGGCCTGCCCATCGACGGGCTGGCGGGATTCTTCACCAGCGCCACGGATCCGATTCCGGCCTATGTGCCGGGCGAGATGCCACTGATCAAGGCGGAGGCCAACCTGATGTTGGGGGACCCCGATGCCGCGGTGGCTGAGATCAACGCCGTGCGCACGAAGACGCCGGCCCAGGATCCGTTCGGCATCGGTGCCGCCCTACCGGAGTACAGCGGCCCGACCACGACCGAGGCGCTGACCGAGGAGATCTTCCGCCAGCGCAGCGCCGAGCTGTTTATGACCGGGATGCGGTTCGAAGACAGCCGCCGTCTCGGTCGCCCGGGGCCGTCCAGCGATCCGTTTCAGCGGAATCGCAATTTCTATCCCTACCCGGATCAAGAGCGCCTGAACAATCCGAATACGCCGCCCGATCCGGCCTCATGAGTGTGTACTGTTTGTGAGAATACGGCCTTGCCGGGGCGCCTCCCGGCAAGGCTTTCTATTTCCGGCCTGCCGCACCCTTCCAGGGGAGCATCGCCATCAGAAAGAATCTTCCATTGAATCATCAGAGAGCCTGATATGAGAAGAGTCCTTGCTTTGATCCTCATTCTGCTCGCCGGCTTGCTTGCGACACAGCCTGGCTTCGGACAACGGCAGAAACTGCAGCGTCTGTTCTACTACGTTGACAAGGAGGCAAGCTACAAGAGCCTGACCCAGCACATCGACCAAATCGACATCGTGGCGCCGGCGGCGTTCAACGTCGATGAGAACGGCGTCGTCTGGGGGGAGATCGATCCGCGGGTGGTGGAACTGGCAGCCAGGCACCGAGTGAAAGTCATGCCACTGGTGCACAACCCGCGGTTCGACCAGAAGATGGTGCACGACCTGCTCGCGGACAGCACGGCGCGGCGGCGAGCCATCGATTTTCTGCTGGAGATATGCCGGGAGCGCGGCTTTGCCGGCCTCCAGTTCGATTTCGAGAATGTCCACATGAACGACCGCGACGCCTTTACCCGCTTCTACCGGGAAGCAGCTCAGGCGCTGCACGCCGAGAATTTTCAGATCAGCGCGGCAGTGGTCCATCGCCCGGGCAGCCTGCCCGGGCCGAGCAGCTACTTCCGCTGGCTGTTCACAAACTGGCGCGCAGCCTACGACCTGAAAGCGCTGGCCGAGATCGGTGATTTCATCTCGGTGATGACCTACTCCCAGCATACGCGGCGTACCACTCCTGGGCCCAATGCCGGCATCCCATGGGTGATGCGCAATCTGGAGTATTTCCTGGAGCAGGTGCCGGCGGAGAAGCTGTCGCTGGGCATCCCCTTGGGCTCGCAACACTGGTACGTCGTGCATGACGACGAGAAATACCTGGCCAACGCCCGCTCGTGGAGTGACAACCTGGATTATGAATGGGCTGTCGGCATTGCCCAACGCCACGGCGCCAAGATCCTCTGGAATGAGGAACAGCAGGTGCCCTATACCTTTTTCGACAACGGCGGATTGTTCGAGTACATCTTCTTCGAAGACGCCCGCAGCTTTGCTGCGAAGCTGAAGCTGGCGAGAAAATTCAAGCTGCGCGGCTTTTCCGCCTGGGTCCTGGGCCGCGAGGATCCGAAGATCTGGGAAGTGTTGGGGAAATGACGTGGAATGGAAAGTGCAAAGTGCAAAATGCAAAATGGCAGGCGGAAAGGGGGCTTCCGGAAAATGCATGAATGACCAGAGGCGAATGACGAGTGACCACTGACCACTGACCACTGACCACTAACCACTCACGATCCACAAAAGACCAGGAGCCTGAATAGACCCATGGCG
>CAZGRP010000094.1:0-10703 GCA_964527995.1 uncultured Cytophagia bacterium | reverse complement strand
CAGGTCTCCAAGACTGCACAACTCCATAACTCCGAAACCCGAAACTCAATCCACCACACTCTCCGGCGCAATGGCGTTCAGATTACAAACCTTCGCGCACAGGCCACAGCCGACACAAGAGCCGGGGTCGATGCGAAAGATGTCGTCTTGGCGCTCGATGGCCGAACAACCGATTTTCAAGCAAAGATTGCAGGCCTTACACTTCTGCATGTCGATCGCATAGGTCGGCCCGAGCATCTCCCGCTTTTTCAGCACGCACGGCCCCCTGGCGATGACGACGGAAGGCTCCTCCTGGGCCAACTCGGCCTTCAGGACCTTGACCACGTTCCCCAGATCGTATGGGTCGACCTCGACCACGCGCCGCACGCCGATAGCCTGGCAGAGCGCCACCAGGTCGAGCTTGTGGGTTGCTTCCCCTCTCAGGGTCCGTCCCGTTCCTGGATGCTCCTGGTGCCCCGTCATCGCAGTGGTTTGGTTGTCGAGAATCACCACCAGATCCGCACCGCCGTTGTAGACGACATCGATGAGTCCGCTGATGCCTGAATGGATGAAGGTCGAGTCGCCGATGACGGCGACGACCTTACCGGCCTTCTCCCCCAGCACCGCCCGCATGCCCTCCGACATGCCGATGCTGGCTCCCATGTTCAGGCACGTGTCCATGGCGGACAGAGGAGGCAGCGCCCCGAGCGTGTAGCAGCCGATATCGCCCGCAACGGTCAGCCGCAGCTTCTTGAAGGCGTAGAACATCCCGGCATGCGGGCATCCCGGACAGAGCAGCGGCGGCCGTGGCGGTACGTCGATCTCAACTGTCCATTTCCCGTTGCCGCGACCGTTGACGCCGAAGCTGTCGCGCAGCACTCCGGGATCCAGTTCGCCGATCCGGGGCACGATCTCCTTCCCCTTCACGACGATTCCCAGGGCACGGATCTGCTCCTCCAGGTAGGGATCGAGTTCCTCGACGACGTAAATCCTGTCCACCTGGCGAGCGAACTCGCGAATCAGCTTCACCGGCAGCGGATGGGTCAGGCCGAGTTTGAGGAACGAAACATCCGGAAAGACTTCGCGCGCGTACTGATAAGCCACCCCGGCGGTGATAATGCCGATGCGGCGGTCCCGTAGAATCAACCGATTCGCCGATGCCACGACACTGTCTTCCAGGATCTGCCGCAACCGCTCTTCGATGATGCTGTGTCGGGGGCGGGCGTTCGAGGGTAACAACACCCGGTGGCGAAAATCCTTCTGGTAGCCTCGCTCCGGCGGCACCTCCCGCTCCCCAAGGACCACCGGACACATGCTGTGCGAGATTCGTGTTGTCACCCGAAAAAGCACCGGCGTGTCGTACTTCTCGCTCAGCCAGAAGCCCAGGCGGAGGAAGTCCTTCGCTTCCTGACTGTCGGCCGGTTCGAGCATGGGCACTCTTGCCGCTTTGGCGAACCAGCGATTGTCCTGCTCATTCTGCGAGGAGTGCATGCCGGGATCGTCGGCAGAAACGATCACCAGTCCAGCGTTGACTCCCATGTAGGGCAGGCTGAAGAACGGATCGGCTGCGACATTGAGTCCGACGTGTTTCATGGCCACCAGCGCCCTGCCACCGCCGAGTGCCGCACCCGCAGCCGTCTCCAGCGCTACCTTTTCGTTCGGAGCCCACTGGGCCCGAATCTCACTGTATCTGGCCGCCGCCTCGAGGATCTCGGTGCTCGGAGTCCCCGGGTAAGCAGCGGCAAATACGACACCCGCTTCATAGGCGCCGCGGGCAATCGCTTCGTTTCCGGAAAGCAAGACCTTCATGTCGCGCCTCTTCCGCATCCACTGTGTTCAGTCGATCTTATGGACTTCTCAAAAAACATGCCAGGGCGGGAAGAGACGCCGAGGCGGGTGGCGACAACGGGAAGTGTCAGATAATGAGTGATTTATACAACACGAAACGAGGCGAAATACGAGGTAAGGTTGGCAGTTTTTCTTATTGTTGGGAATATCGTCCCAGTATTCTCATCTTTGAGGAATGACGGCCTCCAGGCTGCCACGCCCCCGGCAAGGAAGGAAGTTCAACCACATTCAGTCGTCTATTGCGCTTCGCGCCGTGGCTTGGGCTGCAGCGCACACACGGGTCTTCGCCTGCGCCAGCGTCTCGGGGCGGCCACAGGCTGTTGCCGCCGGCTGTCACAGAACGCCGACCGCCCTACACGGACTTTCCCTTGATTGCCAGGGTTTCCTTGCGGTAGAAGGCGGCCAGCTTCTTATCGCCGAGCTTCTCGTAGATGTCGGCAAGATAGGCGGCACTGGCGGCGTCGGATGGCGCTTCTTCGAGAACCTTCTTGAACTCGTCCGCGGCTTTTTTGAGGTTGGCCTCTCTCTTCAAATACATCACGCCGAGATGGTAGTGGGCCATGACATATTCCGGTGTCAGCATCAGTGAATTCGTGAAGTGCTCGATGGCCTTATCCAGATTGCCAATGTGGTGATAGCAGACACCCAGGCGGTAGTGGGCAGCATGATACTCGGGGTTCAGGTCCAGCACCTTTTCAAAACTCTCGATCGCCTCGGCAACCCGGGCCCGGTGGTAGAGCGCCACCCCAAGGTCGTAGAAGGCGTCGATGTACTCCTGGTCTTGCGACACCGCTGCCTGGTATGCGTTGATGGCCCAATCAAGCAAGCCCATGTGGAAGTAGACGTTCCCCAGTAACTTCTGGGCATGAGCGTTCTTGGGCTCGCTGTCGATGACGGCCTTGAGCTGACGAACAGCCTGGTCCGGCTCGCCCTGGCGTTCGTAGTCCAAAGCCAACAGCAGCCGCTCGTTGGTGCGACCTTGCTGCAAGAAATTACCACACTCGAAGCAAAACTTATAGCTCGGCTCGTTCTTGGTTCCACAACGCTGGCAAATCATGACGGTTCCTCCCATTGGTTTCAGTCGTATGACCTATGCCTTGAGTCCCAAGACTTCATTCTTGCACAAGAAACAAGGAATCCACCAGCAGACGCGACGGAAGATCGCAGTACTCACATCTCTGGTTTCCTGGAAGCTTCACGCGCTTTCCCCTGCGAGCAACTCTCCATCTTTACCTCAGCCCGCGCGACTACATTTCCCGCACATTCAGGCTGCCAGGAAGCATCGCCGGGGCCAGGATCTCGACGGCCCGCGGTGCCGCTCCTACATCGTTTCGCGCGCCTCGGAAACCAGCACTCCCAGTGCGATCGACATCATCTTGGCCTCGGCGCTATCGGCACGCGAAGGGATCAGCACGGGCACCGCCGCCCCCACGGTGACATGCGCCAGCGGAAACCCGGCAAAATATGTGGTCCCCTTTGCAAGCAGATTCGCCGAGACGATATCGGGGCAGAGAAGGATGTCTGCCGCTCCAGCCACAGGCGAGTCGAGCCCTTTCTTTCCGGCCGCTTGCGGCGAAACCGCGTTGTCCAACGCCAGCGGACCCTCGACGATGCAGCCTCGGATCTGGCCGCGGCGATTCATCTGTGTCAGCACGGCGGCATCGACCGTCGAAGGAAGCTTCGGATTCACGGTCTCCACGGCCGACAGGACGGCCACCTTCGGCTGGTCGTTCCCGAGGCAGTGTGCGACTTCGACGGCGTTGAGAATGATATCCACCTTTTGTTCCAGGGTCGGGCTCAGATTCACACCCCCGTCGGTGATGATGACCAGCTGGTTGCCTTCCCGGCGGCGATCCTCAAACAGGAAGGCGTCGCTGAGGAGCCTGCCGGTGCGCAGCCCGTCGTTGGGATCGAGTACCTGCCTGAGAAACTCGGAAGTTCGCACTTTTCCCTTCAGCAGAATGTCGGCCTCGCCCTTGCGGACGGCGGTCACAGCCTGATGGACGGCCTCTGCCTCCGAGGGGACGTGGATGATCGCAAGAAACTCGTCGGGATTGGACCCCATGTCGCGGAGCAACTTCAGGATGCGATCCCTGTCGCCGAAGAGCAGCCCCGAGGCCAGGCCGCGCCGTTGCGCTTCGGTGATCGCGCCGAGGGAAGCCTCGTCGTGCGCCGCGGCCACTGCCACTCGCTTGGGGCCCATTTCCACAGCGCGCGCCAACAGCTGTTCAAAGTTTCGGATCATGAGTAGTCCTTCACTGCTGCCTTTCCCGACAAAGCCCGCAAGGCTCCTTCGGCCATCGCCCGCATCTCAAACTCACCGGCAAGAACCAGCACTGGCGCGATGAACTCGACGCGCCGGCGAGTCCATTCGACCAGTCTTTGCGACCGGGCCAGGCCGCCCGTGATCACCACGGCGTCGACCTTACCTGCCAGCACCGTCGCCATGGCCCCGATCTCTTTGGCGATCTGGTAGGCCATGGCCTCGTAGACCTCTTCAGCGACGCGATCTCCCGCCGCGATTCTGTTTTCGACCTCCTCGGCACTGCTGGTGCCGAGGTAGCTTACAAGTCCGCCTTCCCCCATGACGAGGCGGCGTATCTGAGCTTCGCTGTACTTGCCCGAAAAACAAAGCGTGATGAATCCTTGCAAGGGCAGACCGCCGGTGCGTTCGGGCGAGAAAGGGCCGTCGGATGAGGCGTCGTTGACATCGATGATGCGTCCGGCCCGAATGGGACTGACAGAGATGCCGCCGCCGAGATGAGCAACGACAAAGTTGGCCTGCTCATAGTCGCGTCCGATGCGCGCGGCGGCGCGGCGAGCCGCGGCGTGCAGGTTCAAAGCATGGGACAGGCTTCGGCGCTCCAGTAGCCGGTGCCCGCTATAACGCGCCAGCGGCTCAAACTCATCCACGCTGATTGGATCGACCACAAAGGCCGGAGCGCCTGCCTCATGTGCCACGAGACTGGCCAGAGCACAGCCGAGGTTGGCGGCGTGCTGACCCTGAACTCCACGGCGGGCGTCTTCAAGCATGCGATCGTTGACACGATAAACGCCGCCGGCAACAGGCTTGAGTAAGCCTCCGCGGCCGACGACAGCATCCAGATCGTGTGGCGCGACGTGCCACTCGGCCATCAGTTTACGGATGCTCCTGAGGCGAGAATCGAGCTGGTCCCAGATCCGGGCGTACCGGGCAAGTTCCTCCGGAGAGTGCCGGAGGACGGCACTTTTGGCCTCCACCTCATTCTCAAAAAGAGCCACTTTCGTGGAGGTGGAACCTGGATTGATCGCCAGAATTCTTGGCATCACCGTTCCCAGAATGTGGTGACACACAGCCGGGGCCGACCGAGGCCGGCGACTCGGCCATCATTGTCGTTGCACGCGTTCAAAAAAAATGCCACAGAAGGGGTCGATCGTCTATAGCTTCAAGATATTGATTTTCTAGGCGGTAGGGCCCAGCCTGATCACCCTGCCGGCAGCGCCGCTTTCCCGAAAGTGATAAAACTTCGCGTCGCCGTTCTCAGGAATCGGATTCTTCAATCCGGTTCTTCCGGCAGAATCCGCAGCCCCTCGGGTGCTGCCGCCCGGACCCCGGAGGTCCATGTGGGTCTCAGGTATCAGGAGCAAAGGTTGGGCATACGCGTCCGTCCGCGGCTGGCTTGCAATCCACCCCTTACGCCGGCTCGAGGCCGACTGGAGGAGCTGGAAACTGGCGATGGAGATTTCGGGATTGATTCAAGCGCAGGCTTCCAGCCTGTCCATCTGCCTGAAACGTCGATGCAGCAACTGCAGGGCCGCTATCCCTTGGCCATCGTCTTCCGTTGGTCTCAAGCCGCAGCAGGCGCACCCTGACACCGTTCTCCGCAACCGGAAATCCGAAATCTCCCGCCAGCCCGTCTGGCGCTACCCTCTGCCGTGCGACTCGCTGTCGAGAAGGCTAGTGGGTGCTGGAAAACCAGAGGCCGGACGCCAACGCCTCCCCTCGTTCCTCCCAAAAACAACGGCCGGGATCTGGCAGAGCCAAACCCCGGCCGTTGCTCCCAGCGCAGTCCAGCTAGTTGGTGCCCTTGCTGGCCGTCGCGCTCTCGATCTCATCAGCCAGAGCACCGGCATCGTAGAGCTTGCGCAGCGCCTCAATAATATAGGCACTGTGCACAGCCACGGCCCGGTTCTTGGTTTCATCGTATACGAACCGGCCGGGCAGGCTCTCAATGTTGCCGTCGAAGATCAGCCCTACCAATTCGCCCTCCTTGTTGATCACGGGCGAGCCCGAGTTGCCTCCGATGATGTCGGCGGTGCTAACGAAGTTCACCGGCGTGGAGAGATCCAGCGTGCTCTGCCGGTCCCAGAACCGCTGCGGCAGAGAGAACTCACCCTTCTTGTCGAAACTCAGCGTGCGGTCGTACAGACCGTAGAGCGTCGTCTTGTAAGGCGCCTTCGTGCCGTTCATAGGATAGCCCTTGACGGTGCCGTACGACAGTCGCAGCGTGAAGGTGGCATCAGGATAGACGCTCTTGCCATACACTGCGAAGCGCGCCTGCGCGATCTTTTCGGTGGCCGGGGTCAGCACGCTCTCGATGTTCTTCTTGTACCACTCCCGGCTCTGGCGCAGCATCGGATCCAGCTTTCGGGCCAGAACGATCAGGGGATCTCTCGACTTCTTTACCGCTTTCTCGCCGCCTTCAAGGAGCGACTGGCGGAATTTCACGTCGCCGAGTTTGGTGCCGCTGATCAACTCCTTGGCGACTTCTGCCGGATCCCGGCCGTTCAACACGGTCTTCACGAACGGGTCATCCGGGCCAAGTTCTTCCAGCGACATCGCCAGGGAGCCTGCCAGATTTGCCTCCTCCATGTCCTTGTAGACCGGTGCCGGCGACAGCAGCCGGAACTTGAGTTGCGGTAACTGTGAATCGTGGAAACCCTCGAGGCGCTCGCCGTCCGGCTTCTTGATCTCGACGACATAGCGGACGATCGTGGTGGCGAAACCCGCCAGCCGGGACCCGTGTAGAGCCCGATAGAATTGCTGCTTGGCGACCTTCGCCTGCTTTGCCGTCACCTCGGCAATGGTGTTCCAGGCGCCGCCGTATTTTTTCTGCCATTCCGGATTACGGGCGATCTTCTGGCGAAACGCCTCTTCATCCTTCTTCCTCTTGGCCATCAGATGCTCATCCAGCAGCCCCTGGTATTCGCCAGTGAAGGCTTTCTTGGCGTTTTCCAGCCCGAAGATCTGTACCAGGGCGCGGCGCTGCTGCTCAGGGCCTTTCTTGGCATAGTCACGCAGAATCTGGATCCGGCGGTCGATGTACTTCATCAGCATCGGGTAGCGCACATCACGCTGGTACTCGAGCTGGGCATAAGTGAAGAGACGATCGCTGGAACCGGGATTCCCGGAGACGAACACCAGCTCCCCTTCTCGGGCGCCCTGCGAGTTCCACTTCAGGTAGTGGTCGCTGTGCACAGGTTCGCCGTTTTCATAAACCCGGAAGAACGCCACATCGAGGTCGTAGCGCGGGTAGGTAAAGTTGTCGGAGTCACCGCCGAAGTAGGCAGCCTGGCGCTCCGGCGCAAAAACCAGACGAACATCCGTGTACTTCTTGTAGCGATAGAGCCAGTACTCGCCACCGTGGTACAGATTCACGACGTTCGAACGCAGCCCGGTCTTCTCAAGGCTCTCCTTCTCAATCTTGGCTATTTCCGCCTGGCGCGCTTTCAACGCCTCTTCTTCAGTCATGCCCTTCTTGACCGCGGCACGCACTCGATCGGTCACATTTTCCATCGACACGAGGACGTTGACTTCGAGATCCGGGCTCTTCAGCTCCTCTTCGCGAGTACGCGCATAGAAACCAGTGGTGACGTAGTCTTTCTCCGCGGTGGAGACCTTCTGCAACTGGCCCACGGCAACATGGTGGTTGGTCATGACCAGGCCATTCGGGCTGACGAAAGAGCCGGACCCCCCGTCCATGAAGCGCACGCTCGACAGCCGCACGTGGTCAAGCCATTCTTTCGTGGGGGTAAACCCGTAGCGTTCCTTGAGCTGCTTCAGGGGAGGATTATCGAACGTCCAGAAGCCTTCATCCGGTGCTTTGGCGGCGCCGAGAAAGAGCAATGCCAGGACCGTGACGATGCCGCCGGCCATCACTCGACGCAAAAGAGCTTTTCGAATCATAGTACCCTCCGGTTTGGTTGACTACCCTCACTGCCATGTCCAAAAGCCTGCCATCGGCCCACGTCTCTCTGGAGCAGCGGAAGCGGCCTCAGATCCGAACGCTCTGCGCGGCCTCCCTGCCCGATGATGTCTTACGCAAATCCGGCCGGCAGGGTGCATCGAACTTGAGCCGTTGCCCTGGACCCCCGGGCCCACAGCTTCCTGTGCTCGGGCTCAGTTTATACTCCCTGCGTTCGTGGCCACCTTCTCGAGTTTCTCAATCGCCTTCTTGATCGGCTGCCGGACCCGGTCCCGGCGCTCTTGCCGGAGGGTCTGCCGCAGCAGCGGAAGCTCGTCCGTGGCCCCCAGTTCCGCAAGCAGATTCGCGGCCCGGAAACGGGTTCGAAAGTAGGGGTTTTTCAACCCCTGGGCGATGATGTCGATGGCCTCTGGCTGTTCGGTGGCGATTGCCTTCAGGTAGTCGAAGATGGCGACGTCGAGCAGATGCATGCCGCCGTAGCTGTACTTGTACTGCAGGTACTCCCTCGCCAGCGGCAGAGCCCTTGTATCCTTCATTGCAGCGAACCCTTCGAACACGCCTCGGCGGATGATGTTGCGGTGCGAATCCCACGCGACTGCCTTTTTCAGCAAATCGAAGGCACCAGGAAGCTTCAGCTTGCCTATGGCCTCGGCAGCAGCGCCACGAACGTAGTCGTTGCCATCATGTTCCAGGAGCTCCTGCAGCACGCCTGCCACTTCGCTCGCAGGATACTCCGACAGCGCCCGCACAGCAGCCTCGCGCACCCGGGCATCCCGGTCCTTCGTGCCGGCCATCACGGCCGCCAGCGTACCCTCGCCACCGATCTTCTTCAGACTTTCGATAGCCTGGATGCGAACCGCGTAGAACGGATCGCGTTTGACGGCGCGGCTCAATAGGGCGATGGCAGCCGGGCCTTTGTCGGCCAGAGCTTCGGCAGCCAGGTAGCGACCGGTGACATCGTCATCGTACTGCAACTGATAGGCAAGCTCGTGCATCGACTTGTCGAATTTCACCTTCTTTAGCAGCCAGTATCCTTTGTCGAAACGCACCATGTCCGGCTTCTGGGGAGAGAAAAAGGTGAAGGTCTGATCGCGCCGGTTTACGCGGATGCGCCGATCGATCTTGACCTTGCCGGCAACGATCTCGATGTTGACCGGGACATCGAAAAGACCAACCGCCGGCAGCTGCGGCTGTGTCTGCCGGACTCGCAGGGTGACCTTCTTCGACACCGGGTCCCAGGTGTAGCTGACGTCAAACTCCGGAAAGCCAGCACCATACACCCACTGGCGAAAGAAGGTGCTGAGATTGCGGCCGCTCACCTCTTCGGCGGCCCTCCGCAGGTCTTCGCTGACCACGTCCTTCAGGTAATTCTCTCGCGCATATCGGGCAATAGCTCTCTGGAAGAGATCATCGCCGAGTTCGAAGCGCAGGGCGTGCAGGACGGCGGCACCGCGGCTGTACGCTTTACCGCCGCCCAACTCCACTGGGGTCACGCCGGTGGAATCCGGTTTGATCTTGTCCAGCGGCTGGCTTTTCAGCGAAGCAAGATAGCCGCGGTCCTGCCTCAAGCGCCGCATGCGGAATTCATCCTTGCCATACTGGCGTTCGAAGTAGAGGTCTGTAAAGTAGGTGGCGAATCCTTCGTTCAGCCAGATGTGGTCCCAGCTCCTGCACGTCATCAGGTCACCGAACCACTGGTGGGCCAGCTCATGGGCCACCAGCCCGTCGGCGCTATAGTTTGGCACGGCGCGCTCATCATACAGAAGACGGCGATTGAGTGTGGTGGCGCTGATGTTCTCCATGCCGCCGTACTCGAAGTCCTGCACCGGCGTCTGATCGTATTTGGCGTAGGGATAAGGCACGATAAAATCGGAAAAGAAATCGAGCATCTGCGGGGTCTGCCCAAAGGGGAAATCGTAACGATCCTGCCAGCCGGGTGGCATGTTGTAGTTGAGCAGCGTGCCGCGCACGGTATCGGTATGCGTGGTGAATTCACCGATGACGAGCGAAGTGAGATAGCCGGCATGAGGCTTGTCCATTCTCCAGTGGTAGGTGACCTGGCCGCGCCCCGGTCCCTTCTTGATATTCAGCAGCACACCGTTCGAGATGACACGAAGTTTCTCCGGAACGTGGGCGATGATTTCGGTGGTAAAGCGGTCGTCTGGTAGATCATAGGACGGATACCAGTAGCGGTTGCTCTCCGCTTCGCCCTGGGTCCAGATCTGGTACGGGATTTCTGGGTGATCCGGGGTAGGATGAAAGAAATAGAGGCCCTGGGACGGGAGCGCTTCGTACTTGATGGAGACGCTGACGCTCTGCCCTTTACGGTACTCGTGCGGCAAGATGATGAACAGCAACCCGTTTTCGCGGTCGTAGTCGAACTTGAGCCGACGGCCACCCGACTTGATCCACTGAAAAGTCATGGTCTTGGCGTGAAGAACGAGGCGCCGGAAACGGTCCTGCAAAGGCACCAGGCGCAGGGTAGCCGTCCCCATGACCTTCTCCGCAGGAAAGTCGAAACTCAGCTCCAGCTTGACATGTTGCGTGTCGTAGTTGCGGGTGTTTTCGTTGAGGACGAACGGCGCGTCGGCTTGCTCTTGCTGCGCCAGGAGGTGGAAAGCAACGAGAAATGTTGCCAGGAAAAATGTGGATGCGAGCAAACGCTTCAGTCTCATGGTTCCTCCTTGGTTG
>CAZGRP010000093.1:0-11812 GCA_964527995.1 uncultured Cytophagia bacterium | reverse complement strand
ACCAGGGTATCTAATCCTGTTTGCTCCCCACGCTTTCGCGCCTCAGCGTCAGTGACGGGCCAGGAAGCCGCCTTCGCTACCGGTGTTCTTCCCGATATCTACGCATTTCACCGCTACACCGGGAATTCCACTTCCCTCTCCCGCACTCAAGAACGGCAGTATCAGAGGCAGGCCTACGGTTGAGCCGCAGGTTTTCACCTCTGACTTACCATCCCGCCTACGCGCCCTTTACGCCCAATGATTCCGGACAACGCTCGCCCCCCCCGTATTACCGCGGCTGCTGGCACGGAGTTAGCCGGGGCTTCCTCTGGAGGTACCGTCAGCCAGTGTCCCTTACGAAACACTGGGTTTCGTCCCTCCTGACAGGGGTTTACACTCCGTAGAGCTTCATCCCCCACACGGCGTCGCTGCGTCAGGCTTTCGCCCATTGCGCAATATTCCTCACTGCTGCCTCCCGTAGGAGTCTGGGCCGTATCTCAGTCCCAGTGTGGCCGGACACCCTCTCAGGCCGGCTACCGATCGTCGCCTTGGTGAGCCGTTACCTCACCAACTAACTAATCGGACGCAGGCCCATCCTATGGCACTACCCGCCGAAGCGAGCAGCTTTAACAACATACCCATGCGGGTCCGCTGCATTATCCGGTATTAGCCCGGCGTTAGCCGGGTTATCCCAGTCCATAGGGTAGGTTACCTACGTGTTACTCACCCGTCCGCCGGTGTACTCCCTCGGCCGAAGCCAAGGTTTCTCCCTGACTTGCATGTGTTAGGCACGCCGCCAGCGTTCGTCCTGAGCCAGGATCAAACTCTCCGTTGTACTTTTTTGTCAACGCAAGAGTGTGAAACTCGCAACTGACTGGGCCATGCACGCTCTTTTGTCAAAGAACTTCCGAAAAAAATTGCCCAACCTGGTTAGACTGGACAATTGTAAAGATAGTGCGAAAAGAACTCAAAGTCAAGGGCTTTGTCTTGAAAAGCCCTTCTGCTGTCAGATACCGTACACTAATATAGCCCTTTCGCCCAAAAAGTCAAGTGGAAATTTCGCAAAACACGCGGCCGGAGCCTTCACTTCACAATCACGCGATGATACCGCTTCTTTCCAGCACGAAGCAAGATCTCGCCATCGCTGGCATGCTGTAACCCAATGCGTTCCTCGATGCTGGAGACGCGCTGTTGCCCCACGTAGGCCCCACCTTGCTGAATCAGCCGTCGAGCCTCAGCGCGCGAGGAAACCAAACCCACCTCGGCAAACAACTCGACCACCCAGATCCCCTTCTGGAGACGCTGCCGTTCGATGCGAGTGCTCGGCACAGCTTGCAGGTCATGACCTTCGCCACCGAAGGCGGCCCGCGATGCCGCCTGCGCTCTCTCGGCCTCGCTCTGGCCATGGGTCAGACGCGTCACCTCGAAGGCCAGCACCTCCTTCGCCTTCCGGATCTCCGCGTCCTTGAGGCTGCCCAGCCTGCGAACTTCCGCCATCGGTAGCAGCGTGAAGTATGCCAGGAACCGCTCCACGTCGCGATCATCGACGTTGATCCAGTACTGATAAAATTCGTATGGGCTCGTCTTCCTGGCGTCTAACCATACAGCGCCCGCCGCGGTCTTGCCCATCTTCTCGCCTGTAGCTGTCGTGACCAAGGGGAACGTCAGACCAAAGGCCTCTGCCCCCTCCACCCGGCGAATCAGATCGATGCCGGCAACGATGTTGCCCCACTGATCGTCTCCCCCCATCTGAAGCTTGCAGTTGTGTCGCTGGTGCAGGACAAGGAAATCGTACGCCTGCAGAACCTGATAATTGAATTCAATAAACGACAGCCCGGCTTCAAGACGAATGCGATAGGCTTCGGCGGCGAGCATGCGGTTGACACTGAAATGACGGCCGATCTCACGCAAGAAGTCAATATACTTCAGCTCCAGCAACCAGTCGGCATTGTTGAGCGCCATCGCTCGGCCACCCTCAAAGTCCAAGAAGCGTCCGATCTGTGCCCGAATCCTGGCGGCGTTCGCTTCGATCTGCTGCCTCGTCAACATCCGGCGCATCTCCGTCTTGCCACTGGGATCACCGATCATCGCCGTGCCGCCACCAAGGATGGCGATCGGCTTGTGCCCGGCATTCTGCATGTGGACGAGAGCCATAATCGGCAGCAAGCTGCCCACGTGCAGGCTGTCGGCAGTCGGATCGAAGCCAATGTAGCAAGTCACCCGCTCTCTCCCCAGCAGCTCACGAAGAGCCGCTTCATGGGTCACCTGCTGGACAAAACCACGTTCCTTGAGAATGTCGTAAACGTTTCGTTTACTCACGGAATGTCTCGCTCGAACACAAACGTTGAGGGTCGGCGATCTGTCACCGACGGGGACATTTGCACTCATGCCAGTCCGGAAGACTGGCCGCCGGCTCCACCTCTACAGGTTTCCGCGCGCCAGCCGCCTGCGTGACTGCGACTCTCCTTCTGTGAGTCCTCAACATCTAACTATCGCGATTTTCGCCGCAGAACACGACGCAGCTCCCTCTCGGCGTCGCGTTTGGCGATGTCGCGCCGCTTGTCGTAGAGCCTCTTGCCACGGGCCAGCGCCAGTTCCACCTTGGCGTAGCCGTCCTTGAAATAAATCTTCAAAGGGACAAGCGTTAAACCTCGCTCCTCGACCTTGCCAGTCAGGCGGCGTATTTCGCTCTTATGCAAAAGCAACTTGCGGGGCCGCGTGGGATCGTGATTATAGATGTTGCCGTGACTGTACGGACTGATGTGCATGTTGTACAACCACGCCTCGCCTTTCTCGATGCGGGCAAAACTGTCCTTCAGGTTGGCGCGGCCGGCCCGCAGTGATTTCACCTCCGTACCAGTAAGCACCAACCCGGCTTCGTAGGTCTCCAGGACCTCGTAGTCGTGCCGGGCCTTGCGATTGAGTGTAACAACCCGCTCCTTGTCCATTGCAGCCTCTTAAATGGCTCCAAAAGTTACGCCATTACCGTTCAAAAGTCAAGAGAGGGCCTTACAAAAGCCTTGACTTTTCACCGTGTCGTTGTTAAATTGACGGTCGTGCTGAAGGACGTTTGCCGAGGTGGCGGAACTGGGAGACGCGCTACGTTCAGGGCGTAGTGTCCGCATGGGCGTGGGGGTTCGAATCCCCCCCTCGGCACCGACGCCGCAATCGCGCCAGCGACTGCGGCGTTTCTTTTTGTATCAGGAGAGCTGCAGGTGGGGCAACAGTGGGATTGAAAATCACCGGCCAGCAGCGCTTGCCCCCAGCAGGAGCCTGTAGGATCCGGTTATCTGCCCGGTGAGGCGAGCCCAGCAAGCGACCCAGCAGACCGCAGCCGGCCATCATGCGCAGAGGTTCCTGCCCGTATGTGGCTGGAGGCAGCAAGAAGCCCAACTCGCCAACGCCTCCACACCCGGGCGCCGGGGCAATGCCTCGCTGTGAGCCGGAGTCGCCCGCACGGGCATGACATCATCTAACACCGACAGGACAACCGGACGCCACTGCGTTGGCTCGCACTAATGGGCGGGGATTCCGAATGGAGTTCTCAGGTCACTTTTTCAGACAGATCTCGGCCGGCGACCGGGCCAGCAACCCCGGTGCAGCTCAAAGCTCTTCAGCCGAAGAGCTACCGCCAGCCCCTTCCTCCTCGTCCCGGTCGAACGTCCCCCGGGCCGCCTCTTCTTCCGCCTCCTCGACGATCTGATCGAAATCCTCGCCTAGGTCCTCCCCCATCTCCTGTCCCATTTTTTTCATGAAGCGAGCGACGCTGCGAGGATCGTTCTCGTCCAGGTCTCCCCATTTGGAGGGGTCTGCAAGACTTTCCAGGCGGTCTTCCTCGGAACGCACCATCGCAAACCGCGACATGAGACGCCTGAGGTTGCTGCTTCCGCAATGCCTGCAAGTCGCGTCCGCTGGTTCCTCGATTCGGAACACGAGAAAGCTCAGCTTGCGACCGCACTCTTCGCACATGTACTCGTAGATCGGCATGACGTTCTCCCCTCTCCTTTTGGTGACTCTTCGTTGACTCTGGGGGTGTCCGTTGCGTCTGACGTTACAGAGGGAGGGCACCGCTTTTACTCTGCATGCAATTGCGTCTGCGTATTGCTATTAAAAACGATAAATATTGCTCACAGAGCCTCAGAAAGTCAAGTTAAATTTCTGATTTTTTCACCATCTTTCATCGCCCGGCGGGGCCGGCGAAGCCGCAGGAGGCGGCCACTCAGCCAGCCGCTGGCCGCAGCGGATTCCGCCCCCCTTTCCACTTGACATTGTCGAAATTCTATGTAACTTCTCAGGGATAAGGAGGTAGCCCTTGCGTATTGTCCTGGCCTGGCTCACATTCCTTGCAGCTCTGACCTTCAACCATCTGCTGCTGGCAGACAGCCTCGACGCCAAGACCGACAGCTTGCTCCGCGCCGCAATGGACCAGGCTTTTCATGAGAAGTACAGCGAAGCCATGCGGACTGCGGATGCGATGATCGCAGCGGACCCGGAAAATCATCTTGGCTATTTTGTTGCGGCCAGCGTCCGACTTGCCATTATGCATCTTTATCGCACCCGCCGCTACGACAAGGAGTTTCTCGCGCTGGTGGACAAAGCAATCAAGATCGGCAAGAAGCGGAGCAAACGCGGCGGGGCCTGGGATTACTTCTTCCTCGGCGGAGCGTACGGGTTCCGTGGCGACTACAAAGCTCTGCATTACAACTGGGTCGGTGCCTTCGCAGATGGCTGGAAGGGATTACAGTCTCTCGATCGCGCCCTGCAATACGACCCGAACCTTTACGATGCCTACTACGGCTTCGGTCTCTACCATTACTGGAGAAGTGCACTCGCCGGGGTTCTTCGGGCCGTGCCCTTCGTGGGCGATGAACGCCAGAAGGGAATCAGAGAGATTCAGCTGGCCATCGACAGGGGGCAGTACTCTCGCGTCATCGCCACCTTCTCCCTGGTGGAGATCTACTACCACGAAAAGGAATACAAGAAGGCCCTGGAATTGAACAACAGCCTGATGGCCACCTACCCCACGAACATCGCCTGGCTCTACATGGATGCGCGCCTGCGGCAGGCCCTCGGCCAATGGAAGGAAGCTGCCGAGGCTGCGCAGCGCCTCATCAACCACATCAATCGTTCCCTTTTTCGCACCGAGGGCTTCCTTGCGGAGGCCTACTGGGTCCAAGCGGATGCCTACCGGCAGATGAATCAACTCGACGCTGCTCGGCGGGCGACTGTGCGCGGGCTGCAGCTCGCCGAAAGCCGCGATGACTCCAAAGAAATTGACGGACCCTGGGAATCGTTCTCTCAGATACGCAAGCGATTGAAACAGCTCGCGAAGGATCTCGATATCGACTAACTCTACGGAAGTCCTAGCTCCGTCGAAATGCCACGCAACCCTACAGTCATCCTTCGACCGCTCATTCTCCTGGCTGCCCTTCCGTTGCTTGCCGGTTGCAGCATGCAGCGTTGGGCGGTCCGTTCCACCCAGGGCATCCTCGAGAATGGCCTGGAAGTCATGTATGAGGAGGACGACCTGCCGCTGGCGGAGCAGGCTGCGGCGTCCAATCTGAAGATGGTCGAAGCGCTGATCCGGAGCGACCCGAACAATGAGACCCTTTTGCTTATGGCCTCGCAGGGATACAGCAGCTTCGCCCTCGGGTTTGTGGAGGACACCGACCGCCAACGCGCCCGCAAGTTCTACGCCCGCGGCAGAGACTACGGCCTGCGTATCCTGATGCACAGGAAGAAATTCCGTGAGGCCATGGACGCCGACCTGGCCCGGTTCAAGGCGGCCTTGCAGAGTTTCACCCGAAAAGATGTCCCTGCCCTGTTCTGGACAGCCAACGGCTGGGGCAACTGGATCAACCTCGGCCTCAGCGACCCGGAGGCCCTGGCTCAGTTGCCCAGGGTTCGCCTGCTCATGCGGCGCGTGATCGAGCTGGATGAGACTTATTTTTACGGCAGCGCACACCTGTTCTTCGGCGCTCTCTACGGTGCCATGCCGAAGATGTTGGGAGGCGACCCGCAGAAGTCGAAGCAGCATTTCGACCGCTGCCTGCAGATCAACGGCGGCCGCTTCCTGATGACCTACGTGCTTTACGCGCAATACTACGCCGTACAGATCCAGAATCGCCAGCTTTTCCAGAGCTTGCTCAACAAGGTCGTCGACTCGTCGCTCGACATCCTGCCCGAGCAGCGCCTGGCGAACCGGATCGCCCAGAGAAAGGCGGCCTCTTTACTGGCGAAGGTCGATGACCTCTTTCTTTGAGTACGGAAGTCGATTTCTGGTAATGCCTGGGTTTATCCGCAGGTTCACTGGGAGAGTGACGTGAAGAGAGTTGTTGCAACGTTTCTGGCAATCTCACTCTGGGTGGCGTCCTCAGCGGCCCAGCAGTTCACGATCAAGTTTGCCACCGTCGTGCCGGAGGGCTCCACCTGGCTCAAGGTGATGCATGAATATGATGAGACGGTCCGGAAGGAAAGCGGCGGCCGCCTTGGCTTCCGCATCTATGCTGGCGGCGTGCTCGGGGACGAACGCGACGCTCTGCGCAAAATGCGCCTTGGCCAAATCCAGAGTGCGGGTTTCACCGGAGTGGGCCTGGGGGAAATCCTGCCCGAAGTGCGAATCCTGGACGCACCTCTGCTCTTCCGTAGCTATGACGAGGTCGACTATGTGACCGAGCGATTTGCGGACCGCTTCTCCAAAGGCTTCGAGAAGAGAGGCTATGTGCCGCTTGGTTGGTCCGAGTCTGGCTTTGTGTACGTCTTCACCAAGAAAAAAGTCCAAACCCTCGATGACATGCGCGGGGTCAAGATGTGGATGTGGGAGGGCGATCCCGTCTCCAAGGCTACCTTCAAGGCCTTCGGAATCGTGCCCATTCCCCTCTCCATTGTCGACGTCAACACGTCTCTGCAAACCGGCCTGATCGATGGGGTCTACGTCTCTCCGCTCGGCGCGCTGGCACTGCAATGGTGGACGCGCGTAAAGTACATGTTCGATCTTCCCCTGGCCGATGCTGCCGGCGCCATTCTGATCACCAAAAAGATGTTCGACAGGCTGCCCGGCGACCTCCAGGAAATCCTGATCCGAAACGGCCGCAAGTACACTCGCATCCTGACCGAGAAGACGAGGGTGGAGAACCAAAAGGCTCGCCGTGTATTGCAGAAAAACGGCATCGTCATCGTTTCGCCCCCAGACACGGCGAGTGTCGCAGAGCTGTATGAAACGGGCCGCAAGGCGCGCCGCATGCTGGTGGGCAAGCTCTACTCGAAGGAGTTGCTCGAAGCCGTGGAACAGGCTGTGGCAGAATTCCGGCGCCAGCGCTCTTCCGACCCGAATTGAAGGCCCTCTTCGCTGCCAGAGTCGCTCGACTCGGCGCGCCGGTCCAAGGAGCCGAAAACGGCAGGCGGCATCGCCGCAGCCAGACTGCGTAATGTCGGGCGCCGTCACACTCTGACCGTCGCCGGAATCGTGACTCCAAAGTTCGTTGCCGTCCATGGACCCATCCTTCATTCTGCTTGATCGAATCGATCGTGCCCTCGCCAGGGCCGAAACCGCCCTGCTCATCCTCTTCCTGGCCGTCATGGTGGTGATGGCTTTCGTTCAAGTGCTGCTCCGCAATCTCTTCTCTACGGGCATTCTGTGGGGCGACAGCCTGCTGCGCCACCTCGTGCTCTGGCTTACTTTCCTGGGTGCCAGCCTGGCCACGCGCGAGAACCGGCACATCAAGATCGACATCCTCGCCCGGCTGTTGAAGGGCAGGCTGCGGCACCTGGCGGCGGCCCTCACGAATCTCTCCGGCAGCGTGGTCTGTGCATTTCTGGCCAAGGCCTCCATCGTCTTCGTCCTCGACGAGCGGGGTGCCGGCACCACTACCTTCGCCGCCGTCCCCACCTGGATTGTGCTGTCGATTCTGGTGTATGGTTTCGCCGTCATCGCCCTTCGGTTTCTGCTTGGCGCCTTGAAGGAGGCGAGCGCCTTCCACAGCGAGGGCGTAGAGTCGTGAGCGTCTTCCTCATCGGCCTGGCGCTGCTTCTGCTGGCCCTTTTCGGAACACCTCTGTTTGTCATCATCGCCGCCATCGCTCTCCTCAGCTTCCACGCCGAAGGGATCAGCATCTCTGCGGTGGTCGTCGAGCTCTACCGGCTGGCCAGCGCCCCGACGCTGATCGCCATCCCGCTCTTCACCTTCGCCGGCTACATTCTGGCCGAAAGCGGCACGCCCCGGCGTCTCGTCAACCTGTCGCGGGCGCTGTTCGGCTGGCTGCCGGGAGGTCTGGCGGTCGTCGCGCTGGTCTCGTGCGCGGTCTTCACCGCCTTCACCGGCGCCTCTGGCGTCACCATCATCGCCCTGGGCGGCCTCCTCTATCCGGCATTCATGCGCGAGCGCTACCCGGAGCGCTTCTCTTTGGGCCTGCTGACGACCTCCGGTAGCCTCGGCTTGCTGTTCCCTCCCAGCCTGCCGTTGATCCTCTACGGTCTGGTGGCCAACATCTCCATCGACAAGCTCTTCCTGGCCGGACTGGTGCCCGGCACCCTGCTGGTGATCCTGCTCTCCAGCTACAGCATCTTCAGGGGATACCGATCCGGCGTGCCGCGCACCAAGTTCAACTGGGCCAACACCGGGCGGGCGCTGCGAGAGGCTGCCTGGGAGATCCCCCTGCCCTTTCTGATCCTGGGTGGAATCTACGGTGGGTTGTTCACGGCGACCGAGGCTGCGGCGGTGACGGCTTTCTATGTGGTGGTGATCGAAGTCTTTGTCTACCGGGATCTGTCGCTGTTCAAAGACGTGCCCCGCGTCATGCGCGAGAGCATGCTGCTGGTAGGAGGCATCCTCATCATCCTGGGCGCCGCCCTCGGCCTCACCAGCTACCTGGTCGACGCCGGCGTGCCGATGAAGATCCTCAGCTTCATGCGCAACTTCGTGGGCGGCAAGATTGTCTTCCTGATCATGCTCAACCTCTTCCTGCTCATCGTCGGCGCCATGATGGACATCTTTTCGGCCATCATCGTGGTGGTGCCGCTGATCACCCCCATCGCGCTGCAATTCGGCGTCGACCCCATCCACCTGGGCATCATCTTTCTCACCAACCTGGAGATCGGCTACAGCACCCCGCCTGTCGGCATCAACCTGTTCATCGCCAGCTACCGCTTCGACAAATCGATCCTCCGCCTCTATGCGGCCTCGCTACCGTTTCTGGCAATCCTCATTGCGGCGCTGATCGTGATCACCTACTACCCCGAGCTCAGCCTGTGGCTGGTGGGGCAGGTCGGGGGGCCGTAAAGCGCGTTATACGGCCGCAGCCGCATGTCAAAGTAAGAAGCCCACACGGGGTGGTCTAGGGTCACACAATGCCGCCGGACAGACATTCACCGAATCCGCACCACCCTCCTGGTGGCCGTCAAAGAGGCTTTGCTTCCTTCATCGGCTCGCACACTCAACCTCACCAGATACACCCCCGACGACACCTCTCGGCCACCATCGTCCTTCCCATCCCACAGCACGCCGTAGGAACCCGGACCTTGCTCTGCCGTCACCAGCGTGCGAATCCTTTTCCCCGGCAGGCTGTACACTGCCAGGGTGACCTGACCGCCTGCGGCAAGATCATACCGAATGCGCGTCTCGGGGTTGAACGGATTCGGAAAAGCCGGGTAAAGTTGAAAAGTCGCGGGCGTCAGGCTGAGTTCCTTCGCAGCCGCCTCGAAACTCGACTCGGCAACACGGCGGCTGCCGACGCTGACGTAGTGATATGCCTCCCTCCAGTCGCCATGAGTATCCGTCACCTTGACCTTGAGTGAGAAGTCCTGTGGACCGCCCGTCTCCACGCTCGAAGAGTTGCCGCCGATGGCAAACCAGCCGGAGGGCAGCCCGATGGGCTCCTCAAACTCGTACCTCTTGAACCACTGGTAGGTCGAGATCGGCCACGCACCATGGGTCTGCGCCGCGAAGGTGCCGGTCCGATTCGGGGCCAGGGAGGTGGGCCCTCCCCGGGACACAGATGAAGGCGGCGAGTGCTGCCGCCGGTAGCAGTCGTCCTCTCCTCATAGCCCACCTCCTATTGCTTCTAGCGTACACAAAAGACGGCAGCGCCATGCGATACTGCATACATTTCGCCCTTCTTTCCGATGGCGGGCACTGCGACCGAACCTGTTACTCCAGTTGATGGATTGGCAAGCATGAGTTCAAATCTCTTTTCCCCCAGATGAGTAAATGCAAAAAGGTTCGGACTTTGCTGTGTACCCGGGATAGCTGCTGCAACGTAGACGTGCCCTTTGTTGTCAGAAATCGGAGGATATTCAGTGCCGGCGAAGATCCCAGCAAAATCCCTCAGGTTGACTTCCCAGATCAATTGACCCGCATAGTCCAGCCCCTGTACGATTGGTAGGACGGTGCTTCTGTAAAGCATACCTCTCCGGCCAATGGAAACTGAGGTATACTCGGGTGTGGTGCTGCCCGGCTTGGGGACCTTCCATGCCAAAGTTTCATCGGATGTCAGGGCGTACGTGGAGAGCTCCGTATTCACGTAGATCCGCCCCTGGTTGTCCACCGACGGGCTGGCCGCCTGCCCGTCCAAATCAAAGCGCCACACCAGCCTCCCATCTTCCGTTCGGATCGCGTAAAGCGCATCCCAACCCGGAGCGTAGAGGACGTTGCCGTCTGGGGACAACGCCGGCGAATACGGACTCAAACCCTTCAGGCGCCCTGCTGGGGCATCAAATCGCCACACTTCTTGTCCGGTGTCTGCTCGGATCGCGTAGACGCGGCTCCTCTCCACCGACCCGACCCGGATGAAAACCGTCCGCCCGTCCCTGCTGATGTTCGGGGACGACAGCCCAAACCCCATGCCCCCACCCACAGAGAACGTCCACTTCAAACTCCCGTCCGGGTTCACCGCATACAAACGGCCGTCCTCCGACCCAAAGTAGATCGTGCCATCGGCTCCCACCAGCGGTGAAGAGTCGACGTTACCCCCCGCCTGAAACCGCCACTGGATCACCCCCTCCGGCGAAATCGAAACCAGCGAATTGCCCGGCTGATGCGTCGTCACGTAGATCGTGCCGTCTTCGCCAAGCGCCGGTGAGGAGTGGATCTCCTCCGGCGTCAGGTCCACGGCCCACACCACCACGCCGCTGTCCGGACCCACGTACGGACTCCGCCCCGTGTGCTGCGGATCGTGCAGGTACATCGGCCACGGCGAATCCGCCAGCCCAGGCCACGGAATCTCCTCCTGCGGCTGGAACACAAACTCAGGCTCCGGCGGCTGCTTCCCCGGTGCCGGCGGCAGCTTGCCGCCATGGTCGCAGGCCATCATGATCACCAGCGCAAAGACACTCCCAACCGCCGCAAGCAACTCCTTGCCCTTCATGACTCTTGCTCCTGTGATGCAGCAGACATTCCCCAGCAATGCGCTCTCCATCCATCCATGATGTGCGCTTCGGTGCTGAAAAAAACCCCGCCAAACAAAAACGGGCCTCGATGGCTCGCCCACCGAGACCCGTTCCAACGTCCACGTTGTTGTTCTTTTCGGTAGGCTCACCCCCCCACGCCATACCCTGTCCACCTGTGTTCTCAACGGCAAGTACTGTGCCAGAATCGCCCAAGATGGCGCAAGCCAGCCGCACTCGTTCGGCTGTTTTTCGAGTAGTTTTTCTGCAGCCAGCTCTGTCTCCTGCCCGTTTCAACGGATTTTCCCAGTTTTGCGACGTTCTTGTGAACGCGTGGAGACAGGTGCTTGGTTTTCAACGATTGGCATTCCTGAGAAACGTTCGCAAATCTGAGAACGCCACCACCCGGTCGATCGCCGCCGGCATCAGCGCCTTAGCCGCGCCGTCTCTGTGT
>CAZGRP010000092.1:0-12280 GCA_964527995.1 uncultured Cytophagia bacterium | reverse complement strand
AAGCCCAGCTCTCCGTGGGGCGCAACCAACCCGATCTGCGCTGGTGGATCCTCGAATCCCGGCACTTCCGAGCCATCTATCACACCGGCGCCAGGCAGCTTGCCGAGGCGGCGCTCCGAGCCGGTGAAGAGTCCTACGAGCAGGTGATTTCCACGTTCGACGTACGACCGAAAGGGAAGCTCGATCTCGTCATCTCCGACTATGACGACATCTCCAATGGGATCGCCAGCCCCTTGGGACATTGGACGTATCTCTGGGGGCTGCCGCCGAAGAAGGACACCACGGGCCCACTGAAGTGGATGCGGCGTGTGACGGCACACGAGTTCTCTCACCAGGCCACCTTTCTGCGTGAACGAAACTTTCTCGGCGCTCCATGGGAGCTGCTGAGTCTGTCGACGCTGCCGACGTGGTACCTCGAAGGTGTGGCCCAGTACGCCGGCGAAAGCTGGGATACGAACCGTGATATGCTGGTGCGGGTCGCAGCGGCCAACGATGCCCTCTTGCCCTTGAAGAAGCTGGGTGGGTTCATCGGCAGCGATCGGATTGGCGGCCGCCTGGTCTACGAAGAGGGGCACTCGCTGACCCGCTTCATCGCCGCCCGCTTCGGCCGCGACAGCATCGGGCGGATTGCCCGCAAGCACCGCGGTTTCCCGCTCAACTTCACGCTGACGCTGCGGCGCACTCTCGGACTGAGTCACCGGCAGCTCTTTGAGCGCTGGAAAAAAGAGATCGTTGCATACTACAAGGGGATCTGGCAAAAGGGGGAGCTGGTGAGCAACACCGGCCGCCGGCTGGCTGTGCCACTGCAGGGAGCGTACGGGATGCGCTGGTCTCCCGACGGCCGATCAGTGGCAGTGGTCGGTGTCGAGGAGTTCGACGAAGAGGTGCCGCGTCTGTATGTCTGCAGTCCGGATGGCTCTCATTCGCGCCGGCTGGACGAGCCGTACGTGAGTGCTTTTTTCTCCTGGTCTCCCGACAGCCGTCGCATCGTCTACTCCAAGAAGCGTCTCGCTGCAAAGGGTCGCTTCGTTAACGATCTGTTTGTCGTCGATGTACAAACAGGCAAAGTGCAGTCCCTGACGCGGAATCGGCGTGCCACCGACCCGAGCTGGTCCCCCGACGGCAGGGCCATCGCCTTTGTGGTCGACCAGGGCAGCGTATCGAATCTCGCAATCCTGGACCTGAAAAGTCGGCAGGTCCACGTGCTGACCGATTTTCCGGAGTGGACCGATGTTTTTACGCCGGCGTGGTCGCCCGACGGACGGCAGATCGCCTTCTCCCTGTTCGACCGCGACGGCCGTCGCGATATCGCTTTGATCAATGCAGATGGCAGCGGCTTCCGCAGACTCACGCACTCTGCCGCCGATGACCGTTACCCCTCCTGGTCGCCGGATGGTCTGCGGCTGGCCTTCATCTCCTACCGCGACGGCGCTCCCAACCTCTATCTCATGGACCTCGAAAGTGGCGCAGTTGATCCGTTGACCTCTTCCCCTGGCGGTGTTTTCAATCCCACGTTCTCTCCGAATGGAGACAGCATCGCCGTGGCAGTGTTCGAGAGACGTGACCGCGTCGATGTTGTGGAGATCGACTGGCGCCGGCAGCTACGCCGAACCAGCGACCGGCCTGTGCGGTACAGACCTCCCGATTGGCTCCAGACCACCACCGCCGACGGAACCTCCCCGGGTGGTGTCCCGGAGAATCTGTTGCCCCTGCGCGCCCGGCCCTATCACTCCTTGTCCAACTTGCGCTCGTTGCTGCTCTTACCAGCCGTCGATCGCGACGAGCGCGGGCCGCAGTTGGGCTTCTATCACCTGGCTCAGGACCCACTGCGCAAACACCAGCTCCTGTCGTATGTGACCTACGGGAAACGCCCGCACTTCAACATCAACTACACCAATCGGCAGCTTTTGCCGACGTTCAATCTGGCCGTTTTCCAGACCACGTTGCGACGCGGAGCCTATCTCTTGCCGCAGCTCGAATTGAATGAAGTCCGTACTGGCGCCGCCTGGACGGCGTTGCTGCCGTTCAATTTCGGCTACAACGTGCTATCGCGGCACATTGTATTCGGCCAACTCCAGGTGGCAAGAACGCGAACCCTTGACCGCTCCAGGTTTGAGCAGACCCTGAAACCGCAGTTTCTGCCGTTCCAGGGCTGGGACAACCGCCTGATTGTTGGATATCAGTGGAGCTACTCGAAGCCGGATGTCGCCTTCGATATTCAGCCCAAGAATGGTGCCTTGTTCGCGATGTTCGCCGAGCGAGCCGGTCGCATGGTTGGCAGCGACTTGACCTACAGCCGGCTGGTGGCGCAGGCAGTGTTGCGTCGCGAGCTTCCGGTTCGGGAAAACGTCGTTGCTGCCAGAGCGGTGGCAGTCGTCCACCGTGGCGACCAGCCGCTGCAGAGTCTGCTCGGAATCGGCAGTCTGGCTGTTCGCGGCATCGAGCATTCGCGCAAGGGCGATCGGCTTTTCTATGGCACACTCGAGCTACGCCCCCATCTGGTGCGCGATCTCGGGCTCAGCCTGGGACCGATTTACGCCGAGCGGTTCACCTCGGCATTCTTCGTGGATTTTGGCAAAGCCTGGGGCACCAACCTGAACACCTATCTGCAGGGCGAGCGGCTGTCGTTCACGCAGGCGCCGTGGCTCGCCTCTATTGGCGTCGAGCTTCGCGGCCGGGTGTGGTGGCTGGGAAAGTATCCCTTCGTGCTCCGGGGTGGATATGCGCTTCAGGTGGCGGGAGGAAGCGGGCGGTCGTGGTTCTGGCGTATCGGCCCGGTGTTCTGATCTACCGGCATTTCCTGGCTCCAATTCCAGCTCCCTTCCCTTCCTCTGCATGAGGCGGCATCCAGTTTTCACTTGATTTTCTCCAAGAAATTCTTATGGTGAGTACGGCGTATCTGGCCTTGAGCTGGGCAGCACGCGGGGGACTACGAACGCGGGGCTGAGACCCCACCGTCTTGTGTAGCGACCATCAAGGTAAAGGAGAACCGCCATGACGACGCGCCGCCGCTTTCTCGCCGGGATGCTTGCCGCCATCAGCGTTCCGGGATGGACTCTCAGGGGGTTGCGTACCTCTGTGCCGGGTGTGGGTCCGGCCTCGGCCTGGCCGGCGGAGACCGATCCGCAGTACTGGCTGAAGCTACGCGGACAATTCCTTTTGCCGCGCGATTCGGCCTTCTTCAACAGCGGCACTCTGGGAGCCATGCCACGTCCGGTGCTCCAGGCCACTGTGGACCATCTTACGCACGTAGCTCGCGATCTCGCCCAGTGGGACTACAAGCCGGACCACGAGCAGTACTTCTCGGGCTATTTTGCCTTCACCGAATTGCGGAGCAAGGTCGGGGCGCTCATCGGCGCCGACGCCGAGGAGATCGCATTGACGCAGAATGCCACTATGGGAATGAACTTCATCGCCAATGGCCTCGAGTTACAGCCGGGCGACGAGGTCATCCAGACGGACCAGGAACATCCCGGGGGCCGCTGCGGATGGGAGTTACGCCAGAAGCGCTACGGCGTGGTGTGGAAGACGGTGAAGGTGCCGATTCCCCCGGAGTCGCCGCAACAGTTGGTGGATCTGGTGACAGGGGCTATCACCGAGCGGACTGCCGTCATTGCCGTACCTCACATCACCTCCACCTACGGCATTGTGTTTCCGGTCAAAGAGATTTGCCGCATCGCCCGCGACAAAGGCATCTTCACTGTGATCGATGGGGCGCAATCCGTCGGCCAGATCCACGTGAACGTCAAAGAGATCGGCTGCGACGCCTATTTTTCGAGCCCGCACAAGTGGTTGCTGGCGCCAGCAGGGAACGGGTTCCTCTACGTGCGCAAGGGCATCCAGTCGCGCGTGTGGACCACCCTGGCCAGTGCTCAATGGGACAACCAGAAGGACGCCGGCTTCCGCTTGCAACAGCGGGGCACTGGCAACCTGTCGCTGCTGGTGGGGCTCAATGCCGCTATCGACTTCCACAACCGCATCGGCAGCGAGCGTGTCGAGGCCCGCATCCGGGAGCTGACAAGCCGACTACGTGCCGGATTGCAGAAGATCAAGGGGGTGCGCATCTACTCGCCGCTTCATCCCGATCTCAGCGCCGGGATGACCACCTACGGCATCGAAGGGGTTCCCGGCCCGAAGATCCAGGATGAGTTGTGGGAACGGGGTCGGCTGCGGCCGCGCTCCGTGGGGGAGATCGGTGTGAGGCAAAGCTGCCACATCTATAACAGCGAGGCTGAGGTGGACAAGACGCTGGAGCTGGTGGCGGAGCTGGCCAGGGTTAGCCGAAAGGGATGAGGAGCTGGAGGGGGACACTGAGAGCACGGAGGAGTAGGGAGGGCACAGAGGAGAGATAGAGACCAGAGCTTGTTGGATGGTCGAGAATTTCAGAAGAGCCAAGCGAACCTTCTTTTCGCTTGACAAGACGTACACAATGTCGTACGTTTATTCAGCAAGGAGGTGAACCGATGAAGACGATCCCTGTTAGTAAGGCGCGCGCGAATTTGTACAAGCTTCTGGACGAGGCCGCGGAATCGCACGAGCCCATTCAGATTACCGGAAAGCGGGGTAACGCGATCCTGGTGTCTGAGGAAGATTGGCGCTCTATTCAGGAGACGCTCTATCTTCTTTCGATCCCTGGCATGCGCGAGTCCATCCGGAAGGGGCTCGAAACCCCAATCGAAGAGTGCTCCGAGGAGCTTGAGTGGTGAAATGGAGACTGGTTTTCACCAAGCAAGCTCAGAAAGATGCAAAGAAGCTTTCTGCCGCAGGACTGCGTCCCAAAGCTGAGAGACTTCTGAAGATCCTGAAGGAAGATCCTTTCCGAACTCCTCCCAAGTACGAAAAGCTGACTGGGGATCTGTCAGGCGCTTTCTCCCGTCGAATCAATATCCAGCACCGACTGGTATGCCAAGTCTTTAAGGACCTGAGGGTCGTTAAGGTGATTCGGATGTGGACCCACTATGAATAGCCCAAATGAGAGTTCAGATTCTCCTGCTGCCCTACGATTCAGGACACCGGGCCACCCGCATGGGGCTTGGACCTGAACATCTGGCGAAAGCCGGAGTTGATCAATCCCTTCGCGCCCTGGGCCACGACGCTCTCGTCGATCTCATCGAATCGCGAAGTCCTTTTCACACCGAGATAGCCACCGCCTTCGAACTGAATCGATTGCTTGCAGCGCGCATCAGGAACGCCGCGAGAGAGGGCGACGTTCCTCTTGTGCTCGCGGGGAATTGCATCAGCTCCTTGGGAACCGTTGCTGCACTTGAGTCAGCGGAAGTGGGCGTCGCCTGGTTCGATGCTCACGGCGGTTTCAACAGGCGGGAAACAACAGCCAGCGGATTCCTGGATGGCATGGCTCTCGCGGCACCAACGGGCCGTTGTTGGAAAACGCTGGCAGCTTTGGAGCTTACCGTGCAACTCGTGACGACGGCCGTTTCGCGTAGGGGGAACTGATGCTATGCTTTGGCATCACCGGCGGTATCGGTTGCGGCAAGACCATGGTCAGTGAAGGTCTCCGCCGCCGCGGCGTTCTCGTGATCGATGCTGACTCACTCGCCAAGGAATTGACCAACACCCTCCCCGAGATCCGCGAAAAGCTCGTCGCCGCCTTCGGGCCGGATGTCTACCTGTCCGATGGGTCTCTGAATCGCGAGCGCCTCAGCAGCCTGGTGTTTCGTGATCCCGAGGCGCGGGAGCGCATCAACGCCATCATTCATCCGGCGGTGCAGCATGAGGTCGAGCGCCGATTCCAGGAAGCTGCAGACAGGGGAGCCCGTATCGCCGGAGTCGAGGCGGCCCTCATCTACGAGTCGGGCATGGACCGCACGCTGGACGTCGTCGTGGTTGTGACAGCCCCTTTGGAGCGCCGCATCAAGTGGCTGCGGAAACGTGACGGGCTGTCGCGCCAGAAGGTTCTCCAGCGAATGAATGCACAGATGCCCCTGGAGGAGAAAGAAGCGCGGGCGGACTACGTGGTGAGGAACGACGGCTCGCTCCAGGACCTTGAGGTCAGGATTGCGGAGCTGCATCAATGGCTACTGCAGCGCGCCGGATAGCTGGCCGGGAGTCGCAGTGTGCAGCAGTGCTCGGCATCGGAGGATCCATGCATGAAGAAAGAATCTCGTCCCGGTGAGTCCTTACCACGCTATGCTGGAATTGCGACCTTCATGCGGGCACCGCTTGTTCGCGATCCGTCGAAGGTAGATATTGCACTCATCGGTGTTCCATACGATGGGGGGACAGAAAATCGGCCGGGCCCACGTCATGGGCCACGAGAAATACGCAACATGTCGAGTTTCACGCGTGCCATCCACCATGTGACCAGGGTGAACCCCTATCACCTCTGCCGTGTGGCTGACATGGGCGATGTTCCTTTCACAAACCCCTTTGACCTTGCGGCTTGCCATGCCGAGATTACGGAGTTTTACCGCAAAGTGTGGGCAGCAGGGGTGGTGCCATTGAGCGCGGGAGGCGACCATTCGATCAGTCTGCCGATCTTGCGCGCGATTGCTGAAGATAGGCCCGTGGGCATGGTGCACATCGATGCTCACACGGATTGTTTCGATGAGGAAATGGGATGTAGATTGACTCATGGCACCCCCTTCAGACGGGCGATCGAGGAGGGTCTCCTTGACCCTGAAAGGACAGTGCAAATTGGTATCCGTGGAGCCCAGAACTCCGAGGAAGGTTGGACGTATCCTCTCGAGTCTGGCGTACGCATCATCTTCATTGAGGAGTTTACCAAACTAGGCGTGGAGGCCGTGATCGCTGAGGCTCGGCGTGTAGTTGGGGAGGGTCCCACGTATATCTCCTTCGATGTAGATGCCCTCGATCCGGCATTCGCTCCCGGTACTGGGACACCAGAAATTGGCGGGATGACGCCTCTCGAGGCACAGATGCTGTTGCGGGGGCTACGCGGTCTTGACCTGATCGGCGGCGACGTGGTCGAGGTGTCGCCGCCTTTCGACCCCTCGGGGAATACTGCACTCGTTGGCGCCACGATGATGTACGAGATACTGTGTGTTCTGGCCGAAATCGTCGCTCGACGAAGGAAGGCGAAAGGGAATACCGCCGAACACGGCGTGCACCCGACCTGAACCCCGCGTGCTGAACCGGGGTTGGTGGCTGGTTTCAAGGTTTGTACCATGGTCAGGCTTCTTGCCTTCGAGAATGGCGGGTCTCAGGCAGGTGACGCCTGATGATACGTGATGCCTGACACCTGGCTTTGACGCCCGGTGCCCAATATCGAGGGATTGACCCACCCTTTCGGGGGAACCACGATGGGGGAGTTCGCTCCTTCCGCTGCTACTGTCCGCTCCGATTCGCTTCTCCGGTCTGTTCCACCCGCGGTCAAAATCGTCTTCCTCTACATCGCCGGGATCGTCCTCGGCGAGACGACGCGGTTGCCGCTCGCTGCGCTTGCCTTGTCCGCCGTGCTTCTTGCCGGCATCGGGCTCGGTCTCTGGCACAGCGACCGTTTTGCTGCCTTGTCCCAGGCGGTCCTTTTCCTTGGTCTCGTGGCAAGTGCCGCACTGTGGACGCATCTTGCTGCGAATCCGCCGCCCACAGACGTCTCCCGATATGCCGCTTCAGAGCGCGCCGTGGTCGAAGGCCTGGTGTGCCGCTATCCCCAGCGGCGAGGCAGGCGCACACTTGTCGATCTCGATGCCCGCCGTGTATTCCGGGCAGGAACGTGGCGCCCGACCCAGGGAAGAGTTCTGGTACGAGTCTCGGGTTTTCAACCGGGTGTTGCTTACGGCGACCTCATCCGAGTCGTCGGACGGCTACGGCGGCCGCGTGCAAGCCGCAATCCGGGCGGGTTCAACTACCGGCGCTTCCTTCTGGCCGAAGGGATTACGGCGACGCTTTCCGTCTACCGCAGGGACCGGATTCAGCTCGTGCAGAAGGGCGGCGGTTGGTGGCTGTTACGGGAAGGGATCTACCCTCTCAAGGATTGGATGGCGCAGACCATCCTCCAGAAGGTCGGAGGAACCGAGGGCGCCTTGATCCAGAGTCTGGTCCTCGGCGAGCGCGGCGGTCTGCCCGAAGAAACGCGCCAGGGATTTGCCCGCAGCGGAGTGATCCATGTGCTTGCCGTTTCCGGTCTGCATGTGGGCTTTGTGATTCTGGTTTGCTTTGCCATCTTCACCCTGCTCCGTCTGCCTCCCACAGTGCGTACGCTGTTGACCCTGCTGGTGCTGTTCCTCTACGTCTATCTGACGAACGTGCGCCCGTCTGTGGTCCGCGCCGCGGTGATGGGCGGTTTGCTTCTCATCGGGCACGACCTGCAGCGGCGAACCCCGGTCACCAACACACTCGCTCTGGCAGCCCTGGTGATCCTCATCCTCAACCCGCTGGCGCTTTTCCAGGCCAGCTTTCAGCTCTCTTTCGCGGCGGTGCTGGGCATCGTGTTCTTTTACCGCCCGCTGGAGCAGTTGCTATTCCTGGGCCCGTTGCGCACCATCCGGCGCCATGCAGTGGGGCGTTACACGCTCGCTCTCCTCGCTGTCTCTCTGGCGGCGCAGTTGGGCACCCTGCCTCTTTCCGCGTTCTATTTCGGTCGAATCCCGCTGGTCGGGCTTTTGGCCAACCTGCTGGTCATTCCGCTGGTCTTTCTGGTCGTCGGGTTCGCGGCTACGGCACTGATCCTGACGCCGATTTGGCCGTTCATCGCCGACCTCTACTGGGAAGCGTCCCATCTTTGCGCTACCGCTGTGCTCAGAGTCGTAGACTTCAGCGGGCACCTGCCCATGGCCGCCGTAGAGTACCCGCGTCCGAGCCTGGTACATGCCGGGCTTTTTGCCGGCGGCCTCATCCTGCTGGCGGCCTGGCGATTGCGCAGGGCCAGAGTGGTGGCGCTTGTCGTCGTGCTCCTGGCTGTGAATCTCGGCGTCTGGCGGGCGGCCCTCAGAGAGCCTCGACTCGAGATTGTTTTCTTCGACGTCGGCCAGGGGGATGCCGCCCTGGTGAGGACCCCGACTGGAAAGACGCTCCTCGTCGACGCTGGCCGGCGCTGGCAGGGTGGTGACGCGGGCGAGAGCACGATCCTGCCCTACCTGAGACGACACGGCGTCGGCCGCCTGGACGCGGTCGTGTTCACCCACGCGCACGAAGACCACTACGGTGGCTTGGCCTCGATTCTTCGCAAGCTGGATGTCGGCGTTGTCTACGGCCCGGCTCAGAGAGTAGAAAGCGAGACGCTTCACGAAATCTTCACCCTCACCGACAGCCTGAAGATTCCGTTGCGGTTTGTTCACAGGGGCGAGGAGATCCCCGGCTTCGATCCGGTGCGCCTGTTTGTGCTGCATCCCACTGATGCATTTGTGCGCAGCGAAGCCAGCGACGGCGCACTGAATCTGAACGAGGGCTCGGTCGTCATCGAGCTGCGTTACGGCCACCAGGGCGTTCTCTTTACCGGTGATGCCGAGAAGGGGGCCGAGCGGCAGTTTGTGCGTTACGGTCCTTTTCTGCGAAGCGCCGTGCTGAAAGTTGGCCATCATGGCAGCCGCACCTCCACCTCGTCCGCGCTGGTGCGCAGCGTACGTCCCCGGTTTGCCGTCGTCTCCGTCGGAGAGATCAATACCTATGGACTGCCGGATGAGGAACCCTTGCAGCGACTGCGCCAGAGCGGGGCGATGGTGCTGCGGACGGACAAGGCGGGCGCTGTGGTGATTCGCTCCGACGGCCTTCGAATGTGGCGAGCCCGCTGATCGCCGGGGGAATAGGCCCTGGCTCGTGAATGTTAACTGGCTTAAAGCCACTGAGATGCACTCTGCAATCCTCAATTCAGCGAGGTCACATGAGCATTTGGACACGCAGTCTTGCAATTCTGCTGCTCCTTGGCGTGACGAGTCCTGGGGCGGTATCGGCGCAGCAGATGGAACGTGTAAAAGGCAAGCCGATGTACACGGTGCTGCCCTTTGATGCCATACCGGCGATCGACAATCCGGAGTTTGTAGACGCCAAAACCGCGAACCGGTTCATGCACCCGAACGAGATGGTCATCGGGATAGTGGACGGAAATGAAGCTCGCGCATATTCCGCCTGGCACCTGGACCGACACGAAATCGTCAACGACGTGCTGCACGGCGTGCCCATTGCCGTCACCTGGTGACCGCTTTGCTATACGGGCATCGTGTATGTCCGCAAGATCGATGGCAAGGAGTTGACCTTCGGCGTTTCCGGGAAGCTGTGGCAGGATGCCCTGGTGATGTACGACCGTGAGACCCGCAGCCTGTGGAGCCACGTCACCGGCGAGGCCATCAAGGGTAAGTTGAAGAATAGCAAGTTGACCGTCGTTCCATCCGTGCAGACCACATGGGAAGAATGGAAAAACGCGTACCCGAATACGCGCGTCCTGAAAAAGCCTCGGCGCGTCTTCCGTTCCAGTTACAAGAGCTACGACGACGATCCGAATCGAATGGGCATCTTCGGAACGCGGAACCCGGATAAGGTGGTGGGGGGGAAAGAAGTGGTTCTCGGCGTCCGAGTGGGTGACAAGCATCAGGCTGCCTACCCGCTGAAGCGTATGGAGAACACACCGGTCGTCAACGATGAGGTGGGCAAGCAGCCGATCGTCGTGGCCTACTCCCCAAAGGGGCGTACGGCCTACGCCTATTATCGCACGGTTGGTGACCAGGTTCTCACGTTCCGTCCGTCGGGGAGCGACTCCACTGTCGAGATCGTAGACGAAGAAACCGGCACCCGATGGAACGCTGTCAGTGGTCAAGCCCTTGAGGGACCCCTGGCCGGGAAAGCCCTGAAGCGGGTTTTTCAGACGCAGGTCTTCTGGTTCGCCTGGCGCAACTTTTTCCCTAAAACCCGTGTCTGGGGAGTGAAGAAGTAGATCCTCCGGGAGCACCGGGAATAGGGACAAGCAATTGGCCGCCCTGCGAGCGAAATTTTCGCGCCGGGTGCAACGAGGCTTCGGCGCGGGCGAATAGCCAACAGGACCAGGCCGCCAACGGATGGTCAGGGCGGCAGAAATCGATCAAAGTCAGACGCAGACATCCATCATTCCCATCACCTCCTCCATCATGAAACGCCCCGCGCCCTCTTTGGCGGGGCGTTTTTTTTTGGACATGCCCGGGCTTTGGCTTTGCTTTTTCAATGAGAAGTGTTAACTTTTTTCCACCCGTTTTTCGGGCACGTCGGTAAGCGCAGCCTTCCGTAAGCGTGCAAACGAACCTTGGGAGGGAACCGCCGATTCAGTCCAAACCGCCTTACGTCCTGCCTCTTCCACACGAGCCGGCGGCACAGACCCGACGCGCAATCGCGCGCCGCTTCCGGCTCACGCTCATCGCCCTGGCCGTGGTCATGGTCGCTGGCACTATTGGGTATGTGATCATCGAACGCTGGCCGGTCATTGATGCTCTTTACATGACCATCATCACGTTGACTACGGTCGGCTTTGGTGAAGTGCGCCAGCTTTCGGAGGCCGGCCGTCTTTTCACGATCTTCTTGATCCTTTTTGGCATCGGGACGGTGGGGTACGGGGTTGGCAATCTTGCAGCGTTGCTGATCGAGGGGAGGTTGCAGGATCTTTTTCGGGAGCGCAGAATGGAACGGGATATCGAAAGCCTGAGGGACCACATCATCCTCTGTGGACACGGGCAGAACGGTGCCCACGCCGCACACGAGCTGCGACGATCGGGCATCCTCTTCCTGGTCATCGACAAAGACCCCGACAAGATCGAACGGCTCAGACAGGATGGGGTGCTTGTCTTGTATGGCGATGCCACAGAGGATGAGGTGCTGAAGAAGGCCGGAATCGAGCGGGCGCACGGCTTGATCACGGCTCTGCCTCAGGATGCGGACAACGTTTACGTGGTTTTGACGGCGCGCGGCTTCAATCCGAAACTGACCATCGTGGCCACAGCGACAAGTGAAAGCGCCGAGCGCAAGCTTCTGCGCGCCGGAGCCAATCGGGTGATCTCGCCGAGTGAGATCGGTGGCCGGCGCATGGCGTCGGTCCTGATTCGTCCCGAAGTCGTGAATTTCCTGGATGTCATGATGCATGGAGATGAGTTGGAACTGCGGCTGGAGGAGGTGCACATCTGCGAGGGTAGCCCCATCATCGGCAAGTCCATTCGTGACTGCCGAATTCGCGAGCAGACTGGCGCCCTGGTCGTAGCCTATCGGCCCAGGGGTAAGCCTCTGGTCGTCAATCCGCCTGCAGAAACCGTGCTGCAGACGGACGATGTGCTGATCGTGATGGGGAAGGAAGGGCAGATTGAACACCTGCGGGACCGCGTCGGGGGCTTCTGAATCGGGGCAGGAT
>CAZGRP010000091.1:6713-12375 GCA_964527995.1 uncultured Cytophagia bacterium | reverse complement strand
GTCTATCGAACGTATCGCGGCCTTTCTGAAAGCTTTATTGAAGCCACGAACAATCTTCCTCTTGGGCGTGGCCTTCCGGGCCGAATCGCAACCTCCGGCACACCGCTGGCGTCGGAAGACCTGTGGCGCGATCCGCTGGTCGGACACCCGGGGATGGCGCGCCAGGAAGGGTTACGGGCGGCTGCAGGGGCTGCGCTCATCGCCAAGAACAGGGTGGTTGGTGTCCTCATCGTCGGCTATCGCAGCAAGCGAAGCTTTCCACCCTCGCAGATGGAACTGCTCGCTTCGATCGGCCATCAAATCGGCGTGGCCGTGGAAAATGCCCGTCTCTACAAAGACCTGGAAGAGAAAGCGGAGGACCTCGCCAAGTCCTACAAGAACCTGACGACCATCAGCGAGATGAGCAAGGACATTCTCTCCTCCCTCGACGTCCACAAAACGCTGCAGATGATCGTCGAGAAAGCCGTAGCCAGTCTACCTGCGGAGGCGGGCGTACTGTTCCGCCTGGATCGCTCCCGTGGCAAATATGTCGTATGCGGGCATCACAACATTCCGCCGGAGCTGGTCCGTGAAATCGGCTCCGCTCCGGAGCAGGGGATTCCTGGCCGGGTGTCGCGCACCCGCCATCCGCTCATCATCGATGATGTCCAGGGCGATCCTCAAGTCAATCCCGGCATCAAGAAAGCCGGGGTGGCATCCCTCCTCAGCCTGCCCCTCATCGTCGAGGGAGAGACAATCGGGGTACTCCATCTCTTCAACAAGACCACCCCGGGAGCTTTCACCCAACGAGATGCCTCACTGGCGATGATCTTTGCGGATCACGCTTCGATCGCCCTGCATAACGCTGAGCTGTTCGAAGAGGTCGACCGCAGCAAGAGAGAATGGCAGATCACCTTCGATGCGATCGGCGACATGATCTCGGTCCACGACCTCGAGCACCACATCTTGACCTTCAACAAAGCCACCGCCGAACGGCTCGGTCTGAAAGCCGAGGAGCTGAAAGGGCGAAAATGCCATGAGATCTTCCACGGCTCCGAGGCTCCGTGCAGCGCCTGCCCGCTGCAGAAGACCATCGACACCGGCAAGGAGGCTTCAGGAGAGATTGACATCCCCTATCTCGCCGGCACCTTCGAAGTGTCCACCCATCCCATCTACGATGAGGCAGGCGCGTTGACCAACCGTGTCGTGCACATCATGAGAGACCGGACAGCCGAGAAGCGGCTGCGCCAACAGCTCCTCCATTCGGAGAAGCTTGCTGCTGTCGGCCAGCTCGTCTCCGGAGTCGCTCATGAATTGAACAACCCTCTTTCTGGAGTCATCGGCTACGCCGAGCTCTTGCTGCAAGAGGATCTGCCGGCGAACCTTCGCGAGCCACTGCAGGCCATCCACGAGCAAGGTCTGCGCTGCGAGAAAATCGTCAAGAACCTGTTGACCTTTGCGCGCAAGTATCACCCTGAGATGGACTGGGTGGATCTGCACGACGTCATCCAGGACGTCCTCGAACTCCAGGGCTATGAACTACGGGTCGACAACATCGAGATCGAGACCCGATTCGCGCCGCGACTGCCGATCATCTGGGCGGACCGTCACAAGCTCCAGCAGGTCTTCCTCAACCTGGTTGTGAACGCGCACCAGGCGATGGTCGAGGCCCACGGAGGCGGGAAGCTCACCATCAAGACCGAAGTAGCGGGCGACTTCGTGCGCACATACGTGATCGACGACGGCCCGGGGATTTCGAAAGAGAATCTGAGCAGGATCTTCAACCCGTTCTTCACGACCAAGGAGGTCGGCAAAGGCACTGGCCTGGGGCTGAGTGTATGCCACGGAATCGTGCAAGAGCATGGCGGCAGGATCTGGGTCGAAAGCAAAGAGGGTCAGGGAACGACCTTCATCGTCGAACTGCCCTCCACGCAGCGCTCCGATACCACAGCGTCGGTCTCGCGCAAGAGTACAGTCGCACCGGTGGTCGAAAGCAAGAAAATTCTGGTTGTCGACGACGAGGAGATCGTGGCCAGAGCAGCCAAGAGCCTTCTGGAGAAAATGGGCCACCGGGTCGACGTAGTGCTGCGAGCGGAGGAGGCGCTGCAAAAACTCCGTCAACAAGAGTACGACATCATCCTGAGCGACATCAAGATGCCGGGAATGGACGGCCGGGCGTTTTTCGAGGCCATCCGAAGCGAGGACGGGGAGTGGGCCAAACGGGTCATCTTTATCACTGGAGATGTGGCCAGTCCCGAAACGCAACGTTTTCTGCGGGAGACGGGGATGATCTACATCGAGAAACCTTTTACAGCGGATAAACTCAGAGAGGCGCTTGCCGGGGCGTTTGCGTAGACCCCGCCGATCGATGTACGCCAACGTGCCTGCCCCAGGAGCAAAGACAGCCGGTGATCTGTGGAGGCCGGATCTTCGGGTGCTCGGTGAACCGAAACAACCCCTGCAACCCGGGGATCGGGGTGACGAGACGCGCCGTCCACTCCCCTGCCGGGGGTTCATCCATCAGGGCGCCGCTACGATCCAGCCGTCTGCGGTGGCGTTGGTGTCGTCGCTCTTGGCCCGAAAGCGCGCATCCACAGAAAAGCCCTGCCGCAGCGCACGCAAAGACCTTGGGTCGACGTTCGCGTCGACGAACAGAACCCGCAAACCGACACGGCGGAAAAGTCCAACAAAGTCGTCGACACGCAGCCTGTTGTGGTACATGTAGAGATCCCCTGAAAGGTGGCTCCACTCGCGGTCGCTGAACCGCAGAAAGTGGATCAGAGGAATCGATCGGTCCGAGTGCGCGAAATGATCGGAGAAGTCGACGAAGTGAATCAAGAGTCCATCCTTCCTCAACACCCTCTTTCCCTCCGACAGAATCTGTTCGACGACGGCAGGCGCAACGTGCTCGAGGACGGTGCGGGAGACATGGTAGTCGATGCTCTCCGGTTCGATCTGCAGGTCAGCCCCGTCTGCCGGCGCCAGGTATTCAACGTGCAGCATATCGAGCAACGAGTCGAAGTCCTCCCTGCACTGCAGCAGTTGTGAGAAGCGCTCCTCGAAAACGCGCTCCCTGGAGAAATCTCCGAATAGAGCCAAGATCTCTTGCCGGTTGCGCCGCAGGTAGGCGAGATCATCGAAAACCAGCTCAGCCCTGAGGTACGGGTTCAGGTCCACGGTGGTGATCCTGGACGCCCCGCCCAGCCACAGGGCAATCGGCACATTCAGCCGCCTGCCGGTACCGATTTCCAGGCAGGTCTTTCCTCGGAGCTCTTTGCCGTGCTTGCGAATCAGATCCAGGATCTTGACCCCGGCCGATAGCTGGGGTGTGGGATTGACATGACGTAGACTGCCGAAGCGGCGCTGGACGAAATAGGAGAGAGGGTAGGTCACCCTCATGGGGAACTTCGCAATCACCCTGTGGACCCATGCCTTGCGCTTCCACTTCTGCATGTAATCCAGTATCTCCCGAGCTCTACTCTTCACAGAATGCCGGCGGCTACATGAACATCTCCTAGCATGAAATCAAGACCGAACCGGGGATCGGCGATACGCTTGACGGTCAGCAAGCAAGACCCGATGTGCTCGCATTCTCACTGGGGGCGTGTCAGCCTGGATGATTCACAACCACAAAGACACAAAGCACACAAAGCTTGACAAGTCAGGACATTGCGCAGAGAGTGAAAGATCGGGCGTTTAAAACTCAGCCCCCGCCTCCGTAAGCACATGAATTGAATATTATTCTTTGTGACCTTTGTGCCTTTATGGTAAGATTTGGGAGTAATCCAGGCTAGATCCGCTCCAGGCTGCTCGCATACCCCCGGCTCACCGGTAATTCCAGCGGGCGGACGCGCCTCAACCGGACGATCGGGTTCTCCCCAGGGTGCTTGATGATCTCCTGGATGAAGGCCACGTTGACGATGGCGGAACGGTGGATGCGGATGAACTGCTGAGGGTCGAGGCGGGATTCCAGGCTGGACAGGCTGTCCTCGATCACATACTCCTTGTCCCGCGTGTAAAGGGTGGTGTACTTGCTCTCCGCCCGGAAGCAGGCGATCTCCCCCACATCGATGATCAACACCCGCTCCCCCAACCTGACCTTCACCCGGCGGAGAAATTCCCGCGGCTTGATCGACGCCAGCAGGCTCTGCAGAGAGGCCTGCACGTCGTCCTGGGCTTTCGAAGTGATTTTCTTCAACTTCTCCAGGGCGGCGGCCAGCCGTTTGGCCTCGATGGGTTTGAGCAGGTAGTCCACCGAGTTCTCCTCGAAGGCGCGCAGAGCGTATTCATCGTAGGCGGTGGTGAAGATAACCAGCGGCGGCTCGGACAGGGCGCGCAGCACCTCAAAGCCGTCGAGCCCGGGCATCTGGATGTCCAGTAAAAGCAGGTCGGGTCGCAGGGAGTTGATCTGCTCCAGCGCCTCCGGCCCGCTGGCTGCTTCGCCGACGATTTCAACGACGTCCTCGTGACGCGCCAGCAGCTTCCGCAGCCGTGAGCGCGCAATCGCCTCGTCGTCAACAATCAGGGTGCGAAACTTCATGACGAAACTCCAGGCCCGGCGTCCTTTCCCGTCGTGATCGGAACGCGGATCTCCACGCTGGTTCCGCGTTCCGAGGAATTCAGGCTCAAACTCGCCGCACCGTTGTACGCGGCCTTCAGTCGCTCACGAATGTTCCCCAACGCGTAGCCCGAACCCGCCTCACCGGGTCGGATACCCACGCCGTCGTCGCGCACCTCAATGACGCAGGAATCGCCGTCGCGATGGACGTTCACCTCGATTCGGCCACCCTCCACCTTCGGCGCAATGCCGTGCCGGACGGCATTCTCGACGATCGGCTGCACCAGCAGGCCTGGAATTTCGACCTCCGCCAGCCCTTCCTCCACCACAATGTCGAACCGGAGTCGCTCCCCAAGCCGGGTCGCCTCGATCTCGAGATACGACCGCACAGCGTCCAGCTCCTCTCCGAGAAGCACGCGGTCTCGCTGCGAGGATTGCAACGAGTATCGAAACAGGCCCGCCAGCTTCTCGGTGACCCGCTCCGCGGCCTCCGGGTTCTCGGAAATCAGCCCGGCGATCGAATTCAGCGTGTTGAAGAGAAAGTGGGGATTGATCTTGGCCTGCAGCGCCTCCAGCTCCGCTCGGGCCTTCAGCCGCTCCAGCTCCGCCTCACGGACCTCCTTTTCGCCCAACGCCGCCGCAGTCTGCAGCCATTTCTCTTTGGTGGAAAAATAGATGTACCCGCCGATGCCGAAGAACAGGGCGAGAAACAGGTTGAGAAGGACCTGAATCAGGTAACCCCTCAGGCCCCACGATACGTCGAACCCCAGGTAGAGAATCACCATACCCAGTTCCGAGCCCACCAGTCCGCCACCCAGGCAGATCAGACCGGTAGCCGCCCCACGAGCCAGAGGCCGCAGTCTGCAAAGCCATCCCTGGAACAGACGCATCCCGATCAGAATACTGAAGCCGATGCAGTTGGCGAAAATGAAAGCGAAGAGGAACTTGGAGAGGACACGTCCTGGAGACACGAAGGTCAGCAGCCCCCCAATCACCCCCGTGATCAGCAGATTGTAGATGAAGGTTTCGAGGAAGTCCCTCGCTTTCATCGCCACCTCGAAAAGACGTGTTACGCTTTGGGGCCGCTTCGGCCTCCTCGTCCGGCAGCCGCCGGACTGCGGGGTC
>CAZGRP010000091.1:0-6613 GCA_964527995.1 uncultured Cytophagia bacterium | reverse complement strand
TTGGGGCCGCTTCGGCCTCCTCGTCCGGCAGCCGCCGGACTGCGGGGTCCTCCGCGGGCTCCGTGCGCCTCCTCGTCCGGCAACCGCCGGACTGCGGGGTCGCCCTCCGCATCCTGTTCTTCCCTGCGTCGGAGACGGTCCGCTCTGACGACTCAGATGATCCCTCTGCGGTCTCAGCGGGCTCTGCGGTTTTTGCAAATCCTCCCGGTTCGCCTGGCCTTTCCTAAGAATTCGGTGAACCTTCCGTGAGCATCCGCGGTAAGCCGTCACGATTGCACAACATGCGCACTCAACCGGAATTGCGAACCCAAACGACGAGCGCCCCTCACTCTCGACACTCACACACTCCCACTCACCCCCAACCTCACCACGGCATCGTTAAACAGAACCCCAAACTCGCTTCCGTGTCCGCCCCAAAAATACGAAATCCGCAGATAGAATGCCAGATGATTTGACGCCCTGTATCGTGCGTCTGCGATCAAAACCCCGCTCAAGTCCTGTAGATTCGCGAAGGCCATGGCGCTGGCCGAGGCCCGAGGCCCGCTCTGCGCCAGACGAAGGAACCCATAGCTGCGCATGGAACCTTGCCCTGACAACGTCGAGAGACTCCATAGCAGATTCCCTCGGGCAGCTTGGCGAGATCCCGGAAAGACCTCCGGCGAATCCGGCCTCGACTGATCCGAGTGGAACTTCACAAACTCGTACCATCGCCGCCACTCCTTCCGCGACAGCCCGCCGCGGTCGTAGTAGAACTCGACGATCGCGTTGGTTCCCCAGGAGAACGTGTATTGTCCCCCCAACAGCACCCTGGGAAAGAAGGAACGCGAACGAGCTTCTCGCTGCGCGTAGGGCCACGACGTGTAGAACCTCGGCTCGACGCCGTCCGCGACAAACAGCGGGTACCAGCGCTCGCTGCCGACCTCCACGAGCGCTTCGGCGTGCACCTCCAGACCGGCGCCAAAGACCTGGGCGTAGTTGATGCCCCAGCGGCTGCGGTGACCACGGCGAAAATGGGCCACTGCGGAGAGATCCGCTCCCCGCCAGAAGAGATAGGCCCGCACAGCCAGCTCGTGCCTCCTGCCTGCATCGCCTGGACGATCCGGAAGCGCATCATTCACATAGACCACGTCCACCGCCAGGTTGCCGGAATAGGCGCTGAGGCTGAGAAGATTTCGACCCTGGTACTGGCGCAGGCGGTCCTCGGGGTCAGCAGGGTCGCGCACCGGCTCCACCACGCCTGTCGGATTGAAGGCATAGCCGGTCCCCCATTTGAGAATCCGCCGTCCCACCGTCAGGTCGAAATGCTCCGACAGGGAGGAACTCAGGTAGAGCTCGCGCACCTGGTGGTCATAGTCCGTGGAAGCAAGCTCTGTCCGATGGGCGGAGAGGTTAAGCGCCGCACGCAAAGGACCGACCCCTCCCGCCACGGCCGCGATGCTCGTGCTGGCCCACCGCGGCTGCGGCAGAATGCGGTTGTCGGGGTTGATAGGAGTCCGGTCGTCAAGCCGAAAGGCCGTCAGCTCTTGCAGCACGTTCAGCCTGAGCCAGGGACCGGTCTGCGCCAGCGCTGGGCTGCCGTTCCCAGGCATGAGGGCGAAGACGGCAAGGACTGCGACGGTTTTCTGGAGATCTTGCACGCTCACTTTGTTCGAAAACCTGGTTTGAAACCACAAAGGCACCAAGGCACGAAGATTGACCAGCAGCGCCGCCATGGAGAAAGTCCGACAGCGTCCGGGTAGACGTCGATGAACACCCGAGATAAGTCGCCTTTGTGACCTTGTGCCTTTCTGGTAAGATCTACGAACAATCCAAGCAGGAAAGCTCGGATCATCCGCTTGATCCGCTTGATCCGCTTACTACAACCGGCGAAGCCGAGCACTTTCACCTCAGCCTCGGCAGGTAGTTCTTGTTGAAGTACTTGTCCGGGATACGCCGCGGTCGATACTCGGAGAACGACATGATCGTCTGGCGGCCCGGCCGAAGGCGATCGACCAGCCGCATCTCCGCCAGCAGCGCCCGCCCTCGCTGCTCCGCGTACTTCGTGAACAGGGCCGTCTTGTAGTGCTTCCCGGATCTCAGGAAAAACTCAGCCTTGACTGGGCGGTAGTCGCCCACCCGCACCCAGTACTCGATGCGATAATAGGTAGCGCCGGCCCGCACCGAGGCAAGCTCGAGGACATAGCACCGGTCGCCGCCCAGGGTGTCCTCGCGGACCAGGGTCGGCTTGTAGTCGCGGCCATAGTTGGTGCGGGCGACGTCGCCGTTGCTGGCGTCGCCGAGGAGGCGCTGCAGCGGGGTGATGCGAATCGGCCGCCGGGTGTTCGGCAGGTAGATCCACATGTCGTCTCCGACCATCAAGAGATATTGGCCCCTCTGGTCCGGGCGCAGAAAGCGCACCAGGCTGCGGTCCCAGCCTTTGACCAGGACCTCGTAGTCCGCCTGGTCTTTCCTCTTCCCGTTGACGTAGTTCTCGATCCGCGTGCGCACAGAAAAGCTCTCCCAGGCATTCCGGAAGCGTTCCGAACGCTGCAGAATTTCCTCGGCAGAGGGCGGGTCGCCCCTGGCCAAACCGACTGCCGCCGTTCGAAGGAGGATCCCGCCGAGGAGGAGAACGATTAGTGTTGGTCGCATAGCTCGTCCGTCCGTTGGTTCAACTACAAAGTCACAGAGGCACAAAGAAGTCCAACTCATGTACTGACGAATGTGAGCACGCCAAACGTAAGACAAAATATTCTTCTTGTTATCCTGAAACATTCGGCCTTACTGACTCCCCCATCCGCTGAATCCGTTCAATCCGTGTACAAGAGTCTTTTGTAAGCGGATTTAACGGATCAAGCGGATTGTGTTCTGCTTGATCCTCGACGCTTGAAGTGGCCACTCACGGCAAGTCTTCGTGTCTCTGTGGTTCTGAAAGCGCAGGACTAAACATGCCCAAGGGCATCGACGATCTTCATCCGCGCCGCACGCAAGGCCGGGAAGATCGTTGACACGACGGTCGTGACCACCATCAGCCCAAAGGCCCCGGCCATGATCCTCGGAACCTGGTAGACCAGCAGCGGATAGCCCTGGTCATACCCTGGCGGGGGTGGCATGTTGATGCCCGCGTGGCTGATGGCATAGGCGAGCAGAGCCCCGAGGGCAACGCCCAGCGCACCGCCGATTATGCCGATGATGAGTCCTTCGTACAGGAAATTGGCAACCATGCGGCCGCGCGAGGTGCCCACCGCCAGCAGGGTGCCGATCTCGCGCGTGCGCTCGAAGATCGACATCATCATGGTGTTTGAGCTGGAAAGGACCACGACCACGAAGATGATCACCCCGAGGAAGGCGAAGATCGAGTTGTACAAACCGACCACCGATCGGTAGTACGGCGCCAGGTCGATCCATCGTTTGATGGCAAGACTCGGAAAAAGGCGCTGCAACTCCTCCTGCACGGCGTCGGTCATCTTCGTATCGCGCAGCACCACAACGATCTTGCTGACCCGATTGGTGACCAGCAGCTCCTGGGCGACATCCAGGCGGACCATCAGGGCGCGGCGGTCGTACTCCGGAATGCCGGTGGAGAAGGTGCCCACCATCTTGACGTCCACGGCATTGAGCGCGCCGCCGACCGTGGTGGTCATCAGGGTCAGGTAGTCGCCGGGCTTGGCCTTGAGCGACTTGGCCAGTCCCCTGCCGAGAACCACCTCAGCCTCCAGGTCGCTGTCCTCCGACTGCCCCAGGAACCTGCCCTGCCCCGTTCGCACGAAGAAACCGCTCAGCTTCTCCTCCTTCTCGGGCTCGACACCCTGCCCGAGAAAGGCCACCGACTTGTCGCCGTTGGAGATCAAGCCCATGAACTCGACCCGCGCCATGGCGAAGCGCACCTGCCGCAGCGGCATCAGCCGTCTCTTGATCGAATCGGCGCCCGCGAGGCCGTACTGCAGAGGCTTGTCCTCTTCTTTCGAGAAGTAGTCGCCGTGGTAGATCTGCAGATGTCCCAGCCGGCTGCGGATGGTCGATTCGCGCAGGCCTTCGAAGGAGTACTCCATAAAGCCGCCCGCCAGAATCAGAGACACGGTCCCGAAAACCAGAACCAGCGAGGTGATGAGGGTGCGGCGACGGTTGCGCAGAACGTTCTTGAACGCCAGTTTCAGAAATCTTCGAAAAATCATTCCTCGGATCCTGTGGTTTCTCTCCTGCTCCGCCCCGCGGATTCAGTCTCTTCGTTGTGATTCGGCGTCGACTTCTCAGGGCTCATTGCCATCCACCAGGCGGCCGTCGCGGATCTTCACAACCCGGTCCGCCCGCTCCACGATCAGCGGGTCGTGGGTGGAGAAGAAGAACGTCACTCCCTCTCTCCGATTCAAGTCGTGCATCACATCCACCACCTCAACCGCGGTTTGCGAGTCGAGATTGGCGGTGGGCTCGTCGGCCAGCACGATGCGTGGCCGATTGACCAGGGCCCGTGCCACAGCCACGCGCTGCCGCTGTCCGCCCGACAGCTCGTCCGGGCGGTGGTTGCGCACCTCCCACAGACCCACGGCGTGCAGCGCCTCTCCCACCAGCCTGCGGATCTCGGCCGATGTCCGGCGCGTGAGCAGCAGCGGGTATTCGACGTTCTCGTAGGCCGTCAGCACCGGGATCAGGTTGAAGGTCTGGAAGATGAAGCCGATCTTCTCGAGCCGCAGCCGGTGCAGACGCGCCAGCCCGTTATAGCGAATGACCTGTCCATCGAGGATCAAGGAGCCAGAGGTCGGCACATCGAGACAGCCGATGAGATTGAGCAGGGTCGTTTTCCCCGAACCCGACGGCCCCGACACGGCCGTGAACTCACCGGCGGTGATGTGCAGGTCGATCCCCTTGAGCGCCGGCACTTCGGTTTTGCCGAGAACGTAGCGCTTTGTCAGCCGCTCGGTCTGGATCATCGCTGTCCCTCGACCCTGGCCAGTTCGGTCGCGGCTCGCTTACCGTACTCCGATTCTGGAGCCGCCTTGACCGCCTGCCGCAGCATCTGCATCCCTTTCTCCACTTGTCCGCTCTTCTGGTAGGCGATGCCGGAGTAGTAGAACACCGTCGCCCGGAGGTCCGCGGGCAAGCGGTCGAAATAGGGCAGCGACCGGATGTGCTTCAGGTCTTTGACGGCGTAGTGCAGGCGCTTGAAGAAGCCGGGCAGGTTGAGGCTGTTGACGGCGCGAAACAGCCGCACATCGACGTTGTTGGGCGCCATCTCGACCGCCTTGTCCAGGTCGTCGCACCCCTCTTCGACATAGTCAAGCTTCTTCCACGGCAACCAGGCGTCGCGGCCGCGCAGGGTGGTGGCACTGCCTCGAATCGCCAGAGCCAGGGCATTCCCCGGGTCGAGCTCCAGGGCCCGTTCCGCGGTTTCGATGGCCTTCTTCACCGCGCTCTTGTCACCAGCGACGGCCTGGTCGTGATACGCCCGTGCAAGCTTCACAACGGCTGCGGCGTCGTTGGGATGCTTCTCGGCCGCCTTCTTCAACTCTGCCAGCGATTGCTGCGCCCCCACCTGCGCGGCGGACAGCAAGACCGCCAAGAGCAAAATCCATCGCCTCGTCATGATCGAACCTCCCGAGTCAGATCTCATGGTTTGGATCGGCGCATGGTATCACATGAGACGCCGATCGTCTTGTCTCTTCGTGGGGAATCTACGCAATCGGAAGGCAGAAGGGTAGTCGAATCCGACGGATGGGGGAATGCGGGGGATGGATGGCGTTATCGGGAGGATGAATGGCGCGGGGTGAGGCTTAACACGAGATGGAGAGAGGAGCGTGGACGTCAAACGGGAAGTCCTGAAGTACCACAGATGTCAAGAAAGACTTAAGACTTGAACGGGGTATTCGGTGATTTGTTCATCGACGGTCACAATGACTAACCCGTGTTTTATCGCCTGACATATCAAAAACACGGCCAAGAGGATTACGGTGCAGGCTTGGTAAATTTGCAAGATGAGAGACACTGGCCTCGTCCAAACCCAAACTGGCAATTTGATGCCTCTTGCGTTGTGCTGGTAAATAGGTCTCCGGAGCATGCGGTAGAGGAAATTTGCCGATCTGGTATTTGACGATGGCCTCCCACAGCGATATTACACTGAAGAAAACCTGGTTATCAAGGTTGCGAATGGCCTCTCGAACGCAGTTGGCAACCGCTCATCCTCGCTAATGTACCAAAGAAAAATTTGAGTATCTAATTAGCCGTCTGAACTTACTTCGTTGTCATTCTGAACGGAGCGGAACGAAGTGGAGCGAAGTGAAGAATCTCTAGGATGAATTCAACTCCCCAGCCCGAACGGGACCAGAGATCCTTCAGTCGTCTCCCCACTCCACCTCGTCTGCTCCGACTCCCTCAGGATGACTGCAACAGCTGGGGCACTTGCTCTTCGCCGTTCGACACTCCGCATTCAACATTCAGCCCTCGCCGCTCTACCCTCAACGCTCGACACTTCACACTTCACTCTGCGCTTCCTTCTTCCGGCTCACCGCCCGCTTCTTGGCGTCCAGCTCCATCTTGCGCAGGCGGATGCTCTTGGGCGTGACTTCCACAAGCTCGTCTTCTGCAATGAACTCGATGGTCTGGTCCAGGGACAGAGGGCGCGGTGGCCGGAGGACCACGG
>CAZGRP010000090.1:0-12779 GCA_964527995.1 uncultured Cytophagia bacterium | reverse complement strand
TTTTTGAGTCGACCCCGGAAATTCACCACTTCACCAGCGCGATCGGTCACAGCGACCAGCGCGATGTCCACGCGCAGCTTGTCGCCCATCTTGGTGAGAAGATAGGTCTCGTAGTGGGACTCCGCCTTGCTCTCAGGCACGGTATGGAGCCAGCTGTACAGCTGCTGCTCGCTCTCGTGGGGGACAAGGTCGCCCAGGCGCAGCTCGAAAAGTTCTTCTTCAGAGTAGCCTGTCAGATTCTCGGTGCTCAAGTCCACCGAAATAAAACGCCCGGTGCGGTCCAGAATGAAATAACCATCACCGAGCGTCTGCTGTTGCTCGGAAAGCGGCTCGGCTTCTGTCGGCACCTGCACGGTGGCGGGCTGGGGCCGGCGGATCTTGCTGCGTTCCAACACCTTGCGCACGGTGAAAGGCAGCGCGGTCAAATAGCCGCGCACTTTCATGATGTAGTCGTCGGCCCCCTGTTCCACAGCCTGAATCGCCGTCTCCTCCTTGCCCTCGTCCACCATAAGGACGATGGGCATGTCGACGCCTCGGCTGCGAAGCTCCTGCACCACCTGCAGCCCATTCATGTCGCCCAGATCGAAATCGAGAAGCACCAGGTCGTACTCCCCTTGTGTGACCTTCTCGATGCACTCCTGGGCGGAGGTCGCCGAATCCACCTCGTAGTTTGCGTTGTGGAATTTGAGCATCTTGCGGGTGATTTCGAGGTAGGAAGTGTCGCGGTCCGCAAGAAGGATTCTGATGGCCTTCATGAAATGGGCAGTCTCGTACTTTACGACATCCCTGTCATTCATCCGTCACCAGCTGCCGAACGCCAGCCACCGGCAGTCGTACCTCCCAGCCTTGGAGACCAGGCGCCTGCGGAACAGCGAAGAAGGCGGCACTCAGACCTCGAGCACCGCCGCCACTGCCTGACTTCATGCCTGAAACTCAGAGTCGGGCGAGCTGCTGTTCAGCCTTAGGAGCATATTCACTGTTGGGAAAGTCGGTGACCAGGCGCTGGAGCACCTGACGAGCTCGGGTCGAATCATTGCGAGCCAGGTAGAGCTTGCTGAGGGAAAACAGCGCATCGTCTTTCTTCAGGGAACGCGGGTAGTCCAAAACCCGCCAGAAGTGCTTCTCGGCCTCTTCCAGCCGGCCGGCGCCGAAGTACGACTCCGCCATCCAGTACTCGGAATTGCTCGCCAGGGAATGGTTGGGATAGGTCTGCAGCAGGTGCTGAAAGATCTCGATCGCCTTGTCGTATCGCTTCATGTAGTAGTTGTTCAGAGCCTCTTCATAGGCCTTGGAGAATTCCGGGGAGATCTTCAGGCTCGGTTTGGACATAGCCGTGCCCTGAGACGGGGTCGGGGCGCCGCTCTCACGCGCCGGCTGACGCTCCACCTGAGATTCCAGGCTCTCGATTTCCCGCTTCTTTTCCTCCACTGAACTCATGAGCTTGTTGATCTTCTGCTCTCGATCCTCGATCCGCTGCTGCAGCTCGTCGATCCGCGACCGCAGCTTGAGATACTGCTGCATGTCGTCGGCCTGATCCTTGTTCTCCATGGTTTGCATCTTCTTGACGAAACCCTCGAGCTGCTCCCCCTCTTTCTGGTTGGCCTGAATGACCGGAGCAGGTTCTGTAGCCAGTATTTCGGGGGGAAGAGTGGCGGGGCTGCGGATCAGGAACTGCACGCCGATACGGCCGCGCAGCAATCCGTCTCTGCCAGCGGCGACGACACCATCGAGGCCGTCGCCAGGGCTCGTAATCGTCTGGTAGTAGTCAGCGCCCAGAAACACCGCCAGATCGCTCCTGGCCCAGAACTCAACACCGCCGCCGCCGATCAGTGCGGTGTCGAAGAACCGGCCTCCTCCGGAGCCGAAGTTGTATTCGGCGATCCCGAAACGTACGTAAGGCGAGATCGGTTGCGACTGCAGAAGTCGGTACTGACCAAGGAAGTCAAGGGTCAGGAGGTTGTTGGTGTAAGTGAAGTTGCGTGGAGGCGCATCAGGCCCCCCTTTGGTTCGGCTGTAGCCCACCCCGATGTTCAGCATGAAATTCGGCAAAAGGTAGTAGGATACTGTGGCCTCAAATCCTGGAGCCAATGTGTTGTTCTGGAAGTCGCCAAACACCTGATTCCCACCTACCTGAACGCCAACGCCAATGGTGCCCGGTTCGATGGAGCCGCTGGCCTCCTGCCCGAAGGTAACCTGGGGTATCAGCAGCCACAGGGCCGCTGCCAAACCCAATGTCGCGACATTACCCTTCATGGTGCATTCCTCCAAGTAATAATCACGGGATCTCCGTTCCCGGCGACGGCAGCTGCTTCTTCAGCACCTCTCTGCCCAGATAGGCGCGCAACTCAGTGGGAACCACTTCATCCACCGTCACGTGCTGCTGGGAGTGGACGTTGTACGCCTCGATGAGATCCTCGAGCTTCCGTTGGTACTCCTCCAGATCCAGGCTGGCGGTCTCGTCCTGAATGCTCCGTCGCAAATCGAGGATCAAATCGCCGATCTGCTCGAAGTAGTAGCGCGAAAGCGAGCTGTCAATCAGTTCTTTGACGAATTCGTTGGCAGCCTTCTCCTTGTCGACGAGAGACTTGAGGGTGTTCTTCAGGTGGAACAGGTTCAGCTCCTTCACCAGCCTTCCATCGATGCCCAAATAGACAAGCAGCGCCGGATGCCGCTTGTAGTACTCAGTTTTCAGCGCCACATTCGTAAGCAGGTATTGCTCGACGATGACTCGTTCTCCGAACGATAGTTTGCGGTGAGATGAATACCGCAGCGAATTGGCCTCCTTTCCGTACTCTACGCGTACCATCAGATCCGAAAATGAGAAGTAGAGTAGTTCGGTCATAGCCCTCTCGCGTTTAGGTTAGGCCCTCAGTTGACTTTCGGGCTATGATCGTACAAACACTATGCCATGGTCGTCGCCGGCGGACTCCCCCTCCATCGGTTAGTATTTACAATGGGCTAGGAAACTCGGAATGCTCGTGGAAACACAGATCGCGGGCTGGTTTGTTGTCGAGAATTGTCCGGTCATGAAGCAGGACCTCGCTCGTGAGACACGTTCCCGCGGTGCCTGAATCAGCCGGGCTAAAGTATGAAAAAAAAATCGGAAATTCAAGCCAATTCTTAGGTTAGGCCCGATTTTCCGATTTCTTAATAAATCCCGCGGTCTATCGCTCGAGGGCAATTTTGATGACCTCGTCAACCTCCTTGACGAAATGGAACTCAAGTGCTTCTCTCACGTGAGTCGGGATCTCTTCGAGATCCTTCTCGTTCTTCTCGGGGATGATGACGTGCTTGATTCCGGCCCGGTGAGCCGCCAGCACTTTCTCTTTGATTCCACCCACGGGCAAAACCAGGCCTCTCAGCGTGATCTCGCCGGTCATGGCAACGTCTGGTCGCACAAGCTGCTTGGTCAGAAGCGACACCAGCGCCGTCATGATGGCCACACCTGCCGACGGCCCGTCTTTGGGAATCGCCCCTGCCGGGACATGCACGTGGATGTCCGTTTTCTCAAAGAACTCACGCGGAATCTTGAGTTCTTCGGCTTTGGATCGAACATAACTCAGGGCGATCTGCGCCGATTCCTTCATCACGTCCCCTAACTGGCCGGTAAGGATCAGGCTGCCTTTGCCCTGCATACTGGTGGCTTCGATGAAAAGGATGTCTCCGCCCGAAGGGGTCCAGGCCAGTCCTGTAGCCACACCGGGACGCGACGTCCGTTCCGCCACCTCCGAAAAATACTTGATCGAGCCCAGGTAGGTGAACACATCGTCCTTGGTCACCACCTTGGAAGTGATCTTACCCTCGACAATCTCCCGCGCCACGCCACGACATACGGAAGCAATCTCGCGTTCCAGGTTGCGGACGCCCGCCTCGCGCGTGTAGGAGCGGATGATGTGATGGATGGCCTCGGGCTCGAAACGCAATTGCTCGGCGGTCAAGCCGTGCTCTTCGAGCTGGCGTGGGATCAGGAACTTCTGGGCGATGTGAAGCTTCTCCTCATCCGTGTAGCCCGGCAGCTCGAGGATTTCCATGCGATCTCGAAGTGCCGGTAGAATTGGGTCCGCAAGATTCGCGGTGGCAATGAACATCACCTTCGACAAGTCGTAGGGCACCTCCAGATAGTGATCCGAGAACGAGTAATTCTGTTCCGGGTCCAACACCTCCAGCAGGGCGGCCGAAGGATCACCGCGGAAATCCATGCCCACCTTGTCGATCTCGTCGAGCATGAAGACCGGATTGCTCGAACCCGCTTTTTTGATGCCCTGGAGAATGCGCCCCGGCAGTGCTCCGATGTAGGTGCGCCGGTGTCCCCGGATTTCGGCCTCGTCGCGGACTCCTCCCAGTGACATGCGGACGAACTTGCGGCCCAGGGCACGGGCGATCGACTTGCCCAACGAAGTCTTGCCGACCCCCGGGGGACCCACAAAGCACAGGATCGGCCCGCGCATATCGTTCTTCAATTTGCGCACTGCAAGGTACTCGAGGATGCGCTTCTTCACCTTCTCGAGGTCGTAGTGATCCTCGTCGAGAACCTTTTCGGCAGCCGATACGTCGAGATTGTCCTCTGTATACTCATTCCATGGCAGCTCAATCAGCCAGTCCAGGTAGGTTCGGGACACGGTGTACTCGGCAGCAGCCGGTGGCATTTTCGAAAGACGATCCAGCTCTTTCAGGGCGACATCGCGGGCCTCGTCAGGCATCTTGGCTTCTTCGATGCGCTTTCGGAGCTCATTGATCTCGGCTGTCCTCTCATCTTCCTCTCCCAGCTCCCGCTTGATCGCCTTGAGCTGCTCGCGCAGGTAGTATTCCCTCTGCGACTTGCTGATTTCGCCCTGAACTTCGGATTGAATCTTGCTGCTGAGCTCCAGAATTTGAAGCTCCTTCGTCAGGAGAACAGTGACGCGCTCAAGCCGCTCCCGCACATCGACGATCTCCAGGACCGACTGTTTCTCTGCCGTCGGGATGTTGAGATTCCAGGTCACCACGTCGGCGAGCCGGCCGGGGTCTTCGGTGTTGGCGACGAGAATAGCATGCTCCGGCGACAGATACGGCGCCAGTTCAGCCACCTTTTGAAACAGGCCTTTGAGGTTGACCACCAGGGCCTCGACTTCAACGCCTTCGATGTGCGTGTCGGCGTGCGGTTGCACCAGCGCCCTCAAATAAGGATCGGTCTGCGTGTACTCGATCAGCTGTGCCCGCACCAGCCCTTGCACCATAACGCTCTGAGTGCCGTCCGGCATCTTGAACACTTTCACGATCAACCCGATGGCTCCCCACCGGTAGAGGTCCTCGGGTGTGGGGTCGTCGGTCTTCGGGTCCTTTTGGGCTACGAGCACGATCAGCTTGTTGCCCCTCATCGCTTCTTCGACAATGCGCACCGATTTCTCCCGGCCAACCGACAGAGGTAGGATCTGACCCGGAAAAATCACCGTGTTGCGCAGCGGCAGGACTGGAAAGACCTGGGGGATCCTCACATTGAGGGCTTCTGGCAGGTCTTTGGGCGTCGCTTCCGTCTCAACGGTATCGTCCACCGTGACGTCTTCTTTTTCGGACATCGATTTCAAGCTCCCTTTGATAGAATTTGTGCCGCGAAGAGAATGAGCCGCTGGCTCTGCCGCCTCATACCCACCGGCATGAACCAGCCCTCGTGCCGCGACAGCAATCAATGCAATACGTTTCGCACTCCCTCTCAACATAACCCCGCGCTTACAAGAACTATGCCATTGGTTCCCTTTCACATAGACGTCGCATTCCCAGGTAATATTGACATAGATTTGCGACAGAGGGTTCCCGTCCATCGGTATCCAGGGCAAAGGCTGTCATTGTGGCGTAGACCTCACGCGCTACAGCCTGGCACGGTGGGAGGCGTTATGCCGAGGCGAGCGCCCCGGCCAGAGGCGGGTTAATAAAAAACCCCGCGCGTCCGCGGGGCCAGAAGGGGGTTGGAGTCTGTAACGGTTTTCCGATGCGCTATTCCCAAACGACTCAGCGCGAATCTGACATTTCCTTGAGCAGTTTTTTCGCCACCTCCTCAGCCACCTGTCGCGAACCGTAGAAGCCGCTGTCGATGCGGTTGCGAACCCGTTCAAGTTTGCTCTCTTGTGAGGAAGGCACTGCGCTCAGTTTTTCGATGATCTTGCTCGCCACCTTGTGTGCCTCGTCCGCGTCAGTAAAAATGCCAGCATTCGTCAGTGCCTTTGCCAGGCGGTTGGCGCTGTTGCCGACCTCCACGGTGTCCAATCGACCTGCCGGTGGGGATTCGGACCTTGCCTTGCTTACCCCGTCTGGCAAGGCGGGTTTCTGCCCTGAGAGCAATCTCTTGGCGTTGCTCGAGATATCGACGCTGTCGCGCGGTGGCTGCAGTTTCGAACTTTCGTTCGTCTTCTTGATGCGATCATTCGCCTGCGGCGACTGCGACTGCGGCAGCGGTGGAGGAGTTTCGTTAATCCTCATGACACTTGATTCCTTCCGTGCGTTTGCTGAGGCGCGTTCCTTCGCCTCCGACTATTGGTCATCGGGGCTGCCCCGCGAGCCTTGATCTTGTTCGGGCGGTAGACTGCCTGTCAAGAATCGCCGGGCATGCTTTTGTCGCGTGCGAACAATATGGAAATTTTGCCTCTCGAGGTCCAGGATCTGGTGGACCAGGGCCTTAAGATTTCGCACCTTTTGTGTGATCCGATCTTGGGTAGACGTCGCAACCAGATTCTGAACCTTGAACCAATCCTCGTGAAGTTCTGAGAGACGCTCTGTATGAAGGCGGATGGTCAACATCAAGCGATCTTTCTCCCTCTTGGCAAGAAGCAAGTCGTCGGGATTGCCACCCTGGAGCAGCCGATGTTGCTGCGCTGTGACGCGGTAGAGCTCCTCGAAACACTGATATTGCCGCTGCAGTTCATTTTCCAGGACCTCTCCCACTGCCTCGCCTCTACGGGATGCCATGACGGCGTGTACCTCCCTCACTCCAGTCTCCTGGTCTTCATTTGGTAATATCGACATGTCGCGGTGAAACTTTACCGGTTTCGTGGTACCCGTGCGCCGCTGCTCTTTTGGAGGAGAGCTTCGCCAGTTGCTCAGCAACTTGTCCCTTCATAGAGCAGGCAAGCTCTTCGTTCTTTTTCTGCAGAAACAGCAGCCTCCGCAGTCGACCGCGCAACATCGCCACCTCACTGCCGGACGCCTCCTCCTGAGGGTGCTCTGCTCGGCCTCGACCTTTCAAGATCACTCTGTCAGTCACTTCTTCCATCCTGAGCCGCACTGCCCCTTTCTGAGCGTGTACCTCGTCCAGCGCGGGAAAGTCCAGCTCCTGGAGCGCCGCGGCCTCGCGCTCCAGAATTCTCTCGAACTCGCCGCAAAGACGGAGCGCCTGAGCGAGATCGTCTTCCTGGCCGGCTTCGTTAGGAGGATGGTCATTCATGCAGTTATCCCTGCCATCGTCATCATTTCCGGGGCGGTGGCCCGGGGATAATTCACCTCAGGCCGGTCGACGATCTGGCGCCACCCGTCCTGTAGCGTCTTCATTACGGAAAGGCAGTCTTCAATTGCCCGAACCTCGTTGTGCATATTGGCGTCCATGATCCGCCGCAGGACGAAACCGTAGAGGCTGGCCAGGGATGATGCCAGCCGACCTCCGCGTTCGGTGTCGAGGCAAGCGAGAAGCTCGGAGACGATATCGGTCACGCGAACCAATTCCTTTGCACGCCCTTCGTGGTTGCGCCTCTCGGCATGAGCTTTCGCCTTCTCCAGCGAACGAATCGCACCGTCGTAAAGCATTAGAATGAGTCGTCCGGGGTCAGAGGTGTTGATCTGCGTGGACTTGTAGCTTTCAAACATCCTATCGTGCATTTGCCTCCACTCTCCTTTGGGAGTTCCACTTAACGAAGCCTTGAGATCTGTCCCCCGAGCCAGTTGCCAACAGACTGCAATCGACTGATGGTGTTCTCCAGAGCTACGAATCTCGTCACCAGAATCTGCCTCTTCCGCTCAAGTCGTGCCTCCATGTCCTTGATCTGTTGGTCGAATCGCTTGATCGAGTCGCTCAACGAGGTCTTCTTGTAGGAGATATACCCACTGAACTGATCGAGGATGTCGTAGAGTTTGCGATTGAAGCTCTCCATGATGCCTTCCGTCAACGTGACGGTTCCGACGTTTCCTGTCGCCGTGCCGGTATACCGAATCACCAGCCCGTCCACGTTGGCGTCGCCGCTAGAGCCGGTAAGCACTTGGCCGCTTCCAGTAGCTGCCTCGCCGTTGATAGTACCGTCGACATCCACGCCGGCCTTGGTGACATTGGCGATGCCGAGATTATCCACGGTCTGCGAGACAGAGAACCCGAAGGCCGAACCGTAGGAGTTATGCGTGAGCTTCAGCATGCCGCCGTCGTTGCTTGCGGTGATCTCTATCGCATATCGCCCCGTTGTGGTCTTCGACATGGTGCCAAAGTCGAGCGTTCCCCCACCCTGGTTGTTCGCAGTGATGGAAATGGACAGCTTACTGTCGCCAACGGTCTTGTCGGTGACCACGATCTTGCCGTTGCTGTCGACCGTCGCGGTGACCTCGTTGTTGAAGGCAACCTCGATGGCGGAGAGCAACCCTTGAACGGTGTCCGTCGATTTGTCGCTGATCGTATAGGTGCCAGTCACGGACTGGCCATACCGCCGCGTCCCCGTGAAACTGATCGTGTCGCCGTTCGTGATGTTGTTCGAGTCACCGCCGGTATTGATGTCCTGCCATACCGTAGACGACGTGATCGCTCCGCCACCGGCGGCCGTCGTCTTGGTATTGGCCGTGGAACCCGTGTAGACCTGAGCGTACTCGGTCTGCAGTTTCTCATTGATGGCCGCCACCACGGCATCGATGAGCGAACCGGAAGTAAGTGGAATCGAGGCCACGCGGCCGGTGGCCGTATCCGTGATCGTAAGTGTCTCGTCACTGGCCAGACCCGTCGTGCTAAGGTCCGTTGAGCCCTTCACCCATGCCTGGGTGGCCACCTGGTTGATGGTGACAGTGTAGGTGCCAGGCTTCGTGTCACGAGTATAGCTAACGTAGTGCAGAGATCCCACGCTGGAGCTTCCGACGGCTGCGAGGGCCGCGCGGACATCCGTGAAGTTAGTCGTCAAGAGCCCGCCGAGCTTGCTCTGGTCGATCGATAGCTTTCCATCATTGTCCAGAGTAATGCCAATCAACGCCAGAGTGCTGTAGTTGCTGTCGACGCCGCTCACCTGCGTGATCACCAGGTTGCTGAGATCTGCCTGCACCGAGCGCAGGGTTCCGTCACCGAACAGTATCCCCTGGGCACCTCCCTTCTCGGAGTCGTAAGCGAATTGTTTGTTGATGAAGTCGACGACGGCGTTGTAGGCGTCCACGAATTCTTCAATCTTGGCCTTGATGGTGTCGGTGTCGCGATTGACATCGAGTGTGACCGTTGTGTTGGAGTCGGCAGATTTCAGGTTCAGTGTGACACCTGCGAGCACATCCGAGATCTGGTTCGTGGATCTTGTCACCGTTACGCCGTCGATGGTCAGGCTGGCGTCCTGGCCGCTCTGCACCTGGCGCTTTCTGCCGACTGTGGTCACGCTGAAGGTGCCGAAGTCAAGCGATCCACCGCCCTCATTGTTTTCTGTCAAAGACAGTGAAAGCTGAGAGTCGCCAGCCGTGCCGTCCGTTACCTGAATCGTGCCACTGGCCGTCACCGACGCGGTGACACCACCACCGAAGGCATTTTCGATCGCGGTCAGCAAGCCCTGCACCGTGTCCGTACTCGCCGAGGTGATGGTATAAGTCGCCGAAACGCTGTTGCCGTTGTGGTCGGTGCCTGAGATAGTGATGGTGTCGCCGTCCGTCACACCAGCTCCGTCGATGCTTGCGAAGGTGGTGGCGGCGGTGATGGCGTTGCCGCCGGAGGTGTTGGCCTGGCTGCCCGTAAGCACGGCTGCAACATCTGAAGTGCCACCGACGAGCACACCCAAGGTTTCCAGGACATTGTTGCTGTCGGTAAAGCTTGTGGCACCGCTGATCTCCAGACGATACTTGGTCGTGCCATCCACCGTGGAGGAGGTGATACTGGTGGTCACTCCAGTAATGCCTGCAGCGTCGATGGCGGTCTTGATGTCATCGAGAGACTGACTAGAGAGATTGAGGGTCACATTTGTGCCGTTGATCTGCACCGTGCCACTCGGCGCCGAGCTAAGGCCGAGCAAGGAGCCGATCGGTGTGATCCGGCTGGTAAACTTGTCCGTAGCGGCGCCGTTGCTGAGCGAGTTCTTGACCGACGTGGTGCTGTCTGTAAAACCCAGACTCTGGAGAACGTTGGTGGTACTGGCGTCGAGTACCGTAAGCTTGTCAGTACCGGAATCGTTGGCCGTGAGAATGAGGCGATTGTCGGTGCTCGATACGGATATGATGGACGCGGTGACGCCGGCGTTGAGTCCGTTGATGGCATCGCGGATGTCAAGAAGGTCGTCGGTAGACGAAATCGTCAAAGCCTTGCCGTTGATGACGATTTCGCCGGAGAGGGAGAGAGCCGTCGTCGTATCGGAGAAGGACTTCGACGACAACTTTCGAGACGCCGCCACCTGATTGACCACAATCGAGTACGTCGCTTTGGCAGCGCTCGAGCTGGCGGAGGCGGTGAGGATGTCTGCGGCGTCCGTCGAACTCGATGAGGACAGTGTGGTCTTGTAGACATCATACGTACTCGTCGATCGAAGCGAGTCCGTTACCGAGTCGAGCGTGCCGAGCAGGTCGGAAAGCGATTTGAACGCATCGAGCTTTTTCTCATATTGCGACTTGCGATTGGCCACCAGATCGACCGGGCGGCGTTCGATCTGCATGATCTGGTCGACCATTTTCCGCCAGTCGATTCCCGAAGCCAACCCACTAAACGACCCAACCGGAGAGCCCATCGAGTCTCCTCAGCCTCTCTTCAACTACGCCATTTCGTCTAACAGAGCCCCAATCATCTCGCGGATGCGAGCCGCGGTCTTCAAGATCTGCTCCGGTGGAATCTGCTTCAGCACCTCGTGGGTGCGCCTGTCGATCACTTTGACGCCGCTACGACCGGAAGCCTTGTCATAGAAAAAGCTGAACTCCTTGTTCAACACGTCCAGGAAGCGGTTCATGTGGTCGACGGCTTTCGATACCGTCTGATGCGACAACCGCGAGGATCGATCGGCCTCATTGGCGTCCCTGGAGCGCTCCCTGAATACTCCCAACGACTCGGTGGCGAGCTGTTTTCGGCTTCGATCCGGGTTGGATGAGGTGACTGGCTGCGTGCGTAGCGGAGTGACCTCCACCGGCCGAATGTTCTCTACCACAGCCATGAGTCATATCTCCTGCCTGGTATAAAGAGGAGCGTGGGTGGGGGCGTCAGCGCAGCCCCCACCCATGCCTCAAAACGCCTTTCGGCGGGTTCCACGGCGAACTACCGCAGCAACTGCAGCACGATCTGCGGAATCGCGTTGGCCTGGGCCAGCATAGCAGCACCCGCCTGCTGCAGGATCTGATTCTTGGTGAAGCTCGACATCTCCTGCGCCATGTCGACGTCACGGATCACCGACTCCGAAGCAGTCAGGTTCTCCACCGCCGTTTGCAGGTTGGCTTGAGCGTACTGCAACCGGTTCATGTTGGCGCCGACAGCGCCACGCTGACGGTTGACGTCGTTAATAGCGGCATCGATGACGCCCAGAGCGATCTGTGCGTTGCTCTGAGACGTGAAACTGATGCTGCTGATTGCGGTATTGGCCGTTCCAAGCGCAGAGGTTTCCAGCGTCGAAATCTGGAAGGAGATCTGCTCGTTGACGTTGTTGTCGTCACCAATCTGAAACGTCTGCGCCGTGCCCGTGACAGACAGGGTCGATGCCGCCAGAGACGCACCGATGGCATCAACATCCGATGCGCCCGAAGTGATCTTGAACGAAATGTTGAAGGTGGAAAAGTCGATCGTCGAGTTGGTCGCCAGTGTCTTGCTCTGTGACACGCCGTTCTTGGTGATGGTCAGCGCATCGGTGGTGGTGTTGTATGTGACCGTATAAGCGCCGTTGGCTGCACCATCCACCTTGAACTCGTAGACGTTTTCGACCGCCCTGATGGCGCTGTCGTAGCTCTTGACGCCGAAACCGTTGAGCAGGTTGGTGCCCGAATAGTCCGTGGACACGGCGATCCGGTTGATTTCGGCCACAAGCTTTGACCGCTCGGCATCGATCTCGGTCAGGTTACTGCTCGAGTTGGCCGAAGCGGCCTGCGTCGCCAGTTCCTTGAGCCGGGTGAGCATGTTGTGGATCTGCTCCATGCCGCCCTCGGCTACCTGCAACAGCGAGCCGGCCTCGGTAACGTTCTGGGTCGCCTTCTTGAGCGAGGCGATCTCGGCGCGGAACTTCTGCGAAATCGCCAGCCCGGCAGCGTCATCGGCGGCCCGGTTGATTCGAAAGCCGGAAGACAGCCGCTCCAGTGACTTCGTGAGCAGATTGGTGGTGCGGGCCAGATTCCGGTTCGCCGTCATCGAGGCGATGTTGTTTTGGATTCTGAGAGCCATTGCTCAATCCTCCATGATATCGTTGGGTCGGCTTCCATACATGGACGCCGTGTCGCCGGTTATCCGTCCTGGCTCTTTCGTTCCTGTCGGAGGCAATCTTGGCCCCTGACTAATTCTTTTATCGGTGAAGGCGTTGCAACCTTTAACAGGAAAGCGACAACAGAGGTGTGGAGTAGGTAGAAGGACCGGAGGTGGGATTGGGGCCTCGATCACATGCCTCAGGTAGAAGATGGCCGCCGGCCAGATGGTC
>CAZGRP010000089.1:0-12808 GCA_964527995.1 uncultured Cytophagia bacterium | reverse complement strand
TCTCCCTGTACGCTGCGGTACGAGTAGAAACGAGAGCCGTAATCGATGTAGGCCAGGCGGAGAAAGCCGAAGGGGCCGGGGCGCCACGTGAACTCGGCCTTCCAGTTACTGGCGATCTCCTCGCCAGTCTGCTGGGTAACCGCGAAGCCTCCCCGTAGCGACAGGCGACTTTTCGCCAACGGCAGCAGAGCGTCGATACCGATGCTGCGGCTCCAGTAGTTGTCCGGTGTCCAGTACGGTACGGCATCGGGATAGACTTTGCGCATGTCCTGGTAGGCATAGATGCCTTCGAGGAAAAGGGATGGTGGCCCCGAGAAAAAGCGCGCCTCCGCTGAGGTGTAGAGGTCGACTTTACGGTTCTGGTCCGAGTACAGGCTGTACTCGAATTGCCCGCCCATGTGAACGGCCGATGAAGGCTCCCAGTAGAAGCTCTGGCCGATGCGCCGTGCCGTGTACCTCCGCTTGATCGCCAGGACGCCATCCAGCACCTGATCGTACTTCAGTGCCGTCGTGGTGTAGAGACGCCCACCCCAGGTTTGCTGCCACTGCGCTTCTGCCAGGACAAAATTCTCGCCGCCGTCGTAGGCGACAGCCCCTGCCGCCAGGGAAAACCGGGTCTCCGGCGTGGCGTACCACGTCGCGCCCAAACGACCTCCCTCGCCCGATGCCACAAATCGCCCACCCGGCTTGATCTCTTTCAGCCGGCGGTACAGTGTTTCCACCCGCAACTGCCATCGAGGCGATAGATAACGCTCGTGGACAAGGCTCAAATCGGTACGGGTGAGGTTGTTGGAGTCGTGGATGGTCTGGCCACGGGTTTCCAGTTTGGGGCCGTACTCTTTGCGGATCAGGGCCAGGTACTTCCGGCTGTCCTCGTGCTGAGGGTTGCGCGCCAATATCCAGCGATAGTTCCGTTTTGCCTCCCACCAGCCGAAGGGCTGCCACTGGCGCAACTGGCTGTAGTAGAAGCGTGCCTGCACGTGGTCGGGTTTCAGTTTCAGAGTCTCGCGAAAACAGATCTCGGCCGCGCCAAGCCGGTCCATCCAGAGATAGGTTTCGCCGAGGAGGAAGAGGGCCTCGACATTGGTCGGATCACGGCGCAGGATGTTCTTGAAGGCCTCGACGGCCTCGTCGAACCGCTTCAGCCAGCGCGCCTGGATGCCGTGCTCCTTCCAGAGAGCCAGGTTGTCGGGCTGGCGCTGCAGGACGAGGCGTCGCAAGCGGTAGGCATCCTCGCCGCGATCGTTCCAGGTGTAGAGCTGAAGCAGCTTCTGCATCGTCTCCACGTCGGAGGAGTCCAGCGCCACCGCTCTCTCGTAGGCTTCAATCGCCTTGGTTTGCCGGTCGTTCCAGGTGTAGAGTTCTCCCAGCCAAAGCCAGTACTTCCTGTTCTGCGGATCCTTACGCACCAGCTCTTCATAGAGGGGGATGGCCCGGGCCGACTGGTCGCTTTGGATGTAATACTGCGCCAGGCGCTGGGCCAGTCGGGTGGAGTCGGGATGGAATCGGCGCTGCTTTTTCAAAAGAAGAATCGCCGTGGAGAGCAACCCTCGGCCCTCCAGCAGGTCCGACAGTTCCAGCACTTCGCTGACAGGCAGCGGTCCGGCTTCCGCCAGCGCTTTCACCTGCAGCCTCACCTGCTGCGGAGTACCCTGAAGCAGCAGTTGTTTCAAAGAATCGACGGCTTCGCCGGCAAAGGCGACGGTTGCTGCAAACAAAACGCCGGCAAGGGCGGCCGTTAGATAGGAAGCAGGCTGTTTCCTCTTCATTGCCATTCCTCAGCACGAGCTAGGTATAGTATTCACTGTAAAGCTCTTCTCTACGGGGCGCTCGCCGGCGCATGCGGCGCAACCACCCGCCGAGTCTGCCCCGCAGGCCTCTCCGCGGGATGCGCACCACCGCCTCCAGCGGCTGAGAGGCGAAGACGTAGAAATCGACGAGCCGAGCCGACCGCATCAGGAGCGGCCAGGCGACGAGAAAAGTCAGGAGTGTGGCTCCCAGAAAGCCAAGACCATAGTAGGGCAGGCCCAAAGACAGCGTCAGCAGGGTCAGAGCCGCATTCAAGACGGTAAACAGGATCGTCATTGCCAGCGCCCGCTTGCGCATTTCGTAGTAGAGAAAAAGTGTATTCAGATTGAGTACCAGGACGTGAAAATAGACTCCCACCAGCATGATGCGAAACAACCTCAATGAGACGCCCTTGTAGCCGAAAAGGATGAGGATCGGTTCAGCGAAAACAATCAGGAGAAGTGTGGTGATGCCCTGCAGCCTCATCATGCCGCGCACGCCCTCTTTCAGCGTCGTCAGCATGTCTTCCTTCTTTTGCTCGATCATCAGGAAGGGATGGTGCAGGATGTCGTGCACGAAAGCGCTGTAGTCTTTATAGAAATTCGTCTCTGTAAGAATGAGGAAGTACGCCAGGGCCGGAATGATGGTCAGGAAGGCCAGAAAATTGGGGACGTCGTAGTAGTTGTAGGTGTAGAAAAACGACGCCCCTTGCTGCTGTTTGAAGTGCGCCCAGAAGATGAACTTGTCCACCCACAATCCGACGCTGTAGAACAGTCCGGTGAGGGCGACGTGAGGATATTTGCGGAAGTAGCGGAAGTACTCCCACCTCCAGCGGTCCTTCTTTTCAAGATCGCGGGTCAGAAGCCGAAAGAGCAGCAGCCCGATGAGCCATTGGCCGACGCCGAAGCCAGCGACGCCGCCGGCCACGGTGATCGACGGAATCAGCAGATACGCAAGGACGATGCTCACGACGGTGCCAACAACATAGACCCAGAAAACCTTCTGGTATTCCTTGGTCGTGCTAATAAAACTGAGAAGCTGCCAGATGAAACAGACTCCGAGGAAGGTGAGCACGGCAAAGAGCTTGTACAGCGCCACGCTGCCGACCGGCACGTACACGTCCAGAAGGAGATAGAAAGGAACGGCGACGGCTGCCGCCAGCAGCAGCACCAGGGTCACCGAGGTGATGAAACCGGGAAAGATGTCTTGCAGGTCTTTGGTGAAGTGCTTGTCCGCCACATAGCGAGTGAATAGCAGTTGGAAAGGCCCGACAAGGACCAGGGAGAAAGCGAAGGTGTAGACGACGGTCACGCTGAACAGACGCAACACGCCCTGATGCAGCAAACCATAGCTGATCCAGCCGATGATGCCGACACTGAGGACGGTCAGGATGACGGGCCCGGCGGCGAGGATCGAGCCGTAGAGAAAGGCCCGGATCGTGGACAGGAGTGTGCCCTTGCGGACGAGCTTCTGCAGCTCAAAACCTACGCCCGCCATTGTTGCACCCCCTTCGCAGCATAGGAAGCATAGATCTGCCGGTAGCGCTCGATCAGCGAGTCAAGATCATAGGTGCGGATCGCTCGTTCACGCCCCCGATCGACGCAGCGCCGGCGATACTCCGGATCCTGCGCGAATCGGACGACGCCGGCCGCCATCTTGTCGGGGCTTTTCGGCGGTACCACGATGCCGTCGTCCAGCAAAATCTCTTCGACATCCCCGACCCGAGTCGCCACCACCGGAACACCAGCAACCAGCGACTCGATGAGACTGAGAGGTTGCGCTTCTTTGATGCTCGACAGGCAGAGCACGTCCAGGATAGGCAAGTATTGCTTCACGTCAACGCGGCCGGTGAAGGTGACCGCATCGTCGAGATCGAGGTTGGCGACCATCACCTTCAACTCCTGGAAGTAGCCGTCATGCTCGTCCTGCGGTCCGATTAGAAAGAAATGGGCTTCTTTGATCTGATCGCGGATGATGCGTGCTGCCATGATGAAGGTCTTGACATCTTTGATTGGCACCATGCGGCCAATGAACCCGACGTTGAATCCTTCGTGTGGCTTGGGCTGAACGTTCTGGTACTCTTGCACGCGGATGCCATTGGGAATAATCTCGCACCGTTCCACCGGGGCACCGAGCTCGAGCTGGATCTGCTGATTGCGATGGAAAAGGGCGATGATGCGGTCGGCGTGCGCGTAGGCAATCTTCGCCAGAGAGAGAAAATTTCTCTTCCACATCTTCTTCTGGTAGCCGACGTAGAGGTCGGACTGATTGATTTCGATCTCGCGCTCTTTGGCATAGATGCCGTGCTCTGTGAGCAGAAACGGCCGGCCGGTGGCGACCTTGGCGATCACGCCGAGCAGGCCGGCGTATCCAGTGGAGACGGCATGATAGAGGTCCGCCTCGGGAATCGGCACCTGCATCATCTGGAACATGGGAATGTGGGTCGCCCTCCAGGCCCAGTAATACTCCACGAAGGGTGAGATCGGATGGTTTGCGCTATATTTTTTCCTGATCAGGTGCCACCCCTGCAAGTCGCGCAAGAGGTTTTCCGGGGCCAGCGCCGCCGGATCCGTCGGCGCAACTTGACGGTAGAGCTTCTCGAAGGTAGACGTCTCGCCGCCCTCCATGTGCCGGTGCACTTCATGGATCGCCTGCCACTGTCGGCGGACGCGGTGCCGGCGTTTGCGGCCATGCAGCTTTTCGGACAGGGCAATTTCGTACACTTTCTGCACGTTCGCTGGCAGCTCGAATTGGTGCTGGAGATTCTTTTCAGGCGTGACAGTCCACAGTACGAAGTCGATGTCGGGCAGGTGTGTGATCAGTTCCTGGATCCAGATCGACACGCCGCCGACGACGTACGGGTACGCCCCTTCGGCGATCATGCAAACCCGCAGTTTCTGCCCGCCCTTGGAAGAAGTGCCCAACTTTTCAGACCTCTGTTGAATTCTCTGTTCGTTTCGCTCGGCCAAGCCGAAGCTAGGCTGGCCTGAGACCCTTGGCCTGTCTGGCGAGCAACATGCCATGCGCCGCCCAGCTAAAGCATCTCTGCCGGCCCGCCCGCCGCCCGCGAATCATGCGGTTTCCTCTCCGCCGTCGCGCTCGTATTCCAACGGGTCGCGCCGTGAAAAGCGCCTGAACTCCAACAGCACGAAGCCGATGAGGATCGTGCCCAAAAGCCACATTTTAGAGTGACTGAAGACATAGGCTGTCGGCGTCGACGGGGTGATGGTCAGCGTCGCCCGGTTGGGGATGAAGACCCGAATCCTCACCGAACCGTTCGCGTCGCTGCGCACGTAGTGACTCTGGCCACCCTCCGCCTCGACCTGGCTCACTGTCTGCCCGTGGGTCCGATGATCTCCCTGGTTCGAAGCGAGGACGCGGTAGTACCGCTGCGGTGCCAGGTTCGCCAGCACGATGTCGGCCTCACCATACCCTCGGACATCGAGCTGGAGTGTGTCTTGCCGGACCGCCAGGGAGTCGATCAGCCGGGTGGCGGAGCTGACGTAAGGGACCTTTTCCTGCGGGCTGCCGAAAACAATCTCATGCACCTTGCGGGCGTCGAGGTAGACCAGCAAGTCGCCATCCTTCCGAGTGAAGCCCACCAGGTTGCGCGACCGGCTCGGATCGAGGCGCCTGGACTCGTTGGCGAAACGGATGGTGCGCAGTGCTCCCTGCGTGCGGACCAGATAACGGTCCGGGGCCAGTTGTTGGATTTCGGTGCTGAGGAAGTCCTTCACCATCCGCACATACTGTGACGTGTAGACAAAGGTCCAATCCTGGTGCTCGACCCACCGCAAGACGTAGCGCAGCGATTCCCAGCCGTCTTTCCATTCCATGATGTAGTGGTGAAAATAGATGTCCGCAGGTATGAGGCGCTCCTTCTGGTTGGTGAATTCCAGTGACGCCACCAATTTCTTGAAGCCGTCGTAGGGTCCTCTCCAGCCGTTGGTCAGCTCGAACTCGTTGCTCAGCCGGGCGTTGATGCGGATCTGATCGCCCACGAAGGCATAAGGGGGCGCAAAAGCGGTAACGGAGGGCCGATCCGGGTCGAGAAATCCGCCACCGCCGTTGATCTGCAGCCATCCGTGTTGCTCGACCCGACGGATCTGGTCGGCGGTGGGATTGCACGCCCCTGACCAGAAGAACAACGACACCGGCTGCCTGCCCAGCAGGAGTTCGCGTTCGATGTAGCTCATCGAGCCGTGGATCTCCTGTTCCGGATCGAAACGATAGCCCGGGATCGAGTCGAACGACACGATGCCCCGGCGCCAGTCGAGCGGATGCGAGAAGGAATGGCTGGCAGGCTCGACATTCGGGAGAGCAAAGATCTGGCGCGCCGCGCGGACGGTCTGCTGGCTGCCAAGATAGGCCGAGTCCACCTCTGCCGCAATGACCGACACCGAGAAAGGCAGACTGAATCGGCTCAACACGCGACTGCGGAGGAGCTCGGCGCTAAGATGCCAGTGGTCGATTTTGGAGATGGTGCTGAAACCGTCGCCGTCGACATGCAGGAACGCCAGCCGGTGCCCTCCGGCGGTGTTGAGATCCGCCGCCGGGACATTCTGATAGCCAAAAGCGGCCGCGAAAAACTTGAATGGGTTGATCAACCACTGGGCGCGACCGCTGCTTTCGTCCAGCCAATGGGTGGCACCGCTCTGGACATATCCGCCCCTGGGTGTGAGCACGGCGGCGTCGTTGCGCAAATCGCCTCGGGAGAGCGTCAGAAGAACCCGGTTCGCTGAATCGATAGAGAGCACGTCGAAGATGTAGTGAAATCTCTGCGGCTTCAGTTGGGCTTCGTAGTCGAAAAAGCTCGGGTCTTTGTACTTGATCCTGACGTCATCATCGACCCAGGTGCGCAGCTCGGTGACCAGGCCGAGGAGCCCGAGGACCTGCTGCGTCTCACGGACATCCGCGCGGGTGATCTGCTGGCCCGCCTCCCGGTAGGCGCCGAACTGATCGAAGATCACGATCCGCCGGCCCTGTCGGGCGACCTGCAATAACCAGGAGCGGAAGCGGTGGGCGTTTTTCATCTGGTCCGAGACGAACCAGGTGAGCACGCCGCGATATTCCGCCATGTCGCTCGGAGACGGCAACTCGCCCTCGGCGTCGGCGTAGTCGACCACCAGCCCCAGGTTGTTCAACGGAAGCTGGGCCAGCCGGTAGATTTCGTTTTTCTCGGGGGTTCGCCCTTCACTGCTTTTGTAGAGGGCGAGAATCCTCCTTGGGATCCGAACGGGGTTGAAATTGATCGGCTGCTGCGCCCAAACCGGCACTGCAGGGAGTGCGCTGAGCACATAGAGCAGTGTCGCCAGCAGGGCCGAGCCCAACCTGTTACTCTTTCCAAAGCAGGTGCGCATGGAACTCTTCCACCTGGCTGACCTCGACCGGCATGGTGTTCATGATCTTCTTGACGAGGTCGTACTTTCCCAACAAAAAGTAGAGTTCGGCCAGCTGAACAAAGGCCGGCGTCGACTTCTTATTCCACATCACGGCTCGCTTCAAGTCCTCCACGGCTTGTTCGTAATTTCCTCGCAGGCGATGAGCCCATCCTCGGTAGAAATAGTACTGCGGATTTGTCGGGTCCTGGCGCAGGTTCTGGTTGAGAAGCGCAATCGCCTTGTCGAGGAAGAAGTGCCGCAAATCGCTATCAAAGAGAAGAAGATGGGCGTACTCGATGTTGGTTTTCGCCAGGTCGAAGCGGGCCTGCAGATCCAGGGAATCGCTCTCCAGGCGCTGCCGCAAGTTGTGCATGCGTGTCTGTAACTCCGCTTCCAACCGGTCGAGCTCGGATGCGGCATAGAGACGGACTTCCTCGTTTTCATCGAGCAGCATCTGCCGCAGGGTTCGCACTGCGTTTGGAGTGCGACGTTCGGCAATCGTGCGGATGGCCTCCCTGCGCACCACTGGATCCGGGTCGTGCACCCTGTCCACCAGCGGCTCCATGGTGAGCGAGAACTCGACGTACTCGCTGATGCCGATGATGCCCAGGGCGAGCGCCTGCTTGGCTTCGGCCTGGTTTTCCGGAATGAAGCGACTGCGCGGTTGATGGCGCTCACGTTTTCTTTTCAGGTAGCGATCCCAGTTCACCTTGCGTCCCGTTCGCTGGTGATTCGGTCCGGCCCTGGAGCCGGGCTGCCTTGTTCAATCTGAGCGATTGCTCCACGAGTTTGAGCATCTGCTCGACCGACTCGAGAGAACGGTGATAAGAGGCCTCGCCGCAATAGATGCGCAGCAGCGAGCCCCATTCCCTGTCGCCATTCGGGGAGACCAGGGATTTTTCGATGCGGTCGATGGCCATCAAGGCCGCCTCGACGCCGCTCATCGGCAGCAGGATGAGGAATTGCCCGTCCTTCTGGCCGCGGCCGATTGTGTCGACACTCCGCAGCATGCCCCGCAGCTTCTGGCCCACCCATTTGAGGGCATCGACCCGGGCCTCATGGCCGTATCGGCGTTCGATCTCCTCTAAGCCATCGACCTCGACCAGGATCAGCGAAAGGTTCAACTCATAGCGCGCCGTGCGTTTGAATTCGGCTTCGGCGATGGATAGGAACCACTCATACTTGGGCAATCCTGTGACCGGGTCGATCCGGACCATTTTCTCAAGGTCCTGGTACTTGATGATGTTCTTCAGACCTGGTACGGCGAGCTCGGCGATCAGTGATAGGATGCGAATCGTCGAGATGTTGAGCTTCAGAAAAGGAATGTCGTCGACGGTCAGAATGCCGACGGTCACGGAGACCATCGAGATCGGCACATAGACGTAGGCGCGATGCGCAGAATTCTCCCAGATGCGCAGTTTCTGCGCATCGTCGGAGATCTCCTTGATGGTCAAGAGCTGGTTGTGACGCAGCACCTCGTCAAAAATCCCTTCGTCCAGCGGCAGTTTTAAGGGCTCGTGGATTTCTTCATCCCAGCCGTACTGGGCCACCTGCTGCAGCGTCTCGGTGGAGTAATCGACCATGAACAGGGTGACACGAGTCGCCCCGGTGAAGCGTGCCGCCAACTCTGTGAGAGCCTGATAGAACTCGTGCTCGTCGAGGGTCTCGAGTGCTTTCGTGGCCTGGTACAGCGACAGGACGGTTTGCTCCTGTCCGATGATGCGGTTTTCGAGCTCCTCTTTGACCTGCGTGACGATTTCGAGTTGTTCCTCCAGCCGGGCCTTGGCGGCACGCAGTTGCCGATTCTCCCGCAGCAGCGTGCGTTCATAACTCTTGGCGAACCCCCTCATCTCACCGACGATCAGGGCGGCAAGAAAGAAGGACACCAGGGAGAGAAGCACGGGGGTCTGGGTCAGGAGGTCGGGGGTGAAGTAGGGGCGGTTCTCCAGAATCACATAGAAACAGAGAATAAGCGAAGCAACGAAGGCGGCCAGGAGTCCTTCCCGCAATCCAAATCTGCCCGACATCAGCAGGACGACGATGAGGTACGGATGGGGGTTGAGCCCGATGAAACCAGGCCGATCCGGAAACAGCAGGATGTTGGTGGCGATCACCAGCAGAAAAAAGGTCGCCAGGCTGAAAAGGACGTCCTTCAGGTATCTGTCCAGCGTCAGACGCATCACTTCTGCCTCGAAGTAAGGTAGGAGATATCACGGAACCGGTCTTGCGAGCCGTACCCCGAGTCGGTTTTCTCTGGAGCGACGCCGTCTTGCGGTTCTCCGGCAGCCTCCTCTGTTCGGTGCCGCAACAGTTCGCGGACGGCCAGTTGCTCGCTCTCGAAGATCGGAAAGACCCTGTCGAGCGAGTATAATCGGAAGAGGCGAGCCAGCACGCTGTTCTTTCCCACCAGAACGATCCGCCGGCCGTTTTCGTCGGCGTAGCGCTTGAGGTGGATCAGGGTGGCGACACCGGCGCTGTCCATGTTCGTAATGGCATCGAGGTTGAGAATCACCGCCTCTCGCTCCCGGAGGTACTGGCGGATCTTGTCGCGAAAGGGCCGACAATTCACCGCGATCAGAGAATCCGGCTGAGTGATCCGGACCACGGAAAAAGACCCCCGGTGGGTCACTTGCAGATGGATTCCGAACGGCGGATTGCCGGCCACCTGCCCGGTTTCACGCCGCAGGGATTGCGCTGCGGCCTCGACGGAATCGTAGATCTCAAAGACCCGGTGCAGCCTGGTGATGTGTAACAGCTTTTGGATGGTGGGCCCGATGTTGGCCAGCTTCAGGTTGCCGCCGGTCTCCAGGATGCGTTTGCGCAGGTGAATCAAGACGCTCAAGGCGGCACTGTCGAGAAAAGCGAGATTCTCGAGATCCAGGATAAGTATTTCGCCGGGCTGGTAGCTGGCGAGCACCTGGCGCTTGAATTCTTGTGCGTTGGCGGTGTCCAGGCTGCATTCAGGAAGGCAGGCCAGGACGGTGTAGCCGTCGAAGCGACGCACCTGGAGTCGAATAGTCGAGCCCGCCTCCGAATCGGCCGCCATCTGTTCGCTTTTCTTCCTCATGGGCTGTTCATTTCGGGATAGGCACGGCTCACCGCCGGGTCCGTGAAAGAGTGAACCAATCCGGCAGACCTGCTTTGCCGGGACCACTCTCGGCAGCGTTTCAGTCCTGCGGGCTGGCAGTAGTCGAGGAGGAAGGCCGGCAGATGCCAGCGCCTTTGGGCTTGCGCGATGCGATGCACAAGCGCGGCTGCCTCCTCGGACGAGCGGTAGCCGACCTCGCCGTTTTCGCCCAGAGTCGTGTACACTTCTTCGACAAGAACCGCGTCGACCTGGTCTCTGACCTCGTCGAGAAGGAAGAAGCCGTTGTTCAGCACCAGGATCGCGGCGCTGTACCTGTGATGCAACCACCGTATCAAATCGATCATCCCCGACCTGACTTGGGGATAACGCTCACTGGATGCCAGATCCACCGAGTCGAGGAGGAACCCTTGAAACCCCTTGCGGAGCAGCGGTTCGATGGCGTTTTGCGCCAGGATGTTCCACCATCCTCTCCGTCCCGGATCCACGAAGAAGTGATCCGGCCAGTCGGGATTGGGGCCCAGCAACCAGTCACTCGGCACGAGCCGGGCGTAGGGTCGATAGAGTTCGATCTCGCCGACATTGAGGTAGGCCAGCAGTATCTTCCCTTCGCTGCGCAGGACCTCCAGTTCTTCGCTGGTGTAAACATCTCCGTCGAGAATGAGGAGATCGAAAGGCTCGAGACTGCCGACCTCCACTCTGGAGTAGACCACAGCGAAGGACCGGACGTCGGCGAGCCTCCCCCTCAGGGTCAGAGCCCGCCTCCCGGCCTGGCGCAGCGCGCTACACGCCGATAGCGCGGTCACGGCAAGCATGGCCATCACCATGAGTGGCCAGCGTCGGCAGCCCGGATCGATCTTGATCGCTCCTTGTGCCTCGTCTCGTTTCAACCGGTCGGCTGACATCTATCTTCTTATCGGGTTGAAGGGCCGACTACTTTATGATGGCGGTCAGATCACAGCGTCGTACTTGTGCAGAATCAGCACTTTAGAAAGGACCGTTCTGTGACGAAGTCTTAAGTAGGAGTTCAAAAAAAATACTTTCTCGTTTCAGCCTGAAACAGTGTCATGATCTCTGACGACGAGCGCGAGAGCCGGCAACACTTTTTCGCCCGGCGAGCGCATTCCCCTTTCGTGAAGCTGCAAGTAAATCAAAACCTTATCCGCAGGCAAACCGCCTCTGATCATTGAAATAGGCTCTGGCATGGTAATTGTTAAAGTGCGTACAAAGTTCTCACGTGAACGGTGTGGATCCAGGTCATTACTGGGAGGCGACTGAATGCAGAAGCTGAATCCGTCTGGTGTCGAAGCCGCCGATGTGGTCGTGGGAATCCCTTCTTACAACGAGGCGGACAACATCGCGTTCGTGGTTGAGCAGTGCAACCGAGGACTTCTGCAGTATTTCCGGCGTTATCGCAGTGTCGTCATCAACGCAGACAACGATTCGCCCGACAACACCCGCGAAGCATTCCTGAATGCGGACGATTCGGTTCCGAAAATCTACCTCTCGACCCCGCCCGGGGTTCGAGGAAAAGGGAACAACTTCTACAATCTCTTCAGCGAGGCTCGTCGTTTGGGAGCCAGGGCGGTGGTCGTGGTGGACGCCGACCTCACCAGCATCACGCCCGAATGGGTGCGCGATCTGGCCATGCCGATCCTGGACAAAGGCTTCGACTTTGTGACCCCACTTTACTCGCGCAACGAGTACGACGGCACCATCACCAACAACATCTGCTATCCGCTGATCTACGGCCTGCTCGGCAAAGATCTGCGCCAGCCCATCGGGGGCGATTTTGCATTTTCAGGCCAGTTGGCACGCTACTTCCTCGAACAGCCCTGGCACAGCACGACGCGGCAGTACGGCATCGACATCTTCATGACGTTGCAGGCGATCCTCGGTGGTTTCCGCGTCTGCCAGGTCGCTCTCGGAGCGAAGATCCACAAGCCAAGTGCGCCGAAGCTGGGCCCGATGTTTTCGCAGGTCGTCGGCACCCTTTTCGGAACGCTGCTCTCCTGCCGGGACCGTTGGAAAAGCGTTGGCGAAGTGGAGAGAATGCCGCTTTTTGGTGAAAGCGAGCTGGCTCAGCCGCAGGACCTGAGCGTCGACTACAAGGGGATGAAGGCCACAGCCCGCTACGAGTTTGAGGTCCACAGGGAGCGATTGTCGAAAAGTCTGGAGCCTGCCGTCTTTGCTCGCCTGGCCGAAATCTACGACTCCGGCAGGATGCACATCGGCATGGAGCTATGGACCAAGGCGGTCTATGATCTGATCTATGCCTACGACACCTCCGATTACGACCCGCAAGTGGTCGAGGCGATGAAGTCTCTCTACTTTGGGCGCGTCGTGTCGTTTATCCGGCAGACTCTCGACCTGGACCATATGGCCTCGGAGGAAGAAATCCAGAGGCAGGCCCGCTACTTCTTCAAGATGCGGGGATATCTATTGCGAAAGTACCATCGCCGCAAAGCTCTGGCCGCCTGAAGTCAGATCGCCGTCAGTTCCATCCTACTTGGTGCAACGGCGGAGCATTCGTCTCCGCCGTTTTTGTTTTTGG
>CAZGRP010000088.1:9375-12847 GCA_964527995.1 uncultured Cytophagia bacterium | reverse complement strand
TCGATATTGCGCAGGGTCTGCACTGCCTGAGCATAGGGGTCGCCGTGGCCGACGATGTCGCCCTTCTCATCCGTGGCTGTGGTGCCAGAGACGTGCACGTACGGCCCGATGCGCACGGCGCGAGAGTAGCCGACGATGGGCTCCCAGCGCGTGCCACTGGCAATGTTCTTTCTTTGCATGGTGTTTGTTCACCTCCGTGGGTGAAGGTGTCGTTGGGGGCGAGTGGGAAAGGCATGGAGGGTGTTGGCAAGCTCCTCCAAAAAAATCTTACCACAGAGGAGAGAGATTCCTTCAAACGAGGCTGCGACAGCAGGCGCCTTCCGCTGTGACGGTCCCTTTCCCCTGTCGAGCTCTGCGGATGGCGTGCAGCGCAGGTTCCTGGGATTGCGTCATGCTTTCTCCGGCACGTCTTGATGAGGGGACCTTTCGAACTACAAAGGGACCAGATGCATGTCGAAGTCTTTGACTCTCGGCGGCTTCTTGCCTTTCACGGACCCTCGGATCGTTTTTCCAGCCGTGTCGCGGTCACGGTTTCTCCGATTTTGATTTGCGTCACCCGACCGCGGTCGTCCCGAAGGAACGTTACCTCCCTGCCACCTTCGAGCATGAAGAATTTCGTCTCCGACTCAGGGTAGAGCCGTGTTTTCGGGTAGCCGGGAAAATCGAGATAGAGATGGCCGTCCCTGGCGGCGATCTTGACCGTGCCCCACAATCCAGACAGCTTGTACTCGCCGGCGTAGCGGTCATAGATCGCAGGATCGATCTTGGCCAGCACCTTCTCCTCCGGTTTGACCCCAGGCCAGCCGTATTCCCTGGCGATCGCCAGGAGGATCTCCTTGGCCAGAGTGGCACCGTTATCCGAATTGGTCATGACAACAGCCCCCTGGCCTCGCTGGACGAAGGCCTCCAGCAGGGCGCGGTAGCCTTCGTTCGAGCCGCCGTGCCGGAAGCGGGCGTTCTTGCCTTCGCCACGAATCTGGAAACCCAGCCCCCAGTCGTTCAGACCAGGCTGCAGCATGAGACGCACCATTTCCGGCGACAGGACGCGATTCGACTCGCCCCGGACCGTTTTCTGGATCTCGATGGCGAACCGGGCCAGGTCGGATGCGGTGGTCCAAAGACCGGCGGCCGCCATCTCCGGGTAGGTATGCCACTTGCCGACGACAGGCCTGCCACTCACCCGGTAGCCCACGGCTGCTTCCTGGGCTCGCTCCGGGGGCAACGGCTGTTCGTAGGTGCTCTCGGTCATTCCCAGAGGGTCGAGGACGGTTTCGCGCATGATCTTGGGAAACGGCTTGCCGGAGAGGTCGAGCAGGAGTTGTTGCACGACGATGTAGCCACCGCCGGAGTATGACCAGGCGCTGCCGGGTACGGCATTCACTCGGATGGCCGCGGTGTTGGCGGGCCGCTGCCCGTCCAGGATCTGTTGCAGTGTGGGCAATCCGGAGGTCCGTGCATACCCTGGAAAGCCATGCACCGTCATGCCGGCGGTGTGGCTGAGGAGGCGGCGCAGGGTGACAGGCTGCTCCTCGGTGAAGGAGTTGCTGGGGACTTTCCAGGACCTGAGCCACCTATTCACGTCTTGGTCCAGTTGGAGCTTACGGTCCTGGACGAACTTGAGGGCGGCCATGGCGGTGACCGGCTTGCTGATCGAGGCTGCCTGGAAGAGGGTGTGAATCGTCACGGGTTCGTTGGTCGTCGAGTCCTTGACACCGTAGCCGCGGGCCCATTCTAGGCGGCCGTCGTTGATGACGGCGATGCTGGCACCGGGGACCCGGTAGCGTCGCATGCGTTCGGCGAGGGAATAGGTCTCCAGCGGCCTGCCGCGAATCACCACGACAGGTACCAGGCCGTTTACGACCCGGGCGATGCGAGCTTCGAGATCGCCGGATTGCGATGGCTGGGGAATGCAGAGTTGCGGGACGAGGGCGACCGCCATCAGAATCAGCAGGCGGGCTATTCGGTTCATCGACGCCATCTCCTCTCGTGTTGGGATAGAAACGGGCACGGCTCAGGCCGGGCGGGCATAGACGGCTATCTGCCAGGCGCCTTTCCTGCGATAATGGCGTCGTTCCAGCCCGGCGCTGGTGATCAGCGCCTCCACCGCAGTGGTCGGGTGGATGAAGACGCGGAACTGCTTCCGCAAGAGGGCCAGAAAGAGGTTGGTGATCGCAGTTCCCGCTTTCGTCCACCAGGTATCGATCGGGAAAACGACGCCATAGAGCCTGCGCGTCCTCTCGAGAGACAAACCGACGAGCGATCTCATGTCGTGATAGCAGCAGATGGCCCGATCGAGGGTGACGATGTCGGCGGCATCGAGGTCGGGTGCCAGTTGGACGAAGTCGCCGTGGCGGTGGTCGATGCGGCTGTCATGTCCCTGTCTTCCGGATTCCTCGATCGCCGCTTCGATATAGGCCCTGGAGGCGTCGACATGGGTGGCGCGTTGGGCGCCTGCGTTGAGCAGCTCATGCTGGATGGCGCCGATACCGCCGCCGATGTCGAGCAACGTCCTCCCGTCGACGCCTTCTGCCTTGAGCATGTCGATCAACAGGCGAGTCGTCTTGCCGGGTCCTTTCTTGCGGTACTTCTTGAGTTGCCTGCGAGCCACCTTCTTGTCGAAAAAGGATTCGAGCCCCTGGCATTGGCAGCAACCTACCATGGTTCTCCTCGGTGTGTTGGCTGAACCAAGAATCTCCCCGAACCCTCCGGCGCCTCAGCGGAGTCGGACAATATCGTTCGTGGAAAAGATCGGTGCCACCTCCAGCCCCAGGGGTGTTTCTGCGTACAACTCCGGTGGCACGCCGATATCGGCCAGGTAGAGTTCGCCGGCGCAGTTCTGTGCTTCGACGGTCCGGAGGCCGACCTTTGGCAGAGCCAGTGTCAGAGTCGCGGCGGCCCGGATGGCGGGATCGTGTGCCTGGCCGGTGGTGCTGTCGACTCCCGAGGGTAGGTCCAGCGACAGGATAGAGACACGTTGAGCATTGGCCCAGCGGATCAGGCCGGCGGCCGTGCCTCGCGGTGCTCCCGAAAGGCTGTAGCCGATGATGCCGTCGACGATCAGGTCGGCGGACGATGCGTCGCCGAGTTTCTCGACAGCGGCTTGCGGGAAGATGGCCGCGTGCATGCGTTGCAAAATCTCGAGTTGGTGCGCCGGCACGCCGGTGAACGCGCTCGCTTGCCGGGTCAGCACGACCTGCACCGCCGCTCCCCAATTGTGCAGCCGGCGCGCTGCCGCCATGGCTCCGCCACCGTTGCCACCGCTTCCGGCCAGCACAATGACCCTTTTTCCACGAACATCGCCGCTGAGAAAGCGCACGCGGGCGAGATGCGCCAGAGTGCGCCCGGCGTTCTCCATCATCTGCAGCAGGTCGATGTGGTACTCCTCCACCATCAGCCGGTCGACCTCGATCATCTGCCGGGTGGTTATCCAGGGCACATCTTCATCGCAGATCGGAAAGGTCATTGCTCACCT
>CAZGRP010000088.1:0-9275 GCA_964527995.1 uncultured Cytophagia bacterium | reverse complement strand
AAGGGCGTGGGGCCGAACGAGCTAGCGCCGTCAACCGGCGCAGCAAGGTCCGAAGCTGTTCCGAGGCTGCGGCTTCGCCCAGCTCGACCGTGTGCCGCCGTCCTTCCGCCTCCACCGTGAGCTTGTAGCGAAAACGGTCTGCGCCTGGGCTTTCGCTGCTGATCTTCGCCGGCAGGTCAAAGAATCTCGCAGCCCGGACCATCTCTTCCAGTTCTTGCGCCTCCTCGGGCGACAACTTTTCGGTGTCGACTGTGGCCGACAGGCGTAAGCCGGCGAAGCCACCGCTTCTTTCGAAATTGATCTTCATTAGAGAACATCCCAATCATGCCGTGCGGCCAGTCCCCGCCGTCGCCGAACCGAGCAACGCCAGCGGCGCGAACAGACAACCCCTGCCACCACCCCCTCCTTGGTCGACGGTGAGCCCTACTTCTTCCCACCCCTTGCGCACGGCCTGCTGCTCGAGACTTCCGTCGCCGTACAGCTCGCCGGCCGTCTGGAAGGTCAACCGGGCAGCATCCTGGAAATTGGAGTTTCCGCGCAGCTTGTCGCGCAGGGTCACGTACCAGATCTGGCCTGCCTTTTCCCAGGCAAACCCGCCGATCTCCGTGGCCACGATATAGAAGGCACGGTTTGGAATGCCGGAGTTGATGTGGACGCCGCCGTTGTCATAGTCGACGTCTTTATAGTCACGCATGTGGCCGGGCTGAGGATCCTTGCCAAGGACAGGATCGTCGTAGGCCGTGCCCGGTGCTTTCATCGATCGCAGGCCCTGGCCGTTGACGTTTTCCGTCAGCAGCCCCTGGCCGATGATCCAGTCGGCATCGGCGGCGGTCTGGCCCAGGCTGCGCTGCTTGACGAGTGAACCGAACACGTCGGAGAACGACTCGTTCAGGGCGCCGGGTTGCTCCCAGTATCGCAGCCGAGCCTCGTACTGGGTGACCCCGTGGGTGAGCTCATGGCCGATGACGTCGATGGCGATGGTGAACCGGTTGAACAGGCGCTCGGCTTCCGGCAGATCCTCATCGCCGTCGCCGTAGACCATCTGCTGGCCATTCCAGAAGGCGTTGTCGTATCCCTGCTCGTAGTGCACGGTGGAGTCGAGCCGCAGCCCACGGTTGTCGATGGAGTTGCGGTCGTAGACATCCCTGAACAGATCGTACGTGGCGCCGGAGCCGTCGTAGGCCTCATCGGCAGCCGGATCGTTGGTGGGAGGGTCGCCTTCGGCACGCACCTGGCGGCCGGGGAGCCCCGAGCCGTTTTCGGCGTCGTAGATGGTGCGCTGTTTGGCAGCCACCCGCATGGGCCGTGCCAGGGCCTCGATGTCGGCTGCCGCCAGGCGTTGGCCGCGAAACTGCTCCGTGGCGGCGAGAGTCCGCAGCGCCCAGTCGCGCTGGCGCTGGCTGCCTTTCTCAGCGATCTCCTTCAGCATGTGCGGTGGGACGATGGAACAACGACAAGGATGAGTCATGGGTGGGCCTCCTTCCCCAGCGGGGTTTTCCGGGAATGTGGGTTTGATGTCAACTGCACTCTTCACCCTCAGGGACAACCCCAAGTGAGCCGGCTACAACGGACAACCACGGAGACGCGCGGACCGCCCCCAAAAGAGCATGAACTGGGAAAACTCCGTGCTCATCGAAGTGAGTTGGTGGCCAGACGAAAGCAAAAACTCCTGCCACCGGGCAGGAGCTGTTGGCATGGCGCTCTCTTGCTGAAGTTGAATCGGCCGGCCCACGGCATGAGACGATCGCCATCGTCGTGACCGGAATCTAAGGCTCCGAGCCTTGAATGTCAAGAACAATCGTCGGGCCCGCGATCGACTGGCAAGATCAGACAGGAGGGGCCGCCAGTCCCCTTGGCGAATTCCGACAGATCGAGCGCGTGGACGTGGAAGCTGCGTGCTTCGAGTATTTCGATGGCGGCCTGGTTGGCAGCGTCCGCAATCACGGTGCGATCCCCCAGGGTGATGACATTGCCGCTGGCAAAGTCGCGGCAGTCGATCTCGATGGTTTCAAAACCCTTGAAGAGTTCGGCTGCGAAGGCGCCGCGGCAGCACAACACCTGTTCCGGTCCAACCAGACTCATCGCACCGCCGATGTGCAGGGAGAAGTCGGGCACCTCAGCGACCCGGACTTGATATCCCAAGCGGGCAAGCAACCCCGCGATCTGCCGCGCCCCTTCATCATTGGTCCTTCCCGAGCGGCCGACGAAGGCCACCTTGCCGGCCAGAATGACGTCACCGCCTTCGACCGTCGCCGGAGCCTCGATGGCGCCCACACACGGCCTGGACAGGGACTCGAGGATCTGCGACATCCATTGTTCCTCGCCACGGCGTGTGTCCAGCCCCATTCTCAGTCGGATGTAACCGTCGCCGGTGCAGACCGCCGTGTCGCGGGTGAACACAGAATTGGGATGGCCGGGCAGCTCCGGGATGTCGACCACGTCACATCCGAAGTCCGCCAGGGCTGCCTTCAGGTTGTCGTGCTGGCGCAGCGCTGCCTCCGGGTCTGCCGCCTCGCGCAGGTTATGAGATGTGCGGTCGTCGAAGCGAAAGTATTCGTGTCGCGGCGTGCAGACGACGACTCGGGTAAGTCGATCGGCTTCGCTGATGAGCATCGGAACTCCCTAGTCGAGAAGCCAGTCTTCTTCAAGAAGACTGGCTTCTGGAAAAGACTGGCTTCTGGAAAAGACTGACTTCAAGAAGGCTGGCTTCTGTCGTCTCCCAGTGTCTTCCTGGCGTTCTGCAACTGCTGGCGCACTGCCTCGGGCCCGGTGCCGCCGGGAAGGTTGCGGGCCCGAAGGCTGGCGTCCACGGTGAGCGCCTCGCGCACATCCTCTTCGAACAACTGCGAGAGGCTTCGGAGCGTTTCGAGGGGCACCTGCGACAGCGGCAGGCCGTTGTCGACGGCCAGGCGCACGACCGCTCCGACCACCTGGTGGGCCTGGCGGAACGGCATCCCCTTGCGGGTCAGGTAGTCGGCCAGATCGGTGGCCAGCAAAAGATCGTCGATCGCCTGGCGCATGCGCTCGCGGTGGAAGGTGGCCAGGCGCATAGCGCCGGCAAAGATGCGCACCGAGCCGATGGCCGTGTCGATCGCATCGAACAGCGCCGGCTTGTCTTCCTGCAGATCGCGGGCGTAGCTCAGCGGCAGGCCTTTGAGCAGCGCCTGCAGGGCGGTCACATCGCCGAGGACGCGCGCTGTCTTGCCGCGGATCAGTTCCAGCGAGTCGGGGTTTTTTTTCTGTGGCATCATGCTGCTGCCGGTGGTGAAGGCATCGGAGAGCTCGACGAAGCCGAACTCGGTGCTGGACCAGAGGATCAGGTCCCCGGCGTAACGGCTCAGGTGCAGCATCACCACGCAGGCGGCATGGCCGGCATCCAGCAGGACATCGCGGTCGCTGACGGCGTCGATGCTGTTTTCGGAAAGGCGCGAGAACCCCAGTTCTCTGGCCAGGGCGCGGCGATCTACGGGAAAGGCGCTGCCTGCCAGGGCGCCGCTGCCCAGGGGCATCTCATCGGCCCGCTCCACGGCCTGGCGGAGCCTCTGGCGATCGCGCTGCAGCGGCCAGAAGAGCGACAGCAGGTAGTGAGCCAGCGAGATCGGTTGGGCCTGCTGCAGGTGGGTGTAGCCCGGCATCACGGTGTCGAGGTGCTCCTCGGCCCGCTCCAGGAGCACCTGCTGCAGGCCGCGGACTTCGTCGCCGAGCTCCGGGAGGACACGCTTGAGGTAAAGGCGGACATCGGTCATCACCTGGTCGTTGCGACTGCGGCCGGTATGGATCTTCGCCCCGGCATCGCCGGCAAGCTCGATGAGACGTCGCTCGATGGCCATGTGGATGTCTTCATCCGCTGGCAGAAACTCGAAAGCGTCAGCTTCGAACTCGGCGGCGATGGTGTCGAGCCCGGCCAGCACCTGTTTCAGCTCTCGTTTGCTGTAGATGCCGATTGCGGCAAGGGCTTTGGCCCAGGCCCGGTTGACGGCTAGATCCTCCCGCCACAGCCGCCGGTCGGCGTCGATGGAGCGGCTGAAAGCATCGAAATCAGGATCGGTCGTGCCAGCGAAACGGCCGGACCAGGGTTTGGGGTTGGAGGAAGGCATTGGGTCCTGGGTCAATGTAAACTGCAAAGTCTAAAATGCAAAATGCAAAATGCAGGTTGCACCAAGATAAAAGATGATGGTCCCCGGGACGTCACCTTTTCTTCTTGGCTGTAACGATGGACTTGGCGATGATGTTCTTCAGTTCGGTCGCCTCCCGGAGGAGAGAGAGCAGCGGGCCGTCGGCCGCAGGCAGGAGGTTGGCTCTTCTGATAAGACGCAGCCAGAAAAAGGTCTCGCGGAGTTCCTTGAGCACGACCTGGAGCTTGTGGACAAAGTCGGCCCGGCTTTCGGCAGCGCAGGCTTCCTCATAGTTCGATCCCGCCGAGGTTCCGCAGCGGATCAGTTGTCCACCGACATGGCGCCCCGCCACGGTACGATGCAGGCGTCCCGCCAGCCTCAGAATCTCAACAGCAAACACCAAGAACCTCTCCGATAGGTCATGCCCCCGACTGTCCATTGTTTCCCTCCGGACTTGTGCCGCAATTCATGCCTCGTGCCTCTTCGAAGTCTATTTTGCACTTTTCATTTTTCATCTTGCATCTTACACTTCCCTGCTTGTTTTCAGTCTCTCTTAAACTTACTATAATCCGGCCGCCGATACTCACTCATCCCCGTGCCCTCGATGTCGATCAATGCCTTCACCTTCAGCGGGAGCCCGAAGATGTTGATGAAGCCCTCGGCGTCTTTCTGGTTGTAGACGTCCTCCTCGCCGAAGGTGGCGTAGTCCTCGCGGTAAAGAGAATAGGGAGACTTGCGGCCCTCGACGATGACGTTCCCCTTGTAGAGCTTCAGGCGGACCGTGCCGGTGACCTTCTCCTGCGTCTTTTCGACAAAGGCGTCCAGGGCCTCGCGCAGGGGCGTGAACCACTGGCCGTAGTAGACCAGCTCGGCGTACTTCGGCGCCAGGCTTTCCTTGAAATGCAGCAACTGCCCCGGGAGCACCAGGGTCTCGAGCTCATGATGGGCGACATAGATCAACGTACCGCCAGGAGTTTCATAGACGCCGCGCGACTTCATGCCGACCAGGCGGTTCTCGACGATGTCAACGCGGCCGATGCCGTTCTCGCCCGCAAGTCGATTCAGGCGTTCCAGCAGCTCCACCGGCGGGTAGGCGACGCCGTCGATGCGGGTGGGGACACCGCGCTCGAACTCAAGGGTGAGGGGCACGGGCCGATCCGGAGCCTGTTCCGGAGACACTGTCAGCCCGTAGACCTCGGACGGGGCGGTTTTCCACGGATCTTCCAGGGCGCCACCTTCGCTGCTGCGATGCCAGATGTTCTGATCGTGGCTGTAGATCTTGTCGGGAGAAGCGCTAATCGGGACGTTGTGCTCGCGGGCGTAGCGGATGGCGTCTTCCCGCGAGCGGATCTCCCATTCCCGCCACGGGGCGACGACGCGCAGTTTCGGATTGAGGGCCTTGTAGGTCAGCTCGAAGCGTACCTGATCGTTGCCCTTGCCGGTGCAGCCGTGGGCAACGGCATCGGCGCCCTCTTTTTCGGCGATTTCCACCTGTCGCTTGGCAATAAGAGGGCGGGCGAACGATGTTCCGAGTAGGTAGCGGCCTTCGTATACCGCGCCGGCTTTCATGGTGGGGTAGATGTAGTTGACGATAAACTCTTCGCGCAGGTCTTCGATGTAGACCTTGCTGGCGCCCGTGGCCAGGGCCTTTTCACTCAGACCGTGAAGCTCTTCTCCCTGGCCGAGATCAGCGGCCATGGCGATGACTTCGCAACCGTAGTTCTCTTTCAACCAGGGAATGATGATTGACGTGTCCAGACCTCCGGAGTACGCCAGTACGACTTTGTTGATCTTGTCCGACATGCTCGTCACCTCCGCGCGCTTAAAATTGGAGTTAACTTAGTACATTTGGAGAAAGAGTCAACAGGAAAATCGCCGCCGCCGAGACCTTTCTCCTCTTGCTTCGAGGAATATCGATGCTTATCTTTCCGTTACATCCCGACAGATGCACATATGTGCATCTGTTCTGATTTTTCAATCACTCAGGCCGGGAGGTCAGCATGGCGTTACACCGCAACAAACTCCATCGCGACGACTCCGAAGCCGCAGTCTCGGAGGTAAGGCCTCCGGAAGAGGAAGTCCCGAGCGTCTCCATCCACAGCCTGGACACCCTCTGGTTTCAGGTCGGCGGCACCGTCTGCAACCTCTGGTGCACGCACTGCTTCATCAGCTGTAGCCCCGACAATCACAAGTTCGGCTTCATGAGCCGGGAGACGGTGCGGCGCTACCTGGAGGAGTCGCTGGAGCTGGGAGTCAAAGAGTACTACTTTACAGGGGGTGAGCCGTTCATGAATCGAGACATGCTCGCCATCCTGGAAGACACCCTCGAGCTGGGCCCGGCCACCGTCCTGACCAATGGCATCCTCATCAACGAGCGGGTGGCGCGGCGGCTGCGAGAATTGGACGACGGCAGTCGCTATTCGCTGGAGATTCGCATCAGCCTGGACGGGTTCACAGAGGCCAGCAACGACGCCATTCGCGGCAAAGGGAGCTTTCAAAAGGCGCTGGCCGGCGTGCGCACTCTGGTCGATCGCGGCTTTCTGCCCATCATCACCGCCATGCAGACCTGGGAGGGGTGCTCCCACGACAGTGCCCTGGCCGGGTTTCAGCGCATGCTGCGGCGGATCGGCTACGCCCGCCCGCGCGTCAAGATCCTCCCGCCTCTGCGGATCGGCCGGGAAAAAGTGCGCAGTCATGGCTACGACCGCTACGAGTACGTTACCCGCGAGATGATGGAGGAGTACGACGACTCGCTGCTGCTGTGCACGCAGAGCCGGATGGCCACCGACAAGGGGGTCTATGTCTGCCCGATTCTGATCGACTACCCGGATGCCAAATTGGGTGAGACGCTGCACGACGCCGCCAGTGAGTACCCGCTGAGACACTCAGCCTGCTACACCTGCTACCTGTCCGGGGCGATCTGTCACAATTTTTCAGGCGGTTCCGAAACACAAGCCACCAAAGGGAAGGATAATGGCAGCATGAGCACTGTGGTCGGGAAGAATGGAGGGACGAAGAGGGAGGCGATCAGCGTCGAACGTGCGGTGCGCGAGCGCTATTCGAGTGGGGCAGCCGCTTGCGAAACATCGCTTTGCTGCCCGGTCGACTACGACACCCGCTACCTGGAGGTGATCCCGCAGGAGATCATCGAGCGCGACTACGGTTGCGGCGATCCCTCCAAGTACGTCGAGTGGGGCGAGACCGTGCTCGATCTGGGGAGCGGTGCCGGCAAGATCTGCTACATCATCTCCCAACTGGTGGGCCCCCAGGGGCGCGTCATCGGCGTCGACATGAATGAGGAGATGCTGCGCCTGGCGCGAAAGTACCAGCAGGAGGTCGGCGACCGCATCGGCTATCACAATGTCGAGTTCCGGCGCGGCAAGATCCAGGATCTGCGCCTCGACCTGGATCGCGTCGATGCCTACCTGCGCGAGAACCCGCTGCAGTCGGCGGGCGACCTGCAGCGGCTGGAGGAATTCATCGAGCTCCAGCGCAAGAGCGCCCCGCTGATCCCCGACGACAGCATCGATCTGGTGGTCTCAAATTGCGTCCTCAATCTGGTGAAGGATGAAGACAAGCGTCAGCTTTTCCGCGAGATCTACCGCGTCGTCAAGCGAGGGGGGCGGGTGGCGATCTCCGACATCGTGACCGACGAGGACGTGCCCGAGCACCTGAAGCAGGATCCCGATCTGTGGAGCGGCTGTATCTCCGGAGCGCTGCGCGAGGACGAGTTTCTGAAGGCCTTCACCGATGCCGGGTTTTATGGCGTCGAGATCGTCGATCGCAGCGACCAGCCATGGCAGACGATCGAGGGGATCGAGTTCCGATCGATCACGATTACGGCTTACAAGGGCAAAGAGGGGCCGTGCCTGGAGCGGAAGCAGGCGGTGATCTACCGCGGCCCGTGGAAGGCCGTGGTCGACGACGATGGCCACACCCTCTACCGCGGCGAGCGCATGGCGGTCTGCGACAAGACCTTTCACATCTATTCCAAGGCGCCGTACTCCGACGACATCATCCTGGTGCCACCCCTCGAGGAGGTGCCTGTGGAAGAAGCCGGTCCCTTCGCCTGCCACAAAAACGCCCGGCGCCACCCGCGTGAGACCAAGGGGGAGGACTATCACGTCACCGAGGTCGGCGATGGAGCGTGCTGCGGCCCGGACGGATGCTGCTGACGCGATCGATGACGGGAGGAAGGACTTCCGGATGTGGGAGTTCAGAATCGAGCGTATGCGGGATTGGGCCGCAAATGCACGCGCATGGACGCGAATGATTGTGGCTCTGAAGTTGCGCTCCCTGGTTCCTAGTTCCCGGTTTCTAATTCCCTGTCCATGCACGGATACCCAATACCTGACACCCGATACCCAACCGACGCGCCATGTCAAACACCGACTCACTCGAACGCATCGCCGTTTTCGGCGGCGTGTACAACAACTACCTGGCTCTGCAGGCCCTGGTGCGCGATGCCCGGCAACGGGGAGCCGAGCGTCTCTACTGCCTGGGTGACCTCGGTGCCTTCGGGCCCCACCCGGACCGGGTTTTCCCGATTCTGTTTGACAACGATATCGTCGTGGTCCAGGGGAATTACGACGACTCGATCGGCCGGGACCTGAACGACTGCCAGTGCGGCTACACGGACCCGCGCGACAACTACTTTGCCAAGCTGAGCTACGACTACACCTACCGGAACACCAGCGACCGCTACAAGCCATACCTGCGCTCTCTGCCCAAACAGATCCGCCTGCGGTTCGGCGGCAAACAGGTGCTGCTCTGCCACGGCTCGCCGCGCCGCACCAATGAGTTCCTGTGGGAATCGACCACGCCGGATCACTTCCTGGAGAAGCTTTTTCGCGACTACGAAGCCGACATCATTCTGGCGACGCACACCGGCATTCACTGGAAGCGCGACCTGTCCAACGGGCGCTTTTTCGCCAACGTCGGCGTGATCGGCCGGCCGGAGAACGACGGCAACACCCACGTCTGGTATGCACTGCTGTCGGCCGCCGACGGTGTGCAGATCGAGTTTGTACCGCTGGAGTACGACTACCAGCGGCTGGCGGCGGAAATGGCCAAAGAACACCTGCCGCAGGAGTTTATCGATACCATCCTCACCGGCTGGTGGACCACCTGTCTGGAGATCCTGCCCGCCAAGGAGCGCCG
>CAZGRP010000087.1:0-12986 GCA_964527995.1 uncultured Cytophagia bacterium | reverse complement strand
CGGCCCTATGCACCGATCTCTCGCAAGGTGCGCAGGAAGGTGATCAGGTTGCCAGCGAGCATTTGCCAGACGCCGAAGACGACGAACAGGAAGCCGATGAACCGACCCACGTTGCCGGCGATGACGGTGGCCCGCCGCAAGCTATGCGTGATGCCCCAGACAATGGCGCGAAAGACACGGCCCCCGTCCAGCGGGAAGCCTGGAATCAGATTAAAGACGGCCAGCGCGCCGTTGATGAAAGAGAGGTACTTGGCCAGGGCCAGCAGCGGGGCAATCGACGCGAACAGAGGCTCCAACAGCCCGAACAGGATGGCCAGGGCGAAACTTACCACAGGGCCGGCGATGGCGATCCAGAACTCGGCCGCCGCGCTGGGCGGTTCTTTGCCGATCTGGGCGACGCCGCCGAAGATAAACAGGGTGATGCTGCGCACCGGGATCTTGTAGCGTAGGGCGACGACCGAGTGCCCGAGCTCGTGCAGCAGGACGCTGGCGAAAAGCAGGACGGAGGTCACCGCGCCAACAATCCAGTACTCTGCTATCGGCCAGTTCTTGAACTCGGAGGGGAAGTAACCGACGGCCAGGGTCCAGGTGAGCAACACAAAGATCAGGAACCACGAGTAGTCCAGCCCAATCGGTATGCCGATGATGCGGCCGAGCGGTATTGTGTGGGAATGGCGATTCATCTTTTCTCTCCTTGGTTATGTGGGCGACTACCCGCCGACGTCATGCTCGATGCGGCTTCGCCGGGTCGGTTTCTTCCGAATTTTGTTCTTGCCGGCGCGAGAGCTTGGCGCGCCACATCGCCTCCACGGCGTGCTTGCTCCCCAAGCCAATCGCGAGCACGAAGCTGAGGCCGAATGCTCCAAAGGCGATCACGAAGGCGTCCGACACGATCTGTGGCGCCAGGTCCAGTTTGACCAGCGCGATTGCAGTGGTCAGCACCAGTATGGCCGAGCGCACGACACGCGCAATCAGTCCGGGCCGCTCGAAGCCCTCCTGGTACAGGGCGTGCCGGACCGACCGGGCCACAGCGGCGGCAACGCCCCAACCGACCATGAGAACCAGCGTGGCGACCACCAGGTTTGGGATCAGCAGGACGAGCTCGTCGAGCAGCCTGGAGAGCACGGTCAGCCGCCAGATGATGATGGCGTTGTCCAGAAAAACCAGGAAGACGAACCCACCCACCACCGTGCCCAGCAGCTCGAACAAGACGTGACGCACGTCCCCCTTCGCCAGAGCCCCACCCCAGCCGATACGCCGGAACACCCGATCCAGGCGCAGCACAATCAGCAGGCGGACTGCGAGCCTGGCCGTAATCCACGCCGCCACCAGCCCCAGGAGCAAGACAGCGAGTCCAGCCAGCAGCGATGGAATGTAGGCCACAATGCTGGACAGCAACTCTTTCAACGACAGCAGCGACTTCTCGGGCATGACTTCTCCTTAGTGCACGAGCCAGCGTTTTGGTTCTCTCACCATTTCATACACCAGAATCACGGGCTTCTTAGTCCGGTCTGCCAGCTCCAGGGGTACCGAATACGACAGGAGCTGTTCGAGTACCCCCGCGTCGGACCCTCCCATGATGATGAGGTCGACGTCTGCCGCCTGGCGCAAGAGACCGGCGGTCACCTCGCCCGAGCGGGCGACGCGAAGCTCCGCCTCGCGATATCGCATGCCGACTCCTTGCTGCAAGGCCTCCCTGGCGCGCTCCACCTCCTCGGCCGTTGCGGCGAGCGGGAGCACGCGCGCGGCACGAAGCCGGGCGCCATAGGCGGTCACGAAGGCGCCGGCCAGGTCTGCTGCCAGGTCGCTGTGGGGCCCAGGATCATACGGAAGCAGGATCCTGCTGATTTCCTCCGGCCAACGTTCGGCACAGACCTCGATCACTTGCGCCGGTGCCGATCGCACGACGCGGTCGACGATGGCAGCGCCGAGGCGCTCGATGAACGACTTTCGTCGGGCACGGCCCATGACCACGAGGTTGCACTCTTCCTCGAGAGCGGTCTCTATGATGCCGAAGGAGATGCGATGCGAGACCTTGACCATGGCTCGAACCGGGATACGTTGGGTGCGGAATTTCGCCAAGGCATGGTCCAGCACCTGTTGCACGCCCTCCGTGTGGTCGAGCCCCTTGGCCAGGAGGTCTCCCTCCGGCACCTCGATCACCGAAAGGGCGATGACCTCACCGTCGAAACGCCGGGCCACGGCAGCAGCGACCTCGAGAATAATTTGGGCGCGCGCCGGATGTGCGATACAGGCCAGGATGCGATAGTCCCGTCTGGCGGCCGCCTCGCGACCCGCCAGCACGCGCGCGTAGGCCCGGTCCCGTTTTCGGCTGTATCCGTAGTAGACGGCCAGCCCGAGGCCGATCCAGACTGCGGCGCTGACCCATGCCTTCGGACTATAAAGGAAAAGGTAGCCGGCCAGGAAGAGCTGCAGTGCGATGCCGATGACGGGCACAGCCGGCACCCACGGTACCCTGAAGCCACGATCCAGGTCGGGGCGCTTCTTGCGCAACTTGATGACGGCCACCAAGACCTGGATAAAAAGCAACAGAAACATGATGTCGGCAGCACTGGCCACGGCCTCGATGGGCAGGGCCACGGCCATGGTGGCGACCAGGATCGCCGAAAACAACACGGCCCAGTGCGGGGTCTTCCGCTGTGGATGTACTCTCCCGAACCAGGCGGGCAGGTTCCGGTCGCGACCCATGGCGAACGAGACGCGCGAAGAGGAGTAGATGGTGGCGTTCAGGGCGCTTACCGTCGACAACAGGCCGCCGATCAGAATCATGACGCCGCCGCCGCGGAAGAACCGGCTGGCCGCGTCCACAAGGGCGGTCTCCTTTTTCAGTCCGAGAAACTGCCAGCTCGGCATTCCGGGCACCTGGACCGCGCCCAGGGCGGCGAACGCCACGAGCAGGTAGATGGGGATAACGATGGCCAGTGACAGGAGGATGGCGCGTGGCACATTGCGTTTCGGGTTGCGCGCCTCTTCGCTGGACTGGGCGATGATCTCGTATCCTTCGAAGGCAACAAACGTCAGTCCCATGGCCATGAACACGCCCCGCATGCCGTGCGGCAGGAAGTCCTCGAAGCGCGCCTGCCAGTGCGGTTGCCGGAGAGTGATCCAAATGCCGAATCCGATGAAGACCGCCAGGATGAGGATCTTGCCGATGGTGATGATGTTGCCAGCCTTGCCGGTTTCCGCGGCGCCGCGATAGTTGATGTAAGCGAACACGGCCACGATGGCGACAGCCAGCCACTTCTCAAGCGACATAAACGGAAGCTCGACTGGGTGAATCCCAGCCAGGGGGAGCACCAGCTTGAAGTAGGCGCCAAAGCCCAGGGCATAGAGCGAGCAGGCAACCGCGTGGGCAAACCACGACATCCAGCCGCTCATGAAGCCCTGAGGATCCTTGAGGCCGGTTTTCACCCACAGGTAGCCCCCGCCGGCATCGTGGAAGGCCGAGCCGAGCTCCGCGTATGCCATTGCGGCGAACAGAGTGACGACGCCGTTGAGAAGGAACACCAGCAGCAACCCGGGGCCGGCGACACCGGCGGCAATCCCCGTCAGCACGAAGATGCCGGCGCCGATCATCGCGCCCACGCCGATCATGGTGATGTCCAGGAGCCGCATCTCGCGGCTCAGCCGCACCTCGAAGGTCGTGGTGTTCAAACCTGGAAGCCCTTTCGCGCTATTTCGTTGCGCTGAATTCGGTCGCGACCTGGATGCGGTTGTCCACGCTCAGCACGCCGCGAACTCGCTTCGCTTCCTTCTCGATCTCATAACGAGCCCAAAGTCGCGTCACGGTCCCGGTCAAAGTTGCCTGACCGTTCTGAACATGGACCTGCACGGATTTCGCCTCGAGCGGGAAGAAGCGGGCGATGATATCGCTGAGCGTTGCCGTCAGGTCTTGGTCTGAGAGGGCCTTGCGGAGGGGCAGCACCTCGATTTCACTGGTCACTCCCCTGACCCCAGGCTGCCAGCTTGCCAGGTCTTCCGCCAGAGTCGCCTCCCTGCGGAAATTGACCGTTCCGCGCAGGACCACCTCGCCGTTGTTCACAGTGACCTTGATCTTGTCAGGCTCCTCGATGCTGCGGTTGAGGGCCAGGCCTTCTTTGATGTTGGCCTTGATGACATCATCCGGCAGCATCTTGGTGTCTACCTCCAGCAGATTGGAGATCTCCCGGACACCGGGTACGCGCGCGACAATGCCGAATACGTTCAGCTTGTCCCAGTAGGTTGGCACCGTCCCCTTGATGATCACCTTGGCCGGTTGCTCAACGCTGATCTGAAAGGGCGTCTCGTAGTATCGGCCCAGCTCGTCAGCGACGAGCGCTTTGAGCTGCGACGCATGGGTTTGCGCAGGCAGCGGCCGCGCGCCCAGCAGCAGGGCGACGCCGGCCAGCAGGATTGAGTGGGTTAGACTACGCATGGTCTTAGCTCCTCTTTTTGGATGGTTTGGATTCGCCGCCGGCTTGTGTCGCCCTCTCCCAGCCCCCAGCGCGACTCCGGCGGCGTTTAGAAAAGGTCGCACCGGCATGAAGTAGCGGCGGTAGTCCGCCAGCGCGCCGACATAGCTCAGCGATCCCAGCGTGGGTGAAATCTCGAAGCGGTACCTCTTCCCGAGGATCGGGCTCGTGGCGCCGAAGAAAGAGTTGTCATAGACCCATGCCGCGTTCGTTTGGACGAAATTGAGCGGCTTTGGAGAGGGCAGGGTCATGGTGGTGTCGATGACGACCAGGCCGGTGAGCAGCGATGTGGCCCGCGTCTTGAGCTCTTCGTGAAAACTCAGGCGGCTGTACCCAACGGAGAACTCAACCCGGCGGACCTGGCTGAAGGGGTAGGCGGCGATGCCTGAGATCTGCCGGTTCGTTTGCCGCAGCAGGTAGTTCTGCTCCACGTACAGCGTGTCTCCCGATACCGCCTCCAATCCGGACGAAAACCCTCCGGTCCTGTACGGCACCTGCTGCACCACGGCACCCCAATTCCAGCGGTGCCTCCGGTTCTGGTAGCCCACCAATGCCGCGATCTCCTTGAGGGAGCCCGTGGCCTGCAGGGCGGTGGCGAGGTGGTCGTTTCCCAACATGTCGCTCCAGAAAAGGGAAGCGCCGCCGGCGACGTAGGTGCCGTACCGGTCCGCTCCGACAGCGAGGTAGGGCTGGCCGATGTAGTCCAGCGATAACTTCGAGTGATACGGTTCGACCTTGAGGGTGTCCGGGGAGGGCAGGCCGAAGTTCGGGTCCGCTTTCAGGGCAAGCCATTCTTCCCCGGAGCGATCCTGTGGCGGGAGCACCGCCGGCCGGAGCTCGGACAGCGGGTTCGAGGGCGAGCTCCCGGAGAGCACCTTCTTGGATGCCACTGCGTAGATGCTGTACCGGCCTCCTTCGTATTCGACCTTGTTTCGCCCGAAGTACTGGGCATTGGCGGTCTGCCACCCCAGCGTGCAGATGGCGATGATGGCGAAGATTTGCAGATATCGTGAAGGCCGCATGGCCAATCTCCTCTCCTTTGTTCATCGGGGAGGCCGCTGTGCGTGCTGGCTTCATCCAGGCAGCGGCCGTCGGCCGCATCCTGTCGGCCATCCACTGTCGCGGCCTCACTGTGTTGCCGGGCGGAAGGCTTCCGGGCTCCTGGGCAGGGGGCCGGCCTCCGTGGCCGCGTCCCCCTGCCGATCTCGGTGCACCGGGGAGCCATTCCGGTCGGGTCCGTCATGGTATCTGAATGGCGAGGAAGAAGGTTGTGCCGCCACGCCGAACCAGCAGGGCAGCCGTTTCTCCACTTTTCAGGCGCGCAACGAGTTTGTTGAAATCCGCTATCGTGTTCACATTGCCGTGGCTGACCTTCTTGATCAGGTCCCCCACCTGGATGCCGGCGTCTTCCGCCGGGCTTCCAGGTGCTACGGCGGTGACCACGACGCCGTGGTCGTTCTGGTAGCCGAGCTGTTGGGCGATGTCAGGGGTGAGGGTCTGGACCGCAAGGCCCAGCTTGCGGCCGCTCGTCTGCTGTTGCGACTCGCCTTGTGTTTGAGCAGCAGAGGCCAGGTTCTGGGGCCGTTCGGCCAGCGTGACCGTCACGCGCTTCTGGTGGCCGTCCCTCAGCAGCGTAATCTTGACCGCTGTCCCGGGCTTGGTTTGCGCCACCTGGTTCCGCAGCTCTGTGCTGTTCCGTACTTTCTTGCCATCCAACTCGATGATCACGTCGCCGCGCTGGATGCCGGCGCGGTCCGCAGCTCCGCCTTTCTGGACTCCGGCCACCAGTGCTCCATTGGTTCCCTTGAGTTTCATGGCCTTGGCGAGATCTGCGTCGATGTCCTGGATGTTGACGCCCAGGTATCCTCGCGTCACCTTGCCCGTAGCCATGAGCTGGTCCATGACCTCCCTGGCCATGTTGATTGGAATCGCAAAGCCGATCCCGACGTTGCCGCCCGAGGGGCTGCTGATGGCGGTGTTGATGCCGATTACCTTGCCGTCCAGGTTGGCAAGCGCGCCTCCGCTGTTGCCCGGATTGATCGATGCGTCGGTCTGGATGAAATCCTCGTAGTCCGCCAGCCCCACCGACGAGCGACCCTTGGCACTGATGATGCCGGCGGTCACGGTGTGCATCAATTGAAACGGGTTGCCGACGGCGATCACCCACTCTCCAACTCTCACGGAATCAGAGTTGCCGAGGGTGGCGGCGGGCAGGTTCTTGGCGTCAATCTTGATCACAGCCATGTCGGTCTGCGGATCGGTGCCGATCACCTTCGCCCGGTATTTCTTGTGGCTTCCCAGTACGACGGTGAGCTTCTGCGCTCCGTGAACCACGTGGTTGTTGGTCAGGATGTAGCCGTCGGTGGTGACGATGACGCCCGATCCCAGGCTCCTTACTGTTTCCGCCCGGCCCTGTGGAGGCGCCCCGAAGAAACGCCGCAAAGCGTTATCGCCGAAGAATTGCCGCAACAGGTCGCCCGGGTAGCCGAAGGGGTTTTGGACCTGGACGACCTGCTCCGCAAAAATTGGCACAATCGAGGCATTCACCTTGGCCGCTGCGTTCTCGAATGCGCGGCTGAACTGCTCTAGCAGAAGCCTGCCTTGCGGCGTGACCGAAACGCCCTCTGCCGCGATCGCTTTCGCTTCAGGCAGGACCGGGGGCGTCGACTCAGTGCGGGAGGCGGCGACGATGCCGCCCAGAAAAGCCAAGGCCAGCAGGACTGCCACGAACAGCCTCGACCTCATTTTTCGATCCATGACACGTTCCCTCCTTCGTCTTCGAGTTTAGCTCCGCTGCACCGGAGAATCACGCATCTCATTATCACTGCCACAGGTAGTTGTATCCACCCACGGCCACCCGGTTGACGACCTGCGACACGCCCTCCGTGTGCCGGGCAACTTCACTCGCCTCCTTGCGCTCGGCCCAGGAGTCCACGGTTCCGGTCAGCATGACGACGCCATCCTTGACCTGCACCCTGATCTTGTTGCTGGCGCCGGTCGTGAACCAGTCGATCTTGAGGCGTTCTTGAATCTTCTGCGCCACTTCCTTGTCCGAGTAATGGACCTCTCTTTTTATGGTGATCTGGTTCAGGACTGCGGCGACGCCACGCACCCGAAAGGCCACCTCTTCGGCGTGGGTTTTCTCGTACGTCGTGTGGACCTCACCGCTGAGGGTGACCACGGCGTCCTGGACGGCCACCTTGATGTTCTGATCCGCCAGGGCGTAGTCCGAGTGGATGTCGAAAACGACGTCGCTGCGAACATCCTGGTCCTGGCGGTGAACGTTCACGACATCGAGGCTGTCGCTCACCCAGCCGACACCGACCACATTGCCGGCGTCACGCTCGGCGACACGTCGCTGTTGCGGGGTTGGAACGATGCCTTTCAGGGTGACAAGGCCATGGTCGACGGACGCCCGGATCGGCAGGCCACTCAGATAGACGTCGCGCCTCAGAGCCCCCAGCACATCCGTCTCGATGTTATTGTCTCGCCTTCCGCTTGTGTTCTGCAATCGCAGGTTGTTGCCGACGGTCTTCACCCCGCGCACCTCGCTGGCCAGAATACCGGCTTCCTGGAGCTCGCCCCAACTTGCCACGGTTCCGGCGAGCGTGACCTTGCCCTCTACCGTCGTGACCTTGATCTTTGCAGGTTCGATGAACACGCTGTGGTCGATGCGGCGACGAACGTCCCGGGAGATGTCGTCGTCCCGCCGGGCCACAGGCTGGACCTCAACCTTGTTGATCACACCCACCACGCCCTGCACCTTCTTGGCTTCTGCCTCGGCGAACTGCTTCGAGGCGAGATCCTTCGCGGTTCCAGACAGCGTGACAATGCCGCCGTCCGTGCTGACATCGATGTCAGCCGAACCGACGCGCGGGTCGTCGCGCAGGGCTCTCTTCACCCAGAAGGTAATCTGGCTGTCTTTGACTGGTCCGGTCCTGGCGATGCTCGATACCGTTGATGCGACGAGCAGCAGCATGATCACTCCTGCCGTGACGAGGGTCGGTTTGCTCATTGTGATTCTCCTCGGAATAAGGGTCTATCCTGTCCGGTGGGCCGGGTTGCGCCTCCTGTTCTCGGAGGTCCTCCTTTTGCAAGGGCCGTACCAGCGGAGTTGAGCCTCTTGGAGGGATTCGAGAAGTCGTTGTAAGAGAATGAGTTAGGGTTGATTGTGGAAGGGCGTTGCTAAAAAAGTATGTGTGGCGACTTTGTGTGATCAGACAATTCCGCCACACCTGTCGCGCGGTCTGCTGAAGGGAGTTCGGGCGTCGGTGGTTGGACCGGCTATTAGGTAAGCCCGCAATTGTGAATTGTCAATTGACCATTCACCACTCACAATTGACAATTCTGTGCCCCTCTTGGGAAACGCTCGCCACAACGGCTTCTTCTCTTAGGAAACGCTCGGTTCGGCGGCGGCTGGACGAACCAGAAATGCTCGATCAAGCCGCTGTCGGGGGGCGGAGTCCCCGTTCCAACACCCGTTTCCCGAACAACGCAGAGCTCGCCGAGCCCGCAGAGCAATCAACTCTCCGTTCTTTGCGAACTCCGCGTTGACAAACCCAGCCTGTTGTGCGTGCATAGGTCGTGAGGCCTCTTCGCAAACGCCAGGCGAGACGTTTCCGGCCTTTGAAGCAACACCGTGACGGCTTCTGAGAAACTGCTTTCTTGCAATCGACCGCCACTGCCTGCCCGGTGTGATCCAGAAGGGATCTTTTCCGTGCCGAGCGCCAATTTTGCGTCTCGAAGGATTCGGCCTCATCGAGTCCCGCATCCGTTCATTCTTGCGGAAGAAACCCAGCGGACGGGCGACGCCCTTTGTGGGGGAGGAGTCCCCGATCCAACGCCCGTTTCCCGAACGACGCAGAGCTCGCTGAGCCCGCAGAGCAATCCACTCTGCATTCTTCGCGATCTCGGCGTTGATAAACACAGCCTGTTGTGCCTGCGTTTGTACGTTTCTTGTTCGGGTGGTCTTGGCCGGCGTTACGGTCCTTACGATGACTGCCCGGCGGGCTGGCTCAACCTCGGTGGATACCGTGGCGTTCGAGGATGCGATAGAGGGTGCGGCGGTCGATGTCGAGGACTTTCGCGGCCTGGGTAGCGTTCTGGCCGGTGGCGGTGAGGACTTCGAGGACGTATTCTTTCTCCATCTCCGCCAGGGTGGCAAACGAGCTCGGACTCAGCGGCAGGGCTTCGCCGCTGCCGCGGCCCTGACGGATCTCTTCGGGAAAATCTTCCGGCGTGAGCACTCCGCTGGCATTCAGGGCGATGGCACGCTCCACGGCGTTCTCGAGCTCGCGCACGTTGCCGGGCCAGTCATAGCGCCGCAGCATGGGATAGATGGAATCGTGGGCGGCGATGGTCTTGGAAGAGGCGGCGGCATAGCGGCGGACAAAGTGGTCCAGAAGAAGGGGGATGTCGCCGCGACGTTGGCGCAGAGGCGGCAGGTCGATGGTGACAACCTTGAGGCGGTAGTAAAGATCCTCCCGGAAGGTGTGCGCCTGCACCAGCTCCTCGAGCGACTGGTTCGTCGCCGCGATGATGCGTACGTCCACAGGAATCGGCTCGGTAGAGCCGACCCGAAGGACCTCGCGTTCCTCGAGGACGCGCAGCAGCTTTGTCTGCAGGGCCGGGGTGGTGCTGGAGATTTCGTCCAGGAAGCAAGTTCCACCACCAGCGGCCTCAAAGATGCCGACCTTGTTGCCGCCGGCTCCGGTGAAGGCACCCTTGACGTAGCCGAACAACTCGCTCTCCAGCAGCGACTCCGACAGGGCGCCACAGTTGATCGCCTTGAAAGGCCCGCTGCGGCCCCCGGTCTGGTGGATCAGCCGGGCGACCATCTCTTTGCCTGTGCCGCTTTCGCCCTGGATCAATACGGTGGTCTTCAGCGGCGCGACGCGGGCAACCACCTTGTAGACTTCCACCATCTCCGGGCTCCGACCGATGAGCTGGGTGTTCACCTGGCGTCCCTCGACCGCCGTGCGCAGCCTCTGGTTCTCGCGCCGCAACCGGGCTTGCTCCAGGGCGCGGCGGACCACCACCCGGAGATGGTCGAGCTTGAACGGCTTGCTGAGATAATCGTACGCCCCCTTGCGGATGGCCTCGATGACGCTCTCCATCCCGGCAAAGGCGGTCATGACGATCACGGGAACCTCCGGCTGGCTCGAGCGAACGACCTCCAGGATCTTGAAGCCGTCCACCTCGCTCATGCGCAGGTCGGTGAGAAGGAGGCCGATCTCCTCGAGGGCGACGATTTCGAGCGCCTGGGAGCCGCTTTGCGCTCGCAGCACTTCGTAACCTTCTCTTTCCAGCACCTCTGCGAGCGAATTGAGAGCGGAAAGATCGTCGTCCACCACGAGAATCGTTGAGTGCGGCTGGCTGTCCATCATGGCTCGATCTCCTGGATGCGGTGCGGCTCCACACTGTCTGCCCTGGCGGCGCCGATTTCGGGAAGATGGATGGTGAAACAAGTGCCCTTACCCTCCTGGCTGACCACGGAGATCCGGCCTCCATGCTGGGTAACAATCCCGCGGCTGATGGCCAAACCGAGACCCGAACCCTTGCCGAATGCCTTGGTGGTGAAGAGGGATTCGAAGATGTGGTCGAGCTTCTCCGCCGGAATGCCGACTCCGGAGTCGCTGACATCCACTTGCAAGAAGCGCCGGCCGTCCTCTCCGACCGCCGCTTCGCGATGGATCTCCACGGACAGGCGGCCGGAACCTTGGATCGCATCCAACGAGTTGTTGAACAGGTTCAGAAATAGTTGATGCAGCTGGTCCGGATCGCCCTGAACCTGGAAAGGACCGCCCGAAGCACGGAACTCAAAACGAATCTGGCGTGACTCGAGGGTCGGTTCCAGCAAGCGAACCACGTCGCGGATCACCTCCTCCAGATTCACCGGGACACGACGCGGGCTTCGCCGCGTTGTCGCCAAGAGGCCCTCGACGATATTGCACACCCGATCTGTTTGTTCATTGATCAGGTGCAGCCTGCTGAGAACCTTGGGGTCCATCTCGGGCTCCTCCAACAACATCTGCATGTGCGTCGAGATCGCACTCAGCGGCGAACCGATCTCATGGGCGAGGGTGGCAGTCAGGTGACCCGCCAGGGCCAGGCGTTCGGCCTGGGTGAGCCTCTTCTGGATATCGTACAACTGCAGGTTCAGCTCCCGAAGGGCGCGATTTCGTGCCGCCAGCTCCTTGGTGGCTGCCTGGATGCCTTGACGCAGACGATCGTCGAACTGCTGAACCTCGTCAAGCAGGAGGTTGAGGTTTCCGGCCAGCTCGGCGAACTCGCCCGGCATCGTTGTCTCCGCTCGTGCCGTGGCCTCTCCTTTCTTGAATCGGTGCATTACGTCCAACAAATGCAGCATGCTTCGATACACAGTGAAGCGGAACAGGAGACGGAGTGCCAGGACAAGCAGAACGAGGGTGAAAAGCAGGGAGTAATTTCGTATCCGAGAGTATGTAGAGAAGATCTGATCTGCGCCTTGTAGCGATCTCACAAGAGTCACCAGGCCCTGTTGCCCGTCATCGAATCGAAACGGACGGACATAGAACAGTTGGCGACCGGAATTTCCCTGGGTTACGAACGACGCAGCCTTGCCTTTGTCGAAGGCCGCTTTTTCCTCCCGTCCTGGTTCAGACTTGCCTGTCGAGGCCGTGGTTGTCAGCAGCTTCAGGTCGCCACGCGACCCGACATACACGTCCACTCGCGACACCTCGGGCTCAAGCTCGATCACCTGGCGCGCATCGGATTGTGCCGCCGCCGAAGCCGTCGAGGGCAGACGCTGAAGGGCCGTGACGAGGTTCGCCACGATCGTCGCCGCATCTTTTCCGGCAGCGTGCTCCAGAACTTGCACAGAACTCACCGTCGCCAGCCATTCGGTGATGACAAGCACAGACGCAGAGATCAGTGTCGTCAGCACCAAGACACGAGTTTGCAACGACGGTTTGAAGGTCCAGCTTCCTGGCATGTATCGTTTGGCCTTCGTTCGCATGGGCGCTATACGCCTTGGAGCAGGCAGTAGAGCGGCCGCCCTTCATCCTCGCAAACCTTGTCGTCCGCCATGAGCGCAATCGGCGTGCCACCCCTGCTCCTCTTACTGTGGCTTTCTAAGGCCAAAGGAGCGCAGGAGTTAGGCAGTCTCGCCCCGGCATGGGTGCCGCTGACGGGTGTGGCGAAAATGTGCAATCCGACAATTCCGCCACACATATTTGCACCCGAGGAGCAGCCGCCAGAAGGTAAGCGTGGGCGGAGAGGTTCGTCGCCCTGCCTGTTGAAGAAAAGGTAATAGGGAGATTTGCCAAAGTAAAGTGGATTCTGCTGGCTGGGGCCGTTCGGAGCAAGCAGCGCTCGACCGTAGTCGTTCTTTCAGGAAGAGACAGTCGCGAGCCCCAGGTCTGTCATTCTGAGTCCGGCTGCCGGTCAGCGGCCCGGCTCCTGACGGGCAGCCGGACGAAAAATCTCTGGGTTTCTGATCTCTGCCAGATCGACCAGAAGTGCCAAGCCAGAGGG
>CAZGRP010000086.1:5240-13371 GCA_964527995.1 uncultured Cytophagia bacterium | reverse complement strand
GGATGAAGGCGGCCAACGGATCACCCTGCCGTCACAGAGTGCTTGAAGGAATTCTTTCCATGGGATGATACGAATATTCCCATGCAGTCTTTCTGCTCGCTCGTTGCAGACCACGTAGGCTCGGCGGGGCCTGTATTATTACACAAAAGCCTTAAGCGGTCGCAACTCAACAGCATCGACACGACTTGTGCCTTTCACTTCAATGCCGACTTCCCCACCGCCGAGAACGAAATCGACTTCCAGTCCCGACTTCGCCCGCCAGTAGATAGTCTTGCACATAGCCCTTCAGCGCCCTGCGATCGTTCTCTTGCAGGTAATGGGCCGGGATCATTCCATGGTTCAAAGCTCTGAGGAGATCGACTTCACCCAGCTCAGCGGAAACCAGGGGGAACATCTCGTAGCGCCAGGCGCGGCCCCCAGAGAAAAGCAGACTGCCCTTTGGGAAGGTCGATCACCGGCTTTCTTTCAATGAATTCCGTTATGGACTCGCCTCCGAAATAGCTTAACTATGTTGGAACGTGCTTCCAAAATATTCTCATGTCAAGCGGCAGACGAGGAATCAGGTTACCGAAGCCAGAGTGCCGCAACACGACCGTCCGGGTCTTCAGTCAGGTCCAGGGCGCCGACGCCAGCTTACCGAAGAAGGCCTTCCGCTTCATCCAGGCTTGACTTTGGCCTTTCCATTTTGTAATATGCGGCCGTTCATTGGCGCGTTTCCCAACCCTTCACAGAACAAACCTATCCGATTCTCTCCACAAAGCCCCATCAGGAGGTCGCTATGAAAAGCAAGCGATTGAACTGGCTGGCATGCGGCGTTCTGCTGGTGTTCGCCTTGAGCTGCGGCAAGAGCCCAGAGGAGAAGAGGGCCGAAGAGGCTGCCAAGAAGCTGGAGGAGGCGAGCGACCAGTTTTCTCAGGCCATGAAACAAGGCGGTGAGGGCGTGGCCGAAGCCATGAAGGCCATGGGCGAAGCGGTGAGCGGCGGCAAGAAAGTCGAACCTGTCGATTTCCGCGAGCTCAAGGCGCTGCTCCCCGACAACTTACCCGGCATGAAGCGGACCAATGCCTCAGGCGAACGGACTTCGGCTTTCGGCATCCGGGTGGCCAACGCCGAAGCCAGCTACGAAGACGATCAGGGCCGCAGCATCGACATCACCATCACTGACATGGGCAGCATGAGCGGCCTCACCGCCCTGGCTGCCTACGGCTGGGCGGCGGCGGAGTTCGACCGCGAGACCGATAGCGGGTACGAGCGCACGACCACCTACAACGGCCATCGAGCCTATGAGAAATACGACACAGGCGACAAATCGGGCCAGATCCAGGTCCTCGTTGCCGGGAGATTTGTCGTGGAAGTCAGCGGCTCCAACGTGGACATGAAAGATCTGAAAGCCGCTCTCGCCAAAATCGATCTCGGAAGGTTGGATAAGATGAAGAACCGCGGCGTAAAGGACTGAGTTATCGTCCCGGCTGCGAAGACGTAAACCCCTGGAGACAGCAGGAGGAGGAGAGGATGAACCGTTTCCGGCCACAAAACCTGCGTCGCCTCAGCTTCCTGGCGATACTGCTGATTGCGGCGGCGCAGGCTCCAGCGCAAACCACCCGTGTCGAGCAACTCGTTGCCGCCATGCTTGGTGACACCCCGCTGACGCGCGACCTGGAATCTCTGGTCGATGAATTCGGCGGCCGCGCCACCGGATCCCAGGCCAACCTCAAGGCAGTCGACTGGGCCCTGGCGCGCTTTCGAGAAGCCGGAGTCCAGGCTCGCAAGGAAGCCTTCACCATGCCGGCCCTCTGGCTCGAACGTTCGTCGTCGGCCGAGATCACCGGAGACGTCTCATTTAGCCCGCGCGTGGTGGCCATGCCGTTCTCGACGCCCACGCCGCCCTCGGGTAGGACCGCACCCCTCGTCGACGGCGGTTTTGGGACCGAGGAGGACTTCCAGCGGCTCGGCGACCGCGCCAGCGGCGCCTTTGTCCTGATCGAAACCCATGAGCTGCTCGACCTCGACGGTCTGTTCCGCGAATACAACGAAGCGGTCGAGATCGAGCGCCGTGCCTTCCGGGCCGGAGTCGCCGGCGTGGTCTACATGGGCTCGCGCCCGCACAATCTCCTCTATCGCCACAACGCCTCCCTCGGGCCCGACAACAAACACCCGATGTTGATCATGGAGCGCGAAGCGGCGCAGCGGGCCGTGCGCCTGTTGCGTGCTGGCAAAAAGCTGCAGCTGACCGAACACATCGACGTGCAGACCGGCGGTCCGTACACCAGCTACAACGTCATCGGTGAGATCCGCGGCTCCGAGAAGCCGGACGAATTCGTCCTCATCGGCGCCCACCTCGACTCCTGGGATCTGGGCAACGGTGCTCTCGACGATGGCTGCAACGTGGCGCTCGTCATCGACATCGCCCGCCAGATCAAGCGCCTCGGGCTGCGGCCGCGACGGACGATCCGCTTCGCCCTGTTCAACGGCGAGGAGCAGGGGATGATCGGTTCCTGGGGCTATACCCAGAAGCATCGCGACGAGCTGGCCCGTCACGTCATGGCCTCGTCCTACGACATCGGCAGCGGCCGCATCACCGGCTTTTTCACCAACGGCCGCAGTGACATCCTGGCAGCGGTCGAGCGCGCCCTCGAGCCGGTGAAGGGACTGGGTCCTTTCCAGCAAATCAACGCCCCGCTCGTCGGCACCGACAACTACGACTTCATGATCCAGGGGGTGGCCAACCTTGTCGCCAATCAGGAGTCGGCCAACTACGGCCCCAACTACCATGCCCGTTCCGACACCTATGACAAGGTCGACCTGCGCCAGCTCCGCCTCAACGCCGCCATCGCCGCCGCCATAACCTACGGCTTCGCCGAGATGGACGTCACCTGGGGCAGGCAGACGCAGGCAGAGGTCGAATCGCTGATCCAGTCGACTGATCTCGGCCAGCAGATGCGATCCTTCGGACTTTGGAAAGCGTGGGAGGACGGTTCGCGCGCTTATCGCAAATAATCCAGACACAATCGACCCGGCCTCTGGGGGCGAAGGCCGCCGGCCTCACATTTCCGCTGAACTCAGACTGAAAGGGCTTCGATATGAAATCGACCGTTCGCCGGCTGGCGCTGCTTTGGATCGCCTTCGCTCTGGCTCCCGAGCTTGCGGCGCAGAAGCTCCCCGAGGGACGATACCACAACGACCGGCAGCGCACCTACGACATCGTACACTATAAAGCGGAGATTTCGCTCAATTTCGGAAAGAAGCAGGTCCTTGGGAAATCCACCATCCGCCTGGTCCCCCTGCGGCAGGTGGACACCCTCTCCCTCGACGCCATTCGCCTCAACGTCGAGAGCGTGACCCTGTCGGGCACCGGATCCAGTCTCACCTTTCGCACAACCTCTCGTTCGCTCGACATCGTCCTACCTCAGACGGAGGGACCTGGCGACACCCTCAACCTTGTGGTGACCTACACAGCCATCCCCAAGAGCGGCATGTACTTCCGCCGCGACCCGGAGCATCCCAAGCTGTACTACGTCACTACCTACGGCGAAAACGGGCTGCATGCCAATTGGCTGCCGATTTACAACGACGTCAACGATAAGTTCTCTTCTGAGATGGTCGTCACCGTGCCTCCTCCCTATGTCGTCATCTCGAACGGCAAGCTGGTCGAAAAGAGGCGGCGTCCCGACGGCCAGACCACCTACCACTGGTTGCAAACCCTGCCGCACTCCAACTACCTTATCGCTCTCTACGTCGGCGACTTCGAGAGGGGCACGCTGCCTTCTGCGTTCGGCACCATTCCCCTTCACTTCTGGGTTCCGAAGGGGCATCTCAAGGAGGGTGCGTACGCCTTCAGAAACACAACCAAGATGGTCGAATTCTTCTCCAGGCGATTCAACTACCGCTATCCCTGGGACAAGTACGACCAGGTGGCTGTGCCGGACTATGCCATCGGCGCGATGGAACATACGGGAGTCACCGGACATCGCGCCAGCGTCTTGCGTGATCGAAGCGCTCCTCTCGAGTTCAGCCCCAAGCTCAATGACTACACCGACGACTGGACGGCCGAGGCAACCATCTCCCACGAGCTAGCCCATCACTGGTTCGGCGACAACCTGACCTGCCGCAACCTCAGCTATATCTGGCTCAACGAGAGCTTTGCCAGCTACCTGATGATGCTCTGGGACGAAGAGTCGCAGGGCAGGGACCAGCTCCTCTTCGATGTCCAGCTCGCTAGGAAGCACTACTTTGACTACGTCCGTTCCGAACACGTCATCCGCTCTCTGGAATACCACTACTTCGACGATGCCAACACCATCTACAACACGGCGCACACGTACCTGAAAGGTGCGGCAGTGCTTCACATGCTGCGGGGCGTTCTCGGGGACGAGGCCTTCTTCCGGGCCTTGAGCTACTACCTGCACAAACACGAATTCTCCAACGTCGTCAGCAACGACCTGAGGATCGCCATCGAAGAAGCCACGGGCGAAAACCTGCAGTGGTTCTTCGACCAGTGGGTTACCGGCGCCGGCCACCCGGTGTTCGAGATCAACTACCACTATCTGCCCGATCGCAAGATGGTGGAACTCCATGTGGCACAGGTGCAGCCCCTGGTCAAAGGCCAGGGCGTCTTTACGTTGCCGGTCCGGATCACCCTGGCCACCCCCAACAAAACGTGGAAGGAGAAGGTGTGGATCCGCGGCGATGACGAGTACTTCCTCTTTCCATCCGACGAAGCGCCGCTGATGGTCAGCTTCGACGGCGAAGGCGACCTGGTGGCCGAGATTCGATTCCCCAAGGATATCGACGAGCTGGTCTACCAGGCCTTCAACGACGCCCTGCCCGGCAGGATCTGGGCGATCCGCGAGCTGGCATCGAGCTACCCGACCAGGAGCAAGACGTTGGAGACGCTGGCCAAGATCATCTCGGGCGCCTCCTTCTGGGGGCTGAAGGCGGAAGCGGCGTATCAATTGGGAACCGTGCGGACGCCCGATGCAGAGAGAGTCGCCACCCGCGCCTTGAAGTCCGCTGACTACCGGGTGCGCAAAGCCGCCGTGCTCGCGCTCGCAAGGTTCGGCACCTCGTCGGCGGAACGCAAGCTCAAAGAGGTGATCGAAAAGGACTCGCAAAACGACGTCGTGGCTACCGCCATCGTCGCGCTTGCCAGGGCCTATCCCGGCACGGACCCCGCGTTCATCCGGCAGCAGCTCGGCAGAAAATCGTGGTACGACGAGATCACCATCGCCGTCCTGCGTGCCTTCCGGGAGCTCGGCGATCCTGCTCTGGTTCCGACCATCCGGCGCTACGTCGGCGACACCTACAACCAGGACGTCCGGCAGGCCGCTTTATCGGCCTGGGAGGCCTGCGCGCCTGAGGATCGTGCTTTGCACGATACCCTTCTCGCCCTCACCGACTCGCCGGTTTACACGCTGCAGCAGGAGGCAATCAATATGCTTGGACGCCTGCACGTCACCCGCGCCGTAGACCTTCTGCAGAAGATCGTCGCCGAAGACGTCGATGCCAATCTCACAACGGCGGCCAAGAAGGCGCTCGACGAAATCAATCGCGTCAGCGGTAAACCCGAGTAATCGCATTCGCCGTCAAAATAGAAACGCGTCCATGATCCCCGGTTCTCGCCTGAAGAAGGTCATGATCACCGTCTTCGCCATTGTGCTGGTGTTGCTGGCGCTCTTCTTTTTCGCCTTTCCGGTCGTGATCCACAACGCCATGAACCGCGTCGTCAGCCGACCACGCGCCCAGGTGTCCAGCGAAGCCCAAGAGCTGCATCGGCAACTTCTCGTTGCCGACCTGCACTGCGACGCTCTTCTGTGGAATCGCAACCTGCTGAAGCGCAGCAACCGCGGCCATGTCGACGTGCCGCGGCTGATCGAGGGCAAGGTCGCCGTGCAGGCGTTTACCATCGTCACCAAAGTGCCCCTGGGCCTCAACATCGAGCGCAACTCCGATCGCTGGGACCTGATCACCCTGCTGGCGGCAGCGCAGCGCTGGCCCCTGGCGACCTGGGGGAGTTTGGCAGAGAGGGCACTGTACCAGGCTGAAAAGCTACACCGCTATGCGGAACGGTCCGGCGGCAGGCTGGCCGTCATCGAGACCACCGCCGACCTGGAGGCGTATCTGGCGCGGCGGCGGAAGGACGCTGGCATCACCGCCGGATTTCTCGGCGTCGAAGGGGCGCACGCCCTGGACGGCGACCTGACCAACATCGACCGCTTCTTTGACGCCGGCATCCGCATGATGGCGCCGACTCACTTCTTCGACAACCGCATCGGCGGCTCGGTGCACGGCCTCCGCAAAGGGGGTCTCACCGATCTCGGCCGTGAGATGATCCGCAGGATGGAGGCGAAAGGGATGATCGTCGACCTGGCCCACGCTTCGCCTCAGGTGATCGACGACGTGCTGGCCATGGCCACCCGGCCGGTGGTGGTTTCGCACACCGGCGTCAAGGCCACCTGCGACAACAACCGCAACCTCAGCGACGATCAGATCCGCGGCATCGCCGCGACTGGAGGCGTCATCGCTATCGGCTACTGGAAAACGGCGGTGTGCGGCACGGATGCCCGAGCCATCGCAAGAGCCATTCGCCACGTCGTCGACCTGGTAGGCGTCGAGTACGTCGGGCTGGGCTCGGACTTCGACGGCGCCGTCCCCGAGCCGTTCGATACCGCGGGGTTGGTGGAGATCACCGACGCGCTGCTCAAGGCAGGCTTCACAGAGGAGGAGATCAGGATGATCATGGGCGGCAACGTCCTCCGCGTGCTGAAGCAGGTGCTGCCGAATTGAAATCAACCACGGAATGGCACGGATCGGCACGGAATCTCACGGTCTCATCCTCCGTGAAACTCCGTGCCCATCCGTGGTCAGTATCGCTTGGAGAGAAAAATGAGACTTCACCGATTCCTGTTCGCTGCACTACTAATTTCCGTGCTTGCTGCGCCCGGTCTGGCCCAGCAGAATGCCACGAAAGTGACTGTTATCCGCGCCGGTCGCCTTGTGGACGTGGTGGCTGGCAAGGTCAGAACGAACCAGGACATCCTGATCGAGGGGAACCGCATCAAGGCGGTCAAAGCCAACATCGCCGTGCCGGAGGGCGCCACCGTCCTCGACTTGCGTAACGCCACTGTCTTGCCCGGCCTGATCGACGCCCACACACACATCACCTCTCAGCCGGGCAACTACTACGAGAGGCTGTTCCGCAAGTCTCCCATCGACGTCGCCGTCACGGCCCATGTCTACGCCCGCCGCACCCTGATGGCCGGTTTCACCACCTGCCGCGACGTCGGCGCCGTCGAATTCGTCAACGTCGCCCTGCGCAAGGCCATCGATGCCGGCGAGGTCGTTGGCCCGCGACTGCAGGTGGCCGGTCTGGCCATCGGCTCGACCGGCGGCCACGCCGACATATCCGGGTTCTCCCCTTATCTGGAGTTCCACTACTTCTCCGGCATCGCCGACGGCGTCGATGAGGTCCGCAAGAAGGTGCGGTTCAACGTCAAGAACGGAGCAGATGTGATCAAGATGATCGCCACCGCCGGGGTTCTGTCGGAAGAGGGGTCGGTGGGCGCACCGCAGTATTCGCTGGAGGAGATGAAGGCGCTGGTCGACGAAGCCCACATGTGGGGCCGCCGTGTGGCAGCGCACGCTCATGGCACCGAGGGGATCAAACGGGCCGTGCGCGCCGGCGTGAACTCCATCGAGCACGGCAGCCTGCTTGATGAAGAAGGCATCCGCCTGATGCTCGAGCACGGCACCTACCTTGTGGCCGACATCTACAACGACGACTACATCCTGTCGGCCTACAAGCGCATGGGGTTCCCGGAGAAGATGCTCGAAAAGGAGCGCAAGATCGGCCGATTGCAGCGAGAGAGCTTCCGCCGGGCCGTGCAGGCGGGTGTAAAGATCGCCTACGGCACCGATGCTGGCGTCTATCCGCACGGTTGGAACGCCAAGCAGTTCTCCTACATGGTGAAGTGGGGTCAGACACCGATGCAGGCCATCCAGGCGGCCACGATCAACGCCGCGGACCTTTTGGGCTGGCGCGACCGCATCGGCTCGATTGATCCTGGCAAGCTCGCCGACATCATAGCGGTCGACGGCGACCCGTTGGAGGATGTCACCGTGCTGGAGAAAGTGA
>CAZGRP010000086.1:0-5140 GCA_964527995.1 uncultured Cytophagia bacterium | reverse complement strand
CGTGTTCATGGATGCAATCCATGAACGAGGTGTTGACAAGGGCTTGTCCTGGTTCGCCCCGAAGGGGCAACATACGATAGCCCCGGGCGACGTCACCGCCGAGCTGGTTTGGGTTGGGTCCGGGACCCGGGACGAGGACTACGAGGGCAAAGATGTCGCCGGCAAGATCGTCCTGGCTACGGGCTACGGCGGTGCGGCCCGTTTCGAGCTGGTCAACTTCGTCGACAGCAAACGCACCGTTTCCGACATCCGCAACGCTCTCAGCGCCGAGTTCGGTCCGGTATCGACCCGCATAGTGGCCCGCTATCTGGAGGATCTCGTGCGCGTCGGAGTCATGAAGTGGAAATGAGGAAGAGTATCCCGCAAGCCGCGCATACACGCGAACAAACCCCGACCGCAGTTCGCGTGCATACGCGTGTATTTGCGGCTACGGACCGTGGCCTGAATCCAATAGTCCCTTGTCACGCAAGCGGAGGCATCGCATGAGCCGAAAGGAAGGGCTGAGCCCCAGGGCCTACGAGCCCATTCCCGCAGGTGAAACCTACGAGCCGTACGTCCCAGCGACCGAGAGTCCCCTGGAGTTCACCCTCAAGGCGGCGATCACGGGCATCTTCTTCGGTATCGTGTTCGGCGCGGCCAACGCCTATCTGGGGCTGCGCGTCGGCCTGACGATCTCAACTTCGATCCCGGTTGCCGTGCTGACGGTGGCCGCCTTCAAGGCGCTGCAGACCATCGGCAGGCGCAGCACCATCCTCGAGGCGAATATCTCGCAGACCATCGGCTCTGCCTCCAGCTCTGTGGCCAGCGGCGTCATCTTCACCCTGCCGGCGCTGTTCTTGTGGAACATGGACCCAACCCTGGTGCAGATGACTGTGCTGGCCATGTTCGGCGGACTGCTGGGCGTGCTCTTTATGATCCCGCTGCGGCGATTCCTGATCGAACGCGAGCACGGCAACCTGCCATATCCTGAGGGCACTGCCTGCGCCGAGGTGCTGGTAGCCAGCGAGGTCGGCGGCGGTCGCGCCAGGAACGTCTTCCTTGGTCTGGGTGTCGGTATGCTGTTCAAGTTCCTCACCGGATGGATCAAGGTGATCCCCGACGACTTTCACTTTCGGATTCCTCTGCTCAAGAAAGGAGAGCTTGGCCTGGACCTGTCGGCCGCCCTTTTCGGCGTCGGCTACATTCTCGGACCCCGTATCGCCACCATCATGGTAGGGGGCGGACTGCTGTCGTGGCTGGTGATCATCCCGGCCATCGCCATCTGGGGAGAAGGCCGTGCCCTGCCGCTCTATCCGGAGACGGTGAAGACCATCGCCGAGATGGGACCCGGCCTCATCTGGACCCGGTACGTGCGCTACATCGGCGCCGGCGCGGTGGCCACCGGCGGGCTCATCACCTTGATCCGCAGCATCCCGACGATGGTGGAGAGCTTCCGAGTCGGGGCGAAGCAGTTCCGCGAGCGGCTGGAGCAGAAGGGTATCGCCCTGCCCAGAACGAGCGACGACCTGGCCTTGGGCTTTGTCGGCGCTGGCGTGGCGATTCTCATCCTCGGCATGGCGATCCTCCCCCACGTCTTCGGAAACGTTGACACCTTCGGCATGCGCCTGGTGGGTGCCGTGCTGGTGGCCATCTTCGCCTTTTTCTTTGTCACCGTGTCGTCGCGCATTGTCGGACTGGTCGGCGTGACTTCGAACCCGACCAGTGGCATGACCATCGGCACCTTGATCGGCACGTCGTCGGTTTTCCTGATCATGGGTTGGACCGACAACGTCGGGATGGCGGCAGCCCTGACGGTCGGCTGTGTCGTAGCCATCGCCGCCTCCATCGCCGGAGACACGTCGCAAGACCTCAAGACCGGCTTTCTGCTTGGCGCCACGCCGCGGAAGCAGCAGATCGGCGAGCTTCTGGGCGTGCTCACCTCGGCCACCTTTGTCGCTCTGGCCGTGCTGCTGCTCGACAAGGCGTACGGCTTCGGCACCGACGAGTTGCCGGCGCCGCAGGCGACGCTGATGAAGCTGGTGATCGAGGGCGTCCTGCAGCAGTCGCTGCCGTGGATTCTGGTGGCGATCGGCGTCGTCATTGCGCTGGCGGCCGAGCTGTTCCGTATCCCGAGCCTGGCCTTTGCCGTTGGAGTCTATCTGCCGGTAACCACCATGGTGCCGGTCTTCCTGGGCGGCATCGTGCGCAAGGTAATGGAAGACAGAGCCCCGTCGCCCGGTGAGGCGGTCTCCCGGCGAGAAAGGGGAGTGCTGTTCGGCTCCGGACTGGTCGGCGGCGAAGGTCTGCTGGGAGTCGGTATCGCCGCCGTGGCCTTCTACCAGGGGTCGGCTCCCGCGGGAATTGGCTTCGAGTGGGCCGGTCCGCTGGCGCCCTGGGTCGGCCTGGCAGCTTTCGGTGGCCTGCTGGCGTACTTCATCCGAAGCTGCTTGAAATGAACAGGGAAACGGAGGGCTCATAGAGCTTTCTTTCGAAAACACTCTGTGATCTCTGTGCCTTCTTTGTGCCCTCTGTGCCCAAAAGAAATCTGGAGGAATCATGACCGCCCGACTTGCATACTGTGCTGTCTTGCTGACCCTCGCTGTCGCCGCGATTTCCTGTGGCAACCGTGAGACGTCCGAAGACGACCTGGCCCGGAAGGCGGCGAAGATCCATGACGCGGTCTTCACCGTCGACACCCACATCGACTGGCCGTCGCACCAATTCCGCGATGTTGAATTCGACCCCGGCAAGCGCCATGAGCCCGGCGAACCGGGTAGCGGCCAGTGGGACCTGATCCGCATGAAGGAAGGAGGACTGGACGGCGTCTTCATGTCGATCTTCACCAGCCAGGGTCCACGAACCGACGAGGGGTTTGCCAAGGCCAAGGAGCATGCGCTCAAACTGATTGAGCTGACAAAGAAGATGGTGGCGGATTACCCGGATCTGGCGGAGCTTGCGCTCACCCCCGATGACGCCTATCGAATTGAAAAGGCCGGGAAACGAGCCATCTTCATGGGGCTGGAGAACGGCTACCCCATCGGCAAGGACATCCGCAATGTGAAGATGTTCTACGATCTTGGCATCCGTTACATCACCCTCACCCACACGCGCAACAACGACATCGGTGACTCTTCGACTGACGACAACGAAGAGTGGGACGGTCTCAGTCCGTTCGGCGAGCAGGTGGTCCGGGAAATGAACCGCCTGGGCATCATGGTCGATATCTCGCACGTCTCCGACAAGACTTTCTGGGACGTCATCAAGATCACCAAGGCGCCCGTCATCGCCTCGCACTCCAGCGCCCGAGCCCTGCGAGATCATCCCCGGAACATGACGGATGACATGCTGCGAGCGGTCAAGGAGAACGGCGGGGTGGTGCAGCTCTGCCTTTTGGGCAACTACATCAAGAAGATGCCTACCAATCCGGAGAGGGAAGCTGCCCTGAAACCGCTGCAGCCGAAGATTCAGGCCTGGCGACATGGTGAGCTGAGCCAGGCCGAAGCCGTGGAACTGCGAAAGCAGTACGAGGCGATCAATGCAAAGTATCCACCGAATCGACCGACTTTGCAGGACGCCGTCGACCACATCGACCACATGGTCCAGGTTATGGGAATCGACCACGTCGGCATCGGCTCCGATCTCGATGGAGGCGGCGGCCTGATCGGCATCAACGACGTTTCGGAGATGCCCAACATCACCAAGGAACTGCTGCGCCGGGGGTACACAGAAGAAGACATTCGCAAGATCTGGGGCGGCAATCTCATGCGGGTTTTCCGTAAGGTCATTCAAGTCGCGCAGCAGTTGCAGCGGCAATCCGACTGACCGGAGTAAAGGCTCTCTTGAATGATGGCTTTCAATGATGGTCCATTTTTTTGACCAGCAAGTCGAGACGCTGCCACGGGAACGACTGGCGGCCTACCAGACCGGGAGGCTGCAACAGCTTCTCGCGGAAATCGACGGCAAGAATGCTTTCTACACCGCCCGCCTGCGGGCCGCCGGTGCCGAAGCCGGGGATTTTTCAGAACTCGAATCGCTCCGGAAGTTTCCCTTTACGACGAAGCAGGAACTGATCGATGACCAGACGGCGCACCCCCCTTTCGGCACGAACCTGACCTACCCAGAAAGCTCTTACCTGCGCTACCACCAGACCTCGGGGACCACCGGGGCGCCGCTGAAAGTGCTTGACACAGCAGCCAGTTGGAGATGGTGGGGGCGATGCTGGGCCTTCGTCCTTGCCGGCGCTGGGGTCACTGCCGGAGATCGCCTGTTTGCCGCCTTCTCCTTCGGTCCGTTCATCGGTTTCTGGGCTGCGGTCGAGGGCGCGCGCCAGATCGACGCTATGATGGTGCCAGGCGGTGGCCAGAGCTCCCTGCAACGGCTGGAGCTGATGCGCCAGACGCGGTGCACGGTTCTCTGCTGCACGCCCACGTATGCCCTTCGTCTGGCCGAGGTGGCCCGCGAGAACGACTTCGATCTCTCGTCCCTGCCTGTGCGGGCCACCATCCATGCGGGCGAGCCGGGCGCCAGTCTCCCCGCTACCAAACGACGGATCGAAACCGGCTGGGGCGCAAAGTGCTACGATCACGCCGGCGCCTCGGAGGTGGGGGCGCATTCCTTCGAGTGCGAAGCCCAACCCGGTGGCATCCATATCAACGAGGCAGAATTCATCGCCGAAGTCATCGACCCGGCCACAACAGCGCCCGTACCGGTGGGAGTGCAAGGTGAGCTGGTTCTCACCAACCTCGGCCGAGCCGGCTTCCCGGTGATCCGCTATCGCACCGGCGACATCGTGCAGGTGACCGATCAGGTCTGCGAGTGCGGCCGCACCTTCCTGCGCTGTCAGGGTGGCATCCTGGGCCGAGCCGACGACATGCTCACGGTTCGTGGTGTCAACGTCTACCCGAGCGCTATCGAAAACCTGGTTCGTGAATTTGAGGAGGTCGACGAATTCCGTGTTACGGTGAGCCGCGAGAACGAACTGGACGTTATGCGGATCGAGATCGAGTGCGTTGCGGGTGTGACCGGTGATCCGGTAGCCGAGAGAGTGGCCGCCGCCGTACGTCGCGCTTTGTCCCTGTGGCCGGTTGTAGAAGCGGTCGAGCGCGGCACGCTGCCGCGCTTCGAGCTGAAAGCACGGCGGTTCCATGTGCAGCGGTGAGTA
>CAZGRP010000085.1:4704-13506 GCA_964527995.1 uncultured Cytophagia bacterium | reverse complement strand
ATCCAGCTCGGTGAGGCTGTGGTCACCGCCAGTGCTTTCTCCACAGGCGACCGGAAAGGTGTGACGCTGCACTCCATCGAAGTCGTAACGACGCCGGGTGCCGCCGCCGACATCCTCCGAGCCATCAAGAGCTTCCCCGGAATCGCCATGGTGGATGAGGGGTCTGGGCTCTTCGTGCGCGGCGGCGACGTCACCGAGACAGTCACTCTTCTGGACCAGGCGACAGTGGTCCACCCGTACAGGTATGAATCGCCGACCGGAGGAGTTTTCGGGACGATTTCGGCTTTCCTGGTCCGGGGCACTTTTTTCTCCTCCGGTGGATTCTCGGCCCGCTACGGCAACGCCCTCTCCGGTGTGCTCGCCATGGAAAGCCAGGGCATGCCGGAGCGATCGCAGTACACCGTCGGCCTGGGACTGGCTGCGGCTGCGGCCGCGTTTGAGACGACGCTGGCGAACGGAAGGCTCGGCCTGCGTTTCTCCGGAAACCGTAGCTTCACCGAAGCCATGTTCCGATTGAATGGCCGGCGCCACGAATTCACCGTGACGCCGCGTGGCACCGACGGCAACCTCAGCCTGATCTATCGCTACTCGGACACTGGCCGCCTCAAGGTCTTCAACTACGTTTCCGAAAACCGGCTCGGCGTGCATGTGGATGAGCCTTCGTTCGACGGTATCTTCCGCGGCGAAGAGAACAACCGCCTGCACAATCTGCAATGGAGCGAACTATGGCACGACTGGGTGGTGAAGACGAGTCTGTCGCTGAATCGTTTCCGCAGTCGTCGTCAACTGGGAAACTTCGACCTCGAACAGGAGGACGACACCTACAAGCTGCGCACCGACTGGGAAAAACGACTGGCACACTCCCTGAATCTGGCAACCGGTGCGGAGGTGGAGCGCACCAGCAATCGCTTCGCCGGCCAGGTGCCGATCTACCGCAACGTGTTCGATCCGCAGTCGTCGACCTATACCCTTGAGGAGGCCTACGCTGCCGCTCGCCTTGGCGCCTATGTGGATGCAGAGGCCCGCCTCGGTCGGCGATGGTTTGCGCAACTGGGCTTGCGCGTCGATCATCACAGTCTTGCCGCTCAAAGCGTACTCGACCCACGGGTTTCGCTGCGCTACCAGTGGAGCAGGTCGATCAACTTCAGGTTTTCGTGGGGGATCTACCACCAGTTTCCGCAACCCTACCTCTACAATGCCGTGACCGGGAATCCAGGTCTGCGAGCTCAGCAGGCCCAGCACTTCGTCGGCACGTTTGAAAGGCGGAAGGGTAACACCTTGCTGCGCCTGGAAGCCTACTACAAACCGTATCGGAAGCTGGTGATCGAGGACAACGCGCTTCACTACGCCAACACCGGCGGCGGCTATTCCCGCGGCGTCGATTTCTTCTGGAAGTACGGTGCCTTCCTGCAGACGCGCTTCAACGGCTGGATCTCGTACAGCTTCTTGCAGTCGAGGCGGAGGCAGGCGCGCGACACTGGCGGCACCTACCTGTTCGAAACCGCACCCTCGGATTTCGATATCACCCACAATCTGACCGTCGTCGCCAAGGCACGGTTGTATCAGATGCTGTCGCTGGGAGTCAGCTACCGTTATGCCACAGGTCGCCCGGTGACGCCGATCGCGGGCGCCAACCGGCAACAGCCGTACGACTACTACGTGCCCATCGAGGGCCCGGTGAACAGCGAGCGTCTGCCTTCTTTCCAGCGCCTCGACGCCAACCTGAGCCTGTATGTACCCTTTGCAAATGGGAACGCCATGGTCTTCTACCTGTCGGTTGCGAATCTGCTGGACCGGGCCAACGTGTTGAATTACGATTACAGCGCCGACTACAGCACCCGCAAGCGGCGGGAGACGAACTACCGCAGGTTCGTCTACTTTGGTGTCACAGCGACGCTTCTGGGATGGTAGGTGCGCTGCTTGACCTGCATGCACGGACGCTGTCGGGGCGCGTAAAGAGGATTGGGATCTGTTTTCGAAACCTTGAGAGGGGAGGTACACCATGCGCATCACAAGGCCGTTTTGGCCCATCTGGATCGTGGTTGTGGTGTTCTCAGCCACGGCGGGCATGACCCAGGGCGACGAAGCTGCACAGGCTCTGCTTCGCGGCAGACGCCTGCTCCACGAAGGCGTGTCGAAGTGGGATGCCGGCCTCATGGCCCAGGCTCGAGGTCTGTTCGAGCGGCTGACCGCGGAAAAGTCGCTGACAGCACTGGCCCACTATTACGTCGGTTATGCCGACTATCGCCTATCCATCCACTACTCGCAACAAGAGAAGCGCAAGGCGCTGGAGTTTCTCGACGACGCCATTGCTCATTTAGAGAAGGCGGTCTCTGTGGATGAGTCGTTCGCAGATGCTCTTGCCTTGCTTGCGAGCTGTTATGGCCAGAAGATCGGCTACGACCCGCAACTGGGGATGACCCTGGGCCCTAAATCGGGACGCCTGATGGCCCAGGCGAGTCGGCTGCAACCCGAGAATCCGCGGATCCTCCTGCTGCAGTCCATCAGCCTCTACTACACGCCGGCTCAATTTGGAGGCAGCAAGGAGAAGGCGATGGCTGGGTTTGAGCGAGCGGCCAAGCTTTTCGAGACCCGGCAGCCGGCCGACTCGCTGCAGCCGGAATGGGGCCGGGACGAGGTGTACGCCTGGATCGGTCTGGCGCACCTCGACCGGAAAGAGCCGAAGCTGGCCCGGCGCGCCTTCGACAAGGCGCTGAGCATCAATCCAGACTATGCCTGGGTCAAGAATGAGTTGCTGCCGAAGGTGGTGAAGAAGCTTGCTGGTGAGAAGTAGGGCGTTGGGGAACCGCAGAGTTTGCAAAGAGGGCGCGGAGTTCGCGGAGGTGCGCTTCGAGCCTCTTTGGGAAGCTGGTCCGGGGTTGGTAATATTTTCTTTAGTCATCTGAACCCACTACTTTGTCATTCTGAGCTTCGACATGCCACCGGTGGTGGCATTCTTTCAGGAATTACAGGGACCCGAGACTATTCACCGCCTGGACTCAGACGCTAATCTTCTTGAGGACGACTCCACGCGACCGGACATCATCAGGGCTGGCTGACGCCCTGACGCTTGCCCCAGAAGGTCAGCGTCTTGGGTCACCTGTCATTAGAAGCGAGCGGAACGAAGTGGAGCGAAGCTCGGCAGATCCGGCTTTTGACGGAGAAGAATCTCTGGGGCGAATTCAACTCCAGAGCCTAAACAGGCCCAGAGATCCTTCAGTCGTTTCCCCAACTCCACCCGCCACCCGTGACTCCTTCAGGTCCAGGACCCGGCGGTTGACGGGATGACACGTTTTCTTCATTTGCCCAATGTGTTACGCTATTACGAGGAAAACCAGCCCAGGCAAATGGCAAATACCTTTGGAAAAACTTGTACCCTTTCACATGCTTTGCAACACCGCTTCCTAAGAGCTCTACATACACCGGGGGGTGGCACTCTTTCGGGGATAACCCCCAGCGTGTCATCCTGGAAGGATCTTTTCAAATCCTGGCACTGAGGTAGGAACGTCTGGCTGGAGGAAGCCCTGAAAAAGATTCCTCCGGAATGAGACGCAGGCGTGAGTCGAAAGAAACACGGGCCTAAGCGCCCATTTTCTCCTTGCGCCACTGTCGAATTTTTGCTACCGTTGATGGTATTGTCGAATCGACCCACAAAGACATGGCACCTCCTCTGAGCGGCTCTGCCATGGGGAACCCTTCCAAACCGCGCATCACCTGGCCTGGCGTCATCATCGCCGGCGTACTTTGGGTGCTCTATGCCCTGTTCTATGCCACGCTGGTTGCACAGAGCGCCAAGATTCCGTACCGATCCGCGCTTTCGAGCATGAGCATCTCCACAGCCATCATGGCGTTGTACACCCTGCCGGCGTGGCTGCTGATCATTCGGGAGATGGACGCCCTGAGCTGGCCTTGGAAAATCGCAGCGCATGCCGTGGTCGCCCCGATCTATTCGGTGGCCTGGTTCGAGAGCTATGTCACCGCATTTCGCTGGGTTTTCGGCCAACAGGTGCTGGAGATGGCCCAACTTGCGGAGAATCGCTGGTGGATGATGTCCAGCACCTTCATCGTCTATCTTCTCCAGTTCGCGATCTTCCACGTCATCCGGTCCATTCAGCGGCTGCGCGACCAGGAGAAGCAGGCGGCGGAGTTGCAGAACCTAGCCCGTGAAAGAGAGATGGCTGCGCTCAAGGCTCAGGTCAACCCGCACTTCCTTTTCAACACGCTCAACAGCATCAGCGCCATGGTGACGCGTGATCCGGAGGAGACGCGCCGGATGATCGCCCGTCTGGCCGAACTTCTGCGCTATGCCCTCGACAGCTCGGAGCGCGACTTCGTGGCCCTGCGCGACGAGCTCTACTTTGTGCGATCCTACCTGGAGATCGAGTCGAAACGTTTCGGAGGAAGACTGCGGGTGGAGCAAGAGATTGCGCCCGAGACAATGGACGTGCTCGTGCCGCCGATGATCTTGCAGCCGCTGGTGGAGAACGCGGTTCGCCACGGCATTGCGCCGAGCGAGGAGGGAGGCAAGATCACGCTGAGAATTCGTCTCGCCGATGGCAGACTGCTGGTGAGCGTCGAGGACACCGGTGTCGGCGTAGAGGATGGAGACACGCGGTCGCTGACCCAGAACGGAGTCGGGTTGAGGAACACCGACGCGCGGTTGCGAAGGCTGTTTGGGCCCGAAGCGGGGCTTCGATTGGAACCCCGGGAGCCGCACGGTTTTCGCGTCAGCTTTTCCATTCCGATGTCGAAGCAGGAGAAAGGGCCATGAACCTGCGAGCCGTTATCGTCGACGATGAGCCCCTGGCGCGGGAGATGATCAAAGAATATCTGGCGGATTTTCGCGATGTGCAGGTCGTGGCCGAATGCGGCAACGGCCGCCAGGCCGTCACGGTGATCAACCGCGAGAAACCGGATCTGATCTTTCTCGACATTCAGATGCCCGGCATGAACGGCTTCGAGGTCCTTGAACATCTGGAGGCCTTGCCGCACATCATCTTCTCTACCGCCTACGACGAGTTCGCCCTCCAGGCCTTCGAAGTGAACGCCATCGACTACCTTCTCAAGCCATACAGTCGGGATCGTTTTGCCAAGGCTGTGCAGCGGGCCGTGCAGCAGCGCGCCTTGCGCAGGAACGAGCTGGATCGCATTCTGTCTCTGCTGCAGGCAAGCCACCAACGAGGCGACTACCCGGACCGCATCTTCGTCCGTGTGGGCCAGAAGATCGTGCCCGTGCAAACCCAGGACATTTTGTGGATCGAAGCGGCGGGCGACTATGCGCAACTCCATACTACCAGTCAAACCTATGTCTGCAATATGGGGCTGGGTGAATTGGAAAAACGGCTCGACCCTGGCCGGTTCGCTCGCGTCCACCGCTCTTCGATCATCGCCCTGTCGGCCTTGAAGCACCTCGAGAGCGATGGTGAAGGAGGCTTTGTCGCCACCCTGAAGGATGGCACCCGGGTGCGCGTGAGCCGCTCCCATGCCGCGAAAGTGAGAGATCTGATTCTGTGAAGACTGTGAGGTGAATGATGTCAGACTCCGGACTACTCCGACAGATTTCCAAGAAAGAATCTAACAAAGAAGAGATCGCGGCAGGAGTTATCGAGAAGCCTGAACTGCTTGCTGAGATCTTCGAGGGATTGAGCAGTGACAAAGCGAATATCAGGTACGGATGTGAAAAGGTCCTCCGCATCATCAGTGAGAGAGAACCTTCAATTCTCTACCCTAGAATCGATTTTTTCATCGATCTCCTCGATAGCGAGAACAACTTCCTCAAGTGGGGTTCTATTCTTATCATCGCAAATCTGGCCGCCGTGGACTCCGGAAGGAAGTTCGAAAAAATCTTTGATAAGTACTTTGAACCCATCCCGGGTCCGGTTCTGATCACGGCCGCGAATGTCGTCAAAGCAGCAGCAAAGATCGCTTTGGCAAAGCCGGAGCTTGCGGATAGGATTGCCAAAGAGCTTCTGAAGGTCGAAGGGGCCAGGTACCAAACAACCGAATGTCGTGATATTGCGCTTGGGCATGCCATCGGCTCCCTTGACCAATTCTTCGATCAACTCAAGGATAAAGAACCCGTAATAGACCTGATCAGAAGACAGCTCAAGAATCCAAGAAACGCAACCAGGAGAAAGGCGGAAGCATTCGCAAAGAAGCATAAGATCACAACCTCCTGAGGTGATCAGGCTGGACGAGGTTTTCACCTGTTTTGTGGTGATGCTGGTTCGTCGTCACCTGGACCGGCCAAACGGCTGATGCCAAGGCCTTTGGATCGGGTACTCTCAGGAGTGCCCAGGAGTAGACTATGGCAAAAGATGGCGTGATCCAGGTCGAACATCTGCGCAAGACGTACGGCTCGTTGGTGGCAGTGGATGATGTGACGCTGGAGGTCTTCGAAGGCGAGATCTTCGGCATGGTGGGGCCCAACGGCGCCGGCAAGACGACCACGATCGAGTGCATCGAGGGGCTTCGCCACCGCGATGGAGGACGCGTCGAGGTGCTGGGCCTGGACCCGGAACGCGACGGCTACCAGCTACGAGCCCACATCGGCATTCAGTTGCAAGAATCGACGTTGCAGAGCCGCCTGCGTGTGTGGGAGGCCCTGGATCTCTTTTCGTCCTTGTATCCCCGGACCGTCGACTGGCGGGCGCTGGCCGAGCAGCTCGGACTTGCGGACAAACTGCGCGCTCCCTTTGCCAAGCTCTCGGGCGGCCAGAAGCAGCGCCTTTTCATCGCTCTGGCGTTGATCAACGACCCGGAGCTGGTTTTCCTGGACGAACTGACAACCGGATTGGACCCGCAGGCGCGGCATGCCATGTGGGACCTGGTGCGGGACGTACGTGCCCGGGGAAAGACCGTGTTTCTGACCACGCATTTCATGGAGGAGGCGGAGCGGCTGTGCGACCGCGTCGCCATCGTGGACCATGGCCGCATCGTTGCTCTCGACTCTCCTGAGAACCTGATCCGCAGCCTCGGTGCCGAGAACCGTGTGGTGTTCACGGTGGATGGCGGCTTCAATCCGGCGGAGCTGAGCGCCGTACCGGGTGTATCGAGGGTTGAACGGATCGGAGAGAGGATCGTCGTCTATGGACGGGACGATCGCCTGGTCGTCGGCGTGGTGAATGCTCTGACTTCCAACGGCTGCCATTTTCGCGATTTGAGAACCGAGCAGCCGAACCTGGAAGATGTCTTCCTGGCGGTCACCGGCCGTGAGATGCGAGACTGATGGAGGTGTGGTGATGCGCGGCTTGGCGAAACTGACCTGGGTTGAGATCAAGCTCTTCCTGCGGGAGCCGTTCGCTGCCTTTTTCACCCTGGTGTTTCCGCTGATGATGCTGTTTCTCTTCGGCAGCATCTACGGCAACGATCCGACGCCGTTCTTCGGCGGGTTCGGCTCCGTCGACGTGTCGGTGCCGGCGTACACGGCGCTGATCATTGCGACCAGTGGCCTGCTGTCGCTGACGGTGATCATGGCGTCGTATCGAGAGCTCGGGATTCTGCGCCGGCTTCAGGCCACGCCGCTGCGGCCGCAGGCCATTCTGAGCTCGCAGGTGGTGGTGATTTTCCTGATGACGGCCGCCGGCATGGCTCTGTTGGTGCTTGCGGGCAAGCTGGTCTACGGCCTGCGGTTTGCCGGCAACCCTTGGAGCGTATCGCTGGCGTTCGTGCTCAGCAGCCTGAGCTTTTTTGCCCTCGGCTTCGTCCTGGCTGGGGTCACACCTACGGCACGCAGCGCGAACATTGTGGCGCTGGTGCTTTTCTATCCGATGCTCTTTCTCACCGGTGCAACCATCCCCCTCGAAGTGCTGCCGGAAACCATCCGGCGATATGCACAGATTTTGCCGCTGACCCATGTGGTGACCCTGCTGCGCGGCTTGTGGGTAGGCGACGCATGGGGGCAGCATCTGACCGAGGTCGCCGTCCTGACGGGCATTCTGGTGGTAGGTGTCGCTGTGTCGGCGAAGACGTTTCGGTGGGAGTGAGCCTGAACGGACGGCCCTCTGCTTGAAAAGAAGTCGGACTTGCTTATCGTGCTGCTGGGTCGATGCGGGCGCCCACCTCCTGTGGCTGGTGTGTGCCTGATTTCTCGGAAAGCGTGGCCCACCTTGTCACGACCTTCGTTTCCGCTCCTCACTTTGAGGGAATCTTTCCTGGTTGGATCCCGCTTCTTCTGCAGGCGGACTCGATTCTGGCCGGGTTTCGAATACCCGGGAAAACAAAAGAGTTGACATTCAAAGAGACGTTGTAGTACATTGCGACTGTAGATGATCAGATCAATGGCTAGCCACGCCAACTGTACTACGAATTGGGGCTTTAACGACTAAAAAAGACTGCCAAGGCGAAACAGGTGATGGTTACCGAAGACTCTCTGTCGGTTGATCTTGATGATGGGCGAATCATCTCCGTACCGCTTGCGTGAAGCCAGCGGTCGTTGGAGCGTTGGCTATCATAGCAATCGCAGAGAATGAGGTTGCCAATGTCTGTTGTCGAAACACGGTATGAACACGTCCTCCTCGACGAGGCAGGTGTTCCGATTATTTCCGGGACAAATATGAAGGTGATTGAACTCGTTCTGGAAAAAATCGCCTACGGTTGGAGCCCTGAAGAGCTGCACTTCCAGCATCCCTATCTGTCGTTGGGGCAGATTCACTCAGCCCCGGCCTACTACTGGGACCACAGGAAGAGTTAGATCAAGAAATCGAGCGACGGCTTGAATTCGTGGATCGAATCCAGGAGACGACAGAGCCTTCACCTCTACTGGCTCGATTGAAGGCTAAGGGGCTCGTCTAATGGCGATTG
>CAZGRP010000085.1:1791-4604 GCA_964527995.1 uncultured Cytophagia bacterium | reverse complement strand
GACCTGGAACTTATCGCGAAAGCGGCGGAGCCTGAAGACTTGGTCAACAGAGTGCAATCCTGCCGCTTTAAGGACCCGCGACGACGCTTACATGGTGTGACGGACACAGATTTTCCCGAAAGGCAAATCAGGGAGCACTGTCCATGCTGCAGAAATCAAATTCGACTAGCACGGAATCTCTCTACAGTGTTCACCCTTCGGTAGCCTACGCACAGGCCATCATTAACAACCTGCCTGACAAGACCGGCAAATCCATCGACGAATGGGTTCGCCTGGTAGAAGAGTCCGGGCCCGTTGGAGAGAAAGAACGCCGTGCCTGGCTCAAGAAGGAATTCAAGCTCGGCGGCACGACGGCCGCCCTGATCGCACAGCGAGCCGAGGGCGGGATTGATGAAGAAAACGATGAGGAAGCCTATTTGAAGGCTGCGCCGAGATATGTCGAGGCGATGTTTTCGGGCGCGAAGGCTGGTTTACGCCCCATCCACGATGAGCTGATCCGGCTGGCCCGGTCGCTCGGCGACGACGTCAAGATTTGTCCCTGCAAGACCATGGTACCCCTTTATCGTAATCACGTTTTCGCTCAGGTCAAACCTGCGACGCGCACGCGCATCGATCTCGGTCTGGCCCTGAAGAGCTGCCCGCGGCCGCTCAGCGAGCGTCTGATCGACACCGGCGGCCTTGCCAGGGGCGACCGCATCACACATCGTTTCGCACTCACCTCGGTCGAGGACATCGACGACGAGGTGAAGGAGTGGCTGCGGATCGCCTACGATCTTGACGCTTAGCGAGTCGCTTTTGTCGGACCGGCCCGATCATGAACGTTCAAACGCTCCTGCCCTCATGTTTCAAGCCATCAAACTGGACCCGGGAGAAGCTCCGTCATGAGCTGCGCCGAGGCCTGTGGATGGGGCTGGGCATCATCATCCTGGGCTTCAGCTTTTCCGGGTTGATCTATTTCATTTATGCCTACACCGGCAGCCCTCTCACCTGGCAGCAAGCATTCCGCATCGGGTTGACGCAATGGTATAGCTGGACACTCCTCGGTTCATTGATTGTCAAACAGCTCACCGCGCGGTTGCCTATCGAGCGGCAGCGGTGGGTGCGGGGAGTTTTGCTGTATGCCGTGATCGGCGTCGCCTTTGCGATCCTGAAGTTCGGCCTTGACCTGGGTCTGATTCGGCTGTTCTACCAGGGAGAGGTAGTCAACAGCGCGTCCGCGTCTTCCCTCTACACCATGATGCTGTACTTCAATCTGGTCACCTATGCCACGTTTGTGGGCATCGGCCATGCCTACAACTTCTACCGCAGGTTCCGCGACCGCGAGCTCAAGGCCTCTCAACTGGAAGCGCAGTTGGCGCAGGCTCAGTTGCAGGCGCTCAAGATGCAACTTCACCCGCATTTCCTGTTCAACACGCTGCACACCATTGCCATGCTCAACCTCAAGGACCCGAAGGCTGCCAATCGGATGATCAGCCGGCTGAGCGACCTGCTGCGGCTGACTCTTGAAAACATTGGAGCCCAGGAGGTCCCGCTGAAGCAGGAATTGGACTTCCTGAAGCAATATCTCGAAATCGAGCAGGTTCGTTTTCAGGACCGCCTCACTGTCCACCTGGAGATCGACCCGCAGACATTGGATGCGCGCGTGCCGAACCTCATCCTGCAACCGATCGTGGAGAACGCGCTCCGGCACGGCATCGCGGAGCAAGAAGAGGGTGGCCGTATCGAGCTTTTCGTAAAACGTGTGGATGGCTCGCTTCGCCTCACGGTGAGAGACAATGGCCCGGGGATTTCGGATGGCGATAAGGTCAGGCTTAGACGGGGAATCGGATTGACCAACACGCAAAAGCGGCTGGAACAGCTTTATGGCACCGCGCACCGCTTCGAACTCGGCAATGCGGACGGTGGTGGGCTCGAGGTGTCGATTACGTTGCCCTTCCGCGAGGAAGAACAGGCTGAGACGAATCAAAATCGAGTCGACGACGAGTGATGCAAAGGATCCGCGTTCTCATTGTGGATGATGAGCAGATCGCGCGCGAAGGGCTTCGCACGCTGCTCGCCTCCGAGCCGGACGTCGAGATCGTCGGCGAATGCAGGAACGGCCGTGAGGCAATCAAGGCCATTCACGAGAAGGAACCAGACCTGGTGTTGCTGGACGTACAGATGCCTCAACTGAGCGGGTTTGATGTGATCGAACGGGTCGGCGTCGAAAGGATGCCCGCCGTGGTGTTTGTGACGGCCTACGACCAGTATGCCCTGCGGGCGTTCGAAATCAATGCCCTGGACTACCTGCTCAAACCCTTCGATGAGGAGCGTTTCCGGAGAACGCTGGATCGGGCGCGGAGGTTTTTCGAGCGCGAAGGGTTGCAGGACCTTCGGCAGCGTCTCTCCGTGTTGCTGGAGGCACTGGACGAAAGGAAGCAGAAGCGCGCGCAGCGTCTGGTGGTGAAATCGGCAGGGCGGATCTTTTTCGTGAACGTGGATGAGATCGACTGGATCGAAGCCGCGGGCAACTATGTGGCGCTCCATGTCGGGCGGGAGTCGCACCTGCTGCGCGAGACGATGAACGCGATGGAAGGGAAGTTAGGCACCGACAGCTTTGTCCGCATTCGCCGATCTGCAATCGTCAATGTCGCACGCATCAAAGAATTGCGGCCGTTGTTCAAGGGTGAATACCAGATCATCCTGCGCGACGGCACTCGACTCACCTCCAGCCGCCGCTATCGCGACCAGGTGAACTCCCTGCTCAAGGAACCTGACTGAGCCCGAGGTCTGTTCGTCGCCTCTTTGAACCCGCCTATCCCGCCACGATCTCC
>CAZGRP010000085.1:0-1691 GCA_964527995.1 uncultured Cytophagia bacterium | reverse complement strand
ATCATGAAACAACAGTGTCCGATGGTGTTCATCTACCTCTCTTGGGCAATCTATCTCGGCGGCCTGGGCTTTTTCGCGGTGCGAGGAGACTATCTGTTCGCTGTCCTGTGGCTCTTCTGGCTGCCGATCGTTCAGTGGGCATACGTCCGCGTCTTCCCGCGAGTCTCCCGCTATCTCGGCTATGGTCGAGTGGATGACCAGCAGGCGCAAGCAGAGGGCCACGCTCCGATCAAGGTCACGCTCTACACCGCCTTGGGCTGTCCATTCTGCCCGATCGTCGAGGAACGGCTCGAGGCGCTGCGGAACGAGATGGGTTTTACGTTGGAAAAGGTGGATGTCACCCTGCGGCCCAACCTCCTCGCCAGCAAGGGCATCTTCTCTGTGCCAGTGGTTGAGGTGGGAGACCGGCGTTTGATCGGGCACGCCACCAGCCGTGAGCTGGCTGCGGCCATCCTGGCGGGACGGAATTCGGCCTGAAGCCGAGCTCTTGCACGTCGAAACTTCTCCCTTCCTGGAGTCTCGTCTCCCTGCTACGTCGTTCAGGCGACACAACACGTGTTCCGCCGGAAACAGACGCAACCCTCGCTGTGAACTTTTGTAACCCTTTGCGCCAGTCCACGTAAAGTATCAAACAGATTCCATTCAAAGTACCTCACAAAGTAAGGGAGGAACCATCATGGGCCAGCCCGTTGTACACTTTGAGGTGGGGGCGAAGGACGCCGAGAAGCTGAAGAGCTTCTACGCCACCGTCTTCGACTGGAAGATCGACAGCGACAACCCGATGAACTACGGCGCCATCGAAACCGGCGGCGAAGGCGGAATCAACGGGGGCATCGCCGATACACGGGGGCAGATGCCGTCCTATGTCACGTTCTACGTGCACGTGGACGATCTGCAGGCGTATCTGGACAAGGCAGGTTCGTTGGGCGGTGAGACCGTCGTTCCTCCAACGCCGATCCCAGACGTCGGTAGCTTTGCCCTGTTCAAGGATCCGGAAGGAAACGTCATCGGCCTGTTCTCCGAGTAAATCGAATGCGGTCCGCATCCGGATGGCGCCGCGCCGCCATTGCGACGTCCGGATGCGCCCGCTTTCTGCAGCGTCGTAGAAGTCGTTGTCGATCCCACCAGGTGCGCATCTCGATACATTCTTCTTCCATTCCGTTCCATCTTGTGCTTTTACATGTCACGGCCTGTGGCATTTTCTCCCGAATGACACGTAGGTGACCTTTGAAGCCGTCGCAGCATCGAGCGGGACGGCCTTTAACGGTCGGAAACGCTCTTGCAAAGGATAGCGGTGGTCCCTGACTGTCCTTTGCTGATCGCTCTCAGTGAATGGAGCTATCCCGTCCTGACTGGGGGATTTGAAATCCCCGTTCAACGGTGCGTCCACGGATGCAATCCGTGGACGAGGTGACCAAAGTCAAGAGAGGTTGGATACCAGCCGATCCTGTACTTGCCTGCGGGCCCTGGTGACATGCTTGGCGTGAACCATACCATTGCTGGCGCAGTAGCAGCCGTGCAGTCGCGGAGAGGGATGGGCTAGGTCGTGCAACTGGCGATTGCGGATTGGATGATCCTAGATGCCAAAGACGTTGGTGAGAGGGCCTGATCCCGGGGTCGGGCGGCGCTCGCAGGAAACAACGGGGCAGCGTTTGGTGTGGGCCAGGCTTGCGGTAGGGCTTTGTTGGTAA
>CAZGRP010000084.1:0-13795 GCA_964527995.1 uncultured Cytophagia bacterium | reverse complement strand
ACCGCTGAGCGGAACGACTGGCTGGGGTGAAAGGCCAACCACGGAAGAGGCAGGGAGTTGCACGGACGGCCTGCTTCGGCGGGTCCGGTGTCAAAGAGGCTGAGTGTTGGCCCATGAAGCCATCTGCCATCAACCATCGACGTTGAACGCCCTGAGTGTTCACTCCGTCAAGATCCGTGTCATTCCATAGGTAACCACAAACCAAGAAAACCTGGAGGAACCAGCACGTATGGACGAGAAGGAAGTCTTCAAGAAAGTCACCGCCATTCTGGAACGGTACACCAAGTCCAAAGACGCCCTGAAGGACCTGACGATGGAGACGTCGATTCTCGACGATCTCAAAGTGAACTCAGCCCGGCTGGTGGACATCGTGCTCGACTTCGAGGACGAGTTCGACATCGAAGTCGAAGATGAAGACGCCGACAAGGTTCGCACCGTCGGGGACGCTGTCAGATTGATCATGGCCAAGGCGTAGGAGTCCCATGCAAGTTCAGCTTTCCAGTTGGGAAAGGTTCGGCCTCTGGCTCCAGCGGACCGTGAGCTGGGCCACCTTCCCCCTCATCGGCGGCTTGCTGGTGCTGCTGATGAAGTACGGGGCGCGCTACCGCGTTCCGCGCATTCGTGAGATACGCCGGCGCTACCGGGAGCTGGTCGGCTCCTCCGGCCCGCTGATCCTGTGCGCCAACCATCTGACCAAGATCGACTCGGCGATTCTGGAGTGGAGTCTGGCGTCGGTGTGGAGCTACATGCGCTCGTTTCGCCTGCTGCCGTGGAACATGCCGGAGCGAGCGCGGTATGCCAACAACGCCGTCCTCAGGCTGCTGTGCTATGTCGGGCGCTGCGTGCCTGTCGACCGCGGCGGCGAACGCGAGAAGGTCCAGCGCACCATGAACAAGTTCGTCTATCTGCTACGCAAAGGAGACCCGGTGTCGGTCTTTCCCGAGGGCCAGCGCAGCCGAACCGGCCGCATCGACCCGGAGAATTTCTCCTACGGGGTCGGCCGCCTGGTCAAGTCGGTGGAAAACTGCCGCGTGCTGTGCGTCTACCTGCGCGGTCGCAACCAGAACGGCTACGGCAGTGTCCCCCGGCGCGGCGAGGAGTTCTACCTGGATCTCGCCCTGGTGCAGCCGCGGACGCAGTACAAGGGACTCCGGGCCACCCGCGATCTCTCGGCGCAGATCGTCGAGCAACTGAACCGCATGGAGCAGGCGTACTTTGCTTCTCGTGGGGAATGACATTGTCGACCTGAGTTTGCTCGAGTGCCAGGGTAAGTCCGGCCACACCCGTTTCATGCAGCGCGTCTTCAGCCGCCGCGAGCAGCAGGCGATCCTCAGCAGCGCCGACACCGATCGCATGTTGTGGCTGCACTGGGCCGCCAAGGAGGCAGCCTACAAGATCATCAGCAAGCTCCAGCCTCGCCCCGTTTTCGCCCATCCCCGCTTCGAGGCGACCGTCCGTTACGAGCTCAGCCCATGCCCCCCCAAATGTACCTGCCGCCAGACCTTCCCGCTCTCGGTGACTTATGAGGCGGTCCGGGTGGAGCTGCAGGCGGTTCTTACGCACGCCTGGGTGCACGTCTACGGTGCCTTGGACGGCGACGCCGCTTCCGTGCCTGCACATCGCGTGATGGCCGGAGTTTCCACCCTTCGGCCTTTGCCGGAACAAACCCTCGAAATCCTCTCCAGTTACCTGTCCCCCGCCGAAATGGAGTCGGTTCACAGTCAGCCGTCGGCGCTGGTGCGGCTTCATGCCAAAGCGCGCCTGGCCCAGCATCTCCACGTCTCTCCCGAACGGCTGCAGATCGTCCGCCCCGGCCCTCCCGGCGACCGCCAGCCACCGCGCCTGCTCGTGGATGGCCGGCACGCCGATGATGTCGACCTGAGCCTCTCTCACCACGGCAACCACATAGCCTGGGCCTTCGTCTCGGTACGATGACGCACCCTCAACAATAGAAGGTCTGAGCGAGCCCTGTCCTCGAGGAGCACCTGTGAGTGCGATGGCCCGCGACCGCATCTCCGGCCCCAACAGACCGCTTGACTTTTCAGGCAGAATTGTACATCTTGCCCTGCCGCGTTCTTCTCTTGCACGAAGTGCCATTGGGCTGATTGCGACATGACGCTCAACCTCAACAAGCTCTTTCATCTCAGCATCCGGGGGAAACTCACGATTGCCTTCGTCGGGCTGTCTCTGAGCCCCATCCTGATCATTGGCATCTCCGGAATCTATTCGAACACAAAAACCCTGCAAAGGATCGCCATCGAGGAGCTGAACCACGATGTTTTCAGCGTCAAGCAGAGCGTGGACAACCTCTTTCGCACCATCGAAGAAGATATCCGCTTCCTGCGGACGGTCTACTTCGAAGATTCCGGAACCAGCGTTGGGCTGCACCCCGGAATCAGCTCGGCAGGAGATCCGGCGAGAAGGGTTGCGAAACTCATCCTGGCCTTCGTCGAACAGAAGCGACTTTACTACCAGATCAAGTTCTTCAATGCCCGCGGGGACGCCGTCTTCGGCATTCGGAAAGAGGGTGCTGGCTATCAGATCCTGACGGAAAGGGAGTTGCAGCGAAGCACTCACGGCCTCTATTGGACGCTGGCTGCGGAGGTGGCGCCGGAGCAGGTAGTCTTCATACCGGTGGAGTTGGTTCAACGCGACCCGTCGTTGCGGCTGATCCCGGCCATCAGCGGTGTCTACCCCGTGTTCGACGGAGCGCAGAGCCGCGGATTGATCGTGGTAAGCGTGTTTGCGCGTCATTTTTTCGAAATCATTCAGCAGGCCGCCCCTCACGCACGGCCCGGCGCGGTGATGGTGGTCGGCCGTGAAGGACACTACCTGTACCATTCAATCAAGAAAAGGGATTGGAACCGGCTGCTGGCGACGCAGACCACAGACAATTTGTTCCTGGATTTTCCCCCGGCAGTGGCCAAAGAGATCCTGTCCGGCGGGGAAGGCGTCACGTCGCAGGCGCCGGAGCAGATCGTCTCCTACGCCACTCTTTTCGCCAGCCGCGGCAGTCTGGGTAATGCCTACACCATCGTCAAAAGCGCCCCGAAAGATCAGATCTTTGCTCCGGTGCGGTCGTATCAAAGGTTCTTTATCGCCTTTGTCTTGGTCTTCGTCGTGGTCGCTTTCGGCCTCGGCTTGCTGGCCACGCATCAGTTCACAGGGCCGATCAACAAACTGCGCCGGGGTGCTGAATTTATCGCCCAGGGCAATTACGATGCCCGGCTGCAGGTGGAAACCAGCGATGAGATCGAGATGCTGGCCGAGCAGTTCAACATCATGGCCCGCTCGCTGCAGGAACGTGACCGCGAGATTCAGCAGCATCGGCAGCATCTGGAACAGACCGTGCGGGATCGCACCCGAGAGCTGGAGGAAGAAAAGAACAAGCTACAGGTGATTCTGGACAACGTCCCCAGCGGCTTCATCCTTCTGGACAAGGAATTCCGCATTCAGACGGCCAGCGCCGCCATGACGAAGATCGCTGGCAGGCCGCTGGCTGAGCTGCGCGGCCGGCGGTGTTACGACGTGGTGTGGAACGGTCGAAAGTGCAGCGACTGCGTCACTGAGAGAGCGCTTGCCTCCGGCCGCATGGAAACCATGATGGTCGAGCGGCCGCTGCCCGACGGCGGCAAAGCCTTTCTCGAACACCGGTCGGTGCCGATTTTCAAAGACCGGCGGATCGAGGCGGTCCTGGAGATCATCACGGATGTCACCGAGAGCAAACAACTCGAGGAGCGGTTGATCCGCTCCGAAAAGCTGGCCACTACGGGCGAGATCGCCGCCATCATCGCTCACGAAATGCGCAACTCACTCACCGCGGTCAAGATGATTCTGCAGCTCCAGCGTAAATCGAAGCGCGCGTCGCGCTACGATCGGGAATCCCTCGACGTGGCGCTCGACTCGATCCACCTGATGGAGCGAGTCGTGAACAATCTGCTCCGTCTGGCCAGGCCGGCACCACCCAACAAGCGGCCCGGCAGCATCAATGCCGTGATCCTGGAGAGCATCGAGCTTACCCGGCCCCAGATTGAACAGCAAGGTATAACCCTGGTGACCGAGCTGGACGACCATCTACCCGAGCTGAAATTCGATCCCGACCATTTTCAGGAGGTGGTGGTCAACCTCCTTCTGAACGCCCTGCAGTCCATGGAGGGCGAGGGCACCATCACCGTCCGAACGCGCTGCCTGCACCTTGACAAAGAGTACCGTGACTACAGCGAAATGACTCAGGGTGTTGAGGAGACGGCCGAAGCGCCCTTTGCGGGCGCCCGCTCTGTCGAAGAAGTGATCCTGCCTCCAGGGCAAAAGATTGCCCGGGTGGACGTAGAAGACACCGGGTGTGGCATCCCAGAGACCGCGCTCAATCGGGTCTTCGACCCGTTTTTTACCACGAAGACCTCCGGCAGCGGGCTCGGGCTCTCTTTTGTCAAACGAGTCGTCAATGAGCATGGCGGTGTGGTGACCGTGGACAGCCGCGTCGGCTCGGGCACCCGCTTTTCACTCCTTCTCCCCTATCAGACTTGAGGAGCCGGTGCATGGCAAAAGGTAAGATCCTCGTTGCCGACGACGACAAAAACGTCGTCTTTGCCCTCCGCAGGACTTTTGAGGAGGACGGTTTTGCCGTGATCCCGGCAGCCGACGGCTTTGAGGCGCTGGAAAAACTCCAGGCCGAGCACCCCGATCTGGTGTTCATGGATGTAACCATGCCGAAGCTGTCGGGTCTGGAGGCGCTGAAGAGGATCAAGGAAATGGGCTTCGAGGTACCTGTTATCGTCATCACCGGGTACGGTACCATGCGCACGGCGATCCAGGCTGTGCAGTTGGGTGCCTACGAGTACATCACCAAGCCGCTCGACGTGGACAAGGTGCAGGTCGTCGCTCAGCGCGCCCTGGAGATGATACGCCTCCACGATGAGGTCAAAGACCTGCGCAGCAAGCTCGAGTCACCCGTGCATGATTACGAAATCATCGGCAATGACCCGAAAATCCAGGAGATGTTCAAGACGATCGGCGCCGTGACCGCCACGCCCAATTCCACGAACGTTCTCATTCTGGGCGAAAGCGGCACAGGAAAGGAGCTGGTGGCCCGGGCCATTCACGAAAGTGGGCCACACAGCGGGGCCCCTTTTGTGGCTATCAACTGCACGGTATTGCCCGACAACCTCCTCGAGAGCGAGCTGTTCGGCCACGAAAAGGGCACCTTCACAGGCGCCACCGAGCGCAAGCTCGGAAAGTTCGAGGTGGCCAGGGACGGCACTCTCTTTCTCGATGAAATCGGCGACATGTCGCCCAAGCTGCAGCAGAAGTTGCTGCGCGTGCTGCAGGAGCGGGAATTCGAACGGCTTGGTGGCCACAAACTGATCCCGGTGAGAGCCCGCTTCGTCGCTGCCAGCAACAAGGACCTGGAGGCCGAAATCGAGGCCGGCACCTTCCGCCAGGACCTGTTCTTCCGGCTCAATGTGATTACCATCCGCATCCCGCCGTTGCGCGAGAGGCGACAGGACATTCCGTTGCTCGCCAACCATTTTCTGGCAAAATACTGCCAGAGGTTGGGCAAGCACATCAAGATGATCTCCTCCGAGGTGATGGCGGCGCTGGAATCCTACGACTACCCGGGGAACGTGCGAGAGTTGGAGAACCTGATCGAGCACGCTGTCACGATCGAGAAAAGCGAAGTGCTGCTGCCCGAGTCGCTGCCGGCCAGCTTCAAGCCGGGGACGGCGGTGACCGACGACGACATCCCCATTCGCAGCACCAACTTGCGCGAGGCGCGGCGGCACGTCCTGGCGGCCTTCGAGAAGAAATTCATCAGCGAGCGCCTGAAAGCCAACCGCGGTAATGTCAGCGCCGCCGCCCGAGAAGCGGGCATCGAGCGCCGCAGCTTCCAGCGAATGATGAAGAAATACGGCATCCGCTCTGAGCCGTTTCGGCGCGACCCTGGTGAGACCGAATAGGACGCGGGTGCGACCTGCGCTGTCGCACTCTTGAAGTCATCGACAGCGATCGCCGGCGCTCATCGACCCATAGTAAGTCTCGATTGAACAGCCACTTGTCCATCGACGAGTGGCTGTTCTTTTTTGTGGCACACCCTTTGTCTGTCTGTGGGGCAAACTTCGTACGGGTAAGGGAAAGGCTGAAATCATGAAGCGGTCCCTCTCGTCCAAACTCCTCTTTGTTGCCATCCTCCTGGCCAGTGGACTGGTCGGGGTCGGCGCCACCCGCCACAGTGCCAAGCCAAGGCTGCGCCAAATCACCTTCGAGGCTGAGCGCTATGCCTACACGCCGAATCGCGTCAAAGTGAATGTCGGCGACACTTTGAAGATCACCCTTCGATCCAGGGATGTCACCCACGGCTTCTACCTCGAGGGATTCGATCTCAACGCCTACGCGCGCCCTCAACTGCCTGCCTTTTTTGTTCAGGAGCGCGGCACGGAGTCCGGCGAAGGGGACTACCGGATGGTCCAAACCTATACCTTCGTGGTGGACAAGATCGGGAAGTTCCGCTACCGCTGCTCCGTGACCTGCGGCACCATGCATCCCTTCATGCAGGGCGAACTGATTGTCGGCCCGAACTATCCCTACACAACCGCCATCAGTCTGTCTATCGGACTCATGCTGGGTGCACTCGTCTACTATGGCCGGGCAGGACGGAGTGGCGGCAAGAACGACCTGCCCCTGCCGAAGCTGCGGGCTCCTTCTGAGGAAAATGACAGATGAGCGGCCGTCTCGACCTTTTCGAGAAGTTTCCGACGCTGCACAAGCTTCTGAAAACCAGGAGCTTTCAGTTCCTCGTCATTCTGCCCAACCTGGTCCTCTTCTATCTCTTCATCATCTCCGGTCTTTTCGGCACGCCGGTCGGCAATCGAAATATCATCATCGTGTTTGTATGGATCCTGTGGTGGGTGCTGCTGATCGCAGTGCTCGTGCCCTTCGGCGGCCGGATTTGGTGTACGATCTGCCCTCTCCCCGCTTTCGGGGAATGGGTTCAGAGGATGTCACTGATCAACGTCAGGCCCGGCAAGACCAAGTTTCTGCGTAACAAGATGTACGGGTTGAAGAAGGATTGGCCCAAGAAATTCCAAAACATCTGGATGCAAAATATCGGCTTCCTGTTTCTCGGGGTTTTCAGCGCCCTTCTGGTCACCCGGCCGATCGTTTCCGTCGTCGTCCTGGGCTCCTTCATCCTGCTGGCCTTCGTGCTGATGCTGATCTTCCGGCAGCGCACCTTCTGCATGTACCTCTGTCCCGTGAGCGGCTTTCTGGGCCTGTACTCGATGACGTCCACCATTGAACTGCGGTCCCGCGATCGCTCTGTGTGCAAGAAGTGCAAGTACAAGAACTGCCTGCGCGGCTCAGAGGAGAACTACGGCTGCCCGTGGTTCCAATATCTGGGTGACATGGACCGGAACAACTACTGCGGGCTCTGCATGGAGTGCGTGAAGAATTGTCCCTATGACAACATCGGGTTGAACCTGCGCCCCTTCGCCAGCGACACAGAGATGAAGGGATACGACGAAGCCTGGAAGGCTTTCATCATGACCACGCTGGCCCTGGTCTACTCGGTGACCCTGCTGGGTCCCTGGGGCCTGGTGAAGAACTGGGCCAATGTCACCGAGACCGGTAACTGGGGCGGGTTTCTGGTCTATGCCGGTGTCATCATCGTCTCCGCGCTTTTCGTCGTACCAGCGATCTATTGGGGATTTGCCGCCCTCTCCAGGTGGCTGGCAAGGGCGAAAGAAGTGCCTGTGAAGAGGGTTTTTCTCAAGTACTCGTATACCCTGGTGCCCCTGGGGCTCCTGGCGTGGATCGCCTTCAGCGTGCCGCTTCTGATGGTCAACGGCTCGTACGTCGTGTCGGTGATCTCCGATCCCCTGGGATGGGGATGGGACCTGTTCGGTACCGCCGGCCTGCACTGGACCCCGGTGGTGCCCCAATGGGTCCCCTACATTCAGATCGTCCTGCTGCTGATCGGGCTCTTCTATGCGCTGTCGAGCGGCTACAAGATCGGCACGAAGATGTTCCAGACGAGTCGCGCCGCCGTGTTGAGTCTCATCCCGATCGCCGTCTTCAACACAGGCCTGACAATCGCCTTTCTCAGACTTTACGTCGGATAACAAAGGAGATGACCATGTGGCCGAAGCTCCGTGAACGTCTCGCCGTGGCAGCGGTGATCCTGACCCTTTTGGGATTGCCGTTGAGCATCTATTCCTACCAGAAGGTCTATGTCCCCAGCAAGTACCCGAAGGGTGCCCAGATCATCAACCTCTACGGAATCGCCGGCGGCGGGCGCTGGGTGGCGACGCAGGTCAACGGAATCAACTACTGGTGGAAGGATTTTCAACGTGCGAACGTCTTACGCGTTGACAAGAACCGGCCGGTGGTGCTCCGGGTGACCAGCACCGATGTGCTCCATAGCTTTGCCATTCCCAGCCTCCGGGAGTACAGGCGGCCTGTACCCATCGAGGCCGGCAAGTGGAAGGTTTTTGAGCTGACACCCGAAGAGGACGACCAGATTACGTTCCTTTGCTGGCAATACTGCAGCGGCGATCACGTCAAGATGAACGGCACCATTGTTGTCGGCGGCGAACCAAGCAAGCTGACGGAAGGCACGTTCCTGGAAAGCGGCGAGTAGCCGCAATACCTTTCCGCACGTGGTTCGGGTGGCTGAGCCGTGGTGTCCTTCTCAACATCATCGTGCCACCTGCAATCCTCCAAGGCGCCACAGGCAGGTCAGAGTATCGTCCCGCCTGTGGCGCCGGTTGCCCGCACTCCGCCACGCTGACAGAAACCTGCACCCCATCGCCTCCTTCCCCCTCCCGCACAGCCGGAATGAAAGCCAGACACAACGGACTTGACTTTCCAGGTAAAATTGTCAATCTTTCCACATGCGCTCTTCAGGCACTCCCGAAACCAGGAAAACCGTGCGCGCCACCTACCTGAAGATCAAGTCGAGGCTGCCGCAGCCGCTGCGGGAAGCGCTGAGCACCGTCAACCAGCGCCTCTTCGCCCGCCGCACCATTGCGCGCAAGTATGGCCCCTGGTTCGATGTTGATTGGCGGAAGAAATTCCAGTCGCTGACCGACGAGGAGTGGAAGCGGGCTTACGACGAAGTATGGAAACATCACACCAATGATTGCGTCGAAGGAAGTGACGCAGCGTTGGTGCTCTCAGCACTGGGTGACCCTGGCTCGGTGCTGGAGGTCGGGTGCGGCATGGGCACGCTGGCGATGCATCTGGCCCAAGCCGGATTTCGGGTCACCGGACTCGATGTCAGCCCGAAGGCGCTCGAGTATGCCCGCAGCCGTGCTGCGCAGGCCGGCCTGGCCATCGACTGGAAAGAGGGATTTGCGGAGAACCTGCCCTTCCCCGACCGCTCCTTTGATTACGCCACCTGTTGCCACACCCTGGAGCACGTGAAAGATCTGGATCGGGCGGTCTGCGAGTTGAAGAGGGTGGCTCGCAAGAAGCTGGTCGTGCTCGTGCCGAAGCAGAAATTCCGCCTCTACGCCGAAAACTACCACACCCAGTTTTTTGAACGCAAGGAGCAGGTTGTGGAGGCCTTCGGGCTGGCGAGTTACGACTGCAACGAGGTGGACTGCAGTGGGCACCAGAATGAATTCCAGGGAACGGCTATCCTATACGTGGGATATCTGGGACATGTTCGGTAATCTCTGGCATACGCTGAGAAGGTACTACGACCTTCTCGTCAGCGGATTGAACCGGGCCGAGATCGAGCGCTTGGTAAAAGTCGACGCCCGAGACATGTACGCCTACTACGTGCGCAGCATGCGGCGGCCCGCTGCGGAGGAGCAGCGCTGGAAGCGGTTGCTGCTCTTTTGCGAGAATCTCTTCCTGACCTTCCTCCTCAAGCTGACACCGGCCCGGCGCCTGCTCTACGCCGTCGCTCTGCTGCTGTTCACGCTGGCGTGGCTCCATCGCCAGTGGACCTATGCCATCTACACGTTCGTGATCTTGAATTTTCTGCTCGCCCTGGAGTTGGCAGACAAGCTCATCGAGAAGGACGAATTGGCGGTGGCGCGGGAGATTCAGCTCAGCCTGCTGCCGGACGCCTCAACACCCGTGCCCGGCTTCGGGGTGGCCACTTTCAGCGATGCCGCAAGAAGTGTCGGTGGCGATTACTACGACTTCGTACCACAACCGGACGGCAGCACCTTGGCCGTCATCGGCGATGTCTCGGGCAAAGGAATCGCCGCGGCGCTCTACATGGTGAAAGTACAGACGCTCTTGCAGCTTCTTGCCAGGGAGTGCATCGACCCATGCGAGTTGCTCGTCCGACTCAACAGCCACCTCTACCCCGAGCTGCGCCGCGACCATTTCCTCACCATGGCATTGTTGAAGCTCTTCCCTGACGGCAGGATTCAGTTCTGCCGTGCCGGCCATGCACCAGCTCTGCTGTGCGACGGCCGAAAGGCGCGCTGCTTCTGGCTCGAACCGAAGGGCGCCGCCATCGGTCTGGTGCCGCCGAACGGGTCGGTCGAAGATGCCGCCCACGCCCGCCGGGTGCGGGGCGGGCAGCGTCACCTGCCGCAATTCGAGCAGATGCTGGAGGTAGAGGAACGGTTGCTGAAACCGGACGACCTCCTGCTGCTGTTCACGGATGGCGTCGTGGAGACCTTCAACGGCCACAGGCAGGAGTTCGGTGAAGACCGACTGAAGAAGCTGTTGTTGCGACATCGCCATGACACACCGGCGCAGGTAAAGAGCGCGATTCTCGAGGAACTGGCTTCCTTCCGCGCCGGTGGGGAGCTGTGGGACGACATTACTTTCGTCGTCCTCAAGCGCCTCCCCCAACGAGTCACCCAGACACACATCACCAAGGAGGTCTTAGAAGCCCATGGAAAGCACAGATAGACTCCTTCTGCTCATGAGCACGCGCACCTATCGGGCGCACGCCTTTCTGGAGGCTGCTGAGCGCCTCGGGGTTCCGGTAGTTGTCGGCTCCGATCAAGCGCAGGTGCTGGCGGCAGCGAATCCGCGCGGCAACCTGACACTCGACTTTCTCGACACCGGCGCCGCAAGCCGGAAGATCGTCGAGTTCGCTCGCCGCAGTCCGATTCAGGCCGTCATCGCAGCCGATGATGACGGCGTCGTCCTGGCGGCAACTGCGGCCGCGGCTTTGGGGCTGCGGCACAACCCGGTAGAGGCCGTGGCGGCGGCCCGGGACAAACACCGCATGCGCCAGATTCTGGCCGCCTCGGGCGTGCCATCTCCGCGGTTCTGGTGCCTCTCCATCGACGAGGATGCGCAGGCAGCCGCGCAGCGAGTGGAATTCCCCTGCGTTCTGAAACCGTTGTTCCTTTCGGGAAGCCGCGGCGTCATCCGGGCCAACGACGCCATGGAGTTCGCCGCCGCTTTCAAGAGAATCGCCGCCATCCTGCGGCAGCCCGCTGTCGCCGCCGAAGGAGGAGAGCTGGCAGAGAAGATCCTGGTGGAAAGTTTCATACCTGGAGGTGAGGTCGCGCTCGAAGGACTGCTTTCGGGTGGAAAGCTGCGCGTCCTGGCCATCTTCGACAAGCCCGATCCGCTCGACGGACCGTTCTTCCAGGAGACCATCTACGTCACGCCGTCGCGGTTGCCGGAACACCTCCAGGAGGAGGTGGCGGCACGCACGCAGGAGGCGATCACGGCGCTCGCGCTGACCGAAGGACCCGTGCATGCCGAACTGCGCATCAACGACTTCGGTGTCTGGATTCTGGAGCTTGCGCCCCGCTCCATCGGCGGGCTGTGCTCGCGCACCTTGCGCTTCGATGACGGCATGACACTGGAGGAGCTCATCTTGCGCCACGCCCTTGGTTTCGATGTCGAATCGTGCCAGCGGGAGCGCCAGGCTGCCGGTGTGATGATGATCCCGATTCAGCAGGCAGGCACCCTGCGCCAGGTGCGCGGAAAAGAAGACGCCGAGGCTGTTCCGGGAATCGAGGAGGTGCGCATTACGATTCCACTTGGCCAAGAGCTGATACCGCCGCCCGAGGGCAGCAGGTACCTGGGCTTCATCTTCGCCCGCAGCCGGACCCCGGACCAGGTCGAAGCGGCGCTGCGCCAGGCCCACGCAAAACTCAGATTCCGGGTCGTGCCTGCCAAGCCCGCAGGTTCCTCGGGGTCGGCCCCAGGCTACGCATCGTACGCAGAGCCTGTGACAGCCGCGGCGGAGGTGCCCGCCGCCGGGTAACGCCGACGGCCTCGTATCCGGCACCCCGCCCAAGTGCACCGATGGGTCCTGGACGCTGATTGGCGCTGAATTTGGGGACGCCGATTGCGCGGATGTACGCAGATAGGTGAGAATGCAGGGAGGCGATGAGTGTGGGGACAACTCACCTTCGTATCAGACGAATTGGCCCAATCTGCGTCATCTCGGCGACAAACGTCATTCGCGCGATGCGCGTATCCAGCAGGATCTGGAGCGTTCCCGTGAAAGGCGTGCTCTGCGCAACGAACCGCGGCCAGGAGAGTATAAACACCTGCGGGCACACCGCGTGCTCAGCGTTCGAAGAAAACGGAGGTTTGCATGATCAGCGTTACTGAGGCGGCACGGAAGAAGATCATCGAGCTGATGGAGGCCGAGGATCGGAAAGGCCTGGCCCTGCGGCTGGCCATCCGAGGGCGCGGCCCGATGGGCTATCTTTATGATCTGCAGTTCGTCAAGGAAGAAGAAAAAGATCCGGCAGATACCGTCGTCGAGGCCGGCGGATTCAGCGTCATCATCGATGCAGAGAGCGCCCCGAACCTGGAAGGAGCCACCATCGACTTCGTCCAGGGAGTGTTCGATAGCGGTTTCAAGATCGACAACCCCAACACCGGCTGGAGCGACCCAAAGGCCGCTGCGGTCCAGCGGGTCCTCGACACCAAAATCAATCCAGGCGTCGCCAGCCACGGTGGCGTTGTGACACTCCTGGATGTCAAAGACGACACGGCCTACATCGCCTTCGGCGGCGGTTGCCAGGGCTGCGGTATGGTGGATGTGACACTCAAACAGGGCGTCGAAGTGCTGATCAAACAAGAGGTGCCTGAGATCCGCCGTGTCATCGACACCACGGACCATGCCGGGGGCACCAACCCGTACTATCAGCCCTCGAAGGGGGCGGCACCCGAAGGTCAGTCTCCCTTCGGTTGAGTCCCTGGCGACCGGCGTGGGATCGGCTAAACCTCTTGCCGGCTACCATCGTAATCAGAAGATCGCCTCCATGGTGCCGACCCTGAGGAAGTTCTGCGCATCCTTGCCGATCTGCACGAGGTGTCGAGACGAAGACACTGCGCTATTGCAACGCCGGTCATCATCCACCCCTGTGGTGGAATTCACGGACGCAGTCGTGCCAGTGGCTGATGCCGACCGGCCCGGCGCCCCGGAACCGCGGTATTCCAACGCTACCGCGCCTCTTCACGCCGGCGATGTCCTCCTTCTCTACACCGATGGACTGGTTGAGGCGCGCAACCGGGATGGGGCGGAATTCGGCGAGAACAGCCTGGCCGCCCATGTGCGCCGGAATTGCGAACTCGAAATCGATGATCTGGTCGCCAGCCTGCGGGACGAAGCGTTGCGCTTTGCGGACAGGTTTCGCGACGACATGACGCTGATGGCTTTCAGATTCGAGTAGATCAGCCGGAGCAATGTCATGAACGTGACCCGGACAATCCTAATGCTCCTCCTTTCGTTCCTGCTTCTGGATGTACCCCTTCAGGCCCAGGAAAAGGAGAAGCACAAGGGCAAGGGCAAAGAAAAGCCCGGCATCCTCGAGCGAATCGGCGAAGAGGTCCAGAAGAAAAAGGACAAGGA
>CAZGRP010000083.1:0-13807 GCA_964527995.1 uncultured Cytophagia bacterium | reverse complement strand
GCCAGGTGACTGTGGCACCGGGGAAATCCTTTCAACAAGCAAGACGAGGTGTGGTATGGGCAAGGGACGAGTTGATCCGACAGAGCGGGCGGTCCTTGGTGTGGCCGCTCTTTTGCTTTTGGTGAGCACGAGCTTCTCGGTGAAGCTGTTTGCCCAAGAGACGGCCCAGGACGTGCGTGCAACGCTGTTCGCGGGCATTGAACAGCGGATCCAGGAGGCCCGGCAGGCTCAGGCAAATCTTGTCGCTCCGCAGAATTTCAGTCGGGCCATGAAGCTCTACCGCGACGCCTCGGACAACTTTCGAAAGGGGCGGAGTCTGAAGGAGATCCAGCGCAAGCTACGCGAAGCTGACACACGCTTGCGCAAGGCGCTGGAGACGGCTCGTCTTGGCAGGATCACCTTCGAGGCCGCCCTCATGGCGCGCCAGGATGCCCTGAGGGCGAACGCTCCTGAGTACGCCGCCGACGTGTTCGAGCGCGCCGAAGGTCGGTTCCGCAAAGCCGGGGAGACACTCGAGTCGGGGAAGGTCGACAAAGCGAAGCGGCTCAGTGCCGAGGCACGACAGCTCTATCGCTCCGCTGAGCTCAACGCTATCAAGAACAGCCTTCTCGGGAATGCCCGCACGCTGCTCGAACAGGGCCGCAAGGAGGACGTGCAGGAGGTGGCACCCCTGACCTACGCCCGTGCCAAGAGATTGCTGAGTGAAACCGAGGCGATTCTGAACAGTAACCGCTACGCCGGAGGCGACGCCCAGAGCAAGGCTGAGGAGGCTGAATACGAGGCCCGCCACGCCATCTATCTGGCCAGGCTGATTCGGACGCTACGCAAGCAGCCGAAGCACATGGAGGAATTTTTCCTGGCGCGGGAAAACGCGGTCAGCAAGGTGGCCAAAGAGCTTGGTTTCATGGCTCGCTTCGATCAGGGTCTGGATGCGCCCGTGCAGAGGGTGCACGATGCGGTTTCGAGCCTGAAAGAAGAGCGTCAGACTCTGACGGACGAGATCAGGGAGAAGGAGCAGGAGATCCGCCAGCTTCAGGCGCAACTGGATGAATATCGGGCCAAGGAAGTGGGACTGCAGGCCGAACTGGCGGAGAAGCGGCAACGCATCGAGGTGGAGCGGCGGCGCGCGGAAAAGATCGCTCGCATCGAAAAGCTGTTCTCTCCCGACGAAGCCGTCGTCTTGCGCAAAGGCAATCGGCTGATTGTTCGGCTCGCGGGGTTGACCTTCCCGTCTGGCAAAGCGGTGATCCAGCCTGAGTATTTCGGCCTGCTGACGAAGGTGCAGCGGGTCATCCGTGAATTCCCGGAAGCCGGCGTCATTGTCGAGGGGCATACCGACGCCCTCGGCGACGCCCGCTATAACGAAACGCTGTCGATCGCTCGGGCCGAAGCGGTGCGTGCCTATCTGCTGGCCAACATGGAGCTGGACCCGCGGCGGATCGCCGCTGTGGGCTATGGCGAGACTCGTCCCATTGCCAGCAACGAAAGTCGTGAGGGACGCGCCCGAAACCGGCGCATCGATCTGGTGCTCGCTATTCCGGATCTGAGCACGGCCGAGCAGTGACAGTCGCACTCTCTCGGAGCCGAGACAATTCCAGCGGCACCGAAGGCGGGCTGCAATTGTGCAGGCGACATCAATCAGCCGAAAAACAGGAAGCTGACACCGGCGAGAAGTGCACCGAGGGGCAGCGTCGCCACCCACGCTACGGCGATCTGGCGCACCACCGGACGGTTGGACGTGCCGGTGCTGGCGCCGATGCCGAACAGCGACCCCACCGAAACATGCGTGGTGGAGACCGGCACACCCAGGCGGCTGGCTCCGACCACGAGCAGTCCGGTGACGATATTGGCCACAAACCCCTGCCCATGGTTGAGCGGGCATATGCGCTGGCTCATCGTCACGGCGACTTTCCTGGCATTGAGCAGCCCACCGATGGCGATGCCGGCGGCCACCGCCACGACTCCCCACCTCAAATCGAGACCGCGAGCCACCAGAAGCAATGCCACCATTTTGGGGGTATCGTTGAGCCCGCGGGCGAAACTCACCAGCCCGGCGCTGCCGACATGAAGGATATCCAGCAGGCCTTGCACGCGAATACCTGAGAGCGTGCCGGTGTAAGCCGTCTGGCACGCCGACTCCCGGTCGATGATAACTTTGAGGTTCGGGGACCCCACGGCGATCGCCGAGGCCTGAGCGTAGGACGGGGATTGCACGGGTGTGGTCGGTCCGACACAAAGGCACGACTCCTCATCCATGCCGCTCCGCAGCCGAAAGGAACGAAGCAGAGGATAGAGCACCCAGGTGGCGCCGCCAGCCAGGACCGGACTCACCAGGAGCGGCAGGAAAAAAGAGCTGCCGAGAGCCTGCCATCTCAACGCCGTACCGGTAGCGACAACACCGGCCCCCACCAGGGCTCCCGTCAGGGCGTGGGTGGTTGAGATGGGCAGTCCCACCGCTGCCGCCACCATGACGGCCGCACCTGCTCCCAGGGCAACCGAGGCTGCGAACGCCGGGTTGGCCACAAGGGCATCGGGGACCAGCCCTTTACCCGAAAAAGTGGCCACAAGACCTTTGGCCATCGCCAGAGAGAGGAGGGAGCCCAGAAGGGTGGTCAAGGTCGCCAGCGCCAATGCCGGCCGGTATCCCAAGGTCTTGCTCCCGAACAGTGTTGCCACGCCTTTGAAGTTGTCGTTGGCGCCGTTGGCGTATGCCAGAAAAAGTGCCGTCAAAAAGATGAAGATCTCCACTCGTAACTCCCTGTCCGCTGGTTCGTTCGTCGCTGCTCAGGTGTGGTGAGGCGGCCACGACCTCACTTCCGCCGAAGTCAGGATTTCGTGGCGTACCTGCTCTCCAGGTTCTGATGCCAACAAACAGGAAAGAGGGGGGAACTATTCCGAGCGCAGCCGGGCTGCAACGGGCTGAAAAGTGAGTTGGGACACCACCGAATGGCACGGACGATCACAGACCCGCCGCGGCACAAGGTCTGCCTTCGCCCGTGCCGACGCGCGGTTGTGGCCCGAGGCACGAGCGGACCGCAGGCCCGCCCATAGCGCGCTCATTCGAAGCGAGCCACAGCCAGCGAAGCATTGGTGCCGCCAAAGCCGAAGGCGTTCGAGATGGCGACGCGGATTCGTGCCGGCCTCGGCTCGTTCGGCACGCAGTCCAGATCGCAGGCCGGGTCGGGGTGCTGATAGTTGATCGTCGGTGGCAGGATTTGGTGGTGCAGTGCCAGGATCGTGTAGGCGAGTTCCACCACCCCGGCGGCACCGAGCAGGTGGCCCGTCATCGACTTGGTCGAGCTCACCGGGATGCTGCCGGCGCGCTCTCCGAAGACCTCCTTGATGGCAGCCGCTTCGGCCACATCCCCCTGGGGAGTAGAGGTGGCATGGGCGTTGATATAGTCGACATCCTGCGGTGAAAGCTGTGCCTGGCTCAGGAGGTTTCGCATTGCGCGGGCGGCACCGCCGCCGTCTTCCGGTGGAGCGGTGACATGGAATGCGTCGGATGACATGCCGATGCCCAGAACCTCGGCCCAGATGCGGGCGCCGCGCGCCTGGGCGTGCTCGAGTCGCTCGAGCACCAGCACACCAGCACCCTCCGCCATCACAAAGCCATCGCGTTCGGCATCGAAAGGCCGACTCGCTCTTTCCGGTTCGTCATTGCGCGTCGACAGGGCACGTGCGGCGTTGAAGCCAGCCAGACCGATTTCGGTGATCGTCGCCTCGGCGCCGCCGACGATCATCACATCGGCATGCCCCAGGCGGATCAGGTCGAATCCATCGCCGATGGCATGCGCGCCCGTGGCACAGGCCGAGACGGTGGCGTAGTTGGGGCCGCGGGTGCCGTAGCGGATCGAGAGGACGCCCGAGGCGATGTTGGCGATTACCAGCGGCACGAAGAAAGGCGACACGCGCCGCGGGCCGCGCTCGAAGAGGATGCGGGCATTCTGTTCAAACGATTCCAGCCCCCCCATACCGGAGCCGATGATGACGCCGGTACGTTCGTGCGGCAGCTCGGAGGGCTCCAGACCTGCATCGGCCAGGGCCTGGTCGGCCGCCGCCACCGCATAGTGCACATAGCGGTCGTTGCGGCGAAGCTCCTTGCCGTCGAGGAATTTGCTGGCGTCAAAGTTCTTGACCTCGCCGGCAAAGTGGGTCGGGAAGCGCTTCGGGTTGAAGCGCGTGATCGGGCCGATACCCGAGCGCCCCGAGAGGATCGCCTGCCAATTCTCCTCAACCGTGTTGCCGATCGGCGTCACCAACCCCATGCCGGTGACCACGACGCGTACTGATCGATGCGATGTCGTCATCGCTACTCCTTATGTTTTCGGGAACAGTTGTGGCAAGGGTGATGATCGTGGTCATGGGCTCGCTCTCGCCCATGGCGGGTGGCCCCCAAAGCTGGGCAAATATAGGCAGAAATCTGCGTGCAAGTCAAGAGATATGTGGTTTTCCTGGAGGAGGAGACGTGTGGTGGTTGCAACGAGGCCCGGCGGAGGTCGGCGGGTGCGTGCCTCAGTTGTTACCGGTGGGTCGACGGTGGGATGCAACTCTTGGCCGGCGGTCCGGGCAGGCGCCGCCACGTCGGCAAGACGGGTCAGATCTGCTGCAGAGCCTCATTGACCTTCTGCAGCAGGGCAGTGGCACTGATGGGCTTGAGCACATAACCGCTGATGCCGAGCGAGATCGCCTCCAGCACGGTGTCCCGGGTGGAGACGGTGGTACACATGATCACCGGCGTTTTGGCCGTCCGCGGCTCCTCCTTCAAGCGACGGAGAAGCTCAATGCCGGTCATTTCCGGCATCATAATATCTGCAATGATGAGGTCGACAGTGGCGTTCTCGAGGGCCTGCAAGGCTGCCGGGCCGCTCTCGGCCTCGATGACCTCGTGGCTGGCGCGCTGCAGAATCTTTTTCAGGAGCCTGCGGGTGATCAGATCGTCTTCGATGACGAGAATTTTTATCTTCTTTTCCATCAGTCCACTCCTGCACCGCGTGGGTGTGAGCCGATTTCAAGAGCGACTGTGCCGGCCGGCGCGGTGAACCGTCACCGGCCGGAGCCGTCACACACCTAATTAGAGTGTCGAAACTTTGGCGGAAATCTTGAGCGGGCGGGCAGGGGCTATTCGCGCCAGTTATGAACCAGATTCTTGATGCCGTCCTGGAAAACGACTTCGATTTTGTTGTCGAAGACGTTGGTGATCACTCCGATGCCGAATTTCGGGTGGCGAACGCCCGGTGACGTGCTGTAATCCTCAGTGATGCGGTACTTGGGCAGGGAGTTGTCGTCGATGTCGGCCACAAGTGTTGCCCAGTCTTTCTTCCTTCGACCTCGCCTGGGCCTCTTGGTGGCAGGCTCCTTCTTCGTGTCCTCTCCGGAACCCTCGGCAGGCTTGTAGGCGTGGTAGGCGAGACAGATCTTGCACATGACTTTTTTGATCTTCACCCCGTCAATAGCGGTGATGACGTGGACAGTATCCAATTTGCACTTATTACAGCGGGCTTCGATCTCGTCGCCTACTACATGTAGGGTCTTGGCTGCGGTCATCAGTTTCGCACCTCCATTCGTTGTTCACCGTGGCCTGGCGATTCCGGATGCGGAATACATCATTCAACCTTACAGTCTACGGATTTTTCAGGAAAAAGCCAAGGTGAAATCTGCTTTTTGCGATATTGACATGGCCGAAGCGGCGCCTGAAGAAGTCGTGACGAAAGTTTCGTTGCTCCGTCGCTTGACATTGCGGAAAGAATTACTAAATTTGTTGGCATGCAAATGCGGCCCAATCGGCCGCGTTTGCGGCGCGCGCACGGGCACGACCTTTCCATTTTCCACGCAACCCTGCCTCGGAGGGTCGTCCCACCGTTTGTCTTCCTATAAGATTCTAGCCAGATGCAACTGCCGAGGATAGGGCGGACCATGTCAAAACGATATTTCCGCTACCGCAGCCTGGAAGACTTGCGGTCGGATGCCGACCGCCTCGGTCTTGATCTCCCGCTGGAGACCAAGTTGGAGGCCGTGTGGCGTCCGGTACAAGTCGGACCGCTGCGCACTGGTAATTCGTTGGCGGTGCAGCCGATGGAGGGGTGTGACGCAACTCTGGACGGACGGCCCGACGAGTTGACGTTCAGGCGCTGGGAGCGCTTCGGCGCCGGTGGAGCCAAGCTGATCTGGGGCGAAGCCACAGCGGTGGTGCGGGAAGGGCGGGCCAATCCACGGCAACTGTGGCTGAACGAGAAGAACCTTGCCGACTTTCAGCGCCTTGTGGAGCGAACTCGCTCCGCGCACCGCCGGGTGTTCGGCCGCGATGACGACCTGGTGATCGGCATCCAACTGACCCACTCCGGTCGCTGGTCGCATGAAAAACCCATCATCGCGGTGCACAACCCTCCTGTGGATGCCCGGACTTTTCTCGACAAAGCGAAGACCGTACCGATCCCCAGCGACTACCCGGTGGTCGAGGACGAGTACCTCGAACAGCTCGAGGATCGTTTCGCGGAGGCTGCGAAGCTGGCCTCCAGAGCCGGTTTCGATTTCGTCGACATCAAGCAGTGCCATACCTACCTGCTGGGCGAGCTGCTCGGCGCCCGGAGCCGATCAGGGAGATACGGAGGAAACTGGGAGAATCGTACCCGGCTTATTCGCAACATCGTTCGCAAGATCCAGGACGCGGTCCCGAATCTGGTTGTGGCAAGCCGGGTCAACGCCTTTGACGGTGTTCCGTTCACCGTCGATCCGCGGACGGGGTGCGGGCGACCCAGCGAACACCCGATCCCCTACGTCGATGGCTTTGGCTTGAACCCGCAAAATCCGCTCGAAATGGATCTGACCGAGCCCAAAGAGCTGGTCAAGCTGCTGGCCGCGCTGGGGGTGCCGCTGGTCAACGTATCGCTGGGGAGTCCATATTACAATCCGCATTACGGCCGGCCTCTGGAGAAACCGCCGATCGATGCATACGAGCCTCCGGAGCACCCTCTTCTGGGCGTCGACCGTCATTTTCGCGCCGCGAAGGAGATTCAGGAAAGCTGCCCCGAGGTCGTCGTGGTTGGTACCGGTTATAGTTGGCTGCGCAACTTCCTGCTCAATGCAGCGGAGGGCAATCTCCGCCACGGGCACGTGCGCATCGTCGGCGCCGGGCGCGGTGCCATCGCCTACCCTGACTTTGTGAGGGACGCGATGGAGATCGGCTACATGAAGCCGAGAAAATCGTGTCTGGCCGTCAGCTTCTGCACCACCCTCATGCGTAGCAAGGACAACGAACTCGGACAGTACGCTACCGGCTGTGTTCCTCGTGATCGGGTGTATGCCGAGATCTATGCCGAATTGGAACGGAAGCTCAAAGGCAAGAGAGGGTGACAAAGCACTTGATTTTGTGCGGCTGGGCGGCTATATTCTAGGTTAGTTTTCGAGCGTCTGGCAGAGCAAGAGGGCACAGGTTTGTCAGGGATCACAACGGGACACCGGGGTCATCCAGCAGGTTGGCCTCCCATTTTTGGCTGGCACTGCGGGAAACCATCTCTCAGGGGTCGCCGCATCCTGCCAGGCCGGCCTTCATTCGTGCTGCCTACAACTACAAAGTGCACCGCCCAACGGTGCACTTTTCTTTTTGGGGGGAAGAATTGCTTTCCCCAAAACTGTTAGCGCGTGGGAGGATCCATTGAAGCGGAATTTGCAGACCCTCGTGGAGATTCAGAAGGTTGATTCGGAGCTGATGGAACTGGAGGCGGTCAAAGGTGACCTGCCACAGCGCCTCCAGGCATTGCACGATCAACTCGGCCAACTGGAGGCGGACTTTGAGGGCAAGAAGCAAGAACTGATGCAGGCAACGCTCGACCGCCGGCACTGGGAGGGTGAGGTCACGCGTTTGGAAGCGCTGCGCCAGAAAACCCAGGACAAACTCTACTCGGTGACCAGCAATCGCGAATATGACGCGATCACGCTCGAGATCGAGGAAACCCAGGAGAAGCTCTCTGAGGCGGAGACCCGGGTGCTGGAGCTCCTCGAACTGGAGGAACAGTTGAAGGCCGAAGTTTCCGAGCTGGAGCAGCAGGTGGCGGAGGTTCGCCAGGAGGCGACGGCCAGAGAGGCCGAGCTGCGGGCGCGCATTCAGGAAACCGAGGCCCAGGTCAAAGAGCTGACGGCGCGCCGCCAGGAACTGCTGGAGCAGATCCCCAGACAGATCATGTCTCAATACGAACGAGTGCGCCGAGGCAGAGGCGGTTCGGCCGTCGTTGCCATCGTTCGCGGCGCATGCGGCGGTTGCCAGTCGATGATTCCGCCGCAACGCCGGCTGGAGGTGCGCCAGATGGACCAGTTGATCTTTTGCGAGGCATGCGGCCGCATCCTGGTCTGGACCAACGGCTCGGAGTAGCTGGCGGTGCGGCGAACTCTACGGCCCATTGGCAGCGGGTCGGACGCGCACTTCGAGATGGCGTTCTGCCCCGGCGGCTTGCCTGCGAACTTTTGCAGCATGGTAAAGGTACAATAGTCGGCCAACCCAAAGCAGGCCAGACGATCGCCTCTTCCGAGCGCTGTTCGGAAGGGGAGGAAAGTCCGAACTCCACAGGGCAGGGCGGCCGCTAACAGCGGCTCTGGGTGACCAGAGGAAAGTGCCACAGAAAACAGACGGCCTGCGGGCCGGGCTCGGTCCGGCTGCAGGTTACGGTGAAAAGGTGGGGTAAGAGCCCACCGCCCCGGTGGTGACACTCGGGGGCACGGTAAACCCCGCCCGGAGCAAGGCCAAATAGGAGGGGAAATCCGGTCGACCGGATGGGTTGTGGCCCGCAGCCCGGCGCCCGACGCCGATACCCTCGGGTAGGCCGCTTGAGCCCCGCAGCAATGCGTGGCCCAGATAAATGATCGTCGTCCGGCTCCCGCCAGGTTCTCGATCTGGCAGGGTCCGGATACAGAATTCGGCTTATCGGCCTGCTTTGGGTTGGTTTTTTTGAATCGAAGGGGGTCGGCGATGACCTCACCAGTCGCGCCCCGCCCCAACAGAGGGAGGTGTTAATGCAATATCGCTGGGAGGTGGAGAACTCGCCATTCACCCCAGAAGTCAAAGAGTTTGCGACTCAACTGAACGTCCCCCCCATCCTTGCCAGGATTCTCCAAGCTCGCGGTATCACCGACTTCGAATCCGCCCGCCGCTTTTTCCGACCCAACATCGATGCGCTGAACGATCCATTTGCCATGAAGGACATGGATCTGGCCGTTGAGCGCATCCTGCGGGCGCGGCGGCAGAAGGAACGCCTGCTGGTCTTCGGCGACTACGACGTCGACGGCACCACGGCGACTTCTCTGCTCTACTCCTTTTTCAGGCACATCGGCATCGATGCCCACTTCTACATTCCCGATCGCCTGCGCGAAGGGTACGGTCTGTCGGTGAGCGGCATTCAGCAGGCCCATCGCCAGGGCGTCACCTTGATCGTCGCCGTCGACTGCGGGGTGACCGCTGTGCAAGAGGTAGCCTTTGCCAGGCAACTCGGCATCGATGTGATCGTTTGTGACCACCATGAGCCCGGCGACCTTCTGCCCGAAGTCGTGGCGCTTCTGAACCCGAAGCAGGAGGGGTGCGGCTATCCGTTCAAGGAACTGGCCGGGGTGGGCGTGGGCTTCAAATTGGTGCAGGCTGTGGCCACGCAGCTGAATCTGGATCGTGAAGCTTACCTGCAGCATCTGGATTTGGTGGCGTTGGGCACTGCCGCCGACATCGTGCCCCTGGTGGAGGAGAACCGTGTTTTCGCCAAGATCGGGTTCGAGCGTCTTGCCGAGACTGACAAGGCGGGCATCGTGGCGCTGCTGGAGGTGACGGGGCTGCGCGGCAAGGAGCTCAATACAGGGCAAGTCGTCTTTATCCTGGCGCCGCGCATCAACGCTGTCGGGCGCATGGGCGACGCCGAGCGCGCTGTCCGCCTGCTGATTGCCGACAGCAGGCAGAACGCCCTCAATATCGCCGCCATTCTGGAGTCGGAGAACCGGCAACGCCGGCATGTGGACGAGGAAACCTTCCAGGAAGCGGTGGAGATGGTCGAGTCGGAGTTCGATCCGGAAAATGACCTGGCGTTCGTTCTCGCACGCGAGGGATGGCACGCCGGCGTCATCGGTATCGTGGCATCGCGGGTGGCGGAAAAGTACTACCGGCCGACGGTGATGATCGCCCTCGATGGTGAACACGGCAAAGGTTCTGCCCGCAGCATACGCGGCTTCGACATCTATCTTGCTCTGCGACAGTGTCGCGATTTGATGACCGGCTTCGGGGGCCACAAGTATGCCGCCGGGCTGACCATCGAGGCGGCCCAGGTGCCTGCCTTCCGCCAGCGTCTGGCAGAGGTGGCGGCCGCCTGGATGGATGAAGAGATGCTGACAAGAAAGTTGTATATCGATGGCGAGATACGGCTGACCGACATCACGCCGCGTTTTCTCAAGCTACTGAATTTGCTCGGCCCCTTCGGGCCGCAGAATATGCGACCGGTCTTCATGAGTCGCGACCTGCAGGTAGTGGGCACGCCGGCCATCGTCGGCGACAACCACCTGCGTTTCAAGGTGCGCCAGGATGGCCGGGTGATCGACGCCATCGGTTTCAACCTCGGCGATCTGCACGGCCTCGTGGCCGCGGGCGGCCGGAGGGTGGAGATGGCCTATCTGGTGGATGAGAATGAGTGGCAAGGCAGGCGCAGCGTTCAGTTGCGGGTCAAGGACCTGCGCTGAGCCGACGCTGTCGCAACGCCTGCTGTTCATGAGAGGTGTACTTTTTTCCCACATGGGACAACCCCAGGGAAATCACCAACAACGGATGATGCATGCAGCGGTATCGTTCACAACTGGATCCACGAAGTGAGGAGTACAAGGCGCGACGTAGCCGCATGCTCTCTCTGCTCGCGGAGCTGAACGAGCGGGTGAAGGAAGTCCGCACACCCGACCCGGAGGCGGTAAAGAGGTTGAAGGAGAAGCGCGGCAAGTACCCGGCGCGGGAGAAGATTCAGCGCGTCATCGATCCGGGCACGGAAGTTCTGGAAATCGGCACGCTGGCTGCCTACGGCATGTACGAAGAGATTTCCGGTGGCTATCCCTCCGCAGGTACGATCGTGGTGGTGGCTACGGTTGGTGGCCGCAAGGTGGTGATCATGGCCAACGACCCGCTGGTGAAGTCGGGAGCCTGGGTGGAGATGACATGCAAGAAGAACCTTCGCGCCCAGGAAATCGCCATGGAGAACCACCTGCCCATCATCTACATGGTGGATTCGGCCGGCGTCAACCTGGAGCGGCAGGCCGAGATCTTCCCCGACCGCGAGCACTTCGGCCGTATCTTTCGCAACAATGCTCGCATGGCGGCCATGGGAATCCCGCAGATCTCATGCGTCTTCGGCTTCTGCGTCGCCGGCGGTGCCTACCTGCCGGCGATGAGCAGCGAGCTGGCAATGATCACCCGCCACTCGAGCATGTTCCTCGCCGGTCCCTTTCTGGTCAAGGCGGCCGTGGGCCAGGATGTGGACATGGAAGTGCTCGGCGGCGCCGAGATGCACAACGCCATCAGCGGCGTCGCCGACTACCGCTTCGACACCGAGGAGGACGCCTTCGAGTGGATCCGAGATCAGGTGCGGAACCTGGGCCATCCCGGCGATGCCGGGTTCGACCGCGTGGCACCAGAGGAACCTTATTATGATCCCGACGAGATCCTTGGTGTGCTGCCCGAGAGCAGCACCGGCACCTACGAGACCCGTGAGATCATCGCTCGCCTGGTGGACGACAGCCGCTTCCTGGAATTCAAGCCCGAGTACGGTCAGACCATCGTCACAGCCTTCGCGCGTCTGGGCGGCTTTTCGGTGGGCATCGTTGCCAACCAGGGGCGTCCTGTGAAAGCCAAGATGCCCCCGGACCCACACGGCAGACCGCAGCCGCCACAGATTCAGATGGGGAACGTGATCTACAGCGATTCGGCCAACAAGGCTTCACACTTCATCATGATCTGCAACGAGCGCCGCATTCCACTGATTTTCTTACACGATGTCACTGGGTTCATGGTCGGCAAGCTGGCTGAGACCGGCGGGATTATCAAGGATGGGGCCCAGTTTGTGAACGTCCAGGCCAATTCTGTGGTGCCGAAGTTTTCCGTGGTGGTGCGCAACAGCTTTGGTGCCGGCAACTACGCCATGTGCGGCCGTGCCTACGATCCCCGCCTTATGTTTGCCTGGCCGACCGCCCGCATCGCCGTGATGGACGGTGGAATCGCCGCCGACACCATTCTGCTCACCAAGAAGGACCTGGATGAGGAGACTCGAGCGAAATTTCGCCAGGAGATCATCCGCAAGTATGAGGAGGAAACCTCCGCCTATTACGCCGCCGCCCATCTGTTCGTCGACGAAGTGCTCGATCCCCGCCAGACCCGCAATGCTCTGATCTGGGGACTTGAGATGGCCCAGAACAATCCGGAGATCCCGGAATTCAAGACAGGGGTGTTGAGGTTGTGAGGGAAAGGCATGCGTGAACCGATTTTCATAGCCAATGGCTCCGGGTTCTGGGGAGACAGCATCCTGGCACCGGTCCGCCTGGTGAACGAGGGCCCGCTGCATTATCTGACCCTCGATTTTCTGGCTGAAGTGACCATGAGCATCATGCAGAAGCTCCGCAGCCGGGACCCGAACGCTGGATATGCCACGGACTTCATCACCATTCTCGATCGTATCCTGCCCCAGATCGTCGACAAGGGAATCAAGGTCATCTCCAGCGCTGGTGGAGTAAATCCGGAAGCATGCCGGCAGGCGGTGGCCGAGGTCATCCGCAAGCACGGTGTCGGTGGGCTGAAGGTGGCCATTGTCTCCGGCGACGACATTCTGGAGCGGTTGCCGGAGCTGCAGGCGGCGGGCGAAGAGCTACGGAACCTGGATACCGGCGAGCCGTTCGAGACGATCCGCGATCGTGTCACCAGCGCCAACGTCTATCTGGGCGCCTTCCCGATCGCCGAAGCGCTCGATGCCGGAGCCGACATTGTCATCTGCGGCCGGGTCACCGACCCATCGCTGGTGATCGGCCCGATGATCCACGAATTCGGCTGGTCCCGCGAGGACTACGACCGCCTGGCAGCGGCGACAGTGGCCGGCCACATCGTCGAGTGCGGTGCTCAATGCACGGGCGCCAACTACACCAACTGGCGACAGGTGCCCGACTTTGCCGCGATCGGCTATCCGGTGATCGAAGCTTACGCCGACGGCCATTTCGTAGTGACCAAGCACGAGAACACCGGCGGCCTGGTGAACATCGAGACGGTGACCTCGCAGCTGCTCTACGAAATGGGAGATCCCTCTACCTACATCACACCCGATGTGGTGGCGGATTTCACCAGTGTGCGCTTGCAGCAACAGGAGGGCGACCGCGTGCGCGTCCACGGCGTGCGCGGCAGTTCGGCGACCGACTTCTTCAAGGTGTCGATCAGCTACCGAAACGGCTACAAGGCGGTGGGGCAGTTGGCGATCGCCGGCCCCGATGCGGTGGAAAAGGCAAGGCTCTGCGCCGACATCATCTGGGCGCGCCTGAAAATGGACGGCATTGAGTTTGCTGAACAAAATCGGGTCGTGGAGCTACTCGGCGCTGGCGAGTGCCACCGCGGCATCGTGCAGGCGCCGGCCGACCTGCCGGAAGTCGTCCTCCGCATCGGCGTGCGCGATGCCGATCGCAAGAAGGTGGAACGTTTCGGCATGGAGATTGTGCCGCTGGTCACCAGCGGTCCGCCGGGCGTGACTGGCTTTGCTGGCGGCCGGCCCAAGCCGACCGAGATCATCAGCTACTGGCCGGCCCTGGTTCACAAGCGCTTCAT